>NZ_CAXBGN010000001.1:0-926453 GCF_963975415.1 uncultured Kriegella sp.
ATCACATCGTATAGCAAGTGAACAGGTCTATTATAGCTTATAATCATACAGATGCCGGTGACGTTCATAATCCAGGATCGATCACACATAGGATGCGGAGCAAGTCATATATGGTGTTGAAGTATTGACAACCAAGTAAAAAGCTGACAAGGGTTGCCAACAATTCAACACCCCAAAATCACCATTATGGATTGATAAAAAATAAAATATTAACTTTAAGGAACTGGACTAGTGCTTTTCATAGGATACTATGTTGTACGCAGTATTTTTATCCGTTCTTCCATTGAATAATTCATTTCATCCTCAAGTTTTGGTCTTAAAGAATTATAAATAAAATCAGGAATCATTGGGCTTAAAAGTCTGTTATTATATATTCTATCTTGAATATTTCTCAAGTGTTCTTTATCAATATTATCATTAATATTAGTTTTTGATAATGTCGATTCAATCAGGTTTCTCAAATGATTTAGGTTATCAATTGATTCTGTATTTGAATTGATTTCTTTGTAAGCAAACATAAAAACTGGAATTGATGGCAATATAACCTCAATAAGAAAACCTTGTAAACTTAAATCGTTCATAAGAGCGATTACTAAAAGAATAGTAAAAGTTATTGAGCTAATTAAGTAAACTAAATATTTGTAGCGTTTGCGTACTGAAAAATCATATGTAATATTCGTACGTTGACAAAGTAAACTTGCAACGTTAGTATCAACTTTTTTTATAGCTAAAGAATACCAATTAGTAACTTTTTCAACAATCTTTTGATTTTCTTTATGCTTTAAAGAATATCGTCTAATAATCTCTCTGTCTATAAGAACTAAATTTAATGTCTCATTTACTGGGATGTCAAGCACTTTAGTATCAAAAGTTTCCTTTATCGATGCTGCAATTTTTTTTAATCTATCAATAGTACTTTCTAAAATCTTTTCTCCAACTGCTGCGATAATTGTGTACAAAACAAATATATAGCTTGCTTCATCAATGAAGGTTGGATTTGTTTTAATTACCAAAGAAATAATAATTGGAAGTGGTACTGAAATAAAAATTAATAAACCTTGATAATTCTTGGCTATTGAATAGACCCTTTTTTGAGCAAGCAATTCATTAATATGAATATCCTTGTTTTGCTTTTTTAATATTTTTTTTCCTTTATTAGCCATATGTTGGGAAGTTTGCTCCGAAAATTTCTCCCCAAAGATTAATTGATTTTTTTTGGTCTTTCTCTGTTATTTCAGCATAGACAGCCTGTTTTGCTTTTTCATATGCCCAATCTGCTTTTCTTGAAATCGCTTCTTTTTCTGCAAATAAATATGTGTTCATATCTCCTTGAAATCCTTTTGGGTCATAAACAGAATTTAGGATTGCAGAAATTAAATAGTAAAAAAAATCTCTTACATTAATGTCATTATAATCGTTTAGTTCTGCTCTTGAATTCACAAAATTTATTACAATATTTTCAAAAAGATAAGATGAGATAGTATGGGTTGAGTTTCTCCTATTCCAATATTTCAATGTTCTAACAAGTTGTAAAACAAGGGTTTTATTGTCTTGATTAGCAGTTGTAATTCTATTTTGGTCAATTCTTGGGTCAGTTGGTTTCCAATTGCCATTACCATCAGGAATTAAATAAATGTCAGTATCTGTTTTGAAGCAAGGAACAATATCGAACACCCATTCGTAAGATGATAAATTTAGTGTTGCTGCTTCTCCACGACTATTAATTTCGGCTGACTTGTATTGTTCAATAGTAGATAGTGAATTTTTGAATTTATTGACAACTCTTCTTGAATTCAAAACATCGGAATCGGATAAATATTTTAATCTGTAACCAGCATTTGGTGTATGAATGGTGTATTCATTTCCATATTTAGAATAATATGCTCCATTGGCACCCAAACAGAACATTAAATCAACATCGTCTAATTCGCGGATTTTTGTTCTTCTTTCAAAAGAGCCATAATTAATGTGCCAACCATCATATTTATAAGGGAAATTTAGGTCGTCTTTATTTTCAAGTCCGTTTAATTGCCCATATAACCAATTTCTACTGGCTCTTGCCTTATCTGTTCTGTCCTTCAATAAATTCACATAATCTTTATTGAAGGTGCTGAAAGCTGAATTTACTGATGTCGCCATTTAGTTTAGTTATATATTTCTTCAAGGCTTAAGGCTATTGATGAAATTAAATTAATTCTGATATTCAATATGTTATAATCAGATTCGAATTCATTTTTCCAATAAAGATGCCAATTATTATTGACTGTCAAAATGTCAAAAAAATGTTAAAAGTGTCAGTGGGATATTGCGTACAACAATTGTTTATAGCCACTAGTAACTATAGCTCTCTTTTAGCACACTCAAATTTAACATTTTACCAACAGCTAAAAAAACGGGTATGTCCAAGACTGCTCCAAAGTACATGGGCCAACCCCAGGGCTATATAAAACGCCTTCCGAGAACCTTGTTTTCCTTGGTTGAACAACGAATGGTAAACTTTTCATAAATAAAAGGGTCGGTCGGTGCAACCTTTTATTTTTGCCGTTGTCTTTGGAAGGGAAATTAAAAGACAACATTAAAAAACCATCAATCAATGCGAATGCAAACAAATTTTCAAAAGCCTTTGGTCTTCGGCCTTTGGCTTATTACGTTTCTTTTTAGTTCGGCGGCGCTGGCCCAATCGAACTATACACTAAATGGTACCATTACCGACAAAAATAATGGCGAAACCCTATTCGGGGCTTCTGTTTTTCTAAAGGGTACCACCATTGGGGTGGTTACCAACGAATATGGCTTTTATTCCATTACGGCCCCTGAAGGAGACTATACCTTGAATATTTCGTATGTCGGCTTTTCTGAAATCAATCAAGACATAACACTTGACAGTAATCAAAAACTCGATTTCGAAATTACCGAATTTTCTACTGAACTCGAAGAAGTCGTGGTTACCGCCGATGAACCTGAAAGGGCTATCTTGAGAAAGCCCGAAATGAGTGTGGCGAAAATGAATATTGCTACCGTCAAACAGATGCCAGTGGTTTTAGGGGAAGTCGATATTTTGAAGTCTTTACAAATGCTACCAGGGGTGACCAACAATGGTGAGGGTACCGGTGGATTTCACGTACGGGGAGGGGCCGGAGATCAAAATCTGGTCTTGCTCGATGAGGCGATAATTTACAATACCTCACATATGTTCGGCTTTTTTTCCGTCTTTAATGCCGATGCGATAAAAGATGTGAAATTGTACAAAGGCGGTATTCCTGCCCGTTTCGGGGGGAGGGTGTCTTCCGTACTCGATGTTCGCCAAAAAGATGGTAACAGCAAACGGTTTGCCGCTACGGGTGGCATTGGCATTATTTCAAGTCGTGTTGCGGTAGAAGGACCTATATTTAAGGAAAAAGGTTCGTTTTTGGTAGCGGGGCGCCGTTCTTATGCCGACGTTTTGCTAAAAGCGGCAGGCGAAGATAATAGTGTAAGCTTTTATGACCTCAATTTAAAGGCCAACTACAATCTCAATCAAAACAACAAGCTTTTTCTATCAGGCTATTTCGGCAGGGATGCCTTTGAATTGGGCGAAAGTTTCAGCAGCAGCTATGGTAATTCAACGGGCAACCTGCGTTGGAACCATATTTTTAACGAGCGGCTTTTTTCCAACCTTTCGGCCGTAGTCAGCAAATACGATTATGACCTGGGCATTACAGCTGCTGAATTTGATTGGGTTTCTTCAATTAGCAATTATAATCTAAAATATGACTTGAAATATTATTTGAGTAACAACTTCAAGCTTGATTTTGGGGCGAGTAGTATTTATTATGATTTTGATCCCGGTCAGATCATTCCGACTTCTGAAACTTCGGCCGTTAACCCGATGACCTTGGATCGTAAAAAGGCGCTTGAAAGCGGACTTTACATAAATGCAGAACATACACTTACCGATAAACTAACGGCACAATATGGCCTGCGGTATAGTGCATTCTCACGATTGGGCGGTCAAGCAATGGTTGATTATGCCAATGACCAACCGGTTGTATACAATCAGGCCTTAGGTATCTATGAACGTGGTACCGAAGTAGGGGAGACCGATTATGAAAAGGGGGATGCCATCAAACGTTTCGGGAATTTTGAACCGCGATTGTCATTGGCCTATCAATTGAACGAGGTATCTTCTTTTAAAGCGGGCTTTTCTAGGGTTGCACAATACATTCATTTGCTGTCAAATACGGCTTCGGCAACACCGTTGGATGTGTGGACACCCAGTGGAAAATACGTAGCTCCGCAACTATCGAACCAATATGCGATCGGGTATTTCCGCAATTTCAAGGATAAGGTCTATTCTATGGAGGTAGAGGCCTATTATAAAAATACCGACAACCGAATCGATTATATCGATGGCTCCGATTTAATAGGACAGAATACGATTGAAACGGAAATTTTAAACGGGGAATCACGGGCATACGGCCTCGAATTGTTACTTCGTAAAAACGAAGGAAAGTTTACCGGATGGATTGCCTATACCTTATCGAAATCAGAGCAACGAACTCCCGGTGGCAACGCTGGCGGATTGGGAATCAACGATGGGGAGTGGTACAATACGCCTTATGATAGAACCCATGATATTTCGATATCCGGAGCATATAAATTGAACGATAAATGGAGTTTTGGCACCAATCTCGTCTTTCAGACGGGCCGACCGGTTACGTATCCGAACGAGCAGTATGAATACGAAGGAATTTCGGTCGCTAGTTATGCCGCAAGAAATTCAGACCGTTTGCCAGCCTATCATCGGTTAGATCTCTCGGTCAATTACAAACCGAACCGAAAACCCGAGCGCAGGTTTAAGGGCGAATGGGTATTGGGAATTTACAATGCCTATAATCGCAAGAACGCAGCTTCCATTTCTTTTGGTCAGAATTTTGAAACTGGGGCCAACGAAGCCACAAGAACGGCCATCTTCGGCATAGTTCCATCGGTAACCTATAATTTTAAATTTTAAGCACATGAAAACATACATTCGAACCACCATACTATTATTCACTATTGCTTTAGCTTCTTGCTCCGATGTTATCGACGTTCCCGTGCAAACGGCGCCCACAAGACTTGTTGTAGAGGCTTCCATTGATTGGGTCAAGGGCACCTCTGGTAATGAACAGACGATCCGGTTAAGTACGTCATCGGCATTTTTCGACACAGCAAGTACTACCCCTGTTACAGGGGCGTCGGTCAAGATTACCAATGATACGAGCGGTGATGAATTCCTTTTTGTGGATCAGAACAATGGCGAATACTTAACTTCAGAGTTTGTTCCCGCTATCGACCAATCGTATACCTTAGAGATTATTCATGAGGGAGAAACCTATGTTGCTCAAGAGACCTTGAATAGCGTGACTGATATCACCAATGTTTACCAAGGCCGTGAAGATGGTTTTGATGATGAAGAATTGGAAATTCATGTTGAGTTTACCGATCCCGCCAATGTAGACAATTACTATCTTATTAGATTTCATAAAGAGGGAGACCTACTGCCAGAGCTCGAAGTCGGTGATGATGAGTTTGTCGACGGCAATGAAGTCGATTGGTGGTATGAAGTTCAAGAAGACGAAGATACCGACAAAATAGATGTGCTTCAGCCAGGGGATGTAGTCTCCATAGAAATGTACGGTATCTCAAATGCGTACTATAATTATATGGATATTTTGATAGATCAAATAGGTGGGGTCGGACTTTTTCAAGCTACCCCGGTTGCGGTGAGAGGTAATTGTATCAACCAAACGAATGCTGATAATTATGCCCATGGCTATTTTAGGTTGACCGAGGTAAACAAGACGAGTTACACTGTGGAGTAAAAATATATTTGATACAAATAGTTGGATTATTTCTTTCGGGAAATAATCCACTTTTTTTTTGAGTTGTTTTTTACCACCAAACTACAAAGAACTTTTCAAAAGCAGTATCTGATTTTTTCTTCCAGACCATAGGTGCATTTTTTCTAAGCATATGAGTTGCAATGCTTGCTATCGTTTTAAGATGTGATGCCCATTGTACCGCTTCCTGTGGCTCTATGACCCATTCAGTTTTTGAAGGAATAAAGAATTGAAAAGTTGCGAATTCATCCTTTTTAAAATCATCGAAGCGCAGCCAATAACCTCGAATACAATCTTCATTTATAGGGTGCATAGTGGTAATAGTAGCACCATAAGGCTTGAATATTTGGCCTTTGAAACAAGCTTGATGCACAATGCCCTTATGGTTGATGTTTTTTTCTTGTAGTGCCTGAGCCCCTTCAACCGAGTGTAATAATTGAAATTGTTTGTTCTTTATTTTTTGAATTTTAGCAAAGAAGACATCTCGTTTGTTTGGTCCGATTAAATTGTAAAGAGGGTCCGCAATATCCGGATCTATAATATAGAATTTATAGGTTAATTCCATATGTATTAGTTGCTCTGTGGATGTTTCTTTCAGTATAAAATCAATTTCACCAAGTGTTTGTTTGTCCTTATAGATAGGAAAATTATGCAACAACACTTCATGCCGATTGGAATGGTCTAAGAACTGTTTACATATATATTCCATTTGATGCCCCAAACGGATATTTTGGGGAATAGCAGTAGGAGAGAAATCGGGTAAATCAATATCTGGAAACTCAAATTGTTGCACATCAAATTGCTCGGTATCCCATAGGGGCGGCGTGTTTAAGAATCCTATACATTGTTTTTCTAGAAATTGATCTTGCATATAGTCAAATGAGTTTGTTAATTTACGGCAGTTAAACCGACCAAGGCAATAGAACACCACCAAAGTGCCTAAAGTTAACTTTTCCTAAAAAGCATTATTCACAAGCTCAAATATCTTAAATTTATACTATGGCTATGACGACAAGAAAAGGTTTTCGTTTTTCTACCTACGAAGCACCGGAAGAAACTCCGTTCGATAAACTTTTTGATATTTTTCAAGAACTGATAACCCATACTTCAGGTGACTTTGATGAAGCGATCGATTGGTTACGTGAATTAGATCAAGAATATGAACTTACCGATGACGAATATACCATTGATGATTTTATTGAGGATTTAAAAGCCAAAGGTTACATTCGGGAAGAGTTTAAAGATGGTGGGGGCGAAGGTACAGGAGAAGAAGGTGATGGGGGTAGTCTGTCGATTACGGCTAAAATGGAACGTATTATTAGGCAACGGGCATTAGACCAAATTTTTGGAAAGTTAAAACGAAGCGGTGCGGGTAACCATAAAACTGGAAAATCGGGGCAGGGCGATGAGCATACCGGTGATTTTCGCGAATACCGATATGGCGATGGTCTAGAGCACATTTCGATGACCGAGAGTCTTAAAAATGCCCAGATCAATCACGGGATCGGCAATTTTTCGTTAAGCGAAGATGATTTGGTCGTTGAAGACACCCAACATAAGGCCCAAATGAGTACCGTGTTAATGATCGATATCAGCCACAGTATGATATTATACGGTGAAGACCGCATCACTCCCGCTAAAAAAGTCGCTATGGCCTTGGCTGAATTGATAACGACACGTTACCCTAAAGATACCCTTGATATCTTGGTGTTCGGTAACGATGCCTGGCCGATTCCTATAAAAGATCTACCGTATTTGAAGGTAGGGCCTTATCATACGAATACCGTGGCGGGTCTGCAATTGGCGATGGATATGCTGCGTAGAAAACGCAATACGAACAAACAAATATTTATGATTACCGATGGTAAGCCCAGTTGTCTGCGGCTTCCCGATGGTACGTATTATAAAAACAGTGTCGGTCTTGATGACTACATTGTGGAAAAGTGCTATAATATGGCGAGACAAGCACGTAAATTGCACATTCCTATTACTACTTTTATGATTGCCGAAGACCCTTATTTGATGCAATTTATTCGGCATTTTACCGAAGCGAACAAAGGCAAGGCATTTTTTACGGGATTAAAAGGGCTGGGAGAAATGATTTTTGAAGACTACGAACAGAATAGAAGAAAAAGATTGAAATAGACGAGATTGCCCTGTATAAAGGGTGTTTTGTTTTTTTACTTATGTATATTATACCTATGGAATTGAACTATAAAGAGATTACTACACTTGGCGAACTAAAAAAAGCCGGCTATCAAACAAAAAAAATAAAAGACGAACTGCGTGAAAACCTCATAGAACGAATACGAAATGGAAAGGAGACTTTTGCAGGGGTTTGGGGGTATGAAAGTTCGGTCATTCCCGAGTTGGAACGAGCTATTTTATCGCGCCACAATATTAATTTATTGGGTTTAAGAGGGCAGGCCAAAACACGATTGGCCCGATTGATGGTCAATTTATTGGATGAATACATTCCGATTGTTGCTGGTTCTGAAATTAATGACGACCCCTTACAACCGATTTCGAGATATGCGAAAGAACTGATCAACGAAAAAGGTGCTGAAACCCCTATTTCTTGGTTGCATAGAGATGAACGTTTTTATGAAAAGTTGGCCACTCCCGATGTAACGGTTGCCGATTTGATCGGTGATGTCGACCCCATAAAGGCGGCAAACTTAAAATTGTCGTATGCCGATGACAGGGTGATTCATTTTGGAATGATTCCGCGGGCGAATCGCTGTATTTTTGTAATCAATGAGCTCCCTGATTTACAAGCACGAATTCAAGTATCGCTCTTTAATATTTTAGAGGAAGGCGACATTCAGATTCGAGGGTTTAAATTGCGACTTCCTTTAGATTTACAGTTTGTTTTTACGGCCAATCCAGAAGATTATACCAACAGGGGAAGTATCGTAACGCCTTTAAAAGATAGAATAGGTTCACAGATCTTGACCCACTATCCCGACGATATTGCGACGGCCCGTAAGATTACAGCGCAAGAGTCGCGTCTAGATATACGTCAAACCGATGCCGTCTATGTGCCCGATGTGGCCAAAGATCTTTTGGAACAAATTAGTTTTGAAGCTCGTGACAGCGAATATGTTGATGCTAAAAGTGGGGTAAGTGCCCGAACCAGTATAACGGCTTTTGAGAATCTATTGAGCACTGCCGAGCGGCGTACGTTGTTAAACGGCGCAACAGAAACAGCGGTTCGATTAAGCGATTTCGTGGGGGTGATACCCGCGATTACCGGAAAAATAGAGTTGGTCTATGAAGGAGAACAAGAGGGAGCCGATGGGGTGGCCTCCATACTGATCGATGACGCGGTCAAATCATTATTTGCTACCTATTTTCCGAAAATCAATAAGTTGGAGCGTAAAGATGAAAAAACGCCCTATGATGAACTTACCCATTGGTTCTTTGAAGGTGAGGGGTTTGAATTGTTGGACGATTATACCGATGCGGAATATAAAAGGGCTTTGGATGCCATTCCGGCCCTCAACAATATTGTAAAAGAATATCAGCCTGATTTCCCGAAGGAGGATGTGTATTTCTTAAAAGAATTATTGCTTTGGGGTTTGGTGGCCTATAAGAAGCTGAGCAAACATCGCTTCACGGAAGGGTATCAGTTCAAAGACCTTTACGGAAGTTTTATAAACGGTCTGTAAAATTTCTTTTCGAAATTTCATTACAGCATAAATCAAAAGCCCTGACTTTGTATTGTTCAGGGCTTTTTGTTCATAGCAATTTCTTTCCCTATACCTGTTGATAGGCAGGTAGGTTAAAGATAAATGAACTTCCTTCCTTGGGCTTGCTTAAAACCGTGATTGTGGTATCGTGCAAGTCCATGATTTTTTTGACTATGGCCAAGCCCAGTCCGTAACCCTGTTTCTTGGCGCTTTTGTCTACTTGTTTATAGCGGTCAAAGATAAAAGGCTGTTCACTTAAGGGAATTCCGGTTCCCGTATCGGTGATGTTTATTTCAACGTTCTTGTTTTTTCGCTGTATCGCCAGGGTAACCTTGCCATTGGGCTCGGTATATTTCAGGGCATTTTCTATAAGGTTCTGAAGTGCCCGTTCTACAAGGCTTACATCGGCATATACCATGCTGTTTTCTTGAGGGTTATCAAGTTGTAGCGTTATTTGTTTTTGTTCCGCTAGCACCCTGAATTTGGCGATCAGGTCATGTGACAGTTCCGTAATCGAGAACGGTTCTTTTACAGGGCTCACTTGCTCGGCTTCCAATTTTGAGTATTCGAACAGTTGGTTGATAAGATTTGACAATCGATCTACATTGTCGTGGGTAATTTGAAGGTATTCTTCCTTTTCTTGATCGGAAAGGGAATTTTTCTTGATTTGCATCGTCTCGATATAACCTTTTAATATGGCCAATGGTGTTCTAAGGTCGTGTGAAACATTGGCAATAAGTTCCCTCCGTAGCAAATCTACAGACTTCATCTTATCCATATTACTTACAATAGTATCGGCCATTTCATTAAATGAATGGGCGAAAATAGCAATATCCGATTTCTCGGGGTCCTCGATGCGCACATCGAGATCACCTTCTTGAAATCGCCGAACGGTACCTGTCATTAACCGTAAATTTTTCGTCAAAAACCAAATACTCAGTAGTCCGATGATGACGGTAAAGAGCATGGACAATAATAGGGCGCCGATTCCCAATTTTGAAAAATAAGTGCCCACAAGATTATTACTAACAAGTTGAAGCTCTTTTCCTTCTAGAATAATGTAGATATAACCTTCACGGCCATCAATGGAAAAAGGCGCAGCTGAGAATATTTCTTGTTCCCCGGGATTGCGAGGGTCATCACCCAAAATGTATTCTTCGCCATCGCTGGCTATAAAAGCTTGAATGGGGCCTAATGCCACGGTTTTTGCCGGGGCGTTGGCACTATGGTCCAACACAACTGAATAAAGCACTTCCCCGGTTTTATCCAATAGGTATACCTCGATACTTTGATTGATAGCCATCATATCGTGCATTAGGTCACCGAAAAGGGGTTTGTTCACACTACCATCCTTTAAAAAAGGAGAATCATTTTGAAACATTTCTTTAATAAGATGATCGGCAATATGGGCATCTACTCGTTGGGCTGTAGCATGGCTATATTTATCAACATAGTAGATGGTAATGAATATATAAGACGCTCCCATCAGTATTATCAGCAGAATAAATGCAAACCAGAGCTTTTTGACCAGTTTTGGTGTTAGTGTGTTTATTGCTTTGCTCATGTCATAATATCTTCATTGAATTTATACCCGACTCCCCAAGTCGTTAAAATATAAACCGGATTGGCCATGTCTGACTCTATTTTGGCGCGCAACCGATTGATATGTGAATTCACCGTATGTTCATACCCTTCAAAATTGTAACCCCAAATGATATTCAACAATTCGGTTCTCGTATAATTTCGACCCGGATTCGAGGCCATGAGCACCAATAATTCAAATTCCTTGGGTGACAATTCTATCTTATGGTTTTTCAACAGCACCTTACGCTTATCGATATCTATTTCCAAACCTTCGGCTGATAGCGAAGCGGTATTCTTTTCTTCATTATGGCGCGTATCTGTTCTTCGCATTACCGCTTTAATTCTAGCCAATAGTTCTCGAATGCTAAAGGGTTTGGTGATATAGTCGTCGGCGCCTATTTCTAAACCTAAAACTCGATCTATTTCTTCTGATTTTGCGGTCAACATAATAATGGGCGTGTTTTTTTTTGCCCGTAAAGCCTTACATATCTCGACGCCATCCATGGATGGTAATGTTAAATCCAGCAAAATGAGGTCGTAGTCGTTTTCGAGTGCCAGTTTCAGCCCTAACTCCCCATCCATGGCTTTGGTTGTGCTATAGATTAGGTCGGTGAGGTGAATCTCAAGTAGTTTGATGATTTCTGGATCGTCTTCTATAATGAGTATTTGTTTCATAAGCTCTTTGGTCGTAAATAAATAGAAAAAGTATCACAAGGGTATCACAATTGACCACAACCTTGGTCAAACGAGCATTGGCGTAGGGTAGAAGATGGTCAAATAAAGGATTTAGGCAAAGTGTTCACAGTATAATACTGAAACATGGACATAAATTGAAACTTTTGAAATCTGTTCACAACATTTGCCCGCTTACTTTGTGCTTTCAATCATTTAAAACTTTAAGATAATGAAAAAAGTAAAATTTACCGGTCTATTGTTCTCATTAACTGCGCTACTATTGGCATCTTGTTCCAATGACGATGAAGAAACACAATCTACGGCCACGAACTCGACCTTGAGCCTTAATGTAGAAGGTTTAGAAGACTTAGGAACGGACTTTCGCTATGAGGGTTGGCTCATAGTTGAAGGAGCCCCAATATCTACAGGTACTTTTTCGGTTGATGAAAATGGAGTTCTTTCACAATCACAATTTGAAATAAATGCAGAGCAGTTGAACGCTGCCGTTTCTTTTGTACTGTCAATTGAGCCAGTACCGGACCCCTCTCCAGACCCGGCGGATACTAAGATTTTTGTGGGTGATTTTGAAGGAAAAACAGCTGAGTTGAATACCGGTACTGTCGCAAGTTCCTTTAATACGGTTTCTGGCAAGTTTATAATAGCAACGCCCACAGGAACCGGTGCAGAGGAAGAGGCCAATAGTGGTATTTGGTTCTTAGATCCAAGTTCTGGGAATCCTGAAGCTGGTTTAGTGCTTCCTGAACTCGCAGCAGGTTGGAAATATGAAGGCTGGGTGGTCATCGATGGTATTCCGGTCACTACAGGCACTTTTACGAGTGTATCGCTCGCTGATGAAAGTGATTTCTTCAGTGGTGAGAATCCCGGGCCTCCTTTTCCCGGAGAGGACTTTTTGAAAAATGCCCCTGAAGGATTGGTGTTTCCTACTGATTTACGAGGAAAAACTGCCGTGGTCAGCATCGAACCTTTTCCTGATAACAGTCCCAGTCCGTTTACGCTAAAGCCATTGGCCAGTCTTATAGCCGATGATGCCTCCGGTGTACAGGAAATAGCCAATAATGTAGCAGGAAGTTTTCCTGTCGGTTCGGTAACGCGATAGACAAAAAGTAGATTGAAAGGTATTTGATCCTTTAGGTCAATAGGCTGTAATAAAAGTTCGACATAGCTATGTTGAACTTTTTTATGTCTTTTTACTACCTATTTAAGTATTTGTGCTATGCGAAAGTGTCACAAAATTATAACAAGGTACGCTCAAAGGTTGAGATTTTTGTGATGGCCCTGTGATTTCGTTGTATTTAGTTTGATAAGAGAATAACCCCGCCAATTAAGGAAGATTAGCAAAAAGTATAAGCATACTGTTTATCTGCTAACGATTCAAAAGTGCGGATTTAACCCTTAAATAATTCTAAAAGCTAAGATTATGAAAACGAAAACACTATTTGTAACCTTTTTGAGCGGAACAGTTTTGTTTCTAGCCGCTTGCTCAGACCCTGAAAGTGACGTACTTGTTTCCGACGATACAACTGTTGAAAAAACCGTTGATGATACGGAAAGCAGCACCGACAATACGGAGATGGAAGTTGCGGCCCAAGCCGATTTCATGTTGACCATCGAGAATGTGGTCACTCCCAAACCTATTTTTCAAAGCGGGGTATTTGCAGTACCTGTTGGCGGGTCGGATCCGGCTCCCTTATTTCCCGGTGATGCTTATGAATTTGAAATCGATGCAGGTCCGGTAGTACTCCCAGGTGATGGAGGCACAAGGCTTTCTTTTGTAACTATGTTCGTGCAATCGAACGATCTTTTTTATGCACCTGGGGAAGAAGGGATTCGGCTTTACAATGAAGATGGCAGTTCAATTTGTGCCAATGGCCCGGTAGATGTTACGGATCAAATAGAACTTTGGGATGCGGGTACCGAGGTCAATGAACGTACGGGAGGTCCTAATCAAAAACCACAACAATCGCCCGAGGCAGCGGATCAAGGAGAGAATGAATATGGGGTTGTTACTAAAATAACAAATAACAGCTGTAGTTATGGCAATGTGTTACCTGAAAACGAAGAGGTCATTCAGGTTACCATTGAAAATATTGGTCCGGCTAAGTTTAAAGTCCGTATAATAAATGTTTCTAACGGCACAACCATTGCAGTTCCCGCTCAAGGTGAAGATACTAGGGCGGCAGTTCCACTTTCACCGGGAGTTTATGCCGTACACACGGCACCAGCTCCATTTTTTGTAGAGGGAGAGGCTGCTTCGGAGGCCGGTCTTATAGCCAGTTCAGATGGTCTTGAAAATATAGCCGAAGATGGTTTTCCAGAAGCCTTATTAATGGATGCCCAAGAAGCAACGGGCCTGATCGTTCCGCTATCACCAGGTGTCTGGGCAACCCATGTCACGAATGTCCAGCCCTTTTATCAAATCGATACCCCTGATTTTGGGGAAGGGTTGCAGGCCATTGCCGAAGATGGAATTCCTAGCTTATTGGTCGACGCATTGGCGGTTAAAGAGGGCATAAATGCTTTTGCGGCCTTCGATACACCGGTAGGTACATCAGGTCCTGGGGCTATTGGTCCAGGAGGAAGTTATCAATTCGAGTTTTCTGCAAAAGATGGGGAACATTTATCTTTTACAACCATGTTCGTACAAAGCAATGATTGGTTTTATTCGTTTCCACCCGATGGTTTGGCCCTTTTTGAGAACGGAACACCCATTGACGGAGATTTGACGGAATATGTTTACCTCTATGATGCCGGAACCGAAGCAGATGAATATCCCGGAGCTGGTTTGTTTCAGGTCATTAGGCAATCAGGTCCCGATTCGGGCGCAGATGACCCCAATGCAAATGTTCGGCTTGCGAGTGTAGCCGAATTGGAGCATATACCTGACAACGCAAGGGTTATCAAAGTAAGTATTCAATCGACCCCCAAATAGTAGAACTCACCTACGAAAAATTAGGAACACTAAAAAACCCCGTCAATATGACGGGGTTTTTGTTTGTTATTGGATTTTAATATCTCCGACTTTCTAAAACAGAAAAGTTAAGTTATTGAATTTATACTTATAGTTGTATTGCGTAAGTGGTTTATTTCCAAGAATCAACATGTTGATTCATATCATCGAATATATATTGACCTATAACTACTTTTCGGTATTTAAACGTCATTAGCGTTAATACCAAGAGTAAAAGTTGTAACGACATAATTAAGATCGCAATAGGAAAAAATGAACTTGGTAATACATGGTTTTCATACTCGTTGTAACTTATTAATATCTGTACAGTTTCAAAAAATTTGTAGAGGTAGACCAAGACAATGACATACAAAGAATATTCTAACGTGCGCATGGGAGGGTCGCTCAAATCATTTTCTTTAATTTTGAACCACATCACATATAGAAAGGTAAAATGAATAATGCTCAATAATGGAAAGATGTAGTTATCGGGCTTAAAAAAGTAGAATTTATCGGTATATAGTCCGTAAAAACTAAGAATACCAAGCAAAAGCAAGGTTATAATAGACAGTCTCAATACCCATTTCCATGGGAACAGTTGTAAAACATATTTCATTTTAAAATTAGGTTTCGGGGGATTTATAGAACCCTGGTTTAAAACTTAAAACGTACTCAAATTTGGTTTATTTTAAATATTCGATAAACTGTAGTTAATGTTGGTTATACATAATCTTAACACCGAAATTAGTATAAAATACTGAATTAAAGGGTGCTATGTAGCTAGTGAATCCAATATTAATTCCAGTCCTTTTTTGAGAAAATCACAAGAAAATTTTTATGAAGGTTGCGGTTTTGGGTATGATCCCTAAACAAGCCTAATAAGAATTACAAAAAAAAGCAGTAGCTTGAATCGAATTACTTTTATGAATGGGAAGAAATAAGTACTACTATTTGATACGATTGCAATATTTGGGTTTTCGCTATAGCGGATGGCAAAAGCAGCCGCACCAAAGAACTATTGAGGGAATGGTGACCAAGACGCTTAAATTCGTTCTAAATGGCCAAAAATTTAAGATTTTAGGAGCGGGTCGAACCGACGCCAAAGTTTCAGCAGCAAATACCGCATTTGAACTTTTTTTAGAAGAAGCACCCATTGAAAATTATGGGAAATTTCTCGATGACTTTAATAAGAACCTCCCTCCTGATATTCGCGCGTTGGAGTTTAGTGAGGTTGATTCATCATTCAACATAATACAACATGCGAAAACCAAGGAATATGTCTACTTATTTTCTTTCGGTGCCAAAAATCACCCATTTTGTGCCCCATATATGGCCAATTTTCAAGAAAATCTAGCTATTGACCTAATGAAGGAAGGGGCTCAACTTTTTGTAGGCACCCATGATTTTTCTGCTTATACGGCTCGATTGAGAGCGAATACTGATGTCATGAGAACCATAGACAGTTGTGAAATTAGACCCAATACATTATTGACTGCTAATTTTTTTCCTACAACCAGCTATGCACTTTATGTCACCGGAGAAGGTTTCATGCGCTATCAGATACGCATGATAATGGGAGCATTGGTTCAGTTGGGTAGGAAAGAACTGAGTATACGGGAGATTAAGGAATCTTTGTATGAAGATAACAATGCACAACTTACCTTCGTTGCTCCCGGATCTGGGTTACTTTTGAACCATTTAGAATTTAAATAAAATACGCACCAGTACCATTTATATAATAGTATAGTTATGGCAAAGAAAAAAATATCTTTTAAATCGAACCAAAAGAAGAAATCAAAATTGCATCGTAAAACGGGGAAAGCACCTGGTACGGTAACTTATATGGGGAAACGGGAAGGGGTAGCCTCTAAGGTAACCATAATAAATTATAATAAGTCAGACTATGAGGTGCATAAAGCTGATAGTGTCGAAGCGACAATAAAACTTCAGAAATCCGATATGCTGCAATGGGTCGATGTGGTTGGTATTAGTGATGAAAGGTTTGTAGAAAATTTGGGAACGTACTACGGTCTCGGAGCTTTAGTGCTCGAAGATGCCGTAAATACCCAACAGCGACCAAAAATCGATGAATATGAGAACTATATTTTCGGAGTGTTTCAAATGCTGTATATCAATGATGATAACGAATTGGTTGCAGAGCACGTAGCCCTTGCTTTGGTGAAAAATGGTGTTTTGGTATTTCAAGAGCTTGATGACGATGTATTTGCCGGGGTAAGGGACAGAATAAAAAACAAAGCCGGTCGTATCAGGAACAAGGGTTCCGATTACCTATTTTTTGCATTGCTTGATGCAATAGTCGATAATTATTTTGTTGTGCTTGAACACCTCAATGCAAGAATTGAAGTATTGGAAGTCGAAGTCTATGAAAACCCGCGACAAGAGGTTGCCCATAAAATACAAGAGTTAAAAAAAGATGTATTAAAAGTAAGACGTTGGATTTTTCCCGTCAAAGAATTGCTCAGCCGTTTGATAGATTCAGAAAGCGAACTTATCAATAAAGATACCAAAATGTTTTTAAGGGATGCATTGGACCATTCCATAGAAATCAATGAAAGCCTTCAGATTTATCGGGAAATGTCGATGAGTCTAATGGAAATGTATATGAGTAATATGAGCAACAAAATGAACGAAGTAATGAAGGTATTGACTATTATGGCTTCTATCTTTATTCCATTAACTTTTATTGCGGGTATATATGGTATGAACTTTGACAATATGCCGGAACTTCATTGGGAATATGGTTATTTAATGGTCTGGGGCGTAATGATTTTACTCTTTTTGTTGATGCTCATTTATTTTAAGAGAAAACATTGGCTGTAATAACAACCTGTAGCTTTAAACTGTGTGATCACTTTATGTAGTTCATAATTTTTTTGAAAGAGCAAATAATGCCTGCACTTGTAGCATATCTTGTTTTTGTAAATAAAACACAAGAAATGATATATATGAAACGGACACTTTTGATTTTTTCTTTTTTGACTGCCGGGTTACTATCTGCACAGAATTCTAACAGGGAAATTTCAGAAGAAACCACCCAGAAGAAATATGAAATGTATGAAGCGGGTAAACTTGTAAAAAAATCCGTCGAGATTCATACTTCCATTAGTCAAGAAATAAAATTTGCAAAGGAAGATGAGGGTAAAATCGATGCTCGAAGAATTATTACCCCAAAGGCAATCACGAAAACGATTAATATAGACAATGACACCGATGATGATTTCGACGAGGTAATTAGCTTTAGCTATACTTCGGATGCCAACAAGGACTTTGTTTTCCGAACAAACGACAATGAAATTTTCGCTGCAATTGAAAACAGTAAATATTTGAATGTACATAACGATACTCAAATGTCAGAGAAAAGCCTGAACACAATGTTCGTCATTACAGATAAAGACGGAAAAGCGCTCCAACTGATTTTAGAAAATCACAAAGCAATGAAATAATTACGGGGCCTTAGTCTTTTAGTACAAAGAAGCACCTTAAAAAAGGTGCTTCTTTTTAGCATTTCGCAATTTCATTTTATCTCATCGAGAGTTGGTAAAGTTGGTTTAAAAAAACAAGGGATTTTAGGCGAACAAATCAGATGAGAGGTACCGATCACCTCGGTCACAGACAATGGAAACAATTACACCATGTTCTAAGGTATCTGCCAGGCGTAGGGCAGCAGCGGCCGCACCACCGCTACTCATTCCTGAAAATATACCTTCTTCTTTGGCCAATCTTTTGGCCATGTCAATGGCTTCCTGTTGACTTACCTCCATTGTTCGATCGACTTTTGACGCATCGAAAATTTTAGGCAAATATTCTTTAGGCCATTTACGTATACCAGGTATGCTCGAATCATCTGTAGGCTGAACTCCGACAATCTCTACCTTTGAATTCTTTTCCTTTAGATAGGTGGAAGTGCCCATAATGGTTCCCGTGGTTCCCATTGCCGAAACAAAATGAGTGATTTCTCCATGGGTGTCTTCCCATATTTCCGGTCCGGTTGTTTTATAGTGCGCCTTCCAGTTATCCTCGTTGGCAAATTGATTGATCATGATGTATCCATCTTTTTCCACCTTGCTTTCGGCATAATCACGGGCACCTTCTATACCAACATCCGAAGAAGTCAAGGTCACTTTCGCGCCAAAGGCCCGCATGGTCTGTATCCGTTCTTTTGTAGCACTTTCCGGCATTACCAGTTCAATATCCAACCCGTAAACTCCCGCAATCATTGCCAAAGCAATTCCTGTGTTGCCACTTGTTGCCTCGATTAATTTATCGGTTTTGCGAATAGCTCCACTTTCGAGCCCACTTTTCAACATGTTCAATGCCGCTCGATCCTTAACGCTACCTCCAGGATTATGCCCTTCTAACTTAAAAAGTAATTTTACATTTTGATTTTTGTTCAAAACCCTTGACAATACCAAAGGGGTGTTTCCGATAAGGTCGAGAATACTTTTAGACATTTGGTAGTGTTTTTATTTTAATCTCAGGGGTGTGAAATACTGTAGAGTGAGGGGGCACGGATGCTGTTATCCATGCGTTTCCTCCAATGACACTGTTAGCCCCGATTACTGTTTCCCCACCTAAAATAGTGGCATTTGCATAAATAGTTACATTATCTTCAATAGTGGGGTGGCGTTTGGTCTTGTGTAAGTGCTTGGCAACATATAAGCCTCCTAAAGTAACGCCCTGATAAATTTTCACATGATTCTTGATAATGGCTGTTTCCCCAATAACCACACCTGTACCGTGATCTATGTGAAAAGAATCACCTATCTGAGCGCCAGGGTTAATGTCGACACCCGTTTGCCTGTGGGCGTATTCGGTCATCAATCTGGGCACTAAGGGAAAACCTTCATTGTAAAGTTCATGTGCCAATCTGTAAATGGCAATAGCATAAAAACCAGGGTAGGCCATGTAAACTTCTTCAATCGATAATGATGCAGGGTCACAATTTACCGTTGCAGCTGCATCCATATTCAGTCGTTCTAGAATTTTTGGAAGTTTGCCCACATAACTTTCCCAAACTTTTTTACATGATTTGTTTACATCCCAACAAGCCAAATCGACCAAACCATCAAACTGCGATTCTAAAGTTGATAGATTTTCGGCTACGGGAGTATCAATGTCAAAAAGGGTATAAAAAAGACGGTCGGTAAACTGTTCTGTCTTCTGTTTTAGCGCAAACCTTAAATTAGGCTGATTCTTGTGCTGAACTATTTTTTGAATAATCGATTTCTGATTCATATGGTGCGGCTTGACAATTTTCAAAATTAACCATTATATTAAAAGCAGTTTATCCCAATTGGTTACTTTAGCTTAAAAATAACAACTTGTAGGTCGTATGTTAGATTCGGTAATTACGAAACAGACCCTTCTTTTTCTTAAAAAACTGGAAAAAAATAACAATAGGGACTGGTTTGCAGAACACAAAAAGGAATTCAAAGCGCGTGAATTGGAAGTCAAGATATTTTTACAACGTTTGCAAGAACGGTTACAATCTCATGATGAAATCGACAAGCTGAAAATGTTCAGAATATATAGAGATGTTCGTTTTTCAGCGAACAAACAACCCTATAAGACCCATTTAGCTGGGTCATTTTCCAGGGCGGGAGTCAAAAATAGGGGAGGTTATTACTTTCATTTGCAACCTGGGGGAAGTTTTATCGCAACAGGGTTTTGGCAACCGAATAAAGATGACCTACTACGCATACGCAAAGAATTTGAGCTGGATACGACCGAAGTTCGAGAGGTGATATCTGAAAAAGGTTTTAAAAATATCTGGGGAAACCTTGTTGGTGACGAAGTTAAGACAGCACCTAAGGGTTTTAATAAAGAGGATGTAAATATTGATCTTATTAAGAAAAAGCAATACATTTTTGTGAAGAATTTTACCGACGAGGAGGTATTGTCGCCAAATTTTATCAATGTTGTTGACGAAGCTTATATGGCGATTCGGCCTTATTTCGATTTGATGAGTGAAATTCTTACCACAAATTTAAACGGAGAGTCACTATTAGACTAGCATTTCCATTGTGAAATACTGCATTTGATCTTTTAGTTTTTCGACGACCATATTCATCATACGCTTGTTGAGTGCTGAAGAATTTTGAATGTAGATATCATACTCCTCTTCAGTGAACTGACCAATCAGCATACCTTTTAAAGAATTTCTGAATTTAATGTCTTTTTGAATGGCATTTTCGATATAGTCCATTCGCTTTTCCGGTAATAAATCATAAAACCTGTTCTTGTGTTTTGAAATATAATTTTTAAATACCGCTAACAGTAAAAAATTTTGAAGTTTAATAATGGGACGTAAAGTTTCATTTTGAAACCGTTCGTTTAAACTCATCTCTTCGGTTACTTTTGCAGATGGAATTTGAGGGCGGATTTCAAGAAGACTAGAGGATCTGTCGTTCATTACATGTGGTTTTTATAAAATTAATACATATTGACCATGTGCCTTTGGGGGAAAGCTGTTAGTTTTTAACCAGGTTATGAACAGCTATAAAAGGGCGTTAAATAAGTGCTAACACTTCCCCATTTTAAAACAATATCATTAGCTTTAAGAAAAATGAATCTTAGTTATGAAAGTATCGACAAACCCCTATAACGGTAAAAAGATATATGAATTTAAAGAATTGATTGATAGTGATATACAGTCACGAGTTGAACTTGCAGATGAGACTTTTCATTCGTGGAAAAAAACCACATTTGACGAGCGCAAGAGACTAATGGTCAAGGCGGCCGAGGAACTAAAAAATAATAAAGAAAAGTATGGAGAAATTATAACCAATGAGATGGGCAAACCCATTACACAAGCTATTGCCGAAATTGAGAAATGTGCCTGGGTGTGTGAATATTATGCCGAAAATGCAAAAGACCAGTTGAAAAACGAACCTGTTGCTACTGATGCAGAAATTAGCTATGTGCGTTACGAACCTATCGGGGTTGTTCTTGCGGTTATGCCCTGGAACTATCCATTTTGGCAGGTATTTCGGTTTGCGGCCCCAAATCTAATGGCAGGTAATGTTGGTGTGTTGAAACATGCTTCTAACGTAATGAAATCGGCACAAATGATTCAAGAGGTTTTTGAAAATGCTGGATTTCCTAAGGGATGCTTTCAAAATTTAATTATTGGAAGCGAAAAGATTGAAGCGTTGTTGGAAAATGATCTTATCAGGGCAGTTACCCTAACGGGAAGCAAGCCTGCGGGTTCATCGGTTGCTGCTGCAGCAGGACAACATATCAAAAAATCGGTGCTGGAACTGGGCGGAAATAATGCACTTGTAGTATTTGACGATGCTGATTTGGAGAAGACTGTGGAAATTTGTGTTAAGGCTCGATTTCAAAATACCGGGCAAAGTTGTATTGCGGGTAAAAGACTTATTTTACAGCAATCTATCGCAAAAGGATTCATTGAAAGGTTTAAAGATAAGGTGGAGGAACTAAAGTGTGGAAATCCTTTGGATAAAGAAACATACATCGGAGTCATGGCACGGGAAGACCTAGCGGAAGAATTGGAAAAACAAGTTGATGATTCAGTGAAAATGGGTGCTCATGTTCTCTTGGGAGGTAAAAGACAAGGTTGTTTTTTCGAGCCTACCATATTAACAGGGGTTACCGACGACATGCCCGTTTTTAAAGAAGAAACCTTTGGTCCCGTTATCGGAATTACCACCTTCGAAAACGAAGTAGACGCCGTAAATCTTGCCAATAATTCGGTATTCGGACTAGGAGTATCTATTTTTAGTACGGATAGGGATCGGGTCAATCGTCTGATTCCTCAATTTTATGAAGGTGCCGTATTCGTAAACGAACTTGTCAAGAGCGATCCGAGACTTCCTTTTGGTGGAGTTAAAACATCGGGTTACGGAAGAGAACTTTCGTTGCACGGCATTCGGGAGTTTGTAAATAAGAAGACTGTATATGTTAAATATGATTGATTCCTATATTCAAATAGTTATCAATGTTCGCTTTAAATAATTGATGTAATAAGTTGTAAAATAAATAGATAGTCTTAAGAAAACATAGCTAAATGAAATTTGGAAAAGTAGAGCGTCCCGAATCGGTAGATTTCACCATCCCGAAGGATCATCCCGACACCGATATAGTCTTGTCAAGACAAACGAACAATGATGCGCCAAAAATTTATGTGGGTTGTGCTAAATGGAACAGGCAAGACTTAAAGAATTTTTACCCGAGGGGAACGAAAGACGAGCTTGAATATTATTCTAGACAATTCAATTGTATTGAACTCAATGCGACTTTTTATCGCATATTTCCTGCAGAAACTTATGGTAAGTGGTATGATAAGACACCAGACGATTTTAAGTTCTTCCCTAAAATTGTACAGAACATTAGTCATTTAAGGCGTTTAAACGATCAAGTTTATCCTATCTTAGATCAATACCTTAATGTTACATCAAATCTTAAAGATAAATTAGGCACCATATTCTTGCAAATGCATAATAATTTCGGTCCTAAAAATTGGGATAGGGTAGTGCAATTCGTCGATAACTGGCCCAAGGAATTTTCTTTGGCGATGGAGTTTCGACATACCGATTGGTTCAATGAAGAGAAGGTGGCAGAAGAACTTTATCATTTATTACAAGAGAACGGTATTGCGAATGTTTTGGTCGATACCGCAGGTAGACGTGATTTGATGCATATGCGCTTAACCAATAATGAGGCCTTTATTAGATATGTTGGGGCTAATCATGAAAGTGATTATACGCGTTTAGAGGATTGGGTCGATAAATTAGACGATTGGAAGAAAAAAGGGCTAAAGAACATTCACTTTTTTGTTCATCAAAATATGGAATTGGCATCCCCCTTATTATCTGCGCACTTTATTGCTAAATTGAATAAAAAACTTGGTAGTAATTTACAGATTCCGAAAACGATGCAAGAATCTGACCCTAAGCTATTTTAAGGCAGTTTTCTTGTGTAATTTTGTAGCAGTAAATAAAAAATTCCCCTAAAATTATTATTATGAGATTCCATACAAGAAAATGGGTTAAGCCCGGAGATTTGAATGCCAATGAAACCCTATTCGGTGGTCGGGTATTGGCTTGGGTTGATGAAGAAGCGGCTTTGTATAGTATTGTTCAATTAGAGAACAAAAAGGTGGTTACCAAATACATGTCTGAAATTAACTTTATGAGTACCGCTAGGCAAGGAGACATCGTAGAGATAGGTATTGAAGTGGTCAAGTTCGGTAAAACCTCCTTGACTCTTAATTGTGAAGTGCGTAATAAAATGACGCATGAAACGATAGTTACCGTTGATAATATCATTATGGTTAATTTAGATGATGCCGGCAAACCTAAATCTCACGGAAAAACAAAAATAGAATTTGTAAAAGATAGGTTGGCCGCCGCAAAAGACAAATAAGCAACCGTATAACAATTCGTACGGCAGCGATTCACGACACAAAGCATCGATTTCAGCCGTTCCTTCGAATAGCGTCATGTAGATT
This sequence comes from uncultured Kriegella sp., assembly GCF_963975415.1. Classification (NCBI taxonomy): domain Bacteria; kingdom Pseudomonadati; phylum Bacteroidota; class Flavobacteriia; order Flavobacteriales; family Flavobacteriaceae; genus Kriegella; species uncultured Kriegella sp. Next base: position 24,274 of record NZ_CAXBGN010000001.1, read on the forward strand.
CTTTAAAAGAGAATAATAGTTATTTAATGTTCTAAAATTTAAAGACTTAAAGTATTTTTTATACCATAATACTTTAAGTCTTTTTTTTGCCTGTTATGGGCAATCAGTCTTCATCAAACAAAACGATGGTCTTCCGGTAAAATTTGGTTGACCATTTTTATCGGTAAAAGTCGCACACCTACAAATAGACGTCTTTTACCACATAAACAAAGGGCTAGGTAACATTTAATTGCAAACTACACCTCAATTGGGCTAGTTTTAAGGTAATTAACTGATTACTAACAAAAAAATTGAAATTTTGTAGGGGTAAAATTCTACTATTTTCAATCGATTTACCCAAATCAACCCTCTTTGAAAACTAAAGACCTACTTTTCGCATGCCTTCAGCTTGATGAATCATTGCTATATAATTTTTCATCCCAGACAGTTAACTTCAAAGTTTCTTACGAATTCATTTACAAAAAAGTGGACTCGATTTTCCCTTTTTTATGCAAGGTTGAAAATCATTTGAGAACTTTTATATCGACGCATAAAACATTCATTATCAAATATAAAGGCGGTATAATTGGAAGTTGTTTGGGAAATAGAAGGTCTGGCGACCCGCATAAAAGAACGATGTTATGAAAAATTTCGAACGTCAACAGTCGCCAGCAAAAAATACCTATGGTTCTGACTCTGGTATCATTGATTTAAAACCTTTATTGGAAGAATGTATGGGTGATGTTGACATGCTAAAAGAATTGATTGGCCTATACAAGAAAAATATCTTGGAATTTATTGGAAAAGCAAAAATACATATAGCGAATCAAGACTATGAGAGGCTGCAATTTGCCACGCACAAACTAAAATGTAGCCTGTTGCTCTTGAAAACAGAAGACTTGTTCAGTATTGTAGAAAAAATGCATTGTATCTGTGTCGACCAAGAAGGCGTAGATAAACTAACAGTGTTATACCAGTCTTTTTTAGATAGCTACCCTCTGATTGAGGGTGTCATAGACGAACAGTTTTTCAACCTCATAAGTGACGAATAATGGTACAAAAAAAGCTTTTATTGGCCGAAGATGATGAGTTGCTGGCTTCACTCTTGACATTTCGATTGGAGAAAGGCGGATATAAAGTTTGCCTAAGTCGAGACGGAAAGGCTGTTAAAGAGCATTTAAGCAGAGAAATGCCCGACATTATTGTTAGCGATATTATGATGCCATATTTCTCGGGCATAGAACTTATAGACTTTGTACGCAATGAACTGAAGTCGAATGTCCCTATAATTATTATTTCTTCGGCGGGTAATGAAGAAAATGTACTTAGTGCGTTTGAATTGGGCGCGAACGATTTTATCTCCAAGCCGGTAAGCCCTTCAGAACTGCTCGTCAGGGTCGCAAGAGAACTGAACAAAATGTAATTTGATAATAGAAGCACTGACATATCACCATTATTTTTGGATCAATGTGCCTAAAATCCATACGGAACTTTTATGGCAGTTGACTTTCCTTTTTATTGGTTTGGTCTTTATCTACTTCACCGCAATATTCTTTTTTAGAAATAAGATTTCCGCTACTCAACGTAAGGTTAGAAGGCGTAAGACCGAATTATCACCAATGATCAGTGAGTTTCTTTTTTATGAGGATAACGGACTAAAAGAAGACAAGAGTAACTATGTGGCCCTGAAGATTGAAATAAGGGAGCTGCTCAAGAATAGTTTTAATCGTAAAGTCTTGGCCGAAATATTACTTGACCTTCAAAAAGATGTTTCAGGAGATACCCAAAAGCGACTTTTTTCACTTTACCAAGATTTAGGGCTCCATAAAGACGCTTTTGAAAAATTGAAAAGTACACGATGGCAGGTTGTTTCGAAAGGTATATTAGAGCTTACCAGTATGCAAGTTGTTGAATCTTATGTTTTTATCACGAAATTCATAAATGACAAGAGGAGTACTATTCGTAAACAGGCAGAAATTGCCACGGTAACACTCAAGCCTGAAGGAATAGCCTTCTTTTTGGATACCACAAAATATCGAATATCGGAATGGCAACAATTAAAGCTCTTGGATGCCATGCGAAAATTGGAAGACTTTAATCCCCCTAGATTTAAACTGTGGTTGACATCACGCAACAAGCATGTGGTACTTTTTGCACTTAGATTGGTGAAATACTACAATCAAAACGACTGCAACGCTTCTTTGATTGAGTTGGTCAAACATAAGAATAACCAAATTAGGGGAGAAGCTATAAAATGCATCAAGGAATTTAATGTTGTTGCCGCTCTAGATGTGTTAAAATTGATATTCTGGAAAAGCAATGTCGAGGTTAAAATATCGGTATTGGATGCCATAGCCAATCTGGGAAGCGAAGCAGATGTAGCATTTTTGAAATTAGTGGAAAATAAGGAGTTTAACTTTTCAGTTAAAAGTAAAGCTTTAAGTGCTATTAATGCTATTTCGCCAGAAAGTATTATGCCGACCGAGGGCCTTCAAAACGCAGATGTAAGTATAACACCTTTAACCGATGTAAAAGAAAATACTACCGATAAAACTGAAGATACTCTAAATTCAAAATTGGTTGATGATAATCACATCATCGTGCTCCAGTCTGAAGAAGAAAGGGAAAAGGTTTCTCAGGTCGCATCGACTTTAGCAGAAAAAGGCAACGATAAGACCTCCTTAAAAGAGATGGAGGAAAACCATTCGACCGTTACTTCTACTTTATCTAAAGAGGAACTAATGGATTCTTTGGATGTCAACTTTTTGCCCATTGTGTGCGACAAGGTAACGGTTACCGATAGCTTTTCGGAAATAAGCGAAACCTCAGCGCAATATAGACCCAACAAAATAATCGTCAAAAATGAAATTAATGAGGTTCAAGTTGTTTTTGAGGAAGTAAGGTTTACCCAAAAGACAGATGATATTGAAAAGAACCATGGCGGTTATGAAGTTGAGAATATTGATGCTTTGACATTTGATTTTTTACCGATTGTGGCCAACAGTCAAGATTCTGTTTTTTCTAATGAAGCAGAAATAAACATCTCGGCAGTTGATGATGTGATGGCGATTGAAGTAATTCATGAAGAAACACTTGGCTGCGAGACATTGGACAATGAAACACACAACATAGTATTTAAAGATGGGTTTCCGGTTTTAGATGTACCGGATATTGAAGTAATCGACCCCGAAGTCCTCCCTAAATATAAGATGGAGGAGTTGGGTTATAATTTAGAACAAATAAATTCTCAGCAGACAACAAACGAAATGAAGCCTACCGATCAATTAAAATTAAAAGCGATTATTGAAGATTTAGTCGTTTTCGAGAATACCAATGAATTCGAGGAAATCATAAACGAATTTGATGATGTATGGTCTGACATGGAGTGGATTGGAAAATCACTTGATATGGAATTTGTGCCTTTGCAAAAGGAAGAAACGATCAATGAAACGGATAAAGCTTCAGATGAAGGTGTCGCAGACAATTTGATTCGAAATAAGAAAGATAATATAGCATCGGAAACAAAGATAGAGGACGCTGGAGAATTGGTTTCAAATGATATCGACGGTCATAGCAATGAATCATACTCAAAAAATACCGAAGAAGCAACGATGCAATTACTTGACGACATCGAAGCCTTGGGGGATCAACGGGAAATTCCCCTTTTGAGTGAACTCTTGCAAAACGAAAAAAACAAATCTGTTAAAGAACGCATTCGACATTTGATATCTAAATTCGCCAGTATGCCCTTTGAAGAGCGCTCTAGCCCTACAGATTTAGAAGTTTCCGAAGACATAGATTTTAAACCGTTCAACGTATTCGAAGACCTTTTTCGTACATGTGATACCGCAAAAAAACTAATCTTGCTAGATGAGATTGTCGCTGTAGGCGATGAAAAGGAAATTCCATTTCTAGATAGCCTTTTAGAGGATCCTAATTTTGAAATAAGAAAGAAGGCACAATTAGGTTTAAAAGGGCTTATGAACAAGCTTGCTGAAAAACGAGAATCCTTGGGAAGCGACGAAGCAAACGATCAATCGGCTAGTACAACAGGTCAATCACAAGAAATTGACGGAGCGGTACTTTTAGAGTATAGTCTTCTACTCGATGAGATGGAAGCGGAACCCCCATTGAACAACGATATTTTTGACGTTGGCTTTGAATTTTCCGAAAAATTGGAACATGTAGAAGAACCACCTCTATTATTGGAAAACCCGCACGATTCATTCCTGAACCAATTGTGGTCATTTCCAAACAAAATTATAGAGAAGTTAAATGGATAGTGGTGTATTCAATATCATTTTAGATTATATAAACATTGTTTTTCTATTGTTTACGACGGTCCTATTTCTAATGTTCAGTCTAATGGGGTATCTATCTACCCGAAACTCAATACATTATCGAAACAAGAATAGCTTTGGTGATATGTCAAAAGTTATGGCATCGCCTTTGGCACCCAGCATTACCATTATTGCACCCGCTTATAATGAGGGAATGACCATTGTTGAAAATATTCGATCATTGTTATCATTACGATATGTCAATTATGAGGTGATGGTGGTTAATGATGGTAGTAAGGATGACACCTTGCAGAAAATGATAGATGCTTATGATTTGGTTCAGGTGGAACATCAATCCGATCCAGATTGGCGTTCGAAGCCCATACGAGGCATATATAGATCATCGCAACGTTCTTTCTCCAAACTTACGGTAATCGATAAAGAAAATGGGGGAAAGTCTGATGCCTTGAATGCCGGAATGGCGCTTTCCAACAATCGCTATGTTGGCTGTATCGATGTCGACTGCCTGTTATTGCCCGACGCTCTGCTCCATGTGGTGAAATCGTTCTATCAACGTTCGAAAAAAAGAGTGATTGCCGTCGGTGGGGTTATTCGGGTAGCGAATTCCTGCGTTATTTCGGGAGGTCAACTAGAAGAAATTCGTCTTCCTAAAAACTGGCTGGCAAAATTTCAACTGTTGGAATATACACGCTCTTTTATTTTAGGAAGAATGGCCTGGGGCCGTATTGATAGCTTGTTGATTATTTCCGGGGCCTTTGGTTTTTTTGATCGTGAGATTGCACTCGCGGTAGGGGGATATGACACCAATACAGTCGGGGAGGATATGGAAATTGTATTTAAAATGCGAAGGTATATGCATGAAAGAAAACTATCCTATACCGTTGAATATATTCCAGATTCACTCTGTTGGACAGAAGTTCCCGAAGACCTTAAAATATTTATAAACCAACGAGATAGATGGGCCAGAGGAAATTTAGAGACACTTTTTAAACATAAAGATATGTTCTTTAACCCCAAATTTGGGAAGTTGGGAATGCTAAGTTATCCGTATTGGTTTTTTTATGAATGGCTTGCTCCCTTGCTGGAATTTTTTGGGTTTTTTACCATCATACTTTTTTATTATCTGGGAATACTGAATTGGGATTTTTTCATTGCAATAACAATGATGATTTATATGTTCTCGGTAATGTTCTCTTTTTATGCCATTTTATGGGATGTATACTCCTATAACGAATACAAACGCACTAAAGACATACTCACATTAATGTGCTGTGCCCTAATTGAACCTTTGGTTTTTCATCCAATAGTGGTCTGGTCTGCCGTGAGGGGTAATTACAAAAAATTGTTCAAGATAAAATCAGGATGGGGTTCTCAAGTTCGTAAAGGATTTGCCAAAACAACATAGTTTAAAAATGGAAACGAATAGCATTTCAAAATCGACCTTAAAACATTACACAAGATTGATGATCTCATTTTTCTTGTCGTTGCTTGTATTGTCCGTTTTTCAGTACACTATATTGTTTTTTAAAGGTGTTGTTGATGTCATTTTGGGAATGAGCTTTGTTATTTCGATTGTACATCACATGGGATATGCTTCTTTGGTTGGTCTCATTTTAGTACCGCTTTTTAACTTTCTAGAAAACCTTAATCCCAGGCTCGGTTTTAGAGTTGTCTTTTTGGTACTACTTTTTCTATTGGGTATCGAGGGATTGTTAGTTACCTACTACTGTGCCTTCTATGTGCCGTTGGGTGCAGACTTATTAGATTATAATTTTACCGATCTTATGATAGGTGCGTCCAATTCCCTGGGTATGTTGCCTTCCATCATTTTAGCGACACTTATTATGATAGCTTCTTTTTTTGGATGCTATAGAGTCACTTCGAAATTTTACCATCACATCAATAAAATGTACCCCTTTACCATTGTGTTGTTCAGTCTTTTTGTCATTACACTATTTACAGAAGGAAAGCCCATCAACCAGAATAAGACCCAATATTTAGGGAAACATCTTTTCACCGAAACTATCGAACGAACGAATTATAATTCTAAAGTGGAGTACCCCTTAGTCCGAACACCGAACACTGAAGATGTTTTGGGAGATTATTTTGAATTAAGGAAAGAGAAACCGAATATCGTTTTTGTTGTAGTGGAAGGATTAGGGAAGGGTTTTATAGGGAAAGAGGCACCCTATGGTGGGTTTACACCTTTTTTAGACTCGTTGTCCCGTAAATCACTCTATTGGGATAATTTTTTGAGCAACACTACACAAACTTCAGGGACAATACCATCTTTGATCGGATCGTTGCCCTTTGGCGAAGAAGGATTTTTAAATCTAAGTTATTTTCCGAATAAACTGACTTTATTTGGGGTTTTAAAGAACAACGGCTACCATACTTCATACTATCAAGGAACCAATAGTTCATTGAATAATTTAGATAATTTTCTTCAGAGTGAAAGTGTCGATTTTATTTTGGACCGATCCGGTTTTGGGAACGGTTATCAATTGCAAGTTGAAGATGCCGGCGGTTCCTCCTGGGGTTATCCCGATAAGGAACTCTTTAGAAAGGGTATGAGTCTGCCCAAGCCAAATACCCAACCAAGGATGGAGGTGTATATGACCGCCAATTTGCGTAGTCCTTTTTTATTGTCAAATCAAAAGTACTACGAAGCATTGGTTTCTAAATTGCTCATTGATAGTAATAGCGATGAAAAGACGCAGGAGGTAATCGAAGATAACCGTAACGTTTTTGCTAGTCTATTGTACAGTGATGAGGCCTTAAAGGCATTCTTTAGCGCCTATCAAAAAAATAATGACTTCGGCAACACTTTGTTTATAATTACGGGAAGCCATTCGCTTGATTCCGATATTCCCCTAAAAAATACATTAGGTTCTTTCCATGTGCCCTTGATCATATATAGTCCCATGCTGAAAACGGCTAAGACATTTAGTTCTATTTCCTCACATTTAGATGTGGCCCCATCCTTATTGGCCCTTCTAAACAAAACTTATGAAATAAAACTGCCCAAAAAAGTGGCGTGGTTAGGCGGTGCGTTGGATATGCATAGACGATTTCGGTCGATTAAAGATATTCCGCTGAAGACAGATAAAGATGGAACCATGGAATTTATTCATGGAAATAAGTTTTTTTCCGATGGAGACGCCTTTGATATTGATAGTGACCTTAATTTAAAACTGGTACTGGGCCAAAAGGGTAATTTAGGAAGAAAGCTAAATGATTTTATGGCTATGAATGTATATGTAACCGAGAAGAATAAGATAATACCTGATGAACTGGTCATTTTTCCTTTTAGGAAAGAGGCGTTCGAACACAATGAAATGGTATGGCTAAATAGTGTTTTCAATGGTAGTAACTTCGACAAGGCTTATTCAACGGCAAGAAGTTTTGCTTTTGATAAGGAGTCGGAAAAGGCATTGCTGCTTTGTCGGTACATACTTTCTGAAATTCCAAGTCATTTAGATGCACATATTCTTATGGGGAGAATCAATGCTTGGGAGGGAAACTATTCTGAGTCTATTCGCATACTTAAAACGTGTATTGGGTTAAATCCTTCTTATTTAGACTCCTACGAAGCTTTGCTTGATGTTTATTTCTGGTCAGAGAAAACTGAGGCGGCCATAAGATTGATATCGCTTATGGATAAAAATGAAATCGATACTTCCGCGATTACATCAAAAATCAATAGGGCAAGGAAAGCGGCTGAAAAGAAACACCTAAGCACATTCAATCAAAAGTCTTCAAACCAAAAAGAAGTAGAAACTGAACTCGTTTTAAGTGATATTTGATGAGATTGATTAGAAAAATATGGCTGATGGTCTTGTTAGTGCCTCCGTTTTGGGGAGAAGCCCAAGAGCTGGCATATAACGGTGATCCCGATGTCTCTTTTTTTACGGCACGTACTTTAGCTTTCGACGGCAATCGTAATGTTGCCCGAGATACTTTATGCCATATTTTAACAAAATACCCTGATTATACCGATGTACGCAGTTTATTGGCCAGTACGTATAGTTGGGATGGAGACTATGATAAGGCGAGATCCCATTTTAACCGCATAACATCCGTAGAGCGGGAAAATAAGGAAGTGTGGGTCGCCACCATTAAAAATGAAATATATGCCGAAAATTATTACCTCGCTCTTGGTTTAGCCAATAAAGCCGTATCCTTTTTAGAGAATGATATAGATATCATAGCGCTGCAGGCGAGAACTTTGGCCTTGGTAAAGAAAGGGAAGCAAGAAACACCAAAACCGACAGAATTCACACCCTCCAACGATACGCTAACAGCAGCGAGAGGTCTCAAGAATGGTGTAAAAATTTCAAATTCTTTTGAAATTTTTGATGTGGTCTATGACCCTATGATCTATTCGAGTATAAGTTATGGTCGAGAAACAGGGGCAGGTCTCGTAATCCCAAAAATCAACTACAGTAATCGCTTTCAAACCCATGGTTTGCAATATGAATTGGATTTTTATCCTAAGTTTTCAAAAACGTTCTACGGTTATTTGAACTATGGGTATTCAAATGCGCCCATTTTTCCAGATCATAGGGTAGGGGCCGAACTCTATGCAAACTTGCCTAAATCGTTAGAAGCTTCTTTGGGGATGCGATTTTTAGACTTTAACACATCAAAGGCCCAGATTTATACGGGCTCGATTGGTTTGTATTCCGGTAACTACTACTTTTCCCTGCGGCCTTATCTTACGCCACAGCCCAATGGCAATATGAGTTTTTCTGGAAACTTGTTGATGCGTAAATATTTGAGAGATGGCTACAACTATCTTGGTATTAATTTCGGAATGGGATATTCTCCTGAGCTTAAACAACTACGCGATGATGAAGAGTTACTTGCAGAAACGCTACTCTTTATTGAATCGCAACGATTGGGTATGGAGTATCAGTTCACCGCAAAAAATAGTCCAAATATTTACAAGGCCAGTCTCGGAGTCAATCGACAAGAATTGGTTTTTGATTCGGGTAAATTTACATGGTCGATTTCTGCAGGAATATCCTATGAAATCAAATTTTAATTGCAATTCCGCAAATGTATTTTCGACGTAAAGAGTATTGATTTTTCTTGGCCGACGAAATAACATTCTTCAAATTTTTAGTGTTATACAACGAAAAGACAAGGGTACACCACAATTAATTGTTGGGGCTTCCCGTTATTTTTATGTTTACAGTATTATAAGCAATTAAACCCAAATCATCTCGATATATCGGGACTAACTTTAAACCTATATACTATGCTTTACGATACTTATGGAGAAGAATATTTGGCGTTTCTCCAAGATTTAAATGAAATTTTAAGTTTAAACGAGTTGGCCGAATTAGACTATATGTAGTAAAATAAAGTAACTTTTAAAATCCCCAGATTATGGCAAATCAAAATCAAGACAACGCAGCTTATTTGAATTTTATCGAAAGTTTAAATGATATTCTTATGAACTTCGATATCAGCAAACTAAAGTATTCTTAATTGGTCAACAAATGACTAATAAAAACGGGGGACAGCAAAGCTGTCCCCCGTTTTTATTTTTAAAGACAAAGACAGCGTTTCTAGCCTAAATAGGTCTTGAGTAATTTGCTTCTCGAGTTATGTCTTAGCTTTCGAATGGCCTTCTCCCTTATCTGACGTACCCGTTCGCGAGTGAGATCAAAAGTTTGCCCAATTTCTGCCAAGGTCATTGACTGTTGGTCACCGATTCCATAATATAGTTTTACCACATCGGCCTCTCTTGGCGACAGTGTTTCAAGAGCACGGTTTATTTCTGTGTTCAATGATTGCTGCATTAAAATCTTATCCGGTCTTGGAGATTCTCCAGAACGTAAGACGTCGTAGAGATTGGAATCTTCCCCTTCACGAAGCGGTGCGTCCATTGAAACGTGCCTCCCGGAGTTCTTGATAGACTGTTTAACCTCGGTAACCGTCATTTCAAGTTCTTTGGCAATCTCTTCTGCAGAAGGCGGTCGCTCATGTGCTTGCTCCAAATAAGAAAAGGTCTTCTTTATCTTGTTGATAGATCCAATTTTATTCAAAGGGAGCCGAACGACCCGAGATTGTTCCGCCAGGGCCTGTAATATTGATTGTCTGATCCACCATACGGCGTATGAGATGAATTTAAACCCACGGGTCTCATCAAACCGTTTGGCGGCCTTAACAAGCCCCAAATTGCCCTCATTGATTAAATCGGGTAGCTTTAACCCCTGGTTTTGATATTGTTTGGCCACCGATACCACAAAACGAAGGTTGGCAGTAGTCAATTTTTCCAAGGCTACTTGATCACCGGCCCTAATACGTTGTGCTAGTTCCACTTCCTCGTGAGCGTTGATCAAATCTATTTTACTGATATCTTGCAAGTACTTGTCCAACGATTTAGATTCACGGTTCGTGACCTGCTTGATGATCTTTAGTTGCCTCATATATTTTTTTTGGATTTTGAAGTTCTACAAGCTTACAGTATACATCTTTATTGTGTCTTTTCCAAAGAGTTAAAGTATTGTTATACATAATTTATGAGAAGTTTATGATTTATTACCTTACAAAGGAGTTTTCGTGATACTTGTATTATTTTTGTCTGTATATAGCTAAAATATGAGCAAAAGGGCACTTAAAAAGTATACATCAAGTTTACCCAAACGAGAGCTGGAAGCGCAGTTACTCGATCTTTATGACCGTTTTCCTATGGTAAAGCAATATTATGATTTTGTGTTTAACCCGAAAGAAGACAAACTGGTGCAGGAAGCCAAGACAAAAATTTCTAACGAATACTTTCCTATAAAAAGAAAGCGGCCAAAAGCTAGACGTTCGGTAGCACAGAACAGGATAAAACATTTTATCAAGTTGGGTGTCGATCCGTATTTGGTTGCCGATGTAATGTTATATAATCTAGAAGTGGCACAATCTTTTGAACTAGAACAAAATGTTCCCGATGCTTTTTATAAAAGTATGTTGAATTCTTTCAATGAAGCAGTACAGTATGTGGCCCTGAATGGTTTGCTACACGATTTTAAGTCGCGGATCTTAAAAGTATACCAGATTACACAAGACGAGAACTGGTTGCACGGCGAAGGGTTCTCCCGAGTTTTAGATTTTATCGATTAATGCTATTGAGTTTCTTTTCGATTTTGTCTCTTTGTTAGCATTCGGTAGCCAAAAACCAAGGATATCTATAGTGCTGTAATGCAATGATTTGTGAAAATTTGAGGGATTTTTCGTCTAATAAATTTCGGTTGAGGACAAAATTCGATTAGTTTTGCAAAATTGAACCTGCTGCATCGGCCCGTTATAGAGGAGACTAAATTTAAGATATACCTTACTGTTTGGAACTACAAAAAGATACTACAGAAAAGACACTTTACGATTATCAAATCGATGACTTAAATGCTATTTTTAAGCATTTGGAAGAATCTCACGTTAATTCCAATTTACTATATCAATTACCTACAGGTGGCGGTAAAACTGTAGTTTTTTCTGAAATTGCCCGTAGATACATCGAAGAATCAAAAAAAAAGGTGGTCGTGCTTACCCACCGTATCGAACTGAGTTCGCAGACATCGAATATGTTGACTGGTTTTGGGGTAAAGAACAAGATTATCAATAGTGAGGTCAAAGAACTCAAAGACCAAGACGAATACATGTGCTTTGTGGCCATGGTCGAGACTTTGAACAACAGATTGCAAGAAGAGAAAATCGAAATCAATAATATTGGACTTGTTATCATAGATGAGGCGCACTATAATTCTTTCAGAAAACTTTTTAAGCATTTTAAGACCGCTACTATACTCGGCGTAACCGCAACGCCTCTTAGTTCGAATATTAAGCTACCCATGAAAGACAACTATAAGAAGTTGATCGTTGGGGAATCAATCGGCTCATTGATCAAACGTAAGTTTTTAGCCCGGGCAAACCTATATAATTACGATGTTAGCCTGCAAAGCTTGAAGTTGGGTATAAGTGGTGATTATACGGTAAAATCTTCCGATGAGCTTTATGGAAACCACAGCATGTTGGGTAAGTTGTTGGCGGCCTATAAAGAAATTGCAGAAGGTACCAAGACCCTTATTTTTAATAATGGCATCAATACGTCGCGTTATGTATATGAAACCTTTAAAAGGGCGGGTTACAATGTAAGACACCTTGACAATAAAAATAATGCAGCCGAAAGGCGGGAAATATTAGATTGGTTTTCGAATACTCCCGATGCTATTTTAAGCTCCGTGAGTATTCTTACTACTGGTTTTGATGAACCTTCTGTGGAGACCATCATATTAAATAGGGCAACACGTTCGTTGACACTGTATTTTCAGATGATCGGTCGGGGTTCTCGGGTTTTAAAGGATAAAAAGGAATTCAATGTTATCGACTTGGGAAACAATCTTGCACGTTTTGGTCCTTGGGATGCTCCAATAGATTGGCAAGAGATTTTTCATTTTCCCGATTTCTATTTAGAAAATATAAAGAACGATGAAGAGATTGAACGGGAGTTCGTTTATGAAATGCCGGCCGATCTAAGAGCAAAATTTTCGAAATCGAGCCATATTGAATTTAATGTAAAGGCCGAGTATAAAAAAGTGTTTGCTGAAGGCCTTAAGTCGAAAATAGTGTTGGAGCGAAGTATCGAACAGCATGCTCAAATATGTGTCGAAAATGCAGAAGACGTTTTTGATGCGCGAATTTTGGCAAAAGAACTGAAGGAAGAAATAGCCTATCGCATTCGACAATACTCGTATTGTATCATGAATAATACAAAGAATTATAAGGAGTGGTTAGAGGAAGACTATGGTCGAAAACTACGCTCCGCCATTTCTCGAAAGTTTGCGGAACGTATGTAAGGTGTAGTTCGTGTAAAAACTTATATTCTAAGTGTTTGTTATTGTTTTATGGGATAATAAACGGAAAAGGTTGTTTAAGTTTTGGCTCAGTGGAATGCTCTTTCGATGTATCTTTTAATCTTCTAAGTAGTTGTTGTGAAAAAACAGGTTCTTGTAATTGCCTTAAATTGGCCAGCACCTAATTTTACTGCTGCAGGAGTACGGCTATTTCAATTGATAGACTTCTTTAAACAGCGAAACTGCCAAATTACCTTAGCAAGTACGGCTGAGGAACATAGCAATGATATATCGAACAATGGGGGCATCAATCGCGTTAAGATTCAGTTGAATCATGATAGTTTTGATACTTTCGTTCAAGAACTTGATCCACAAATTGTATTGTTCGACCGATTTACGGCCGAAGAACAGTTCGGATGGAGGGTGGCCGAACAAGCACCTCAAGCCATTCGAATTTTAGATACCGAAGATTTGCATTCGCTTCGTGCCAGTAGGGCCGAGGCGATAAAAGACAATAACAATTTTACCATAACACAGTGGTTGCAAAGCGATAAAACAAAAAGGGAAGTGGCCAGCATTTACCGATCAGATTTATCATTGATAATATCTGATTACGAAATGCAAATATTACGGCCTATCGTTCATGGTCATAAGCGACTTCTTCTACAGCTGCCTTTCATGCTAAACCCTATTGATCAAAATAAAATCGATTCTTGGCGAACTTTTGAAGAGCGCTACGATTTTTTGTTCATTGGCTTTGGAGGGCACGCACCCAATGTCGATGCGATTGTTCAGCTAAAAACCAAAATTTGGCCATTGATACGTAACAAATTACCGCAATCAGAGCTAAATATCTATGGCGCTAACCTGCCCCAGCATGTCTATCAAATGCACCAAGCAAAAGACGGTTTTATTGTAAAAGGTTGGGCCAGGGAAGTATCAGAAGTTATGGGCAAGGCACGAGTGCTTTTGGCTCCACTTCGTTATGGAGCGGGTATCAAAGGGAAACTGGTCGACGCTATGCAGTACGGTACCCCTTCGGTAACAACCAAAATCGGTGCCGAAAGTATGCATGAAAATCTTGCGTGGAACGGATGCGTCGAAGATGACCCGGAAGAGTTTGCCCAAGCTGCAGTAGAATTGTATCAAAATCGGAAGAAGTGGTTAGAGGCACAAAAGAATGGCATTGTCATTGTCAATACGGTATATGACAAAAAAGTGTCATCCCAGCGGTTAGAGTCAATATTAAAACATTTGGAAGGGGATTTAACAGCGCATCGCACTAAAAATTTTATCGGCAGCCTTTTACGACATCAAACCATGCAGGGGACCAAATATCTATCAAAATGGATACAAGAGAAGAATGTCAAACATTAGCTTTTATCTATAGCCAGTTTCTTTATGAAATTTGACGCCCGATTTCTATTTAGAGCTCGGATAGAATACTCTCAAATTTATTTTCGTTCAATGGTTTCGAAATATAATCGGTGACGGTTTCAAAACTTTTGGCCCTGATAACATCTTCTGGGTCTACGGAAGAAGAAACCATATAGATGGTGATTTTTTTAGCCAGGGAATGCGCTATTTTCTCGTACTCTTCAAGAAACTGAAATCCGTCCATTACTGGCATATCGATATCCAATAAAATAATATCGGGTAAAGCGGCAAGGTCATTTTGATGGGTTAAGATATGATCGAGAGTATCTTCACCATTGGCGAAGAGGGAAACCTGATTTCCTTCCAAAAGCGTCGCGACCGACTTTGTAAGGGCATATTTATAAATATCGTCGTCATCGACAATACAAATATGTAGTATGTTTTTCATACAGTTTAGATTAAAATTCAATACTAAAAATAGAGCCTTTGCCCACTTGACTTTCTGCTGAGATTTTACCTCCCATCGCTTCAACCTGCGCTTTGGTCATAAACAGTCCCACACCCTTGGCATCTGGGTGTCTATGAAAAACTTTGTTTAGGCCAAAGAGCTTATGGCCGTGTTTTTTTAAGTCAATTCCCAATCCATTATCCTTAAAGCTTAATTTTACTACGCCATTCTCGATTTCAGAAGTCACGATTATTTCAGGGTTCCGTTCTGGGTCTTTATATTTAATGGCATTACCAATGAGGTTTTGAAAAATACTTTCCATATAAATTGGGTTATAAGAAACCACGTCAATTGCCGAGAAATCACCTTTAATCAATGCGCCGCTATCCGAGATTTGGGCCATAAGTATATCTTGTGTTTTTTTTAGGGTCTGGGTAAATGAGACTTCTTTTCGAATGACCGATTTCTCACTTTTTGTTTTCAGCGTCTCGACAAGGGTATTCAGGGTTAACGTAAGATGGCCTATAACTATTTCAAATTTACTAAATATCTCAGATCTTTCCTCCTCTCTGTTCGAAGTTTTATAGAGGCTAACAATGCTGTTTAGATTACTCACCGGGGCACGTAGGTTATGGGAGGTTATCTGCGTGAAATCAGCGAGCTGCTGGTTCTGGGCAGTTAGTTTTTTTGCAAGTATTTCTAATCGCTCATTGGATTCTAACATCTTATGTTCGGCCAATTTTTCAGCCGTAATATCCCAAATGGCCATTGATATCAATAGCCCATCATCGGCTTGAAGCGGACCTATGCTTACTTTTACCGGTATTTCTTTACCCTTTTTGTTAATCAAATAATAATCCTCATCGATATCAATGGACATCACCTTTGGATTGTTGAAAAAGACCTCTCTAATAGGTGCCCGTTTCTTTAAAAATCTTGAAGGAATTAACATATCAATCGATTGACCCACCAATTCTTTGGGTGTGTAGCCGAACAATTTTTCAGCTTGTTTATTTATCATTTGAATGATACTATCTTGCCCTATAATAAGTGTAGCATTTGGGGCCGATTCTAAAAGTCCTTTAAATTTTAATATTTCTTTTTGCTGTTTGGTTACATTTATGAACGCACCCCTCACTTCGATTAATTCTCCCTTATCATTAGTAATTAAATCACCTCCGGTAGCATTCAAATATTTCAAGGTTCCATCATCAAGAATAATTCGATGAATTACATCGATAAATTCCTTATTTTTTATGGCATTTTCTTTAGCTTGTTCAACTTTCTTGCGATCTTCGGGATGTACGTACTTTAATAAAGTTTCTGAAGTAATTCTTGTGCCCTCCGGTATACCAAAAATTTTAAACAAACTTTTAGACAAAAGAAACAAATCTTCATTTATAATCCACCGCCAATGTCCTACACCTGCTTTTTCTTCTGCAAAATTTAAAAGTCGGTTCTTTTCCTGTAATTCGATTTCCAGGTCTTTTTGCGCCGTTACATCTTGTGAAATACCTAAAATAGTGAGCGCCTCCCCATTTTTATCGATATTGACTTTACCATTGACCTGAATATACCTGATGACCCCATCTATTATGATGCGGTGGCTAAAGCTTTTGAAAGTCTTGGTCAAGATAACCTCTTCTAAATAGGCATGTAGATTCTCCAAATCATCGGGATGCACATTTTTTAAGAGTGTTTTTGCGGGGAGACCCTCGTTATGCTCTAACTCAAGGAGGTTTGACATGTTCTCGGAACAGGTTAATACATTGGTTCTTAAATCCCACAGCCAATAGCCTAGCTTCATCATCCGTTTAATAACGGAGAATAATTGATTTTTTTCCATGAGCCCTTCCTCGAACTGCTTTCTGGCCGTAATATCTTGTGAAATAAAGAGGACATTATTGAAATTTCCAGCCTCGTCGGCAATGAACTCTCCTAAAACTTGAATGATCCGTTCAGTTCCATCTTTTAAAAGATAACGATGATGGAGGGTTTCAAAAATGTTATTTTTAAGTGACTTCTTAAAGTGGGCACGTACCATATTTATATCTTCAGGATGAACACTATTTATCATCATATCGATGGTAATAGGTGTATCTTCCTCAACACCAATGATGCGACAAATATTTTGGGAACAGGTGACCATATCTGTATTCAAATCTAATTTCCAGTGCCCTAATGAAGCTTTTTTCTCGGTAAAGTTTAATAGTTCATTCTTTTGAAGCAATTTTTTTTCAAACGCCTTTCTTTTGGTTATGTCCTGAAAAATCCCTGAAATTTTGAGGCATATATTTTCGCTAAAGGTGCCATTGCCTATCATATGTACCCATATTGTTTTATTTAGCGAGGTTATCAACTCTATTTCTTGATCAAAAGGTATCTTTTTGGCGATGAGATCATCAATTCCTTTTTTAATTTGTGTAGTGAAAGAACCTACTTCGAAGTATGAGGAGCATTCCGCTAGATTAAGCGTGCTTTGCGGAATTTCTAAAATATCACAGGAAATCTGATTTAGGGTAAAAAGTTGTGTTTCCAAATTAAACTCCCAAGAACCTATTCGGGCGATGGCATTAATAGCATCTTGTGCAATATCAGTAGTTTGGTTTTTATGGTTTTGATTGTTCATAGGGCGTGTTTGGCATAAAAATTAACAGGAGGTAGGCTATGTTTTTATAATACATTTCTTATTTAAAATGTTGAATACGACATCTTTTGTACACCTAAACTTTGTACTAAAATAAATTAATATAAACTCCTGTAAATTAGGCTATCTATCTCATATAATAATGGTAATGTAGCATGGCTTATGTTGGGGTATGTCAAGTTAGGGCTACATAAAACAGCGGGTATTATTGGTCTATTATCGGCGTTAGAAAGGGAGGATTTTATTTGTTTAACGCTACCCTTATAACCATCTGTTTTATCAAATTGCTTTACTTTGTAAACTTTAAAACTGTACAATGCAAAAACCAAACTGGAGAACAGCCAAAGAATTTGAAGACATTACGTATAAGAAATCAAACGGTGTAGCCCGTATAGCCTTTAATCGCCCCAACGTACGAAATGCTTTTCGCCCAAAAACGACCAGTGAATTGTATCAAGCGTTTTATGATGCGCAGGAAGATACGAGTATCGGAGTAGTCTTACTTTCGGCCGAGGGGCCTTCGACCAAAGACGGTATCTATTCGTTCTGTAGTGGCGGAGATCAAAAGGCTCGGGGAGCGCAGGGCTATGTGGGTGATGATGGCATGCACCGACTAAATATTCTTGAGGTGCAACGCCAGATACGTTTTATGCCCAAAGCGGTCATTGCCGTGGTACCTGGTTGGGCCGTGGGCGGCGGGCACAGTTTGCATGTCGTCTGCGATCTCACTTTAGCAAGTAAAGAACATGCTATTTTTAAACAGACCGATGCCGATGTCACTAGTTTTGATGCTGGTTATGGATCGGCCTATTTGGCAAAAATGGTAGGGCAGAAAAAAGCACGTGAAATCTTTTTCTTGGGAAGGAACTACTCCGCTCAAGAGGCTTATGAAATGGGAATGGTAAATGCTGTGGTTCCGCATGAAGAACTTGAAGATACCGCCTATCAATGGGCACAGGAAATTCTTGAAAAGTCGCCCACCTCGATAAAAATGCTAAAATTTGCTATGAACCTTACCGACGACGGTATGGTAGGGCAACAGGTTTTCGCCGGTGAGGCGACACGCTTGGCCTATGGCACGGAGGAAGCCAAAGAGGGGCGTAATGCCTTTTTAGAAAAGCGGAAACCCGACTTCGGAAAAAATAAATGGATCCCTTAGGTGTGCTATTTTAGTCAATAGAAGCAATGATGTCTTTTAAGAAGGTATTTATATCAAAAACCGATCCATCGGAAATTCCTGTGCGAACAACGACCAAATCTTTTGAAGGAATAATAAATACGCGTTGACCTTGGAAGCCATTCGCTGAAAAAAGGTCTCGAGGAACATCTGGATATTTCCCTTCGGCATTCAACCAAAAATGAGCACCATAGGTTCCATCAGAATTTAGGGTCGGCCTTTTTATATAGTCGACCCATGCTGATGAAAACAGTTGCGTTCCGTTCCAATTGCCTTTATTCAGGTAGAGTAGGCCGAATTTCGCCCAATCTCGGGTGTTTGCCCAAGCATAGGAAGAACCGACAAAATTTCCGGTCATATCGGCTTCGATGATCATAGAGTGCATTCCTATTTTATCAATTAAGGCCGCATACGGGAAATCTACATATTCTTGATGGGTCTCGAATTGCTTCCTTAAAATGCCGGATAAGAGATTGGTCGTACCAGAAGAGTAATTCCAAATTTCAGTCGGTCGGGCTATGGCGTTCTTTTCCATTTGTGCCGTCGTCATATCGGAATTCAAAAACAACATCCGCGTTACATCTGAAATCTTAGAATAATCTTCTTCCCATTCCAGCCCACTTTGCATTCGTAATAGGTGATTAAAGGTAATATGCTTTCGCTCATCGTTTTGCCATGATGCGATGGAGGTGTAGCTATTTAAGTCCAGTTTCCCCTGATGCTCCAAGATTCCATATAACGTCGCTAAAATACTTTTGGTCATAGACCAACCCAATATGGGGGTTTCCTCCGTAAACCCGTCGGCATACCGTTCCGCAATAATTTGATTTTTATAGGCAACAAGTACAGTACGTGTCTTTGAGGTTTCTATTGCAACAAATACACTATCCAGAGTCCTCTTTAGTTGGTCATAATCGACATTGTCAAAAAGAGTATCCTTTGATCCATTATTACCATAAGGAAAAGGTAGGTCGTTCTGTAACGCTTCTCGATGGGGTGTGGGAATATTGGTTTTCAGGGCATGTTTATCATTTATCAATACACAACCCAAGCCTTCGCGACATATTGTTTTTCGTTCCATAAGCCCAAAAAAAGTCGCAGTCGCCATTTTGGGCCTTGATTCAACTTCCGCCAATTTTATCAGCGGTATGTTATGATCACTTTCGATAACCGATTGGCTACTACGATGGGAAATAAAAACGGTAGAGGCCATACTTTTAGAGGCATATCCTGAAATGATCGTAAGTTTTGGGTAGTTGAAATATGCGACTAGAAACAAAAGAACAAGCAAAAGCCAAGGAACAAAACGTTTCAATAACTTCATAGGAGAAATCGAATTTGAATAAACTGGCAGACCCGGTTGTAGCAAAAAGACTAAATATAAAAATTACTTTATAAATTGTGTAACTTGTATTATTAAAATAGGTAATAACATTTCGAATATTTACTTGAAATATTTCGTGTTAGAACCTCTAATCACTATAAATGAAAGTATTGGTTTGTTTGAATATTCCTGAAATAGGAATAGAACTTATGAAAAAAGAAGGCCTTGAAATTACCAAATGGGACAAAGAGCGACCGATGACCTCGGAAGAATTGGATAAACTTGTTCAAAAACATGATGCCTTGTTGTCTACCGGAAGTTATCGCATCGATGCTCCTTTTCTCGAAAAGCATCGCCATCTAAAGATTATTTCACAGTATGCCGTGGGTTATGATAACATTGATGTCGATGCGGCTACGGCCTTGGATATTCCTATTGCCAATGCCCCTAATGCCATGACCGATGCTACTGCCGATATTGCTTTCGGCCTGATACTTGCTACCGCGCGAAAGATGTGTTATATGCACAAACGCATTATCGAAGATCAATGGAAGTTTTTTAGGCCTCAGGCTAATTTGGGGCAAGAACTTAAAAATAAAACCTTGGGCGTTTTCGGACTGGGAACTATTGGCATGGAGTTGGCAAAACGCTGTAAAGGGGCTTACGATATGAAGGTGATTTATTGTAATAGAACCGTAAATGAGATTGCCGAGCGTGAATTGAATGCCAAAAAAGTTGATTTTAACGAATTACTCGAACAAAGTGATATCGTTTCGCTGCATTGTGCTCTTACAGGTGAGACCCGCAATAAATTTGCTAAAGAGGCTTTTCGAAAAATGAAGGATACTGCTATTTTTATTAATACTTCCCGAGGTGGAGTACACAATGAGGCCGACCTTATAACGGCATTGAAAGAGAGGCAAATATGGGGTGCGGGGTTAGATGTTACCAATCCTGAACCTATGGAAAAAGATAATCCACTCTTGTTTATGGAAAATGTAGCTGTAACTCCGCACATTGGCTCTGCCACGGTTGAAGCAAGAAATCGAATGGCAGAATATGCCGCTCAGAATATTATTGCCTGTTATAAAGGGGAGAAAATACCCTATGCATTGAACTTATGTTAGGCTATATGGGGGTATTTGATGAGGAAGCAACTCCTTCGTTAAATCTGGGGTAGTTAAAATAACCTATACTATGGGGTTAAGTTGGAAACGAATTTGGGGATTATTGGTACTGGTTTTTATAGTGGGATGTCATGATAATGGCCCTATTTGGAAGCCCTTGGAGGTTACTGTTTCGGCCTATAATTCGGTAAAATCCCAAACGGCCAATAATCCTCGTTTGGCGGCGTGGGGCGATACCTTGGTTCCAGGGGAGAAAAGCATTGCGGTTTCTCAAGACCTAATAGCGTTGGGCCTTGGACACATGACCAAAGTAAGAATTGAAGGATTGCAGGGAGTTTATAAGGTTAAAGATAAAATGCATGGAAAATGGAAAAATCGCATCGATATTTATATGGGAAATGATATTAAACAGGCAAAAGCCTGGGGAATAAAGAAAAAAGTGATTTATTACGCTATAGAACAACCGCCTGAATAAAGTTTAGCATATGTATCGAATATTACGACCCAAGTACTTGAACTATTGTTTTTTAATTGTGATTTCTTTAGTCATATTTTCCTGTGCAAGTTCAAAAGAAGTCATTGATAGACCTATTGTTTTTAATGAGGAACGTGAAACCTTGACCTTAGAGTATTTGTCGGAACGCTATGGTCTTGAACAAGATAAACCCACTATCGTTCCCCGTATGATTGTGTTGCATTGGACGGCAATTCCAACTTTTGAAGGATCTTTCGATGCGTTTGAGCGCCCGAAATTGCCTACTTGGCGGCCAGACATCAAGAATATGAGTGCTCTAAATGTTTCCGCCCATTTTTTAGTCGCTCAAGATGGAACCATATATCGACTTATGCCAGAAACGATTATGGGACGCCATGTTATTGGATTAAACCACTGTGCCATAGGAATAGAAAACGTTGGGGGCACCGAAGATACGCCGCTAACAGAAGCGCA
Source organism: uncultured Kriegella sp. (assembly GCF_963975415.1). Lineage (NCBI taxonomy): Bacteria > Pseudomonadati > Bacteroidota > Flavobacteriia > Flavobacteriales > Flavobacteriaceae > Kriegella > uncultured Kriegella sp. The sequence continues at coordinate 46,452 of NZ_CAXBGN010000001.1, forward strand.
ATTAAAATCAAATGTTTGGTTAGTTGAATACCTGTCAAAAAAATATGACATTGGGTATTTAATCGGTCACTATGAATATACCAATTTCGAAGGGCATGAACTTTGGTTGGAGAAAGATGATGGATATCGTACCAAAAAAACCGATCCAGGCAAAAAATTTATGGACGATGTTCGAAAGGCCACCAAAAGACTTAATTTTAAACCGGTTCCTTCAAAACAGTAATTCCATGATAAAAAAAATTACAACGGTCATTTTCATATTTTTAAGTTGCGTTGTTTTTTGTCAACAAAACGACATTACCACTTCGCTTTATGAATCTTACGATCAATTTAAAGAGGCTAGTCTCGATAAACGTCGGATAAAGCATAATGAGATTCAATCTTTAGTTTTGAAATATCGTTCCAGTCCTGATTTTGTAGTAAAAAAGGTCGGAGAATCGATTGAGGGAAGGGATTTAAATTTGATTAGTATCGGATCGGGAGAAATCGATGTGTTTCTTTGGTCGCAAATGCATGGTGATGAACCTACTGCTACCCAAGCTATTTTTGATATTCTCAATTTCTTGAAGAGTAATAGTTTAAAAATAGAAAAGGAGGCAATATTGGCCAACCTCAAACTTCACTTTTTGCCCATGCTCAATCCCGATGGGGCAGAGGTATATCAAAGAAGAAATGCTTTAGGAATTGATATTAATCGCGACGCACTGCGATTACAATCTCCCGAAGGGCAAACACTAAAAAGGGTTCGTGATAGTTTGAATGCCGAATTTGGGTTCAACCTCCATGATCAAAGTACATACTACAACGCTGAACGTACCGAAAAACCCGCTACGATTTCTTATTTGGCCCCGGCCTTTAATTATGGTAAAGATATTAATGAGGTGCGCAGCAATGCTATGAAAGTCATTGTTTTTATGAATAATATTATTCAAAAATATGCTCCTGGTCAAGTGGGACGCTACAATGACGATTTTGAACCCAGGGCTTTTGGCGATAATATTCAAAAATGGGGCACTAGCGCAATTTTAATTGAATCGGGAGGGTATCAAAATGACGTGGAAAAACAAGAGATACGTAAATTGAACTATGTATCGATTTTATCGGCCATTTACACCATAGCCAAAGGAAGTTATAAAAGTCTTGCACTTGAGGATTATGAGAAAATACCTGAAAACGATCGTAAATTATTCGATTTAAAGATAGCGAACGCTACCTACAATCTTTTAGGGAAAGACTATATTTTAGATATCGGCATCAATAGGTTGGAAGTCGATCTTGAAAACCACAATGACTTTTGGTACAGTAGTCGTATTCTGGATCAAGGTGATCTTTCTACGTACTACGGTTACGAAACATTGGATGCTTCGGGCTTTACGATAGTGCCAGGGAAAGTATACCCTGAAATTGTTACCGATTCAAAAGATATCGATTTTCCTTCACTCTTAAAATCGGGCTATGCCTACTTGCGGGTCAAAGGTATTTCTGCGAAAGAATTATATTCACCCTTTCCTATTCATATGATAAGTACAAAATATGAGGTGCCCGAGCTACAGATTAAAGTGGGGGAGAACCCGACTTTCTTTCTACAAAAAGATGGTAGGCTACACTATGCTATTATCAATGGCTTTTTGTTTGATCTTAGCGACGGAAATAAAAGGATAATTTTTAATTCCGCTTTTAAAAACGCTATGATCTATCGGTAAGGCTAATAGCCGAACTGGATATTCTTATAAGCACCATTCTCTATTAAAACTGCCATCATTACAAATAATATAGTAACAATTATTGAAAAGAGTAGTACGACAAAATATCTGTACCATTTATTCAATTCGCCAAGCGCACTATACTGCATTATTTCGTTGATTACACCCATGATTCTGTTTTTTTAAGTTAAATAGCATCATTCGTATTTGGATGTAGGCGTTCATAAAACTATGGGGTAGTTTATACTATAACAATTGGTAAAACAAAAACCCTACCGTAAAAAATAAAAATAAAAAGGGGGAGCCATCATTGCTCCCCCTTTTTCTGATAATGTAACTAACTTAGTTTATAGGCTTTCCGCATCAAGAAGTGCAAAGAATTTATCTAAATTAGGAATAATGACAATTTTGGTGCGTCTGTTTTTTGACATATTCTCCTTAGAGTCATTTTCGACCAATGGTAAATAACTGCTTCGCCCGGCCGCAATCATTTTAGCGGGATCAACACCATATTTGTTTTGCAATATATCAACTACAGAAGTGGCACGCTTTACACTAAGGTCCCAATTGTTTCTGAACATTTCGGTACTAATAGTTCTTGAATCGGTATGACCTTCGACCATTACTTCCATACTAGGCTCCGAATTGATTACTTCGGCTAATTTTCCTAAAATATTATTGGCCTTGTTACTGACCCTGTAACTACCACTATTGAAAAGTAGTTTATCAGATATATTGATCATAACTACAGTTTTGTCAATATTTACATCAATATCATTTTCATCATCTGAAATTGACTTTTTCAAATTATATGAGACGGCCAAATTCATGGAATCTTGAAGAGTTTTGGCCTGTGCCAATTTACTTGGATCTACTTTTGCCAATGTTTCCCTCATTTTTTGTTTGGTGTTGTTGCTCATCACGGCAACATCATCAACGGAGGTCATTTGCGAATCATTGATGTCTTTTAATGAATTTATTTTTTCATTGTATTCGGTAACCCGAGCTTCAATCTTAGTCATTTTAGATTCTAACTCTTCTTTTTCAACTTGTGTTTTTGTCAAGGCACTTTGTGTGGTCTGTAAGTCACTCTCTAGTGCTACATATTTCTTTTTCGAAACACAAGAAGCTAAAACAGTAATAGCCAATGTACCTGTAATAATCGATTTTTTCATTTTCAATTGTATTATAGTTTATTCTTTCACTCACATATACGCACGAAAATCGAATAAAGACGTCGACCTAGGTTTCGCAAGCCTTATCAATACTATGTTTAAAAGAAAAATATAAAATTAAAAAACTGATTGTTAGTGACTTGTGGATATAAAAAAAGGCGCCTATATCAAGCGCCTTTTTCTAGATTTTCTTATTTTGATTATTCACAACCTCCGGTAAAACCAGTCGCGTTGAACTTTGTTTGTACAGCACCTTGCAGACTCCCATCCTTTACTTGAATCGCTAGATTGTTCTCACCACTACCATCACGTTTTGGGCTACAATACTCAAAAAGATAGAAGCTATTGGCCCTTTGTGATACACGAAAAGAGATATCGTTAAAAGTACTTTCCAATTCATCCTTGTTCGTTGCAAAAACACTGGCCGTTTTACCTAAGTCTGTTAGTACTTGTGTGTCAATTTCTGCTCCTAGTCCTATTGTGAAAAAGGAAATATTTGGATCTGCGTCATCTACTTTTTTCTGAGCAGCCTGTTGGGTATAACGGGAAGCTTGATCAGTACCATCAGTAAATATAACAACAGAGGCCGCCCCAATTTTCCCGCCTTTCGTGCTTTCGTTCAATAAGTTAGCGGCAATATCCGTAGATTTCATTACGGCACCATACAAGTCGGTTGATGGGTCATTGCTAATGTCATCGGTAATTCCCGATATGGAGGCCGTCAATTCTTCTTTTGAGTCTGTCAATTCATTTAAAAGATGCAGTTCATTTTCACCATCAAACCAATAAATGGCCATTTTAAAAGATTCTTGGGTAGTAGCGGGCATTACATTGTCAACAAAGCTGATGCCGGCAGCTTTTAACTCTGCAAGGCTGCTACTCAATACACTGTTACTAAGGTCTAGCACCAGCAATGTATTGTTTTTGAAAATTTGAGAGTTCGGAGAAATACGTGCTTGAGATTCTGAAGTGGATATCGTATTGAAACAGGCGTCATTTCTACCTTGCTCGTATATCGTGAATTGCTCGGCTGTTAGACCGGGTACCGGGTTGCCATTCGTATCGGAGACCTTAAAAAAGATAGACACTTTTCCAGGAGCCGTAGTATACTGTTCTTGTATTGACAAGATCAAATCACTCTCACCGAGAGCCAGGCATTCGTCTACCGGTTTTCCTTTACCTAGTCCGTCGCCCGTATTCAACCCAAAATTTACATCGTCATCTGCATTTCCACAGGATATAAATACGGTTACGGCAAAAATAAGCCCAAGAAGATTTAAGTATGATTTCATTTTCAATTTTTTTACGTTCAACCATCACAACGGCTAAATGCGCTTAAAAGTATAAGCTTCAGAGAGAAAATTGTGTTAAACATTGTTAAATCGATAGATTAAAAATTCGTAGTTTCATCCCGGCGAACTACGATAATCCTATCAATTACTGCTTCTGTTTTGGTAAGTGGTTTATTTGTAGCGCTTTAATGCCGTTACCCTTAAAACAATGAAACAATTTTCTTTGGCTGCTTTAGTCATGATTTTGACGCTACCTTTGTACGCCCAAAAAAAAAATGAAGCATTTCGCATCCATATTCGTAAAATCAATTCACCTGTGGTAGTTGACGGAGTAGGGGATGACGAAGTTTGGTCTACTACAGACGTTGCGAAAGACTTTTTTATGGTATTACCTATGGATACCGATAAGGCGAACGAAACTTCCGAAATTCGTATGGCTTATGATGATAACAATATTTATCTATTGGCTACTTTTTACAATATGGCGGAAGGCGGTTATTTTGTTGAGTCGTTGAGACGCGATTTTTCATTTGGTAAAAACGATAACTTTTTACTTTTTATGGATCCCTTTAACAATCAGACTACAGGTTTTTCTTTTGGTGCAAATGCCTACGGTGCCCAATGGGATGGTACGATGTATAATGGAGGAAGTGTCGACTTGAATTGGGATAGCAAATGGGTTTCGGAAACGACCCGAAGTGATGAGAAATGGGTCTTTGAAATGGCATTGCCCTTTAAATCGATTCGCTACGAAGACGGTGTTCGGGAATGGGGCATCAATTTTAGCCGTTTAGATTTAAAATCGAGTGAAAAGTCGAGCTGGACACCTATTCCCAGACAGCTTCCGACGGCATCTTTAGCCTATACCGGAACCTTGGTTTGGGATGAAGCACCACCCGCTCCAAGAACGAATTTTTCAATTATTCCTTATGTATTAGGAGGGTTAAACCAAAATTTTGAAATTGGTGATAAAACTGAAAATGATTTTAAGATTGGGGGAGATGTGAAGTTCAGCTTAACCTCTTCTCTAAATCTTGATTTGACGGTGAATCCAGATTTTTCACAAGTAGAGGTCGACCGGCAAGTGACCAATTTAGACCGATTTGAATTGTTTTTTCCCGAAAAGCGTCAGTTTTTTCTTGAAAATGGTGATCTGTTCGCCAGTTTCGGATATCCTACGATAAGGCCTTTCTTTTCGAGGCGTATAGGATTGGGGGTGCCCATTCAAGCAGGCGCTAGAATCAGCGGTAACCTAAACAAGAAATGGCGGGTAGGCCTTATGGACATGCAAACAGCAAGTGTTGATGAAACTGGATTGCCCAGCCAGAATTTTGCCGTGCTATCATTACAGCGAAAAGTGTTCAGTCGTTCGAGTATTGGTCTAATGTTGGTCAATAAGCAAGCTATCAATTATCCTCTTGAAAACGATTCGCTTCAAACGCTATATCCTAAATTCAACCGTAATTTGGGAGTGGAGTATAATTTAGCATCTTCCAATGCTTTATGGAGTGGCAAGGCTTTCTTTTTAAAATCATTTAGTCCTGATAAAAATGGCGATGGGGCAACCCAAGCGGCGCATTTGGCTTATGCTAACAGAAAATGGAGTTGGCGAATTCAAGAAGAATGGGTAGGTAAAGATTATAGGGCGGAAGTTGGGTACGTACCTCGTAATGGATATGTGAATTTTAATGGGGAAGTGGGCTATTTGTTTTTTCCTGAAAAAGGTAAAATTGTTAGTCATGGTCCTCAGTGGGAAAGTATATACTACTTTAATGAGAATTTCAAAAAGACCGATAATGTAAATATTATCAGTTATGGTCTTAATTTTCGTAATCGTAGTAGTTTTGAGCTGGTGACCTTTAAAGAATATGTTGAACTTCTCTCCCCCTTTGATCCTACACGATCGGGCAAAGAACTGCTTGACGTAGGCACTGATCATTATTGGACAGGTATTGGTTGGGATTACGTATCAAAACCACAAAGCCTTTTTACATATGCCTTTGGTGGTCGTTTAGGAGGATACTATTCCGATGGAAATCGAACTAGTATAACAAGTGAACTTGGTTATCGATTTCAACCTTTTGTTAGCCTAAGTGCTACTTTGAACTACAATCATATCAGTTTGCCCGAACCTTGGAACAATACCGAATTTTGGCTTATCGGATCGGAAGTAGATATAACCTTCACCAATAAACTATTTTTCGCCACTTTGTTTCAATATAATGAACAAGCAAAGAATTTCAATCTCAATTCACGGTTGCAATGGCGATATAGCCCCGCTTCCGATTTATTTTTAGTATACACCAACAATCAGTTTATAGATCCTTTTTCCAAGAAAGACTGGGCACTGACCTTAAAATTCACCTATTGGTTTAATAAGTGATATTAGATTTGGCTTATACACCGCACCCTTATATTTTCTCTTTTTAAGACGGTTTTAAGAAACTGTTAAAGTGCCCTTGGTTATCCATTTTTTTGATAACTTGTAAAGGTTATAGAAGTGAAATTCATTAAACTAACTAAAAGTCATGGCAACCTATCAACTTAACATCAACGGAAAGTCGCATTCAGTCGACGTCAGTGAAGACACTCCTTTATTATGGGTGTTGCGAGATCATCTCGATTTAGTGGGTACTAAATTCGGATGTGGTATTGCCCAGTGCGGCGCATGTACAGTTCATTTGGAGGGAAATGCCATACGCAGTTGCTCTACGACCTTGGCCCAAGTGGAAGGAAAATCAATAACAACGATCGAAGGGTTGTCGGAAGATGGTTCACATCCGTTACAGGAAGCTTGGAAAGAAGTCGACGTACCACAATGTGGATATTGTCAGGCTGGTCAAATCATGACCGCGGCCGCTTTCCTTGAAAAGAACCCAGCTCCTTCAAAAGAGGACATAAAAAATGCAATGCACGGCAATATTTGTCGGTGTGCAAGTTACAACCGGATTTTCAAAGCTGTTGAAATGGCCGCGGCGAAGATGGAATAGTAGCTATTTTTAATTTTCATTCCCCCAAAGTCGAGAATCCAACTAATTAAATTCATGCATCATGTCAACCTCAGTTTCAAATATAACCTTCAGCAGACGTAACTTTATTCGAACTTCCTCGCTTGCCAGTGGAGGCTTAATGATTGGGTTTAATCTTTTTACCGCCTGTAAACCCGAGGCAAAAGTACCGGTCGATTTGGCCGATTTAGATTATGCCGACTTTAATGCTTTTATTAAAATTGCAAAAAATGGTGCGGTTACCATTTTTTCACCGAACCCTGAAATCGGCCAAGGGGTAAAAACGGCCATGCCAATGCTCATAGCTGAAGAGCTAGATGTGGCATGGGATAATGTTTACGTGCAACAGGGAGCTTTAGACACTAAAAATTTTACCCGTCAGGTAGCTGGGGGGAGCCAATCTATCAGACATGGTTGGGATGCCCTGCGTCAGACAGGTGCTACAGCCAAACAAATGTTGGTCAATGCGGCCGCTGCACATTGGGGGGTTGAACCTTCAGAATGTACCGTAAGTGAAGGGGTAATTACAAACGGTAACGGTGAAACCTTGGGTTACGGCAATCTTGTAGACGCCGCCGCTACACTTGATGTTCCTGAAAACGTAACACTCAAGGAGCCAAAAGATTATAAGATTATTGGTGCAGACATTCAGAATGTCGACATAGATAAAATAGTTACGGGAAAACCGTTATATGGTCTTGATTATAAGGCGGACGGAATGGTATATGCCACAGTACTTCGACCACCTGCTTTTGGTCAAGAATTAGAGTCATTCGATGCTGAGGAGGCCAAAGCCATGCCAGGTGTCATTGATGTCATTAAAATAGGGACAAAGACCAGGGAATTATTAAGTAAGGATAAAATTAGTTGGACCGTTCAATTGAGCCCTAGCGACAAAGTAGTTGTCATTGCAAAAACAACTTGGGATGCCTTTAAAGGAAAAAAGGCAATAAAAGCGGTATGGAAAGCTGTTAGTGCATTGGAAGATTCTAAATATCAAGATGATAAACTCTCAGGATTGCTCGATGGAACGAACTTCACGACGTTAAGAAATGATGGCGATGTAAGCAGGGCTTTTGCGCAAGCTGATAAGGTTTTGGAACGCACCTACGAGTCCCCGTTTTTGCCCCATAATACCATGGAACCAATGAATTTCTATGCCGATGTAAACCCGGAAAAAATTCATTTGGTCGGACCTGTCCAAACTCCCGAAGATGCCGCAAATACAGTGGCGCAAATGTTGGGTCGTGATGTTGAAGATGTTTCTTTGGAAATGACCAGAATGGGTGGGGGGTTCGGTCGACGACTTTACGGTGATTTTGTATATGAGGCCGCAGAAATCTCCGATGCAATCGGGAAACCAGTTAAAATGGTCTCTTCCCGAGAAGATGATATGACCACGGGGGTATATCGTCCAGCCATTAAATATCGCATTAAAGCAGCTGTGAAAGACGGAAAACTGACAGGATACTATCTTAAAGAAGCAGCAGTCAATGGTAATATGTATGGATTGATTCCTAATTTCTTTCCCGCAGGTGCCGTTGAGAATTACAAGGTAGATGTTGCTAGTTATGCAAGTAAAATTACCACAGGCGCATGGCGAGCACCTTATACCAATTTTCTGGCTTATGCCGAACAAAGCTTCTTCGATGAGTTGGCAGAGGTCATGGAGGTAGATCGTGTACAACTCCGATTAGATTTGCTGGAAAAGGTCAAGGGTACAACAGACGAACGCATTCAATATTCTCCTGAACGATTACAAGCCGTCATTAAAGAAGTTGTTGATAAATCAGGCTGGGGCAAACAACCTGAAGGTGTCTATCAAGGTTTCGTAGCTTATTATTGCCATAATACGCATGTTGCAGAGGTAGCAGACGTTCAAATCGAAAATGGAAAACCCGTAATTACAAAAGTGACTTGTGTAGCTGATTGCGGCATCGTAGTCAATCCACTTGGAGCACGTAATCAAGTAGAAGGAGGAATCATTGATGGGATAGGTCATGCGTTGTACGGAGATTTTGCATTTAAAGATGGAGTGCCTCAGTCAAAGAATTTTGATAGGTATAGACTGATTCGAATGAAGGAAGTTCCCGAGGTTGAAATGCACTTTATTGAAAATGAGTTGGCACCCACAGGTTTGGGAGAGCCAACATTACCTCCTGCAGGTGGCGCTATTGCCAACGCCTTGAAAGCCGCTACCGGTAAGCGCATCTACAAACAACCATTTATGGCCGATCCAGATTTTTGGAAAACTGCAGCTAAGCCAATTATAGGTTAATGGCAAATGGCTAAATAATTAGTGATCCGTTTTAGTAGGGTTATTAAATTCGTCGGTCTTGACGAAGAAAATTTGATATGACACACGAATTAAAAAAAATTGTACGATCACATATTCTAGCAAAGGAAAAGGGAATTAAAACTGTGCTGGCTACTGTTGTGGCCCTCGAAGGGTCTTCATATCGTCGCCCTGGTGTTCGTATGCTTATTCGCGAAGACGGTAAAATGACAGGTGCAGTCAGTGGTGGTTGTGTTGAGAAAGAAGTGTTTCGACAATCAGAGCGTGTTTTTCGAGAAAATCGACCAAAGATAATGACCTATGACGGGCGGTATAGGCTTGGCTGTGAAGGTATTTTATATATTTTAATCGAACCGTTTCAACCTGATGAGACCTTCATTCACATTTTTTTCGGTCTTTTAGTAAATCGACAACATTTTAAAATAGCTTCTTTTTTCTCTAAAAAAGAAGGTGTAGATGATGGCTATGGCTCTTCATTGCTGTATAAGAATGGAAAGCTTGGGTTTCGACCTGATGCTGCTTTAAACGGGGATTTGAAAATTTTTGAACAAGAAATGAAGCCTTGTTTTAAATTGCTTATAATAGGGGCCGAACACGATGCAGTACAACTGTGTTCGTATGCGGCGCTTACAGGATGGGAAGTGACGATAATCGCCACACCTTCCGAAGAAAAAACTCTTAAAGACTTCCCGGGTGCAGAAGAGTTATTGAATATTGACCCTGAAATTACCCCCTTGCCGAAAATCGATGGTCAAACGGCGGTTATGCTCATGACCCATAGTTTTGTAAAAGATTTAAATCATTTGTTGGCATTGAAAGATAGCAAACCTGCCTATTTGGGATTATTGGGGCCTTCAAAAAGAAGAGAACGGCTTTTAAACGACTTTATAGAACGGTGTCCGACAGTATCAGATACTTTTTTTGATTACATACACGGACCGGCCGGACTTGATATTGGAGCAGTAACGGCCCAGGAAATTTCCATTGCCATTATTTCCGAAATTTTAGCGACAATCCATGATAAGGAGCCCATTATGCTACGGGATAAAGAAGGTAAAATTCATAGCTGATGGTCAATAAAAATAATTTGGCTGTACTCATTCTTGCAGCAGGCCAATCTTCCCGTATGGGCAAAATCAAACAATTGTTACCTTGGAAAAACACGACACTTCTGGGTAATGCTATAAAAAATGCCAAATCTATTTCAAAAAATGTGATTGTTGTTCTCGGAGCTTTTGCTGCCAAAATTAAAATTATACCCGATTTAAGAGAAGTACGATGCATTGAGAATGAAAATTGGCAAGATGGTTTAGGGTCTTCGTTGGCTTTTGGTATAAATTTTCTTCGTAATAGTACTAATGAATACCAAGCGGTTCTTGTAATATTGGGTGACCAACCCTTGATAGACTCTGTATATTTAAAGTCTCTAGTGGCGTCTCATAACCATACTAAAAAGGGTATTATCGCAACGGCTTATGGCGATAAGGCTGGCGTACCGGCGTTTTTCAGCGTCAAATATTTCGAGGTTTTAGGTGAATTGGATGGGGATAATGGGGCAAAAGCCGTAATCAATTCAAATAAAAATGATACAATGATTCTATCTTCCAATGGAAAATCGATTGATATTGATACCGTTGAAGATTATAAAAAAAATCTAAATAGCTAAACACAAATGACTCAAATGAGTAGAAAATCAGTAAATCTAGCAGTCCTTGCACTTACATTGGTTTCATGGGGTTCTCATGGCCAGAAAATGGATTTTGAAGCCTATAATCCAACATCTACATTAGTAGTTCCTGAACATATTATTGAAAAGGCAAAGTTTCCATTTGTTGATATTCATAGCCATCAATCAAGAATGGCTACCCAAGACCTTTCGCAATTGATTGCCGATATGGATAAAATGAATATGGGCCTTATGGTAAACCTGAGTGGTGGTTCTGGAGAGAATATCAAAGAAATAGTTAAAAACATAAATACTCATTATCCCGACCGGTTTGTGGTCTTTGCCAATGTGAATTTTGATGGCGTCGGCTCGCCAAATTGGTCGAAAAATGCGGCGGATCAGCTAGAGCGAGACATTAAGAATGGTGCTAAAGGCCTGAAAGTCTATAAAAGCTTAGGGCTGAGAAATAAGGATGTTGATGGTAATCGTGTAGCCGTAGATGATCCACGGTTGGATCCTATTTGGGCAAAATGTGCCGAAATGGGCGTTCCGGTTTTAATTCATACCGCAGACCCTAAATCATTTTGGGACCCCATGGATGGGGATAATGAGCGTTGGTTAGAGTTGAAGACCCATTCACGAAGAAAACGCACCGATACCGACCCAGCCCCTTGGCAGCAACTGATCGATGAACAGCATCGCATGTTTAAAAAACACCCAAATACGAAGTTTATAAATGCACACATGGGGTGGTATGCCAATAATTTAGGATACTTAGGTAAACTTTTAGATGAGATGCCCAACATGTATGTGGGTATCGGGGCCATTATTGCCGAATTAGGGCGACAACCAAAAAATGCCCATGCCTTTTTTGAGAAATACCAAGATCGTATTCTTTTTGGAAAGGATAGCTGGAAACCTGAAGAATTTCCTACCTATTTTAGAGTTTTGGAAACCGATGATGAATATTTTCCATATTATAAAAAATACCATGCCTTTTGGGCCATGTATGGATTAGATTTGTCTGATGAAGTATTGAAAAAAGTATATTATAAGAATGCCTTAAAACTACTTCCAGGTATTGATTCGAGCATTTTTTCAACCAATTAAGGTAATCCTCCAAATAGTTTAGAAGAATTTTAACGCAACGTAAAATCTTTCCCCAAAAAGGATAAGTACCTTGTAGTAGTTAATTGTAAAATCTCTTTCTATGTGTACAAACAATCACTGTTATATCGTACCACCTCATATTTTGGAGGAACTTGCCAAACGGGGAAACACAGCGTGTAAGAAAGCACTGAACGACACAAGGCGTATCAATCAAAAAAGAAACGAAAGCTTAAACCATCTTCTTCAAAGAAATGTGGTCGACGGTAATGGTGCGCGCTTTGTTTATGACAGTAAAAATCAATACGAGCAACGGCAAATTTTGATTCGCAAAGAGGGTGATGAAAAGGTTGCCGATTCGGTTGTCAATCAAGCATTCGATACCTCAGGGTTTGTACGGGAATACTTTAAGGAGACCTTTGATTTAAATTCGATGGATGGCAATGGAATGGATATTATCTCTAATGTACATTATGGAATTGATTATAACAATGCCTATTGGGATGGCGATGAAATGACGTATGGTGATGGCGATGGTTTGGAGTTTACCAGCTTTGCCAATGCTATTGACGTGGTTGCCCATGAATTAACGCATGGCGTAACACAATTTTTGGCCAACCTTGAATATTTTAGTCAGCCTGGTGCTTTGAATGAGCATTTTTCCGATGTTTTCGCTACAATAATCAAACAGAAGTATTTAAATCAGACCATTTCGGAAGCCGATTGGCTGATAGGAGACACAGTGGTCACCGATAGCTTTCCGGGCGTTGCGATTCGTTCGATGAAAGCTCCGGGTACGGCGAATGATTTTGATTCGCAACCTGACCATATGGATAATTATTATTCAGGCGCTCAAGACAACCAAGGGGTACATATCAATTCAGGAATTCCTAATAAAGCATTTTACTTGTGCTGTCTTGAGATTGGTATTGAAGATTGTGCCTTGATTTGGTTTGAAACATTGTCGACGCTGTGGCGAACGGCCCAATTCAATGATTTTTTGAAAATGATGCTTGAAGTTACCTTAAAACTAAGTGAAATTGGCCGGGTAAGTGAGCGAGCTACAGAAGCTGTAACTAAAAGTTTTGCTATGGTAGGCCTAGAGGAAAATAGGGTATGAAATATAAAATCGTTGTTGAGGGGGGATTCACTGGTATAACAAGAAAATATGAAGGTGAAATTTCAGTGAGTGAGTTGGAAACCAGTACGTTAATTGATGCGATGGGCCATGGTGATGATTCGCAATTGAACATACCTGACGGTCAAGCCTATCAAGTGTTTCTCCAAGAGGATGCTCAAAAATACCAAGCAGTTTTTAATGAGAAAAGCATGCCTGAAGCAATTAGAAGACTAATGGCTAAAGTAAAGCAAAAGAAGCAATAACTATCGAAGTTGAGACGGAGTATCGATAATCTTAGACTCATTCATACCATAATCTTGAAAGATACCACAAGAATATTCTTTTTTGATTAATGACTTTTCCTTTTTTTTCTTTTTTTGGGTCAATGCTTCGATATGCGGAGATAAGTATTTCATGACTTACTTTTTTTTAGAATAAATTAAACGATAGAGAATTTAATTTGTTGTCCACTTTTCGTCAAACTACATTTTTTTTGTAAAGCTATTCCGACGCGGGAAAACATCCTAACGTTTTACAAAAAGCTTATGAATTCTTAACAATTTATTGGCTTGTTACCGAAGCACAATCACGGTTTTGATGGCTAATCGATTCGCAATTGCTTTTGTATGTAATTCAAAATTAGCATCCAGTTCATTTTGAGAAGTAGTGCTGCAGTAGGCACATTGTCATCTTCTATTGCTGAAATAATACCATCATGTTGATTGTCTGATTTACTGTATACTTCGTCATCGGACATAAATGCGCGTTCATAGAAAAAAATTCGGGTCTTAAGATCTGCCAATAACTGTTGGGCGAGAGCATTTTTATAATTTTCGGTCAGTAAGCGGTGAAACTCTAGTTTCGCCGTAATACGTGAAACAGTGCCTGTAGCATTTTTAAAAGCCGTTTGTTGTTCCTTAAGTCTCCTAATGAACCCCTCTTCAAAAGTTGAGTGTTCCAAGGCCAATACCTCTAGGTCGGCTACCAATTCATAAAGGTCTTTGGCTTCTTTAAAATCCAATTCGGAAATTACAAAACCTCGATTAGGAATTGCTTTAATAAGATTGGACTGCTGCAGTTGTGTAAGTGCTTCTCGTATGGGCGTAACGCTTACGTTCAATGTTCGGGCCAGAGCCGCTAGATTTAAGGGTTGCCCGGCGTTTAGTTTGCCAGTAGTCATTTGTTCAAGTAAGTAACCCCTTACTTGGTCACGTACAATTGTTTTTGAAGCCATAAGGTAAAGATATAATATCGTATACGATTATGAACGTAGTTTTGTTACAATTGTTTTGGCTTATGCTATATGAAGAGTATGTTTATAGTCGTTCCAATTCATAAACGCCATCATTTGTGAACCTTCTGACGCTACAATGGCCGCTGCATAATCTGGATCGGGGCTGAAAGACCGGAGAACACAATCCCATTTTAAAAGATTCTGTTTCGGACTAACTTTGTCGAGTAGTTCAACTTGATCTTTTAACACAGAGATTTTAGGCAATGCGATAGGCATTGAAAGACCATAACCTGACAGTTTAATAAATGCCTCCTTACGGGTCCAAAGGTGATAAAACCCTTGAGATACTTCTTTGTTTTGTAACGAATTCAGAAACTCAATTTCTGTTTCGGTAAAAACTGTATTGGCAATTTCCATAAGATTTATGGTATCATTCCTATATTCTACATCAACGCCGACTTGGGTATCTTGCGCAACTGCGAGTACGATCATTTCGTTGGAATGGGAAACGTTGAAATGAATGGTATTGCTATTTTTAAGTTTCGGTTTTCCATAGTCGCCATATACAAAACCTATGGCGTCCGTAGGGGTTCTAATATATTTTGAAAGTAGTTTTTTCAGTATGCCTCTTGCAATCACATAGGTTGAAAAGTCCTTTTCAAAGCGAAACTTTTGAGCTTTTTCAAGTTCATCATTAGACAAATATCTCAAATAACTATCCCTATCGTTCAGTTCCCTTTTGTCAATAACCCAAACCTGTATTTGACCACCATTTTCAAATTCCGAGACCAGGTTTGAAATGGGCTTGCCTTCCGGTGTCAAGAAGCTTATTCCGCTATTCAACAATGGCCTCTTCAACATATTGCCCAAGTGTTTTTACATGAGGTTCCTCAAATTGGTTAAAATGATTGCCGCTGTTAAGTATTACTTTAACTTCTGAATCACACCAATCGTTCCATGCTTTAATTTTCTTTTGCCTCAACTTTGGATGTTCACTCTTTGTTAGTACCAAAGTACAATTAGTATTGAATTTTTTCCAATGATATTCTTTGTGATTTTTATCTAGTTGTTCTCTTATCCGTATTAGATTATCGCTAATAACGTCTTTTGCAAATGTATTGTAGTAACTTGTCAAGTGTCGTTTAAATCTAGATTTGATAGAGTTCCCAATTGTTGAAAAGGGGGTCGTAACCATTTTCTTTAAATAGACATCTAAACGTTCACTTAGTTTTTGCCTGTCAAAGCGAGCATCAGGTCCGATTAGGCTATCGACCACAATGAGATTCACTTTTTTTCCTTTTTTTCTCAATTGATCTGATATTTCTACGGCAAGGGCGCTATAGCAATAGAAAACAAAATTATAGGTTCCAGTATTTTGAATATCCTCAATTTCCGAAATGTAATCAGTACACATTTCTTCAATATTTTCATGCATGGTTTCATCTCCGTTGATACCTTTGGGCTGCAGGGCGTAAAAGGGCCTGTCATTATTAATATAAAGTGGAAGTAACTTGTAGAACAATATGTGGCCTTCTCCTGCATGAAAGGAAAAGATAGGAGCTTTGTTTCCTTTGGTGCGGAAAGGAACAAGAAATTTCCACTCATTTTTGGTTTTAGTAGGGCCTGTGCTTAATTTTTGCGCAATACTTGCAATTGTAGGATTTAGAATGAGCATGGTCGGTTGAAATTTCAACGGTATTTTGCGCTCAATCATTTGGGCCATTTGTACGGCCATCAATGATTTACCTCCAATTTCGAAGAAGTTATCGTTAATTCCGATGTCTTGCCTACCGAATAAAATTTGCCAAATCTCAACCAATTGTCTCTCGAAATCTGTTCTAGGAGGTGAAAAATAATCTTTGGAAACTGATAGGGTTTTCCTCATCGCATTTATGGAATTCCCTTTAAATATTTCGATTAGCGGAATTAGGTCAGCAAATGATTTTACTTTTCCAGAGGAAATATGTTTTAGAAGGATATAAAGATTTTCATAAATCCAAAGTCGAGATTTTTCGTCAATATGCTCCGTGGAAAATGAAAGTAAGAATTCCATTTGCTCCCCAGGAAGCACAACTATGGTCATGGGGTAGGTAGAGGTTAACCCACTTTGAAAATTAGAAACCTTAATCGTGTCGACGTTGGTATTCACCTCAGGAAAATTCTCATAAACCAATAGACTATCAAAAATCATGCTCCCGGTAGTTGAATTGGTTTGCGAAAGCACTTCGTTCAAAGGCATATACTCATATTCCAATGCCCTTTGCTGACGTTCTTGAATATATTTAAACCATGTTGTAAGGGGCTTTTCTTGGTCTTGTATGGTGTTTCTAACGGGTTGTACGTTCATATACATTCCTGTTAAAAGGTGTATATTCGGAAAATCTGAAGACCGACCTGAAACCGTGGTTCCGTGAACCATATCGTTCGTGTCAAAATATCGAAAAAGGAGTAATGACCAGATTCCTTGAACGACTGCATTTAAAGCAACTTTGGATTCTTTGGCCAATTTTTGTAATCCAAGGGTTTCTTCAGTTGATAAAAAAAGTTTTTTAACTTCAATTTGCGCGACGTTTTTGTTCTTGTTGTCAGGAATAAAAAGATGTGATTCTTCAAAGTCCTGAAAGTATTGTGACCAGAATTTACGTCCACTTTGAGCATCTTTTTTTCCTAACCAGTTTAGATATGATTTGTAAGAAGGTAATGTCTCAAAAGTCGGTGATATTTTTTTTAAAAGGACATCATAAACCTCAATGACATCTTTCAGTATATTATTTGACGACCAGCCATCGACCAACAAGTGGTGACTCGGCCATAGTAATTTTGTAATATTTTGTCCATGGTAAACTATTATAACACTCAGTAAGGCCCCTTCTTCTAATTTGGCACCTGACTTTCTAATACTTGTTTTAATTTCCTTCCATTTTTTTTCCTTTTCGTCACTGTCGAGATTGCTCCAGTCTTCAACCCTGAGCATAATTGATTTTTCTTTATGTACAATCTGAACAGGTTGCTTCAAATCTTTCCAATGGACTGTTGTACGTAGAATTTCATGTCTTTGAACAACCTTGTTCCAGGCTTTCTCAAATAGGGAAGTATCTATATAACCTTCAATGGTACATCCAACGTTAAGAAAACCTTGATCAACGGAACTCGATAGGTGATGAAACAATAGGCCCTGCTGCATATATCCTAATGGATATATTGCCTCTATTTTTGGTTTTTTAGCCGTCTTCTGCATGTATTATTTTATAAATTGTCCAACAAATTATCCAAATCTTCTTGACTAAGTCCGGCTTCTGGAAAATCAGATGGTGTATAATCCATTGTTTCTTTTGTCGTACAGTGCTGCAATATGGCTTTCAAATTTTCATCAAACCGTTTTGCTAATAGAATAACTGTATCTTCTTTATGAATTTCGGTGCAATAACTCCAACGAATATTAAGTACATTTTTGATAATCGACATGTTGATTTCTAATTTGTGGCTTCGTTCACTTAAAGCATGGCGCGTACCATCCCACAATAACTCATATTGCTCGTAACTTTTGTTATGGTTCTCTTTTTTATTTCCGAGATAATTGAAGATTACCTCAGGTTCTTGATTAAGGAAAGCCTTAAATGATTTATTGTTAGAAAGATATCTTAACAAGCCATAACCAATACCACCATTGGGCACTGTACGCAATCGTTCTTTAGTTGTTTTAATTAGCTCACCATCATTACCCCCTGATTCATAGTTGAGCCTGATTGGAAAAAAGGAAGTAAACCAACCGACCGTATCCGAAACGTCTACCGAAATAGTATCGGCTGTACGACCAAGTCTTTCGAGGCCAAGGCAGAAGTTTGATAAATCTCCCCATTGACAAATGGTTTTGATGAGGGCGGTGATTAGCAGGTCTTCTACTTCTGAATTGTATGCCTCATTGGCCTCATTAATCAATAAATCAGTATCTCCCTCATTTAGAAAACTTTGGTGTATGGCAAAAGAGCGTTCTTCAAAAACTTCTTTGTCAACATCAAAATCTTGCGGCAAGGTGTGTGACTCAAAGTGCTGTTGCTTCCAATACTCTATTTCTTTTTGAAATTCATCAGAATTGGAAAGTGCCACTAAATATTCGCTCCAAACTTTTATGGATGCCGTTTTTTGATTAAAATTAATCTCTTGACCATCTTTTAAGAGCTGCAGCGCACTTGAAAAATCGTTGAAAATAATACTCCAAGAGACCATATCGACAATTAAGTGATGGGCAATCAGGAAAATCGAATTTGGTTGGGTATCACCACATTCAAAGTAATATGCCCTAAAAAGTTCTCCATTGTCCAGTCTGCAATTTTCTTGAGCGGTTATCAAAGCCTCATTGATTAGGCGTTTTTGCTCTTCAATCTTTCTTTCGCTACTAATATCGATATGATGACAAGAATTGTTTTCGTTTTTTCTTAAAGTTCTTGCCACCCATTTGTTATCTGTTTGTACGAAACTTAGGCAAAGTGCATCATGATGTGAAATCAATGCATTGATCGTTAATTTTATCGAATCGAACGGAATGCTATCTATATTCGATACTTTAATGATTTGATTCCAAAAATGGGGTGCTATCAAATGGTTTTCGAAAAACCAGTGTTGTATTGGGGTTAAGGGCACTTCTCCTTCCACTTTTTCGTTGGTCATTGGCTCGGAGACATTATTTGCCGCAAATAGGGAAAGTTCGGCTATGGTTTGATTTTCAAAAAGTTGATTCGGTTGAAGTAATATGCCCACTTTTCGTGCTTTCGATATAATTTGAATACTCAAAATGGAGTCTCCCCCTATCTCAAAAAAGTTGTCTTCTATACTGATGGGATTAAAATTCAATACTTCCTCCCATATTTGCACCAATTGCTTTTCAATTTCACTCTTGGGCTTTTTTAACCCAGTTTCTGATGGAGTTTCTCTACTGAGAGCAAGTAAGCCACTTCTATCGACTTTGCCATTGGGCAGTGTCGGTATTTCATCAATTAGATGAATAGCGGAAGGAATCATATATTCGGGAAGACCCTCTTTCAAATGAGCCTTTAACTTCTTCATGTCGAATTGTTCGTTGGGTCGAATATAAGCCACTAAACGTTTTGGGTTTTCCGAACTTGTATTGTCTGATTGATTGGTGACAACCCCTTTTAGCTTAAACAACAATAATTTTCGTTCCTCGTGGGAAAGTCCATTAATTCTATTCTTGAGTTCGTTTTTCATTATTTGACCGCTTTTACCACTACAATTGAGTCTGCCCACCAAGTATCCGCAACATCATTGGGCATTTTCAAGGGAACAATTTGTACGGAGAAGGAAGTAAAATATTTTAGAAGAATTCGTTGGTGCTCCCTGCTCAAAGAACCAATTTCGTTGGAAAAATAAGTAAATGCCCCACCAGGTTTTAAGTGCGCTTGGGCGTGGGCAAAGAAATGCTCTGCAAAAGTAATACTGGCATTTACATAGCGCATATATTCATCTTCATTTAAGGGGTAGGTATGAAAAAAGATACCATCAAAAAGACCGAGATCATTTATGGTGTCTTGCCATAATCCTCGAATAAGACGAATGTCGCGGTTCATGTATTTTTCTCTCCAGTTATCGTAATATTTAGCTATTACCGCATCGTTACATTCGATAATAGTATGGGTCTCAATAGAAAATTCCTGTAACATTTCTGCTGAAATACCCCTTCCAAATCCAATTTCAAGAATATCCCCCCCTTTTTCAGTAACAACTTCGGCCATTACTTTCATTATGGGAATTAACCAACCCTCCATAATTTCTTCATCCTTCATAATTTTTTGTTCCCGATCTTCTGAAAGAAAATCCTGCACTTTTCCAGGAACAAAATGCTTAGTTTGCTCATTAAGGGCATTTAAATCCGCAGCGAATTCCTTAATAGCCCTATTTACCACAATATTGCGTTGTGCTTCTCTTGGGGGTGCTATAAAGTTATCGTTTTTGAGGACAACAGAAATTTCGAAATCGTTGGATCTTTTTATTCTTTTCATAATTAGTTCTGTTGATTAATCTAAGGATGATATCTGGGTAAGGAGATAATCCTTTTCTTCGCTATTCAGTGACTCTAGTTCATTAAGCAAATGGGCTATTTCACTGTCATTTAAATAGTGGTTTATATTTTCTGCGATGTCGTTGTCTTCTAAATTGAGGGCTGGTACCTTTTGTATCTTTTCCATTACGACAAATGCGTTATCGACCATACCGCTCTCATTGATTTTTTTTTCGATTTCATCCATTTCGATTCGATGGCCCCTAATCTTTACTTGCTGGTCGCCCCGCCCAAGAAATATAATGTTTCCGTTAAGGTCATACCGACCCCAATCACCTGTTCTGTAAAGTTTTGCCGTTGGGTTTTTACTAAAAGGGTTGCTTATATAAAATGAATTTGTTAGTTCAGGACGATTTAAATAACCATTGGAAAGTGAAATGCCTCCAATATAAATTTCTCCAATCGCACCGAATGGCACCATTTTTTTTGAATCATCCAATAAGTATACCTCGGTATTGGCAACCGGTTTGCCTATGGGCACCGTACCCAAACCATCTTTTTCTTCTATTTTCTTTGCAATACACCAAACGGTGCCTTCTGTCGGGCCATATTCATTATAAAGTGCTGTATTCGGTAGCTTGTTGAAATGCGTATTACATAAAACAGAGGGGCAGGCTT
The DNA here is from genome assembly GCF_963975415.1 of uncultured Kriegella sp. Classification (NCBI taxonomy): domain Bacteria; kingdom Pseudomonadati; phylum Bacteroidota; class Flavobacteriia; order Flavobacteriales; family Flavobacteriaceae; genus Kriegella; species uncultured Kriegella sp. Next base: position 67,747 of record NZ_CAXBGN010000001.1, read on the forward strand.
CGCCCGCAACGACGACGGTTGTTAAGCTTTTCAAGTAGGGAAGGGAGCAATGTTCCAGAATCAGCTTATATAAAGAAGGAAGCATTAAGGTATGGGTAACCAAGTTTTTGCTAATTACGGTTGTCAAGTTAGTCAAGTCCTGCTCAATATGCTTTTCGGTAACGACGAGATTGCCACCTGTACACAGTGTCCAAAAAATACCTGCTTTTGAGCTGTCGAATGCAATGGACGACATCAGTAAAAAAGTTTTTGGACTATCGGGATAGAATGAAAGTCTTCCTTCGGTAGAATTGATAATATTACGATGGGAAATAGGCACACCCTTAGGTTTTCCCGTACTACCGGAGGTGTATATCACATAGGCCATTGCATCACTTGAAACGCAGGAAAAATTGTTAAGTGTTTCTATTGTATCATTATTAACGTCGTCGATTAGCAAAACTTTTTCTTTAAAATCACCAAAATTGGAACGTAAAGATTTTTGAGTCAAAACTATAGATGCATTCGAATCTTTTAGCATAAAAGCAATTCGCTGAAGCGGATATTCGGGGTCGAGCGGTAAATAGGCACACCCCGCTTTCAGAATGGCCACAAGACCCACGATCATTGAAATCGAGCGCTCTGTACAGAGACCAACAATCTCATTAGATCCCTTGGTGCTTTCTAAAATGGTATGGGCCAATACGTCTGCTCTGCGCATCAATACTTCATAAGTAATCGACTTATTGCCAAAAGTTACTGCGGTAGCCGTCGGATGCTTCATGGCGGCCGCTTCTATAATCTGATGAATACCTTCGAAACCACCAAAAAGTTTTTTTTGTTGGGTTGGCATGGGAAAGAAAAACTGTTTATCGTCTAAGGTTAGCATCTCAATTTCGGAAAGAGATTTACTTGGACTGGCAACTATTTCTTCAAGTAGGACCTCTAAATGATCTTGAAATCTTATGATGGTAGTTTCTGAGAAAATATCGGTGGCGTACTCAAAAGATGTAGAAAGGTGACCGTTTGAATTGGCGACAAACAAGGTGAGGTCGAACTTAGACACTCCAGCATTATAAAATGAATGCTCAAGATGAAGATTCGAACCAAAGGATTGATCGGATTTCACCGCATGATAAATAAACATGGTCCGGAAGAATGGATTGTTGCCCAAAGACCTTTCCAGTCTTATGTTTTTTACCAAGTTATCAAAAGAAACATCTTTATTTGAAAAAGCCTCTAATACGATGCTATTGATTTCCTTTACCAAAGTTGAAAATGAAACCGAGGGGGTTATATTTGCTCTTAAAACAATAGTATCATCAAAAAAACCCATAATATCTTCCAATACTTTCTGATCTCGAGAAGAAATTGGAGAACCTATCAGTAAATCTTTCTGCCCACTATATTTAAAAAGAAAGAGATAATAAGTCGAAAGTAAAAGAACATATGGTGTTGTTTCTAATTCCCTAACTAAATTCAATACTTTTTCAGAAAGTTTTTTAGGCAAATGACGTGTATGTTCTGCTCCCTTGAAGAGGCGAAACTTGGGAGGAGGGTAGTCCGTCGGGAGTTCTAAAAAAGGAGTATCACCGCCCAACTTTTTTTTCCAATAGTTTAGCTGTTCAGAGTCGATAATCCTATTTTGTTGCCAATAGGCGTAGTCGGCAAACTGTAATTTATTATGGTCGACCGCTATTGAAACGCCTGAAAGTAGTTTGGTATAATTAGAGGAAAGTTGATTTAGCAAAATGTCCATCGACCATTTATCAAAAATGATATGGTGCATCGTAATAAACAATATATGCTCTGAGCCACTTAACTTTAATAAGAGCGTTCTTATCAAAGGTGGCTTGCTCAAATCAAAACATTTTCTTGCTTCCAAGAATAAAATTGAATTTTTGCGAGTGTCTTTCTCCTCATGATCAAGTTCACTTAAATCGAATTTAACAAAATCGATTTTATCAGTAGAACTTACTTTCTGAACAAGTCGCTCATTATCGAGTTTATAAAATGACCTAAGTACTTCATTTTCAGATACAATAAAATTTAAACTCTGCTCTAACACATCAACGTTCAATTCTCCCCTAAACTTAAGGCATTCAGAATAGTTATACAGCGGGTTTTCTTGATACAACTGCTGCAAAAACCAAAGGCGCTGTTGACCACCAGAAAGAGGAATCAATGCACCTTCGGGAGCTTTTTCAATACTATTTATTCTACCATGACCTTTCTGTTTCGATTTCCAACGGCTTAAAAGTGATGATTTCGTATTTTCTCTCTTCATTGTTCGATTGCTAAGAATTCAACTATTTTAATCCAAGGGATACGGCTATGTTATACAATTTTTTGATCAGGTAATCATCTAATTTTAAATTTATATCAAATACGCGTTCAACCAACCAATATAATGAAACGATGATTAGAACAACGGAAAGCCAAACTAAAAAGTAGGGATACATTTTTAGTTTTCTCATATAAAATAAAATAGGGAATATGACTAAGATGATTCCAACCTGTCCCAGTTCTACACCTAAATTAAACCCTAAAAGGGTTAGGGTCAAGAATTCGCCGGAAATACCGAGGTCAGCCATGACGCTTGCAAAACCAAAACCGTGAAAAAGTCCGAATACAAAGGCTATTACCCAGTCTTTTCCTTTAAATAATGGTTTGATATTATGATATGCGGCCAATCCAATCGATAGAGCAATAACCGATTCCACAAATTGTGATGGTAAGTTGATAATTTTAAGTGAAGCCAAACTGAGTGTAATAGTATGGGCAATTGTAAAGAAGGTTACGATTTTAAGAATGTACATAAAGGCAGGCTTGAACTTGAGTACAGGTTCCCACCCCCAAATATCAAATTTCTGTGTCGATGTCTTTGTTCCGTTCTCGACATTAACGGCTTTCTTTCTGCGTACCACAGAAGGAAGAATCAATGCCAACAGAAATAGAATATGGTCAAATCCGATCCAAATATGCCAAATCCCCTGTTTGATCATTGCCACAAAACCCTTCCAGACAGAGATATCCGTTAGGTCCAAAGTATCTCGAGTATCATTCGGACCGAAATCAAGAGAAATATTAGCCTCTTCATTGAACACACCTGCCCTCCAATTATACTCGGTAATCAAAAAACCTTTATGGGTATCATCTTTTTCGAAAACGGCACTATAGTCTACAATAAGGTCGTCAGGTAGGGTATTTGTGTTTTCTAAATCAAAATAAACTTGAACAAAATCTCCAAGGTTTCCAGGAAATATGCCTACACTATCTTTCAGCACTATTTTATGATTTCCCTGTTTGGAAGAAAAATTGGTATTCTTGAGGAGATAGGCCTTTAAATCTTTGAGATATGGTTCTAACTCTTTTAGAGTTACCCCATTTTCAAAATTGGTTCCATAGATTTTATTTACCTCGCGCGTATTGATTTCAAATCGTCCCTTTATACCATCGTTTTCATAGATGCGCAGGAAAATATAACTTTGATTAGGAATATGACCTTGTAGAAGTACAGGCACTAAAAATATTAAAAACAGTAAAAAATTAAGAAGCTTATTCATATTGTTCGGTCGTTATTTAGATACAGCTAAACCTGTTTTGGTTGGCTAAACCATTTGTATTTAATACTCCATTTAGTGTCTTCAAATAGTTTAAGATTTCTCTTTTTCTTATGATAATTGTTGTATTGTTTTTAACCTTTCAGACCTCAAATAGAAATTATATATTCTCTACCAAGTAACAGAAAAAAAAGTGATTTTCTTAAAAATAACGTTAAAAAGAAACTTTTAATGGGTTGTAATGTAGACTGACCTCGATAAACAACGTTTCACCGAAATACTTTTATTGCACCTATAAGTGAAAGTTATAATTGCTATATTACAGCAATCAACCGTAGAATTACTTGAAATTTAGTCAATACTTAGTAAATGAAAGAAAATCATACCATTGTACTGTCAGGAAATGACGTCATTACAATAACGGAAAATTTTGGATTGGATAACTTAATGGACCTGATTATTCAAAATTTAACCTTGGCAATTGAAGAATACAATACAAATTTTATAGATATTCCTATACGCAAAGGGTTTAACTATAATGGGAAGCATCCGGGATTGATAGAATGGATGCCTGTTCATCAAATAGGAAAAGAAGTAACGATTAAAGTAGTAGGTTATCACCCTAATAACCCTAATAACTATAATCTACCGACGATTTTATCTTCCATTTCTGCTTACGACACAAGTACGGGGCATCTTAGGGGCATCGCCGATGGAGTGTTCTTGACGGCTTTAAGAACAGGTGCGGCTTCGGCAGTAGCAAGTAGACTAATGGCAAAACAAGACAGTACGGTTTTGGGACTTATCGGCTGTGGTTGTCAATCAATAACACAATTGCATGCACTTTCTAGAGTATTTGATCTTCAGTCGGTTATGATATATGATGTAGATCGTTCTGCAATGGATTCATTCTTAGAGCGAATCGCTCCTTTGAATTTGAACATTCAGATTATCTTTTCCAATATTGAAAAAATCATTGCAGATGCAGATATTGTCTGTACTGAAACCTCTCTAGAGGTAGGTGAGGGGCCTCTATTCGAAAACCTCGATTCAAAGAATCACTTGCATATAAACGCTATTGGATCAGATTTCCCAGGAAAAATAGAATTGCCACTTGACCTATTACAAAAAAGTTATGTATGCCCTGATTTTATCGGTCAAGCTAAAATCGAAGGCGAGTGTCAACAGCTCGACGATACCGAAATTGGACTTGATTGGGTTCAATTGACCAAACGCAAAAATGAATATCTTCATTTGAAAGATGTTAGAACCGTTTTTGATTCTACCGGGTGGGCATTGGAAGACTATGTGATGATGGATTTATTTTTAAATCTAGCAGAGAAATTTTCGGTCGGAACTGCATTTAATATAGAAAATGTATCCGAAGATGCGAAAAATCCCTATCATTTTTTAAAAGAGCCCAAAACCAAAATGGCCAGTTCCGATGCATAGGAAAAGAATCCACTTTAAGATTTCGAATTATCCTTCTTACCGCTTTGAAATTGATTGGCCGCTTTTAAAAATTTTTATTCGATGCAATGAATTCATGGATTGAAGACCTGTCTGAGATTCGACAGTATATTATAAATAGTAAATTTTAGTCTCTTTGGGATAACCTTTGCGCCATGCAACGAGACTACTTTATCTAAATGACAACCTAAACAAACGATAATAATGGATTTTTCTTGGACAAGCGATCAGCTAGCATATAAAAATAAGGTTATTGATTTTGCAAAAGAACAGTTAAACGATTCAGTCGCACAGCGAGATGAGAATAGTGTTTTTTCCCTTGATGATTGGAAAAAGTGTGCAGCATTTGGTATTCAGGGCTTGTCCATCCCCAAAAAATATGGGGGCACGTTTGAAGAAGTAGATGTACTTAGTGCCACTTTGGCGATGGAAGGTTTGGGGTATGGTTGTAAAGACAATGGTTTGCCTCTTGCACTTAATGCGCATATGTGGCCCGTACAACTTCCTATTTATCAGTTTGGTTCCGATTTTCAAAAAGAAACTTTCTTAAGGGATATGGCTTCCGGAAAATTGATAGGCTGTCACGGGTTAACGGAAACCAATTCGGGCTCTGACGTTTTTAACATGGAAACGACTGCGGTAAAAGTTAAAAATGGGTATCTCTTGAATGGAAGTAAACGTTATATAACCCTGGCCCCCGTTGCCGATTTGGCTCTGGTTTTTGCTGTTACCAATCCGAAGGTAGGAAAGTGGGGTATTTCTGGTTTTATTGTCGAAAAAAATACCGAAGGGTTTGAAATAGGTCCGAATAAACCAAAAATGGGTATGCGAACCGTTCCATTCGGAGAGTTGAAATTTAACAATTGCTTTATACCCGATGCCAATAGGCTCGGAGCGGAGGGTGCAGGATGGAGTATTATTTTGTCGACACTAGAGTTTGATAGGTGTAATATACTAGCAAGCCAACTCGGTGCAATGGAAAGGCAACTTGAAGAATCTATCGCTTTTGTTAAACAGCGAAAACAATTTGGAAAATCTATTGGTGATTTTCAATCGGTGTCGAATCGAATTGCCGATATGAAATTGCGATTAGAATCATCGCGCTTGCTTCTTTATAAAGTGGCATGGTTAAAGGGGCAGGGCGAATCAGCAATGATGGAGGCGGCACTTTTGAAGTTACAGCTTAGTGAAAGCTTTTTGGCGTCTAGTATAGCAGCGATCCGAAACCATGGCGGTTACGGATATGTTACAGAAAATGAAGTGGAAAGAAACTTAAGGGATGCCGTTGGTGGTGTAATTTATGCAGGTACCTCTGACATCCAAAGAAAGACTATAGCCAATTTATTAGGTCTTTAGAATTTTTAAATAAATACGAAAATTACTTTGTTGGAAACGTTACCCCAAATTATAGAAAATTCAGCTCGCAGCCATCCCGAACGAGAGGCATTTCGCTTCGGTAGTAAGGCTCTTGCCTATTCTGAATTAGAACATAGAATGCATCAATTGGCAGATCACCTGATTAGAATTGGGGTCAAAAAGGGTGATAGGGTCGGTGTCTACATGAATAGGTGTATAGAAACCGCAATAGCCATCTATGGTATTATGAGGGCGGGAGGTGTATATGTGCCCTTAGATGCTATGACACCACATTCAAGGACCTTGTTTTTATTGAAAGATTGTTCTATAGCACATATCGTAAGCACAAGGTCGCAAAAAAAAAGATTAACGTCTTTGCTAACAGACACGATGGTTGTTGAATCGGTTATTGGTGTTACTTTGGACCTGAATATCAAATCGATTTCATGGGATAATCTTTTTGAGAACAACCTTGAAAATTATCAGCCCGTTGCAATAGGGCCAGATGATTTAGCCTATATTATGTATACCTCGGGTTCTACAGGGCCGCCTAAGGGAATAATGCACACGCATTTCAGTGGCCTGAGCTATGCCCGCCTCTCTGCCGATTTGTATGGAGTGCATCACTTGGATAGATTTGCTAGTCATGCCCCTCTACATTTTGATATCTCAACTTTCGGCTTTTTTACGGTGCCTTATGCCGGTGCAACCAGCATTATACTCTCTGATGCCCATGTAAAAATGCCTTTTAGTTTAGCGCAATTGCTCGAAAAGGAACAAATCACCATCTGGTACTCGGTTCCTTTAGCATTGATACAACTCTTACAGGGAGGGTTTTTAGAGCAAAAAGATTTGAAATCGATACGTTGGGTATTGTTCGGAGGTGAAAATTTTGCATTGAAATATTTGAAAACTTTTACAAAGTTATGGCCCCATGCCACTTTTTGTAATGTATATGGTCCTGCGGAAGTAAACCAGTGTACCTATCACAATGTGGTACCCGATGATCTCAATAGCAATATACCGATTGGTGAAGTTTGGTCCGATACAAGTTTTAAGATAATGGATAAAAATTATAAGGAAGTTGATGACGGAATTACCGGGCAGTTACTCATTCAATCTGTTACTATGATGAGAGGGTATTGGAATAATGATGCCTTGACAAAAAAGTCAACCTATATTGAAAAGGTAACACCGACCAAAAACAATATATATTATTGTACTGGGGATATGGTGTATAAAAATGAATATGGAAAATTGGTTTTCGTTGGAAGAAATGATCGACAGGTAAAGATACGAGGGTATCGCATAGAGATGAACGAAGTAGAATCTATACTACTCCGGCATGAGGGCGTTCAAGAAGCCGCTGTATTCGTAATTGAAAAAGAAGAAGGAGTAAAAATATTGGCTGCCGCACTGTTGTTATTTCCTTTATTTGATATTGATTCGAAGATGATGACGAAATTTTGTAGAGGACTTCTCCCGCAACATTCAATTCCTACTATGATTGAAGTCTTACCTTATTTCCCAAGAACCAGTTCAGGAAAAATAGATCGTCCCACATTGTTGAATAGAATAACCGACAAACTAATTGATGCATAATTATGGAGCAGATATTGAAAGATTTTATAAGAGAACAATTAGCAAATGGAACCCTAGAAGAAGAAATCGATATTGAAGACGACCTTTTAGGTAGTGGAATTGTCGATTCGTTGGGAATTACAAGATTAATCTTGTTTATTGAGAACGAGTTTGGCATAAAGATACCACCAGAAGATATGTTAATAGAAAATTTTATGACCGTCGGTCACATCTTGGATTATTTATCGCGTAGGAAGCAATAAATTTCAAGGTCATAGCCTATGAAAGGAACAAATACAAAGAAATATCCATTGACCAAAAGTCAATTGTTGATATGGGCGGGTCAGAAATTGAATCCCGATGCACCATTATATAATATGGTTCATTCTTTTGAAATAGATGGTGAAATCGATATTTCTGTTTTTCAAAGGGCATTTCAAGAACTTGTCGACCGTGTTGATGCTTTGCGAACAGTTTTTATTGATGTGCAAGGCGATCCTGTCCAAGAAGTATTGGGCCAACTGGAATATGAATTACCCGTATTTTTTCTTAAGGAAACGGAAAGCGAGATAGCTAGGGAAGAATGGATATTTCACCGAAGCCAAAAAAAATTAGATTTATCAAAACTGTTGTTTGATTCGGCGCTCTTAAGTTGTGGTCAAAACAAATTTATCTGGTATTTGAATATTCATCATATCGCAACTGACGCTACATCAACTTCCATCTTGTATGATTTGATGGCTACACTGTATGCACATTGTATGAATGGCACATTATCACAGATGGTAAACGTTCCTTCTTTTCTGTCTTATGTTTCATTTGAGAAACTAGAGCGGGAGAGACCATATCTCCAAAGAGTAAAACATTATTGGTCTCAAAAGATTGAAAGAATTAACGTAGTATCCGGCTTCTATGGCAAAAAACAAAGACCGAAAACAACAGAGGCAATCCGTATAACTGTCCCCTTTGGAAGAGAGAGGTCACTTAGACTCAAACAACTGGCTGAACGTTCTGATATAAGGTCTTGGACATCTCATCTCACGCTTTTCAACCTTTTTTCATTAGCCTTGTTTTCTTTTCTAAATAGGATTAGTGGACAAAAAACTATTACAATAGGGGCTCCCACACACAATCGAGTATCCAAAATTCATAAAGAAACACCTGGTTTGTTTATTGAAGTCTTTCCAATGGTGGTTAGTGTTGAGAATGACGAAACTTTCGAGTCTCTACTTCAAAAGATAAAATTAGAGACGAATGAATTCTTAAAATATGGTCAACCGGGCTTATCGACCCCAGCTATAAGTGCAAGTTACAACGCTGTTATAAATTATTTAAACAACAGTTTTACCGACTTTAATGGTTTACCGGTAAAATCACGGTGGATTCACCCAGGGCATTGTGATCCAGGGCATCAAATAAGATGCCATATATACGACTTGAATGCTTCTGGTGAAATCGAAGTTTATTTTGATTTGAATAAAGATATATTCGATTCAAATCTTTCGGCAGAAGTACCTAATCATTTTTTGAACCTTGTCGATAGTTTATTATCTGATTTGAATCAGCCGATTCAAAGACCTGCTTTAACAGCGGTTCCGAAAATAATTGACAAACCGGGAACGGTCAAAGATGAAAATCAGGATGAATGCATCATTTCTTTATTTGGGCAATGCGCCAAGGCAAACGCCGATTGTATTGCTTTAAGAGCAAATACATTAGACTTCACCTATGGCGAATTAAATGAAAAGGCCAACCAATTGGCAAACTACTTAAAATCATTTAATATTGGACAAGGTGATTGCGTGGCAGTTTATCTGGAAAGGAGTCCCGAGTATATTATCGGTGTGCTCGCTATACTAAAAACGGGAGGAAACTTTATACCTATTCCTTCCGACCAACCGGCAAAACGTGTCGCTTATATTTTAGCAGATTCTGGGTGCTCGCTGGTATTGACCGACACCCGATTAAAGAAAAATATAAAGCCGGGAACAGCTGAAATTATTGATTTAAAAGTAGCATCAGAATCAATTGAAAATCAAAGTTATAAATATAATGAAGTAGTCATAAATCCGTCAGATATTGCGTATATAATTTATACGTCGGGGTCTACGGGAAATCCGAAGGGAGTTTTGATTTCCCATGGGGCTATTCTTAACTATTTGAATTGGGCTAAAAGAGCTTATGCTACTAGCGATAAATTTATATTTCCATTATTTACATCCATTGGGTTCGATCTTACGATTACCGCCACTTTTCTTCCATTAATAACTGGAGGTGAGCTTGTAATCTATAAAGGTGCTGATCAAGGACCTGATATTTCACTAATGGAAGTCTTGGCGGATAATAAGGTGAACAGCATAAAGTTAACCCCCTCACACCTTGCCTTGCTGCAGGGTACTGATTTATCGCATTCAAGGATAAATACAATGATTGTTGGAGGTGAAGACTTTAAAACAAATCTTGCAGCTACTACACAAATGGCTTTTGGGGAAACACTGAGAATCTATAACGAATATGGACCAACAGAGGCAACGGTGGGCTGTATCGTTTCCCAATTTGACAGAGATAAACACAATGATGTATCGGTGCCTATAGGAACGCCCATCGACAATATGCAAGCCTATATTCTGGATTCCTATAACAATATAGTTCCAAAAGGGGTTATCGGGGAACTCTATTTGGGAGGAACCGGGCTCGCTGAGGGGTATGCCAATTTGCCGGCTTTGACCCAAGATAAGTTTATTGAAAATCCTTTCGTAAAGGGTGCAAAAATATATCATACAGGTGACTTGGCTAGAGAGAATTCATTTGGCGAATTGGAATATTTAGGTAGAGCCGACGAACAAATTAAACTTAGGGGTTTCCGTATAGAACCCTCCGATATCGAAGCAAATATGTTGAGTCACAATGCGGTTACGAATGCCGCTGTGGTTCTGATAGAGAATGAAAAGTCTGTTTCTGAAGACGAAGTTGTTAATTGTGTAGAGTGCGGCTTGCCCTCCAACTATCCGAATACCGATTTTGACGAAAAGGGGGTGTGCCATCTATGTAATGCCTTTAAAGGATACAAAGATGAGGCACAACGCTATTTTAAGACTACCGATGAACTTAGGGACGTTTTAACCTCAAAACGGGGTAAAAACCCCAATTATGATTGTCTTTCACTTTTAAGTGGAGGTAAAGATAGTACGTATATTCTGGCGCAACTCATAGGTATGGGTTTAAAGGTATTGGCCTTCACCTTAGACAACGGCTATATTTCAGATCAGGCAAAAAACAACATCGATAAAATTGTCAAAAAATTGGGCGTTGACCATATTTACGGTACAACCGAGCATATGAATAAAATATTTGTTGATAGCCTTCACCGCCACCATAATGTTTGTAATGGCTGTTTTAAAACAATTTATACGTTAAGTACGCAAATTGCTTTGGAAAAGGAGATTCCCTTTGTGGTTACCGGACTCTCCCGAGGACAGTTTTTTGAGACTCGCTTAACCGAGGAATTGTTTTGGGACGAAGATGTAGACGTTGATACTATCGATAAGACCATACTTGAAGCTCGTAAATTATATCATCAGGAAGAAGATGCCGTAAAAAACCTGCTCGATGTTTCAATGTTCAATACCGACACAACTTTTGAAAAGGTACAGTTTATCGATTTTTACAGATATAGCGATGTAAAATTAGAGGAAATGTTGACCTACCTAAAGGAAAAGGTAGGCTGGGTGCGGCCTACCGACACTGGTCGGTCGACCAATTGCCTCATTAATCAAGTGGGTATTTATGTGCATAAAAAGCAGAAGGGTTATAGTAACTATGCTTTCCCCTATAGTTGGGATGTTCGTATGGGTCATAAAACTCGAAAAGAAACCCTCGATGAAATAAATGAATTTATTGATGAGAAGGAAGTAAAGCGAATTACTGATGAAATCGGATATCAAGAACCAGGTGAAGATGAATCAAATCATAAGAAACTAGTTGCTTATTACACAGGAGGGAAGCATTTGTCAGCGAAAGAACTGCATGAATACTTAAAAATGGAATTGCCCGATTATATGCTGCCTTCCCATTTTAAGTTTATGGAAGAACTCCCGCTAACCCTGAACGGAAAAGTAGATAAGACGGCATTGAAGGCACTGAACAGTTCGCAATTGGATATGGATACGCCCTTTGTTGCACCAGAAGGGGAAATCGAAGAAATTCTGGCCGCGATTTGGAAAGAGGTCTTACGATTAAAACAGGTGGGCGTCCATGACGATTTCATCGCTTTAGGGGGGCATTCGCTTGCCGCTATACGGGTAACAGCGCGCATAAACGAAGAAATTGAAATGAATTTTCCTTTAAATAAAATATTCGAGCTGCCCACAATTGCTGAATATTCAAAATTTATCGAAGATACGTTGGTCGAACTTCTAAAGGAATAACGAATAGTAACGAAATGCAAGTAGTAGCAACTTTCTTAAAAGATTTCAGACCCATTTTAAAAAAATGGATAGCTGTACTTATGGGAATATGTTATTTGACCACCCCGCTACACCAACAAATTGGTACTGTACTTCATTCCGTTTCACATTTTTTTGAAATGCCCGGTCATGTTATGTCACATGACTCCTTTGTAGACCATGACTCTTTTAAGGAACATCTACATATAGAACATGAAATTGGGGTGAACGACCACGAACATGGGATTTTAGATTTCTTTGATTCCATTTTTAAGGCTTCGAATGATGAAGATGATTCCAAAGATGCGTTCATAACCAAAATAAAAATAGATAAGCATTTTGTGGTAACCAAAAACTTGGTTCAAAGTCACTTGGTCTTGAATCAAAGCAACCATTTTAGTGAAATAGTCTGTAAATACAGTGATGGCTATTCCCATGAATTGTACGACCCTCCCAGATACGACTTCCAGGGTTAAGTTTTCATTCCATTGCTTTGGTATTCTGCCAAAGCGAAGATTTACCTATCGCGATTTCCATAATTCATGTTCCCATTCAATCTGTCTTCCTCAGAGGATGCCATTATTTGATGTGGGTAATAACAAATCATCTAAAATTTATAGTATGAAACAACTTATCATATTTTTTGCATTTTTTATTGTGAGTCATTGGTTGAGCGCCCATGAACTCAATGGCACTATAGTATCTGAAGACAACATCCCTTTAGAGGGGGTCGGGGTATATAACAAGACAACGGGGGGATATACCTATTCAAATGTTTCGGGTTATTTTGAGCTTGACGATATTTCTATAGGCGATATCGTGTTTTTTTACAGTTTGGGGTATTCGAACTATCAATTAACCATTGAAGAAAAACACCTCGATAGCACTATCAAAATAGCCCTTAAAGAATCGGTCGTTTCACTGGAACAGGTCGTGTTGGTTTCAAAAGTAAACGCACTGAGCACCTTTGTAAATGTCGATGTCAAGGCCAATCCCATAAAATCATCACAAGAAATACTACGAAAAGTACCCGGACTAATCATTGGCCAACATGCAGGCGGTGGAAAAGCGGAGCAGATTTTTTTAAGAGGTTTCGATATTGACCATGGCACCGATATCGCCATAAATGTTGATGGGCTTCCTGTAAATATGGTTTCTCATGCACATGGCCAAGGCTATTCGGATATGCATTTTATAATACCGGAAACCATTGACAATATTGATTTTGGAAAAGGTCCGTATTACGCAGATAAAGGAAATTTTAATACGGCGGGTTATATCGATTTAAAGACCAAAAAGAATATCAAGAACAATTCCATTGCAGTGGAAGCCGGTCAGTTCAATACATTAAGGGCACTGAGTATGTTCAAAATCGTGGAGGATGATTTCAACAATGCCTATATCGCTTCGGAAATGGTGCTGACCGATGGTTTTTTTGATTCTCCCCAAAGTTTTAATCGTTTCAATATCATGGGGCGCTACAATTACAATAATCGAAAAGACCAAGATTTGAGTTTAAGCATTTCGCACTTTCAAAGTAAATGGGATGCTTCGGGTCAAATACCACAACGTGCCGTCGATCAAGGGTTAATAGGTAGATTCGGGGCTATAGACGATACCGAGGGCGGACATACAAGTCGTTCAAACCTGTGGGTCAACCATAGCAAACAACTCGATGAGCATTCCCGCTTAAAATCAAAGGCCTACGTCTCAAAATATGATTTTGAACTGTTTTCAAACTTTACATTCTTTTTAGAGGACCCTGTCAACGGGGACCAAATAAGACAATTTGAAGATCGAACCATAATAGGCGCAGAAACAGCTTATGAACGTTCGTTTCATGTTGGTGATCATGATACCCAGTTTAAGTATGAATCCGGTATTGGTTTTCGATACGACGATGTTAATGATGTAGAGCTGTCAAGAACATTGAACAGAAAAACAACCTTAGAGCAATTGGCTTTTGGTGATGTTGACGAATTGAACACATACGGATTTATCAATGCGACTTATAAGAAAAATAACTGGACAATAAACCCGGGCCTCCGATTGGATTATTTCAAATTTGATTATGATAATTTTCTATCCGAGACCTATGACCATAAGAGTGAAGATAAGCTGTTTTTAGGCCCCAAATTGAACGTGTTATTTGCTGCATCGAAGAACCTTCAACTGTTTGCCAAGAGCGGCATAGGCTTTCACTCAAACGACAGCAGGGTGGTGACGGCTAATAATGGCAAAGAGATTCTCCCGGCGGCTTATGGTGCCGATTTGGGAGCCATTGTAAAACCGGCTGAACGTGTCGTGGTAAATGCGGCATTGTGGAGTCTTTTCCTAGATCAGGAATTTGTATATGTGGGCGACGCAGGTATAGTAGAACCCAGTGGTAAAACAAAAAGATACGGTGCGGACTTTGGTCTTAGATATCAGCTTAACGACTGGCTGTATTTTAATGGGGATGTTAATTATACGTTTGCTAGAAGTACCGATGAACCTGACGGTGAGGATTATATCCCATTGTCCCCCGACCTGACTTCCTCTGGGGGATTCTCCTTTAGGGATGTAGGAAACTTTTCAGGTGGCTTGAACTATCGTTTTATAGGGGATCGCCCAGCCAATGAAGATGACTCTATTGTGGCCGAAGGTTATTTCGTAACTGATTTCAACCTCAATTATTCCATAAAAAATTGGACCTTGGGAATTATCGTCGAGAATTTGTTCGATACCGAATGGAATGAAACGCAATTTGCTACCGAAAGTAGACTGTTTAACGAGTCGGCTCCTGTAGAAGAAATACACTTTACACCAGGAAGCCCATTTTATGCCCGAGCTAAAATTTCTGTTGTTTTTTAACGATTTTAATGTGGGTTTCAGCGTAAAGAGCAATCTTAAAATACTAAAACAATAGGCTTTACGTTTAGCCGAGTATAACCCTAAATATAAATCGAACATGAACCGAATTACTAGAATGAACAAAAGTTTTATCCTCTTTGGTATACTCGGCCTCTTTTTGGTGAGCTGTACTGATGATGAAAAAAGTATCAATAGTGATGAAGAACTTACACAAAGTGATTTAAAGATCATTTTGGAAACAGATGATATTTCAGGTATTGCAGATAGCGTAATCTCTGAATTATATATGAATAATGGAAGTAGCGCCAAATCAGCTAAATCGGCTAAATTATCCGATTGTTATGAGGCAACTTATAGCGATACCGGATTCTCGGCCACGTTCAATAATTGTGTTCTGAATGGAACAGAGAACGTAAATGGTACCCTAACTGTTGTTTATGGCATTGGTGAGGAGTCTACAGCATATACCGCAACGTATAATGATTTTTATGTAGGAGACATCAAGATTAACGGTTCTAGAAGCTTTGTAATGGACGCAAGCTCTGAGGAAAATTCTTTTGTTTTTACCGTGACTAGTGATATGACAGTCGTTCTGGGTGATGAGTCCATTATTGTCGAAAACGGAATTAAAACGGTTGGTTTTACCTTTGGAGACAGTTTAGAAACAAGTATCTTCAGTATTGACGGCAATTGGACCTTAAAAGTTGAAGGAGATACCTATAAAGTCGCTGTAGGTACAATTTTAGAAGGTAATTTAAGCTGTAGCTATCTAACTAGTGGGCAAATGAGTGTTGATAAAAATGGTTTGATGGTCATGGTTGGTTTTGGTGATGGAAGTTGTGATGATATGGCTACAATTACGTATCCGAATGGCGCCACTGAAGATATCTCTTTAAAAGATTAGAACTACACATCAGTTTTCTATAAATAACGCCCCTATCTTCGGATAGGGGCGTTTTTGTTTTCAAATTTATTGTAGTAACTTTTAATTGAAAAAGTGCTTGATTTGATTAGAATTGTCACAATAATATTGGTTTCTTTTTCGATGGGAAGTGGCTTATGTCAAGTCAATTATATGGCCCAAAGGGAAGTTATGGTACAATCACAACTTATAAATAGGGATATATCTGATACGGCCACCTTAGCGGCTATGCGCAAAGTGCTAAGACACGAATTTGTTCCAGAAAACATTCGCGATATGGCCTATGCCGATAGGGCACTTTCCATAGGCTTTGATCAAACTATTTCACAACCTTATATGGTTGCGGCAATGACACAGGAGTTAAAGCTAAAACCCGGCTCCAAGGTCTTAGAAATAGGTACCGGTTCGGGATATCAAGCAGCCGTACTGGCCGAGATTACCGATTCGATATATACCATTGAAATAGTGGAAAGTCTCGGGAAACTGGCAAAAGAGCGATTAAAAAGGCTGGGTTACGATGCTGTTTTGGTAAAATTAGGGGACGGTTATCATGGATGGCCCGAAAAGGCTCCCTTCGATGCCATTGTTGTAACGGCAGGTGCAGAAACCATACCACTTCCCTTGGTGGAACAGCTAAAGGAAGGTGGCCGTATGATTATTCCAATAGGGCCTCATAACGGAGTGAGACAGCTAATAAGGGTGGTGAAAAGAAATGGAAAAATCAAAACAAAAGAAATGATGGCGGTGCGCTTCGTGCCTTTTACCCGAATAAAGGAACACTAATTCAGCATATAAAATAGATCCCTATTTCTGAATTACAGCGCCTTTCCTATCTCGCAAATCGTCCGTTGTGAGCCTTACCTACTGGAGAAACCGTTATAATGTCTTTAAATATTCAAGAAGTGCTTTACGTTCGCTATCGTTAAGATCATCTCCAAATGTATGTCCTCCATTTCCATACCCTTTTAAAGAGGTGTCATAGGTGGTTATCCCCGACTTAGTGGTTTCGACAGTGTAGTTCCAGCCTAATTTCGTTTGATCATAATCGCTGCTATCAAAGGTTCTACGCCATAAAGCGGGCCTTTGTTCACTATTTAAGACCTCTTCCAAGGTAGGTACGGAGCCATTATGAAAATAGGGTGCCGTAGCCCATATACCATCAAGTGGAGGGGCAACATAACCGCCATCTGCAATAATTTCCAAGGCATTTTCATCGGTACCGAACCAACCTGTGTTAAACCAATCGAGAAAATTATTGTTTACCGGCGAAGGTGTTGTATAGTGGTTGGAAAGCTCAGGGTCTGTACCTATGGTTTTTAAAGAGACCATATAATTCGGATAGGTCGGATTTGAGCCATAAGTACCATGGCAACTGGCACAATTTTCCTCGAAAATCACCTTACCCTGATTACTTAAGTCGGTGTCGATTTCAAAAGGATACTGTGGTGCTTCCAAATTATTGATGTAAGCCAGTACGTCTACCATTTTCTCATCAAGTTCTTCAGCCTTATCCTTGTTTAAAAGGGTCAACAAACTAGCGCCTATAAACGATTTGCAAAAATCAGACCTTCCTATGGCATGATAGAACATGGCGTTTTTCTTCTTCAGCAACCACCATGCGGGAACGTCGGTAGGTATTACTTCGTCATCAACATCAATAAGAGGTGCATCGCTCCATTCTAAGGTGTTCTTGTCGCGATGGGCAACAAGTACTTGTGTGATTTTATCCGCAGGGTTGACTCCTATGGTTTCAGTAATAGTTTTAGGACCAATAGCTACGATACTTTTTCTAAATTGGTCATAAGCCAACCACTCTTCACTGTTTTGTCCGCCATATAGAAATGAAATGGCTGTGTTTAGCAGTCCGATATCGTCTGCTCTATTCATGGTAAAATCGGCAGCGTGGTTTCCCAACCCAACGATAAGGTCATCGTTAATTTTTCCGGCATGGCATTGAAGACAATTTGGCGCTACCACTCGAACCCCATTGTTGGCATTTACCGCTGTGTAGTCATAGGAGATAACGGCATTGTCTCCTGTTCGTTCAAGTTCGTTTGAATTGTCGGCTCCAAAACCCCTGAGAAAAGCGTCATACGGAATGCCGGAACTCATATAATCTCCCGAAATCAAATAGTCATATCCGATACTGGGGTTGCCCGACCGTTGCGTATATTCCGGTAACTTTTCAACTTCAATGACTTCTTGACCTGGTTGCTCAATAGCGGGTTCATCGGGTTCAGGAATATTCACATATTCTTCTAGATTATCATTGGAACAAGAGCAATAGATAACAAATAAGGCAAGGGCAAGTGGTGTAAATTTTTTCTTTTTCAAAATATAATATTTAAAAGGAAAACAGTGATTTGGGGCCGTTTTTAAACATAAAAATATAAATAATAACAAGGAAGTATAGCTATATTCCCACATACGGTGGGTTTTATCGATAAAGAGTATCGTACAAATCAGCTTAATCCATACATGCCCTACTTTGCAATACTGTTGCATTCAATAATTCATATATTTACGCTAATGAAATTTACAGCCGTCATATTGGCATTTTATATTTTGACGCTTAACCTTACTCCCTGTGAGGATGGAAGTGTCAAAGAAGGTGTAGTACATGATGAAATGGTTCAAAGCGTAGATGATCATCATGGTCAGGGAAATCTTGATTTGTGCTCACCCTTTTGTATATGCCACTGTTGCCATTTACACGCTACCTATTTCAGCCCTGCTGACATTTATTTGGTTTCCAATACCATAACAACAAAGGTTTTTCTTCATTTTGACAGTTTGGGAAAAGATATTCCCAACACTATTTTACAACCTCCTAGGGCCTAGCTTATACTTCATAGGGATAATTGTATCCTATTTTGACCCTACTTAAGGTCAATTGTAATTTCGAGCAATTTCATTTATGGAAATTGTATCGGAAAGTTGTATAACACTAATCCATTTTTAATGATAAACAAACTCATTGATTTTTCGATCAATAACAAGTTTATAATTGGCTTGTTTACATTGGTACTGGTGGGAGGCGGTATTTACAGTATGACACAGGTTCCAATTGATGCTGTGCCCGATATCACCAATAATCAGGTACAGGTCATTACACAATCCTCCAGTTTAGGTACTGAAGATATTGAACAATTCGTAACCTACCCCGTTGAATTGGCTTTAGGGAATTTACCCAATGTTCAAGAAATTCGCTCTATATCCCGTTTCGGATTATCTGTGGTGACTATAGTCTTTGATGATAAGATGGGCACCTATCTGCCCCGCCAGCTGGTTGCCGAAAAACTGCCTGAAATTCAAGCGAAAATTCCTAAAGGTTTTGGAAAGCCGGCGATGGGACCCATTTCAACAGGACTAGGGGAGATTTTCCAATACACACTTGATGTAGATGAGGGATATGAAGGTGACTATTCGACCACTGAACTACGTACGATGCAAGATTGGATCGTACATCGGCAAATGGCAATGGTGCCAGGGGTAATAGAGGTCAATGCCTTTGGGGGCAACATAAAGCAGTATGAAGTTGCAGTTGATCCAGACGAGCTTCGCTCAATTGGCATAACGATTTCCGATGTGTTTTCTGCTCTGGAAAAAAACAATCAGAATTCAGGGGGTGCCTATATTGAACGCAATCACCAGGCCAACTTTATTCGAGGTGAAGGTCTTGCCCGAACAGTCAGTGATATAGAGAATATGGTGGTTAAGACTATAAATGGCATTCCAGTAAGGGTAAAGAATATCGGCCAAGTAAAAATGGGAAGCGCAGTGCGCTATGGAGCTTTGACCAAAGATGGAAAAGGAGAAGCCGTCGGTGGCATGATTTTAATGTTGAAAGGAGCCAATTCTAATAAAGTAATCGAAAATGTCACTCAACGCATGCAACAAATTCAGGAGTCACTTCCCGATGGAGTTCGAATACAACCCTTTCTTGATAGGAGCTCCCTTATCGCCAAAACCACGGCAACGGTGACAGGTAATCTCTTGGAAGGTGGTTTGATCGTCATTTTTATTCTGGTATTACTCTTGGGCAATTGGAGAGGTGGTCTCATAGTCGCTTCAACAATTCCTTTGTCCCTTTTGTTCGCTTTTATCTTGATGAACATATTTGATGTTTGGGCAAACTTGATGAGTTTGGGAGCTATTGACTTTGGTATTATTGTCGATGGGGCCGTTATAATTGTGGAGAGCACAGTGTTTCTGATGACTTCTTATTTACCTAAAAATCAAAAAGATAATGTTGAAAAACGTGATAAAATTGTAGCCAAATCTTCGAAAAAAATGATGAATACGGCTTTCTTTGGACAACTTATCATTTTAATCGTTTTTCTACCAATACTGGTTTTGGAAGGTGTAGAGGGAAAAATGTTTCAGCCCATGGCACTTACCTTCATATTTGCGATGATTGGTGCCATGCTGCTATGTTTGACCTATGTGCCAATGATTTCGGCTTTGTTTCTAAAGGGGGGCACATCTAAAAATAAAACCTATGGAGACCGATTCGTTCTGTGGGTTGAAAGTAAGTACGAGCCCTTATTGATTAAATCGCTGGGTAAGACTAAGCGTATAGTCGGTACCGCATTGTTACTCTTTTCCATATCCTTAATTACTTTTATGGGAATGGGCGGCGAGTTTATTCCGCAGTTGGATGAGGGTGACATTGCTTTCCATGCTATTTTAAAACCAGGAAGCTCTCTTTCCGAAACGATCGCTACAACTACCAAGATAGAACGTATTATCAAGGCTGATTTTCCTGAGGTAAAAAGTGTAATCAGCCGTATTGGTGTGGCCGACGTGCCTACTGATCCAATGCCAATGGACATTGCCGATGTCTTTGTTATTTTAAAACCAAACGATCAATGGGTGTCAGCCGACTCGAAAGACGAGTTGGTTGAAATAATGAAAAATGCGGTGAGCATTGTTCCTGGTGTAAATTTTGAATTTACCCAACCGATAGAGATGCGTTTCAATGAACTCCTTACAGGTGTTCGCGAAGATGTCGCTATAAAGTTATTCGGAGAAGATTTAAATATACTGGCCAGTAAGGCTGCCGAGATGGGTCAACTTATTTCCACAGTTCCCGGGGTTGCCGATATGAAAGTAGAAGCGATTGATGGCCTTCCCCAAATAACTATAAAATACGACCGTGATAAATTGGCCCAATATGGACTCGAAATCAACAGCCTTAATAATTTGGTGCAAACTGCCTATGCAGGTGGTCATGCAGGGGTGATTTTTGAAGGAGAAAAGCGTTTTGATTTGGTGGTTAGGCTTCAAGGAAAAAACCGGGAAAGTGTTGAAGACATTCAACGGTTATTTGTTAACCTACCAAATGGAGCCCATGTGCCATTACGTGAAATTGCCGATATCAATTATGAGCCCGGTCCGATGCAAATTAGTCGTGACAATACAAACCGTAGAACGTATGTGGGTATTAATATACGTGACAGGGATGTTAAATCGGTTGTTGAAGATATTCAATCTAAACTGGATGCCGAATTTGATTTGCCTCCGGGATATTTTATCCGATATGGAGGAGCTTTTGAGAATTTACAACGGGCTACCAGCCGTCTCCAAATGGTGGTGCCCATTGCTTTATTTTTGATTTTCATACTTATCTATTTTGCATTAAGATCCTTTCCGCAGACCCTAATGATATTCGTCGCTATTCCTATGGCAACTATCGGCGGTATTTTTGGGCTTTGGTTACGCGATATGCCATTCAGCATATCTGCCGGCGTGGGATTCATTGTTTTGTTCGGCGTAGCAGTACTTAATGGTTTGGTTATGATAAGCGGACTTAATGAATTGAAGGAAGAAGGCATTACAGATCTTAAAACTCGAATTATAAAGGGTGCGAAACGAAGAATACGTCCCATTATGCTCACCGCACTTACCGACATCTTAGGGTTTCTACCAATGGCCGTTTCCTACTCTGCAGGAGCAGAAGTGCAAAGACCCTTGGCAACTGTCGTTATTGGCGGTTTGGTAACATCGACCCTATTGACCTTGTTTATACTTCCAATTCTTTATCAATGGACAGAACGAAGATCTGAATATAAGCGAAAATTTAAGGCCATACCTATTTCTGCTTCAGCGGTGATTGTTCTTTTTTTCTGCTTTACCACAATTGGTACGGCACAAAGTTCAAAAACCGAAAACCGCATTTTTTTAAATAAAGGCTCTTTACCTGTAATTTCTCTTGAGGAGGCGGTTAGAATTTCGAAAGAAAATTATCCGTTACTCAAAACTCAACAGCTAGAAATCCAAAGACAGTATGAACTAAAGGGTGTAGCTTACGATTTTGGAAATACCCAAATATTTACGGGGGGAGAGGAAATATCCGACTCCCAAGGGGTTTACACAGTAATCGGTGCAGGACAGCAGAATATGGATGTATTCGGAATAGCGGCAAAGAAACGATTACAGCGGTCGCGTATGGCCCTGGCAGAAGCAGCCTTCGATTTATCTGAATTACAAGTAGAAAAAGAAGTAAAAAAAGCGTGGGCGCATACATTTCAGCAAAAACGTAGATTAAAACTTTATACAGAACTCGATTCGATTTATTCGAAATTCGGTGTAGCTATTGCACTGAACTATAAAGTAGAGGCAATTTCTAGGCTAGAATATGCATCCGCTAAAAATCAAGCGCTCCAAATCAAGAACAAGTTGAGACAAGTTAAAAGTGATTATGCCGTTGCGCTACAACAGTTAAATCTTTGGTTGGTTTCCGATGTATTCTATACCGTACCAGAAAAATTCAGTGACCTCGAAAGCATAGAGGTAAGCGGGTCTACGGATATTGAAAATCATCCCGAAATATTACGGTCGCGAAATAGCGTGATCGTGACCCAGGCCGATTTGGCCGTTGCCAAGGCTGATTTGCTACCTAAGTTCACTATTCAGGGCGGACTTCAAAAAGTAAATGGGGATAGTGGTTATTATAGCTATCAAGCGGGTATTTCACTTCCGTTATTATCGGGAACAGGAAGGAGTAGGGTTAAATCATTCAAAATAAGTGAGAAAATTGCAAGGGCCAACTTCGATTTTGATCGACGTCGATTAGAATCTGAACACCTCCAAGCTATAGAGATATATCAGAAATGGCGAGCATCTTGGTATTTCTATCGTGATGAGGCACTTCCATTGGCAACGGAGCAACGCATAGGGGCTCTAGTGGCCTATAAGGAAGGGGCGGTTGATTATGCTGCATTTACACAGATTATGCGTGATGCGATTCAAACCGAAATTGATGGCTTGCAAGCTCTTGACAATTATTTTACAACTTTATTTGAACTACAATATTTTAAAAATTAAAAGAATGAAAAATTTCCCAAAATATATTGGTCTCTTGTTAGTTTTGGCCATATTCGGTCTTTCTGCCTGTGGCAACACAAGAGAATCGCATTCCAATCTAGAAAATGCTGTTAATGACAAAGAACATTCGGAAGATGAATCCTCAAAGGTAGTTCTGACCCCGCTACAGTTTGAATCGCTTCAAATGAAAACTGGCACTTTACAAAAACGTAAAATGAACGGTTATGTCGAGGTAAACGGCCTGTTGGAAGTGCCACCGCAGAATGAAGCGACCATCACTTCGATAGTAGGCGCCAACATTGTTTCAATCGAAGTCATTGAGGGTGATAAAGTTACTAAGGGGCAAACCGTAGCCTATATTTCCCATCCCAATATTATACAAAGACAGACTGATTTTTTGAACGCATTCAATAGTAGTCGGTTTTTGAGAAAGGAATATGAGCGACAAAAAACATTATACGATGCCGGTGTAGGTAGTGGAGCCACTTTTCAAAAATCAGAAGCGGAATATCAGGAGTCGCTGAGTATGGTAAGGGGTCTCGAAGCCCAATTACGACAATTGAACATCAACAGTTCCTCGATTAAAAATGGAGATATTCAGCAGCGTGTAGCATTGAGAACTCCTATTGAAGGCTATGTTCAAAATGTTTCTATAAAAACGGGACAATATGTAGAACCTCAAACGGATTTATTTGAAGTAGTCGATACCCATCATGTCCATGCTGATTTAATGGTCTTTGAAAAAGATGTATTTAAGGTTAAGGAAGGGCAGAAAGTCGTTTTTAATGTACAGTCTATTCCTAGTGAAGAATTGACGGCAGAAATTTATTCCGTAGGAAAGACTTTCGAACAAGACCCCAAAGCCCTCCATGTACATGCCGAAATTGAAAATAAAGAAGGTAATCTGATACCGGGTATGTATATTCAAGGGCGCATTCAAATCGACAGTAGCAAGATGGTCGCTTTTTCTGAAAGTGCTATTGCCAAAGATGGTGATAGGTCGTATGTATTTTCAACATCTAAAGAGAATGAAAAATGGGTTTTCACACCTGTCGAGGTGCTGCCGGGCATAAAAGATGGGGATTGGGTTTCCGTTAGTTTTTTAAAACCGGTAGATACGAAAATCACATTTGCGCTTAATAATGCATATTATTTGATGGGCGAAATGAAAAAAGGCGAAGCCGAACACAACCATTGACAAAATAATGTATTGAAGAACGATAGAATATAAGTGTACAATTTTTTGTGCCACTGATGTACTGCGTTCTTCTAGTCTTATGTAACTTAGAACTAGAAAAATAGTGATATGCGTATCGAACTTGTTAACACCACGAACAATTATAGACAAATGGGTAAAATAGAAGAAACATTAGAGCTAAAAAGCGTTCGTCCCACCGCCATGCGAATCCTTATTTATAAGTTTATGGCAAATAAGAAAATAGCGGTTGCCCTGACCGATATAGAAAATGCATTTACCAAAGCCGATAGAACAACGCTTTATCGTACCATAAAGACATTTGAAGAAAACGGTATTGTTCATCAGATAGATGATGGAACGGGCATTGCCAAGTATGCTCTATGTGAAGAAGGTTGTAATTGTCAGATCGATCAAGACCTTCATTTGCATTTTCATTGTGGTCATTGTGATGAAACCATTTGCCTTACACAACATAAAATCCCTCAAATCAAGGTGCCTGATGGCTTTGTGCCCGAAAATGTGAACTTGGTAGTGAAGGGTATATGCGACAAGTGCAACGGACTCTAGGGTATTGTCAAACGGGTGGAGGAAGTGGCATTGTGATATTACTATTATCCAAATACAAAGTAAGGCAGCTTATTTTCTTCTTAAGTACTCTATGGTTGCCACTTTTTATGTAGGCGTTTATTGCACTTCCATTGCATCGAAATTACGGTCACCTTTAAGGTTTTAATTAGAATATGAAGAAGAGAGAGCTTGACTTAAAGAATTTGGGAAAAACCAAAAGCAATAAAAAAGAACATGGGCACAACCACAATCATGGTCGTGGCCAGAAAGGGAATATAAGAATGTATATGCCCGCCATTGTCAGTTTTTTTATGTTGCTAGTGGGCATGGGGTTTGATTATTTTAAGTTGCTTCCTTTTTTCAAAGGTTGGGTCAGAATAGTTTGGTATGGGGTTGCCTACCTGCCGGTTGGTCTGCCGGTTTTGAAGGAAGGGTGGAAAAGCATTCGCAAGGGATCATTTTTTACTGAATTCCTATTGATGTCTATCGCAACCATGGGTGCATTCGCAATTGGTGAATATCCAGAAGGGGTGGCGGTTATGTTATTCTATGCCGTAGGGGAACTATTTCAGGGTGCCGCAGTGAAAAAAGCAAAGGGAAATATAAAGGCACTTTTAGACCTTCGACCCAAAGAAGCCAATGTATTTCGAAATGGAACTTTTGAAAGTGTCGATCCAGAAACTGTTTCCATTGGCGAGACCATTCAAGTTCGGGCCGGAGAAAAGATTCCTTTAGATGGAAAGCTAAAATCAAATAAAGCAACGGTCAATACGGCCGCGTTGACGGGAGAAAGTAAACCTCAGACTTTAGGACGGAATGAAGAAGTGTTTTCGGGGAGTTTAAATCTTGAAAATGTAATTGAAATAACGGTATCTAAAGAGTTTAAAAACAGTTCAATAGCACGAATTTTAGAACTGGTTCAAAATGCTACGGCCAGAAAATCAAAAACAGAATTGTTCATCCGTAAATTTGCCCGAATTTACACCCCGATTGTAGTCTATCTGGCGATTGCTTTGACCTTTTTACCATATTTGTTTGTCAACGAGTATATCTTTCAAGACTGGTTGTACCGAGCTTTGATTTTTTTGGTAATATCATGTCCGTGTGCATTGGTCATTTCCATTCCTCTTGGGTACTTCGGGGGACTTGGGGCGGCTTCCAAAAACGGAATTTTATTTAAAGGAGCTTCCTTTTTAGAGGCCATAACCAAAATGAAAACATTGGTTATGGACAAAACCGGAACAGTCACGAAGGGTGTATTTAAAATTAAGGAGATCAAAGTATTCATTGATGCCAAAGATAATACGTTGAGCCAGGCAGATGAAGAGAAGGAGATGATGCGTTATTTGTTGGCCGTGGAAATTCAATCTACCCATCCCATTGCACAAGCGCTAGTGGCGTATCCTTTAAATAATAAATATGAGGCCAATAATGTAATTGAAATTGCTGGAAAAGGTCTAGAGGGAATTGTGAACAATAAAAAGGTGCTAGTGGGCAATGCCGCTTTAATGAAGGCAAATAGTATTATTGTGCCCAAAGAGATTGAAGCAATTGTGGAGTCAATGGTACTAATTGCAATTGAAAGTAAACTTCGGGGTTATGTGGTAATTGCCGATGAATTGAAGGAAGATGCGAAAGAAATGATCGGTCAGTTGCGGGAGGTCGGAATCAGTGATATTGTCATGTTGTCGGGAGATAAAGATTCTATAACTCAAAAAGCAGCCAGAGATTTGGGCATTACCAATGCCAAGGGGGGGCTACTCCCCGAAGATAAGTTGAAAGAAATGGAAACTCTAAAAAATCAAGTTAATTCAAAGGATAGCAATGGAAAAATAGCCTTTATTGGTGATGGTATCAACGATGCCCCAGTTTTGGCAGCAAGTGACATAGGTATAGCCATGGGTGGTTTAGGCAGTGATGTGGCCATTGAAACGGCAGATGTGGTCATACAGACCGATCAACCTTCTAAAGTGGTGCGAGCGATCAAAATCGGTCGTTCTACCAGACGGATTGTATGGCAGAACATTGCATTGGCTTTTGGTGTGAAAGCCATTGTTTTGATTATGGGGGCTAGTGGATTGGCTACTATGTGGGAAGCAGTCTTTGCTGATGTAGGTGTCGCTCTTTTGGCTATTTTGAATGCGGTTAGATTGCAACGCATGACTTGGGAATAAGACCGTCTTTCAATAGTTATAGTTATATTAAATGTACTGGTTCGAATGATATCATACTTTAATTTATGGTTGTAGGTGCGCTTTATATAACCATGCAAACAAAATGAAATTGTGATATTTTAACAATTTACACAGAATACTTTACCATTCATACAAGCTCTTTTCTAAACACTTGGTGAAAAGTTTACATTGTCATAAGCATTTGGTCTGTGTTATATCTTGTAAAGGCCACGTGATTAAACCAAAAAACAACACCATGAAGTTTTCTCATCTACCCCTGCGTCTGCTTGGTTTCTGTATTATGATGCTACTCTTTCAATCGTGCTATTCGGTACGTTTGGTTAGCACAAAGGGTACGCCTATGCCCGACCAACATGAAGATGAGGAACTGGATGATGCAAAGCTGGGTGATTTTTATAAAGACAAAATGTTTACGGTTGTTAAAAAAGCCGTTCCTGCAAGCGTTTTTACAGAAAGTATTCAATTTCCGATTGACCAATCAAATTGCGAATCTGGGAAGTTATTTTCCGTTGAGTACAAAAATTCTTTGGGAGGATCCCTTTTATATTTGGCTACATTCGGTGGCAAACGCAAAGTGAAGATTACATATGTATGCATGAAAACAGAAAGACAATAAGCTATGGCCAACACAACCTCCTATCCAAAAACTGAGTGGTACACCTTACACAGAAACGGACCACATGAACTAAAACTTTTGCAAATTACAAGACTAGAGGGGCAAGCCAGTATGCCTTCAACGGTTGATTGTTACAATGATGCCGCTCTGGAAATGCAACGATTAATTAAAGAGGCTTTAGATAATAATCATGGATTTCGCGCTTATGGTTCACGATGGTCTATGTCTTCTATAGCGCATAATAAAGATCGCATGCACTATAATGCTTATATGAACCTATCCTTTCCTATTTTGCCCCAAGACATGCATTCAAATACTGGTTATAATAGTACGAACCTCTATTTTTTTCAATGCGGAAACACGGTAAAAGAAATATCTCAGGTTTTTGAAAAAAATGGTAAATCTTTAAAAGTAAGCGGTGCTAGTAATGGCCAGACTATTGCAGGTTGTATTTCGACCGGGGTACATGGATCAGCACTGAATGAAGGATCTGTTCAGGATCATGTAGTCGGCATAAACTTAATTATCGGTCCCAATCCCGAGGATATTGTGTATCTAGAACGTCATACTAAACCTGCTTTGAATAATGCTTTTGCGCACAAGTTCAATGCCAGGGTCATTCGTAATGATGGTCTTTTTAACGCAGCGCTAGTAAGTCTTGGTTCTTTTGGTTTTATACATGGAGTAGTGGTGGAGGGAGAAGACCTGTATCTGTTAAAGCGATACGTTCGTAAAATCGACAAGAATGTAGCATTGAAATTGTCAGAAACCATGGATTTTAAAAACACCGATTTTAAAATTGAAGGAGAGACAGATGTAAACGGTAAAGGCAACACGCCTTACCATTATAAAGTATTTATAAATCCGTATATAGACGATGGCAAATATGTGGTCGAATTAATGTATAAGAAACCATATCAAAGCTCCTATCCCGACCCCTTTACAACCATAGACAAATCGTTGTATCGTGATGTAATTCATCTCTTGATACAGATTAGCAGGAAGTTTCCAAAAAGTATTCCGTGGTTCATTAAAAAGCTTCAGAAACAGATACTTCCAGATGTAAACGAGGAATCTTTGGGTACGTTATATGAAACGTTTTGGGATGCACCGTATAAAGGTCCGGCATTTGCTTGCTCTTTCGGGGTCGATGTTAAAGATTGTGCCAGAACCTTGGAAGTTCTTGTTGATTTGACAAAAAAAGAAGGTCCGATACCGGGAATATATGCCATGCGTTTTATCAAAAAATCAGAGGCTACTTTATCTTTTGCCAAATTCTCCACTACATGTATGATAGAAATTGATGGGGTACTTTGGAAAAAATCAAAGAAACTGATTGGTTTAGAGGAGTTTTCAAAAAGAATGATAGAGGTTTTGCAACAAAACAACATTCCTTTTACCATACATTGGGGGAAAAATTCATCTTGGGATTTCCCTGATTTAGTAGCGTGTATGTACGGCGATAAAGCCAAAGAGTGGAAATCTTATAGAAGCGCTTTACTTTCGAAAGAGATGCAAACACTTTTTTCAAATGACTTTCTTGAACATATAGGTTTGTCAGAAAACGAATCTGATATTCCTGAAGATTTAATTGTATCTTTATAAGATATAGTATATGTATAACTAGTTGTTTAATACTATTTTAGTAATCTTAAATTAAACTTTTAGTTTATATAAAATTGTAGCCTCTGAATGTAAATAATACTCCTAGGAAAGCTCAACAGCGCATGTGAAATCTGCAATAAACTTCTACTGCACTCCCAATATTATTCTATGTTTTACCTTGATTGATAAAGGTAATCCTTAATATTGAGGCGAAAATTGACAATCCTAATTCTTCATGGGTAAACCACGGAATACGACACTCATCATACTTGCTTTTTTTTCAATTTATGTAATTTGGGGGTCCACCTATCTTTTGAACAAAATAGCTGTTACCGAATTGCCACCATTTATGTTGGCTTCAGTTCGTTTTGGTATCGCGGGCTTGCTCATCTTCGTTTTGGCGAAGTTTATGGGAATAGATATATCCATAACAAAAAAACAATGGATAAATACGACCAAAGCGGGATTTCTGTTTCTGGCATTCGGCAATGGCACTGTGGTTTGGGCGCTAAAATACGTTGATAGCGGATTTGCGGCTCTAGAAGTCTCGGCACAACCGCTCGTAGTACTTTTATTAATGCGTGTTTTGGAAGGCAAAAAAATTCAACCAATGTCCATTATCGGTGTTATTTTGGGTATTCTTGGCATCTATTTATTGGTGAGTCAGAAGCAGGTTATCGACCAAGAAAATTCAGTTCTCGGTATGTCGATGATTTTTTTGGCAATGTTGAGTTGGGCCTATGGAAGTCTCTTTGTTGCTAAAGCCAATTTACCCTCTAACTACTTTGTGAATACCGGATATCAAATGGTCATGGGTGGTATTATATTGCTGTTGGCTAGCCTACTTTTTGGAGAAACGTGGTCACCACCCACAACTTGGGATGCGCCAGTACAACTCGCCTTATTATTATTGATTTTTTTCGGGAGTATTGTGGCCTTTACGTCGTTTAACTACTTATTAAAAGTTGTTTCGCCCGAAAAAGTAGCGACCTCTACGTACGTGAATCCTATTGTGGCATTGGCCTTGGGCTGGTATTTTTTAAACGAACAGATTACCACCCAATCAATTATTGCCGCCATCATTTTGTTGACAGGTGTTTACTTTATCAATACCAAGAAAAAATTGATGCTCTTCTCAAGGTTTAGAAAGTGAGGAGATACACACTACTTACCTTTGCTAACATACTTTAAAAAACATTTGATTGATCAAGGTGCCGGTAAAGTCCTTTGAAAAGTAAAATTGTTTTAATTTCTTATAAACTGTATTTTAGGAGAAAATATGATGATTTTTCAGTTTTATTAATACTAAACACTTTGTATATATGGGATCACGAAGAGATTTTATTGAAAAAATTACGGTTACGGCTTTGAGTGCACCAATACTCTTTAACTCCACGAGTCTTTTTGCAGCTTCCGATGAAGTTTATGATGGTCCTATACTACGTGTTGCCATCATGGGTCTTGGTAGCTACGGTACTAGGGTCGCCAAAGCAATGAAAACCTCAAAACGGGCAAAACTAGTAGGTGTTATTAGCGGCACGCCTTCAAAAGTTGTTGATTGGCAGGCTACCTATAATATTCCCGAAAAGAATTGTTATAACTATGACAATTTTGATGCGATTAAAAATAACCCCGATATTGATGCGGTGTATGTTATTACGCCTAATGCTTTGCATCGTGATCAAGTCATACGGGTTGCCAAAGCCGGAAAACATGCAATCTGTGAAAAGCCCATGGCCATAAATGCGAAAGATGGAGAAGAAATGGTTAAAGCCTGTAAAGCTGCGAACGTAAAATTGTTAGTAGGATATCGGATGCATTTTGAACCGAACACCCTTGAGGTCATTCGCATGAGAAAAGCTGGGGAGTTCGGTGAGATTAAATTTTTCCAAGGCCAATCCGGTTTTAGGATTGGAGATCCCACACAATGGCGATTGAACAAAGAATTGGCCGGAGGTGGTGCCATGATGGATATCGGTATATATTCCATCAATGGCGCGCGATATATGGTGGGAGAAGAACCTATTTGGGTAACTGCCCAAGAAACCAAGACCGATCCCGTGAAATTCAAAGAAGGAGTTGATGAAACAATTCAATTTCAAATGGGTTTCCCAAGTGGTGCCGTCGCATCATGCCTTTCTACGTATGCTGTAAGCCATCTTGATCGATTTTATCTTAATGGTATTGATGGGTTTGCTGAAATGCAACCGTCAACCGGGTATGGCCCTATTAAAGGGCGTACACATAAAGGCCCCTTGACCGAACCAATTGTGACGCATCAAACCGTTCAAATGGATGAGATGGCAAAAATTATACTAGAAAATAAGCAACCTGAAGTGCCCGTTGATGGAAATGAGGGAGTTAGGGATTTAAAGATTATCGATGCTATTTATGAAGCGATAAAAACCGGGAAAAAGGTCACGCTATAAACGATTGCTTAATTATCGTCGCTAAAGTCTCTAAATATTCAATCTAAATAGCTATGAAATACGCTTTATCAATTATATGGTTAGCTACTATAATACTGGGTTGTAACCCTACAACTAGCGTTAGTCTTTTTAACGGAAAAGACTTGCATGGTTGGCATGTTGATGTACCGAAAATGGATACCGTTCCTGAGGCCATTAATCCTTTTATCATACGTGATGGAATGTTGGTCAGTCTTGGCACCCCTCAAGGACATCTTATCACGGATGCGAATTACCACGATTTTCGTTTGAATGTAGAGTACCGTTTTGCAGGGGAGCCTGGTAATTGCGGGGTTTTGGTATTTGCGTCAACCCCGAGATCTTTGTACAAAATGTTTCCAAAATCAATCGAAGTACAAATGATGCATAAAAATGCAGGAGACTTTTGGTGCATTGTTCAAGATATTACCACGGAAAATATGTTAGAACGAAGAGGCCCCAAACGAGAGTGGGGTATAACCGAGGGGAAAAAGCGTAGAATCAAGAACCTAACCGATGATTCTGAAAACCCATTAGGAGAGTGGAACTCAATGACTATTGAGTGCCTAGGTAACAAAATAAAAGTTTGGTTAAACGGTGACTTGGTAAACTATGGTTACGATGCCACGGCCAGTAGCGGGCAGATTGCATTACAAGCTGAAGGAGCCGAAGTTGAATTTCGAAAGGTAATGCTTACCCCAATTACAGAGCTAAGCGATATGGCACAAGAGTGATGCTTTATTTTTTATGGTATAGCAAAGAATTCAATATAATTATAATAAATCGGGTAATATAAAAGAAGTTTTATGAGCGATAAATTTAAAAACGACACCTCTATTTCTAATCGCAGAACATTTATAAAAAAATCGGGAATTGCGCTTGTCGGCGGTTCATTGGCATATTCGACCGGTGCATTCGGAGCGATTTCCGCAACAAATCCTTCGGTTATTAAAGTAGGCTTAATAGGTTGTGGCGGAAGGGGTACAGGCGCTGCATCGCAGGCACTTCGAGCTGACCCAAACGTTATTCTTACGGCAATGGGCGACGTTTTTGAAGACCGCCTCGAAACCTCGTATAGCGAACTTGTCAAAATAGTTGGTGATAAAGTCAAAGTAGATAAAAAGCATAGGTTTATCGGGTTTGATGCCTATAAAAAAGTTATTGCTTCCGATGTTGATGTGGTTTTATTAACGACTCCTCCAGCCTTTAGACCAGATCATTTACAAGCGGCGGTAAATGCCGGGAAGCACATTTTTTGTGAGAAGCCGATGGCGGTAGACGCTCCTGGGGTTAGAAAAGTTTTAGCTGCCGTAAAAAAGGCCAAGGAAAAAGAATTGGCGTTGGTAGCAGGCTTCTGTTTTCGCTATGACTTTCCGAATATGGCGATTATGGATCGTATTCTAAAAGGGGAAATAGGTGAAATCAAGGGTATATCGACTTTTCGCCATGGGGGGGAAGCTTGGTATAAAGAGCGGCAACCAGATTGGACCCAAATGACCTATCAAATGCATAATTGGTACTATCAAAATTGGTTGTCGGGCGATTTTATAGTAGAACAGGCAGTACATAGTTTAGACCTTATGTCATGGGCCATGGGCGATGTTATGCCGATTAGTGCTACGGGAAGCGGCGGAAGACAAGTGCGCACCGATGAAAAATACGGTAATATCTTTGATCATTTTGCCGTTGAATTCGAATACCCGAACGGGGCAAAGGGCTATCACTTCACAAGACAACAGGCCCAAACTTCCCACAGGAATAGTGTGGATGTCTTTGGAAGCGACGGAAGTGCTAAAATAAACATAGGAAGGCAATATGAGATAAGTGGAAAAACGAACTGGAGTTATAGGGGAGAAAAGAACGATATGTTTCAAACGGAGCACGATGAACTTTTTGCTTCGATAAGAAACGGAACCCCCATCAACGATGGGGTTCGAATGGCAAATAGTACCATGCTTGCCATTTGGGGAAGAATGGTTGGTTATACCGGGCAGACCATCACCTGGGACGAGGCTTTTAATTCGGAGGAAACCTTAGGGCCTAAAATTGAGGCATATGACTGGAACCTGAATTGGCCTATGCCACCGGTAGCCGTGCCCGGAAAAACGAAATTAATTTAGCGCAGGTGTTCGTATGATAAAATGTAACTCTTTTCTGCTTCTATTTTTCGGTGCAGCACTTTCTTTTTATATAAACGGTCAGGACACTGCACTGACTTTTGGGACCGAAACGACGATAGACGGATTGATTTCAAAAAATAATGAAGGGAAACCTATAGAATGGATAAATGTCAATACCGATCACGATACGTGGAGAACCGAGAATGGTATGTTAGTCTGCAAAGGAAATCCAATTGGAGTTATGCGTTCTGCCAAACAGTATGAGAATTTTATACTGCAAGTAGACTGGCGCCATATGGAAGCCGGTGGAAATTCAGGCGTTTTTGTGTGGAGCGACGCAAAACCCGACGAGAAATCACGTCTACCTGGCGGTGTTGAAGTACAAATGCTCGAGCTTGATTGGGTAAATCAAAATATTCGAGATGGGGTAAAACCACCAATAGCTTATGTTCATGGTGAACTTTTTGGTGTTGGTGGTGTTAAAACAATTCCTGACACTCCTAGGGGAACACGGAGCAAATCGATTGAAAACCGGGCCAAGGGTAAAGGTCAATGGAATACGTATAAAGTCATTTGTGTTGACGGAACGATTAAACTTTCGGTGAACGGTAAATTTGTGAACGGTATCAGTAAATCTACCATAAAGAAAGGTTACCTCTGTTTGGAATCCGAAGGTGCAGAAATCCATTTTAGGAATTTTACGCTTATCGAATTACCGCCAGGGGTAACCTCTGAAAGTCAGATGGCCAAGGAAATTAAATAAAATCAGGCCAGTATTCCACTATTTTTTTTCGAAGAAAAGATACACTTCGTTCCAATTGATCCATGCCGTCAACACCATCTTCGATACTGATCCATCCATCGAACCCGACCCGTTTTAATTCTTTAAAAATAGCATCATAGTCATTGAGTCCTTTTCCAATTTCACCATGGCTCAGTCTTTTTGCATATCCCAGGGCTCCACCTTCTTCCTTTCTTAGATCTTCAATGGTACCTTCTTTCAAATAACGGTCACTTGCATGCATGCTGACTACACGGTCTGACACCCTGTAGAGAAGTTCCAACGGGTCTTCGCCGGCCAAGAAAGTATTGCTCGGATCGTAGTTGACCCCAAAATTCGGATGTTCGATCCGTTCAACCAATTTGCAAAAAATATCCATTTGCTGAGCAAATTCCGGATACTCCCAAAAATCATCCTTATAATGGTTTTCTAAAATTAGGGTAATACCCAGTTCCTCAGCCAAGGGCAAGCAAGCTTTAATACATTCGGCGGCAAGATCGATGCCTTCTTCTTCTGTAAGTTCAGGTCGCCTTTGTCCTGATAAAACCCGACAGTATGATCCACCAAGTATATGGGTCATCTTGATCCAACCTTTTTGTTTTGCTATTTCCTTTTCTCGGAAAGCCGCATCGGGATGCGTAAAATCTGGAGAACAGCAAAGCATCGGTATTACTTTGCCATGACCTTCCACTTCTTTTCGAAAAGCAGACCAATTTTTGGTATCGGCCATTTCTAGAAAACCGGCATACCACTCAAGGCCATCAACTTCCAATTTGACGGCTAAATCTATCCATTCGGAAACTTTCATTGTTCCATCCTTACAAAGTTCCTGCATAAAGGCTTTGGGGAATACTGCTAATTTTGGCATATGCTAATTTATTGATTAAAGGAGGATGTTAATTTTAGAACATCCTCCGTAATGTTTGTGTTTTTTAAAATTCTGATTTTTTGATGCGGACTATTTTTTGGTGCGTGTACTCCAAGCAAAATCGTGTGATCCGTCCCATTCTTTGGGAAGGTTACGCCCAATCATAGGAAATTGCTCTAAATCCATCACCTGACCACTTACTGGTCCGCATTCATCGGAAAGCAGGTACAATGCCGAAGCGGCTATTTCTTTAGGAGAAAAAATACGCTGCGCCGGTGCAAAGATATTGGGCAGATCTTTGTACCAATCTTCTACCATGCCTTGCTTTTTTTTATCGGCCATCTCCCGTTCTGTCAAAACCCACCCCGGATTAATTTGGTTTACACGCACCCCTTTGTCCCGAAAGAGGCTATCACCTATATTACGGGTCATCGTCATCAGCGCTCCCTTCGACATGCTATAAGCCAACAAACCAGGTTCTCCACCCCATGCATTTATCGATCCAATATTGAGCACACAACCTTGAACAGGTATCAAATAGGGTAGGGCACATTGAATAATTTCCAAGGGAGCTATGGCATTAACAGCCATCACCTTATGCATCAATTCGGTACTGGTCGATTCTATGTTTGATGGGGGCACCATTGCTGCGTTGTTTACCACGGCATTCAACTGTCCGAAAGTGTCAATTGCTTTCTTAACCAGTAATTCTGGGGTGCCTGGTTGTGCAATGTCACCTGTAATCGCCACTGCATTATCGGCACCTAGTTCCGATAATACAGATTTTCCCTGTTCATCTTCGAGTCCGTTAAGAACCACCTTGGCACCTTCATTTATACAGGCTTTGGCAATGGCTAGGCCAATGCCCGTGTAGGATCCCGTAACAAGAATGACTTTGTTATTTAAACGCATAGTACATCAGTTGGGTGTTAGTACACTTTTGACTACATTACCTGAATGCATCTCCTCAAAAGCTTGATGCCAATCGGAAAGGTTCCATACGCCACCAATTATAGGTCTAACATCGAGATTGCCCGAGGCTAAAAGCGACAACACTTTTTCCCAAATGGGCCAATTATGGCTAAAACTTCCTTGCAACCGCACATTTTTCTGAACCAAAGGGTCTAATGAGAAATTAAGCGGTTGCGGACCCCAGCCTACTTTCGTAATTTGCCCGTTAGGTCGAACAAGTTGCAAGGCCATCTTTAATGTGGCACTGACACCGGCAGCATCGATAACACAATCTACCCCAAGACCATCTTGTTGTTTGGCCCATTCTGAAGCATCGCCTACAATAGTTTCACAACCGTATTGTTGCGCTATGGCTAACCTGCCACGATCCGCTTCCAACCCGACAACGACAACGGTAGCCCCGCAGAGTTTGGCCATGGCAGCACATAAAATTCCAATGGTTCCGGGACCCAGAACCATTACACGGTCTCCCGGTCGAATCTGTGAATTGACCACTACTGCATTGTAGGCAACAGAACAAGGTTCTGTTAAACAAGCCTGCTCGAAAGGTAAGGTTTCCGGTACTTTATGAAGACATCGGGCAGGTACCCTAACAAATTTGGTCATCGCTCCATTCACCCCATACCCAAAACCTTTTCTGGTAGGATCGAGATTGTAAAGACCTTGTTTTGAAAGCGGATTATTTTGATCTATAACGGCAGCAGTTTCGCTGACAACCCTATCACCTTCCTTCCAGCCAACAACATTCGACCCAAGTTCTGCAATGTGCCCACCAAACTCATGCCCCAAAACAACAGGGTAGTTAACAGGCCAACTATGGTCTGCGGTCCATTGATGTAGGTCGCTACCGCAAACACCAACATTGGCAACTTCCAATAAAACATCATCCTGTCCTATCGATGGTTTCTCTATTTCTCGAATTTCGACACTTCCTTTTTCGGGAGCGAAATTAACAACAGCAATTGATTTCATTAGTTATAATTTAAACGTTATTAAATTTCTCCGTAGGCATGAATTTTTTCACATATAAGTCGTAAAGATCCTTCAAGATCACCATCGGCGGTCTTAAAAGAATCAGCATCTATAGTCAATGGTGCTCCAAGAACCACCAATGGCGCTCCAAATTCAGGGCAGCGAACAGCTTGCTCTAAAGTTAGGCCACCAACCGCTTGCACAGGAACATTGACGGCGTCGACCACTTCTTTCAATTGATCCATCGGACTCGGCATTTGTAATCCTTGCGCGGCAATACCCCTACGCTCATCGTAACCAATATGGTGTATCACATAATCACACCCTAAATTTTCGAGTCTTTTTGCGCCTTCGACCATATCAGGACAGCCCAAATTATCGCCCATTACTTTTACCCCGTAATCGGCACCCGCCTGTACGACTACTTTTATGGTTTCTTCGTGCGCACGCGCCATCACTACAACATGCGTGGCGCCGGCTTTGGCCATCATTTCTGCTTCCAAGTAGCCACCATCCATAGTTTTAAGATCTGCAACAATAGGTATTTCAGGAAAAGCTTCCCGAAGTTTACGTACCCCGTGTAAACCTTCTGCCAGAATTAACGGGGTTCCGGCCTCGAGCCAATCTACCCCTGCACGCAAGGCAAGTGCAGCAGTTTCTAGGGCTTCGTCGATATTGGTAAGATCTAAAGAAATTTGTACAATGGGTTTCATAGGCAAACAATGTTTTTTTTAGTTTTTACTCCAATTATATATGTTCTAAAATGTGCGCTAAATATAGGTATTTCCCGAAATTGAAATGGTCAATATTCCATTAGAAAAGTACCAAATGTTTGATAATATCAGTGTTTTAATGGCTACAATTATGAAAATACACTGTAAAATTAACAAAATCATAATTTGAATGATATTATCTTAGAGGTATGAAATATAAATCAATAGGCTTATCGGTATTGCTATTTACTTTGAATTTCTTGATTGCATTTTCACAGTACAATGAACAAGACTGGGAAGAACGCGATCTTTGGATGAAGGTCCCTGAGTTAATAAAATTGGCAGCAATAGAAAATGGCGATCAAGTTGCCGATATTGGATGTCATGAGGGATATTTTAGCTTTCATCTTTCAAAAAAAGTGGGGGCCTCAGGAAAATTTATGCTGTTGATATTGTCGAGTACCGGCTTACGGAGTTGAAAAAACACATTAGCGATCGAAATGTGACTAATATCGAAGTGGTTCTTGGAGATGCCGATAATCCGAAATTACCAAAAGGTTCACTTGATGCCGTGATTGTAATGGATACATATCATGAAATGGAAGATTATATAAAAATACTGGGGCATATTAAAGCCGCCTTAAAACCTGATGGCCGTTTATTGATTTTGGAAAAATTAAAAGCACATAAAATTGGTAAAACTAGAGCAGAACAAACGGCAGCCCATACCTTATCAGCCGATTATGTGAAAGAAGATTTGGTAAAAGCCGGGTTTTTAGTACTTAAAGAAAGTAATGATTTCGGCTATTGGAAGAAAGAGACCGATAAGCAAATGTGGGTTTTGGTCGCGGCAACAGTACCAGAATAATTCCATTCTTCTGTTAGTATCGCATTAAGATCTACCTTAACACGTACCTATTTCGTTTTGCCCTGGCTTACCGATCAATTCTTGCAACAGCTTTCAAGTTCGATTCCCCCATTGAACTTTATGAAATTAAAGAAATATCATAATTTTTCCTTTAATTTTCGTTCAACCATTTGATAGCCCGTACCTTTGCTGTCATTTATTAAGGTAAAATCAGTAAAATTAGATTTATGAGTAAAGTGAAGGAGAATGATACGGTAAAGGTTCATTACACAGGAAAACTGAATAATGGTCAAATCTTCGATAGTTCTGTAGACAGAGAGCCCCTTGAAGTAACTTTGGGTCAAGGTGGTTTGATTCCAGGTTTTGAAAAGGGTTTGGTAGATATGGAAGTGAACGAAAAAAAGACCGTGGTCATACCTAAGACAGAGGCATACGGCGAAGTTCAAAAAGAATTGTTTCAAAAAGTAAATAAGGAAGAGTTGCCAGACACTATTCAACCTGAAGTAGGTATGGGGCTCGTTGCAAAAAATGCAGATGGAACAGAACGTGAACTACGGGTTGCCGAAGTAAACGATGATCATATTGTTATTGATGCCAACCATCCTTTGGCCGGGCACGACTTGACTTTTGATTTAGAACTCGTCGCTATAAAATAATAGGACCGCTACTTGTTGGTCAAAATAGATAGGAATAGCTCAACGGAACGTTGGGCTATTTTTTTATTATAAATTTTCTCCAGACATATCCAATGGCACAACAATACCAGGGCGCAAGTCATTCAAGTAGATGCTGCCTATTCTTGTTCGAACTAAACGCAACGTAGGAAATCCCACCGCTGCGGTCATTTTACGTACTTGTCGAAACTTACCCTCGGTAAGGGTTATACTGATCCAAGAACTGGGTCGATGTTTGCCGATCCGTAATTTTTTATTTGCTGCGGTAAACGCCGGATTTTTCAAAAGCGGTTTAACAATACACGGCTTTGTCCGATATTTTTTACCAGAAAATCCGATTTCGACTCCTCCTTGCAATTTTTCAATGGCGTTTTTGGTAATTACGCCATCGAGTTGTGCATAATATTCCTTTTCAACGCCAGATCTATTTACGGTATCACTTAATTTTCCGTCGCTCGTTATCAGAAGTAGGCCTTCCGATTTCTCATCAAGTCGCCCTATGGGCATGCTGCCCTTCGGAAAATCGAAGAGCTCATTTAGAAACCTTTTATTTCGAACCTCTTTGGGGTCGTTAGATTTCAATTGACTGAGCATCCCAAAGGGTTTATGGATCTTAAAATGTAAATGCTTTTCTTCTTTCATAAAACATATAAAACCATAAAAAAGATAAATTATTAACCCGTTTTATTCTTACGGTTTTAATAACATGGCAATGGACGCAAAAAATTATCTCACATGAATATTGTAATACTTTTTTGACAGAAACAAATATAATATTGTCTTTTTTGTGCTGTATGACATACATTCTTTGATACAATTTTCCTATCTTTATGGTATACTCCCTAATTTCCCCTATAATACGAATTATTTGTATTAAAATGAATATGACGGATACTGATAAAGCTGTTGAAGTTTGCAAACGCATTCTTAATAGGTCTTCGGATATTGTTTTCTTTATAGATAATCGAGGGTTTGTTTCTTGGGCAAACATCATTGGTGGGGAATTTAAAATGCAATTATCGGCCAATATTTTTATCGAAACGATTCATATTGATGACCGAGAGAATGCTCGAGATATATTGGAGGAGGTAATGGGGAGTGGTAATGGAGATGCGAAATGTGTTTGTAGACATATACTTCAAAATGGCACAACTGTGGTGTTGGAGTGGACGTTTTCAGCATTGGCCGACACTGAACTATTAAGTTGTTTGGCAAAAGAAAAAAAGGGAACCACTAAGGAAGAAGAGAAAGTTTTTCGGTTAGAGCATTTGGAAAATGAGATAATGGCCCATGCTATGGAAACTATGCCCAATACCATGGGTGTTTTTAATAAGTATGTTGAAGGTATTGAAAAGATTTTCCCTGATTTAAAAGCCTCCATTTTAATAGTTGACAATGGAAGGTTAAGAAATTTAGCTTCGCCAGGATTACCCAAAGCCTACATTAACCTTGTAAATGGACTGCCTATTGGCCCCAAGGTTGGCTCTTGTGGTACAGCTGCTTTTCTTAAAAAACGAATTATAGTTGAAGATATAGCCACAGACCCATTATGGGAAGATACCAAGAATGTAGCACTTCCTTTTGGGCTTAGGGCTTGTTGGTCACAACCGATATTGAATTCAAAAAAGGAAGTTATTGCGACTTTTGCCAATTATTATCTAACCATACGTAAACCCACTAAAAAGGAATTGAGAATTTTTGAAAGGCTGGCTTCACTCATTGGTATCATCCTAGAAAATCATAGAAATAATAAAAAGCTATCTTCAAATAGCGAATTGTTCAACTATGTAAATTTAGCCACAAATGATGCCATATATGATTGGGATTTGAAGAAAGATGACTTTAAATGTGGGCATAGCTTTACTCGACTGTTCGGTCACGAAGTGAATGGGCAATCGTATTCAATTTCGAAGTGGACTGCATTTATACATCCAGATGACCTTTTACATAACCGAAGTGAATTTTTGGTGTTTTCTAAAAATCCAAAGGCAAAACGGTGGGCCATCAATTATCGTTTTATGAAAAAGAACGGCATGTATGCCTATGTTGAGGAAATGGCTTATGCCGTTCGGGATAAAAAAGGGGAAATTGTAAGAATGATAGGAGTTTTAAGTGATATCACCGAAAAATTAAATTATATTGAAACGGTCGAAGAACAAAATAGACGCCTTAAGGAAATTGCATGGGAGCAATCTCATTCCGTTCGGGCTCCCGTTGCTCGAT
Source organism: uncultured Kriegella sp. (assembly GCF_963975415.1). NCBI lineage: Bacteria > Pseudomonadati > Bacteroidota > Flavobacteriia > Flavobacteriales > Flavobacteriaceae > Kriegella > uncultured Kriegella sp. Next base: position 110,064 of record NZ_CAXBGN010000001.1, read on the forward strand.
TAATGTGGATTATCGACTTGATCAGAACTGAGGAACTAACGGAAGAAGAAAAAAAAATACTTTTGGCAAGTATGCTTTCGTCGGCAGAGGAAATCGATACGATTATTCGAAGTATTACGGAAAAAACATACAAATTGAAGCAAGAGACCAAAAATGTATAATTAAATATCTGAGGGCTTTCATGAATATTAGTTGAAGCCAATTTTACCCAATGCCTTGTGGCTAACTTCAATTGCCTCTAATGGCTGCATCGTAAAAGTTTTGTCTTGTTCGACCATATAATATTTCATTCCCGACAGTTTTTTGTGGGATAAAATTCTTTTAAAGTCAATGTTTCCGTTGCCAACAGGAGCAAATCGGCCTTGATCATCCATATCTTTTACGTGCCATATCTTAAAACGGCCCGGGTATTTTTCAAAATACTTTACGGGATCTGCGCCAGCTTTGGTTACCCAGTAGAGATCCATTTGAAAATTGACAAATTTAGGGTCTGTGTGCTCCAACAAATAGTCAATCGGTACAATACCCTCTTTGTCTTTTTTAAATTCAAAATCATGATTATGATATAGTAATTTCAAACCTGCCGCTTTACACTTTTTTCCAATACTATTAATTATGTTGGCCAAATTGGCAGCGCCACCCGTCATGCCCATAGATTGACTGGCTTGATCATACTTGAAAAGTCCCATTGGGGGTATCGGAATAACAAAATACTTAAATCCAGCGGCTTTAACATCAGCAATCATGGCGTCAGCATTAGCCAAAGTAACCGTAGCTTGATGAGAACTTATTGGTCGAAGATCTAGTTCTTTCAGCAGTTTTTTGAAATCTGAAGGAGCCATATCATAAAACTTGCCATCTGCATACCCAGCGGCTTCAATATTCTTATAATTTGCCTCCGATACGGCTTGTAATGTAGCCCTGACATTGGTTCCCATATCATCACGAACCGTATAAAGCGCAAGCCCTCCAAATTTCTTTTGGGCCTCGCCTGTAAATGGTGCAACTATAAAAAACAGTGCAATTACGAATCTTGTTATGGTATGGTACATCGAATTATTTCATTGTGTTAAGTGTCAAAAATAGCGAATACCTGCAAACTTATTGGACTATAGTAAGAAATGTAAAGGTCTGAATGGTTTTATGGTCTGTTCGGATGTTTGAAATAAACACTTTCTTCTACTAGTCTATACATCAAAACAAATTCTCTTTATTCCTATACTGGTAAAAGATGGCTTATAAACTTTAGTAAAATTTTAAAAAGCCGTTATTGGGAATATGTTTAACTTAAAGGTAATTAAAAAATAAATGATGATGAAAACAAACGTATTGCTATTGTTTATGACCATGGTGTTTTTAGCCTGTGGGTCACATTCAAACAAGACAGTAGCTCGGGCGCAAAGTCGACAATTAGATGATTTAGTCGCCACGAAATCATTTGAGATTGTAAGCGATTGGGCCTCCCCGATGGGTACTACTAGTATGAACAACGTTATCAATTCAGGCTTGTTGGGCCCTGGAAACAACGCAGGTCATATCAACTTAATAGGAAATTCGAATTATTTGCGTGTAGAAGGTGACAGCGTATCAGCCTATTTACCCTATTTTGGTGAACGACAAATGGGCGGTGGGTATGATAGCGACGGTGGCAATATACAGTTCGAAGGTGTGCCTGAAGATTATGAAATCAAGCAAGACGAACAAACAAAGCGTTACGAAATAAGCTTCAAGATAAACAGAAAGATAGAAAGCTTTACAGTTCGGGCAACTCTAATGCCGAACTTATCAAGTACAGTCAACATTACTAGTTCACAGCGATTTCCTATACGTTATCGCGGAAACGTCTCTGAAATTTCGAAAAAGTAGTGAACACTTATTTATCGGGCAAAATTTTTGATTTTTTTAGTAGTGCCTTCATTAAGATTTTAATACATTTTACGACCAAATGGTCATTCCAATTAATTGGGCATACTTATGACGAAACAACATACAAAAATTCCATATTCCATATTAGAGTTAGCCACAGTGGGAGAGGGGGCCAAACTAACCGATGTCTATAGAGATAGCCTTAATTTGGCGCAGAAGGCTGAAGAAATGGGGTATTCTCGGTTTTGGTTGGCAGAGCATCACAATATGGTTAGTATTGCTAGCTCAGCTACCTCTGTATTGATGGGCTATATTGCAGGAGGTACTCGAAGTATACGTGTAGGATCGGGAGGTATTATGTTGCCCAACCATTCGCCCTTGCTCATCGCCGAGCAATTCGGAACACTTGGATCCTTATACCCTAAGCGTATTGATTTGGGTTTGGGAAGAGCCCCGGGGACCGATCAACTCACGGCACAGGCAATTCGGCCAGATCGAATGCAGGCCGTATACGACTTTCCAGAAGAAGTTGGGAAAATTCAACAATATTTTTCCCATGAAAATCGAAACGCCAAAGTCAGGGCTACGGTTGCAGAGGGCGTAGACGTACCGATATACATATTAGGATCAAGTACTGATAGTGCGCACTTGGCAGCCAGAAAAGGACTCCCTTATGTTTTCGCAAGTCATTTTGCACCTACCCATTTATTTGAGGCTTTGAATATTTATTATAACAATTTTGAGCCTTCTACATATTTAGAAGCTCCTTATACCATGGGTTGTATCAACGTAATTGCAGCCGATACTGATGTTGAAGCCGAGCGCATATCGACTTCTATGCTCCGTTTGATGTTGGGGGTGATGACCGGTAAATTAGATTATCTTAAGGCTCCCATCGATATGACGCCACAACTACGACAAATTTCTAAAGAACCTGCTTTTCAACGAATGCTAAAATATGCCTTTGTAGGAAGTAAAGAAACGGTACGTCAAAAAACGGTGTCTTTTTTACAAGAAACAGGGGTTAATGAAATTATGGCTGTTTCCCATATCTATAACCCTGATGAGCGAATCAAATCTTTCCAAATTTTTTCTGAAATAATGAAGGAAAATATAAGCGAACACCAGTCCATTTCACTTCAATAAAACATATCTAATCCATAACAATATTCTTTTTTTGGGATAAAGGGATAAGAATATCCTCACAAACCGGAATAAAAAGATAATTTAAGTGTAACCATAACATTTTATCGATAAGCCCCATAATTTATGGTGGAATAGTGGATTTTACAGGTCGTAAAACGGCCAAGATTAAATAGAAAAAAAAGAATATTTTGTTTTTTTATTTGAAATCTATAACTATCTTCGAAAGGTTAAAAATTTGTTAATGCATAATTTTTGCGTTGTTTTTATGGGGAAATAATATCAATTGTAAAGATAAATTAAGAGGTGTTTAAAATTACACCGCTTATTTATTAATATGATATTTTCCTGTTTTAAGAATTTAAGGAGTTTTCTTTAACAAATTGAACTACGATTACAACCAGAGTACCTCAACTATTTTTTTTAAACTAACTTAATTTATTATGATGAAAAATCGCTTACAAAAACTGATGCCAAAGGCGACGGGCTTCTTATTGCCCGTTATGCTGTTTTCTATGGGCATGCCACCAACGGCAGCCCATGCAAAATTAAACGAGCCAAATGCTCTTAACGAAAAAATACAATCGATTGTAAATGGTACGGTCACCGATGAAGATGGTATTCCGCTCCCGGGAGCCAGTGTGGTCGTAAAAGGAACATCAATAGGTTCCGTCACCGATTTTGACGGTAACTATTCTATAGAAGTTGCTTCCGATGCCACATTGGTATTTAGCTATATCGGGTATACCACAACAGAAGTTGCTGTTGGGGGACAATCGACGGTGAACGCAAGTCTTGCTATTGACGCAGCCAAACTAGACGAAGTAGTAGTGGTCGGTTATGGTACCCAGAAAAAGAAGAACTTGACAGGTTCAGTGGGTATTGCCGACGCAGAGCGTCTCGAGAACAGGCCCATTACTTCGGCAGGACAAGGATTACAGGGGGTTATACCCAATCTAAATATTTCGATACGAAACGGTGATCCAACAGATAATGCTGAGTTCAACATTCGTGGATTTACCTCAATCAATGGCGGTAGCCCCCTAATCTTGGTCGATGGGGTACCGATGGATTTGGAACGAATCAATCCGAACGACATTAAAAGTATTTCCGTACTTAAAGATGCTTCTGCAGCAGCAGTTTATGGTGCAAGGGGAGCTTTCGGGGTTATTTTGGTAGAAACTAAAAAAGGGAGAATCGGAAAAACCAGTATTAACTTTAGTACCCAACAATCGTATGCCAAGCCGATATTTCATATCGATCCGGTAACCAACCCTTATGACCTCGTCAATTATATTAACAGGGCTACAATCAACACCAGTGGTCAACCCAGATACGATGACGAATTTGTAGCGGGAACACTGAGGTACGTTAACAACCCGACCTTGGAGAACGAATGGGATGTTGTAAACGGAAATCTTAGATATTACGGTAATAACGATTATAACAATCGAGCCATTGCCGATTTCGCACCACAGCAAACCTATGATTTTAGCATAAGTGGAGCTAATGAAAAGGCTTCGTATTACGCTTCTTTCGGGTATCTGAAAAAAGATGGGTATATCAACAACAGCGAAAAAAACGAGAAATACAACCGTTACAATATCTTGATGAAGATGGACTTCCAAGTGAATGATTGGTTGAATCTTGATTCGAAGATTGTTTATAACAATCAAAATAGTGATAAACCACACTTTTATAATTGGGATGTGAATATTAATTCCGTGGCGAGGGTTTTACCCATTACGCCCGTAGAATTTCCTGATTTGCCGTATTATCAGACCCCGGGAGACCGTGCGGACTATGAGCAATACATTGGCAAGTACTTTAGCAGCAACATCTTTTTACCGTATTTGGAAGATGGTGGGCGAGATACCTTTGTTGTCGGTGATCTTTGGTTGACCCAAGGTGCTACGATCGAACCTGTAACTGGGTTAAAAATTAGAAGTGAATTTTCGTACAATTCCGTTAATAGAAATGACAAAGACGTTGCTAGTAAAATTGAGGTAATCGATACAGACTTAAATGCTGATCCCATTATCACCAACGGTCTAAGTGGAAATGACTTTATACAAGAGTCCAATAACCGCAACGAATATTATGTTTTTAATGCCTTTGCCGAGTATGAGTTTAATGCTGATCGTACGGAGAAAGATCATTTAGTAAAAGCCATGATCGGTTTTAACCAAGAATGGGGTCATAACAGATATTTCTCTGCCCGTGCACAAACCTTGATAACACCTTTGATCAATAACATCAGCGCGACTACCGGAGCGCAAACCACAGGTGGCAACGAATCGGCTTTCTCATTAAGAGGTGCTTTCTATCGTTTCAACTATATTTATAAAGACCGGTATTTATTTGAAGCGAATGGCCGTTATGATGGTACTTCGCGTTTCCCTTCCGATGATCGCTTCGGATTCTTCCCTTCATTCTCTGCAGGTTGGAACATATCGGAAGAGCCTTTTATGCAAGGAGCTACGGGCTGGTTAGATCAATTTAAGATTCGTGGATCTTGGGGTTCTTTGGGGAATCAATCCGTAGAAGAGGAATATGGAAATTATCCTTATATAACAAGTTTGGGATCAAACACCTCTCCTTTTATTTTAGGCTCGGGCAGAACACCCTATGTTAGCCCAGGAGGTTTGGTAAGCCCTAGTTTAACTTGGGAAACGGTAGAATCTAAAAACGTTGGTATTGATTTAGCTTTTTTCAAGAATAAATTGGCCATTTCGGCGGATTATTTTACCCGCGACACGAAAGACATGTTAATGTCTATAGATTACCCGGGTCTTTTGGGTACCAGTGCACCGGCTAGTAATGCCGCTGATTTGCGTACAAAAGGTTGGGAACTATCCGTCAATTGGCGCGACACCTTTGGTGATTATGGAAGATGGGGTCTAAACTTGGCACTTTCCGATAATCAATCTGAAATCACTAAATACGACAACCCATCAGGCGCGCTTTCAGAATATTATGTGGGCCAACAAGTTGGAGAAATCTGGGGTTATGAAACGGTTGGTATTTTTCAAACTGATGCCGAAGTGGCAGCAGCACCGGATCAATCGCCCATTGGTAACAACTGGTCGGCCGGTGATATTCAATATGCCGATTTGAATGGCGACGGCAAAATAGATAGCGGTAGTTCTACGCTTGATGATCCGGGAGATCGTAAAATAATTGGTAATACGACCGCGCGCTACTCCTTTGGAATCAACCCAGAAGTCAGTTATAAAAATTGGACATTGAACATGTTCTTTCAGGGAGTATTTAGGGATTACCTTCCGAGCAACGGAAACTGGAATGCCTTTTATCCTAACAATGCGAATCTTGTTGAAAAGTATTATCTATCGGAATCATGGAGTCCCGATAACCCGAATGCATATTTTGCAAAGCCTTTGATCGGTACTTCGGATAAGCGTAATATTCTACCCCAATCACGTTACGTTCAAGATGCATCTTACATACGTCTTAAGAATATCACCTTAAGTTATGATTTGCCATCTACCTTACTTGACAAACTCGGGATGAGCAAATTGCAATTATATTTGGCAGGACAGAACTTATGGGAATCAACTAAAATGCATAAACCGCTTGATCCAGAATCGGTATTTACAGTGACCCAAGAATATTATTTACAACGAATTATGACTTTTGGAGTCAATGTATCGTTTTAATCAAAAGAAAATATATTACTATGAAAACATATAGATTTAAAAATATAATGTGGTTTGCGGCGATACTCTTTTTGTTCGGTTGCAACGATGACTTTTTAGAAAGGGTACCGCTTGACAGCGTCAGTGATGCTACCTTTTGGGCTACCGAAAGTGACCTACAGGTGTATAACAACAACTTTTATGACTTGGCCAGAAATGATGATAACGTTCCCATTATGATGGGTCATGACGACTCATTTGATAGTCACAAATATGGCATTTGGTATCTAGACGAAGCCTCCGATAACATTGTGGCGCAGCACAGCAGACATGACCGATATCGTTCTTTACGTGCGGGTATTCATGTAGTGCCGGATGGTGCCCAATGGTATGGTTATAAAGGTTGGAATTTTGTCCGCTCCTTAAATATTGGGTTGAAAAACTATGACCTTGCCAATGTTTCCGAAGAAATTAAAAACAAATATCGCGCTGAAGCACGTCTATTTAGAGGGTGGTTCTACTATGATAAAGTATCAAAATTCGGTGATATTACCTGGTTGGATGAAGAACTTTCTACTGATTCAGAAGCACTTTTTAGTGCGAGAACGCCTAGAGATGAAGTGATGGCCAACGTTCTGGCAGATTTAAACTTTGCTGTAGCAAACATTCCTGAATCATGGGGCGATGGTGGTAACCATGGCCGATTGAATCGTTGGGCCGCCTTATTGGTGAAGTCAAGAATTTGTCTTTTTGAAGGCACGTGGCAAAAATACCATGGTGGCAGTAATAGTGACATGTGGTTAACGGAAGCGGCAAATGCGGCCAAAGAGCTTATAGATAATGGTCCATATTCATTGTATAGTACCGGTGATCCCCAACACGATTATAACGCTTTTCACCGTCAATTAGACCTTGATGGCAACCCAGAAGTTATACTTTGGAGAAAATATGATCCAGGACAATACACGAATCATGTTATGTCATATTGGAGAGGTTATAATGGTGGTGCGACCAAAAGCATGGTGGAAGACTACTTGTGTATTGATGGTGACCCCATAACACTTTCTGATCAGTATGCCGGAGATGCCACCATTGAAGATGTTTTTGTAAACAGAGATCCTCGGTTACGACAAACGATTTTACACCCTGAAGATCGGGAGTTTTATAACTTTGGTAATAGCGGTGACTTTACGTATCCACGAGTTACCGGTATGGTAGGTGGAGAAAAAAGTGCAACGGGCTATCAGATTATAAAGGTTTATGATGTTGCTGCGGCTTATCGGTCGTATAACACTTCATGGACACCCGCAATTACCTTACGTTTGGGCGAAGCACTGTTAAATTATGCAGAAGCTACGGCTGAATTGGGAACCATTACGCAAGATATTTTGGATATGACCATCAATGCGCTGCGCGACCGGGTAGCCATGCCACATCTTGATATCACCAATGTTCCTGTGGATCCAAGATATACGGGTGATGGTGTTTCGCCATTACTAATTGAGATCAGAAGGGAACGTCGTGTTGAATTGTTTATGGAAGGTTTCCGTTACGATGATCTTAGACGTTGGAAACAAGGTTCGAAATTAGCGAAGAAAGATTATGGTTTATTATGGGATGCCGCGGCAGAAGCACGATACGAAGGTGCTACAGTAATTACAGCGGTTGATCCAGAATCTGGAAAAACCTATATTGATCCTTATGGTGGATCAGATTGGGCTAGTCCCCAGTTTGATGAAAACAAACATTATTTGTGGCCTATTCCACTTTCCGAAATTTCTCAAAACCCCGACCTGGGCCAAAATCCTGGTTGGTAACTGAGGTATCATTTAAAAAGACGAAGCCATCCTTATACGATGGCTTTGTTTTTTGAAATTTGTAACATACCTATTAATTTTTAAACTCTTATACCATGCTTTTCAAAAAGGCCCAACGATTCTTATTGTCACTACCACTATTAGGTTTATTAACCGTTAACATTTCCCAGGCACAAGAGGAGACTAAACAAATAGTGCCCAAACTGCAAAATCCGATAAGTGTACCGTACCTGCAGAAAAAATTAAAAAAGGCAGGTCCAAAACTCGTATTGAACCCAAAAATCGAAAAAAACCTTAAAAAGAAACTGAAATCAGATCCCGTGGTTCAGAATCTGTACAAGGCGATACGGGCCAATGCCGTTGAAATTCAAAAAGAGCCGTTGTTGGTTAGAGCGTTGGAAGGTCGACGATTGCTTCATGTCTCACGGGAAATGTTATATCGTATGAATATGTTAGGGATGGTCTATCGCATCGAAAAAGACCCCATCATTTTAAAAAGAATCGATGAAGAATTGAAAGCGGTATGCAATTTCACCGATTGGAACCCCTCACATTACCTTGATGTAGCGGAAATGGCAATGGCCGTGGCCTTTGGTATTGATTGGGCCGGTGAGGCACTGCCTTCAAGTACCATCGAACTAGCTAAAACAGCGCTAATAGAAAAAGGAATCAAGCCCAGCTATAACGAAAAAGGCAATACCGGTTGGGTAGGTGGTAACAATAATTGGAATCAAGTATGCCATGGTGGTATGGTAGCGGCTTCCATTGTCACAGCTGATAAAAATCCGGAATTGGCTGTAAAAACTATCGGTAGGGCTTTAGATAGTATGCCTCAGGCCCTAGTTTCATATGGTCCCGATGGTGTTTATCCAGAAGGTGCTACCTATTGGTCGTATGGCACCTCTTTTACCGTCTTCACCGCCGCCATGTTCGAAAGTGCATTTGGAACGGATTTCGGATTGGCCGAATTTCCGGCCTTAAAGGAAAGCGCCGATTTCAAGGTACTCAGCAACGCCCCCTCGGGTTGGTATTATAATTTTGCCGATTGCGGCGATAAACGTAGTGCACAGGGCGATATTACTTTGGCTTGGTTCGCCTCTAAAACAGGAAATAAAGCCTATTTTGAAGAAGATCGTTTTTTAGCACCCGCCGCAGGTATGGGTAAATTAGCGAGAAATGCCGGTGCCGGATTGGTATGGGTGTCCCAGTATAAAGAAAAGGAAGATCAAGAAACCCCATTGGTCTGGAAAGGCGAAGGCGATAATCCGATTGTAATTTTCAGGCCGGAAGCTAACGATCCCCACCAATACTATTTTGGAGGTAAAGGGGGAAGGGGAACGGTTAATCATGGTAACATGGATGGCGGTTCTTTCATATTCGAGCTCAACGGGGTGCGTTGGTCCATCGATACAGGTAACCAACGGTACCACGATCTTGAAAAGACCGGCTTTAATCTTTGGGACAGATGTCAGGAGTGTGAGCGTTGGACGCTTCTAACCAAAAACAATTTCGGGCATAGTACATTGACCATAAACGACCAACATCATGTGGTTGATGGCAAAGCCGTAATTACCGATTTTAAAGAGGGAAGTCAACCAGAAGCCACCATTGATCTGAGTGCCGCATTTGAAGGACAATTAAAAAGTGCACGCCGTAGATTTGTAAAAGACAGTCCTACATCGTTGCTTATTGAAGACACTTTAGAGGCTTCCGACTCTACGCGGCTGGTGACTTGGCAGCTACTTACGGTTGCGGATGTAGAGCTGGTCAAAGGAGGGGCAATTTTACGTCAGGATGGCAAACAATTAAAATTGGAAAATTTGTCCCATCCTGAAATATCGGCATCTGTAGTTTCCTTAGACCCCGCACCATTGGAATTAGACAGACAAATCGAAAATCTAAAACGGATTGAACTACGAATTCCGGCGTATATTATGAACGATAGAAAAACCACGATTAGGGTTCGTCTTTCAGGAGATTAACATTGAGGGTGGCCTATATTCTATGCAATCTACCTATTGTATTGCACGGTAAAATATAGTATCTTTTTAGTATGCAAAAGACCTTGGTCAGAAACGCTTGATCAAGGTCTTTTAAAACGATAACATCGTGCTTTTTGAATTTGACAATGACATTAACGAATACTTGGTAGTTGTGAGCCCTTCGGAAGCCATATCTAACAATGTCTCCTTTTTTAAAAGATTATATCATGAAAGGTTCGGTCGAGCACGATACATTCAATCAAAAGCGCATGTAAGTCTCTGCCATTTCAATCTACTCGAATCGCGTGAATCTATTTTAAAGCGGGAGTTCGATTTGTATTTGAACCAAATAAAAGGTTTCGAAATGGGCGTATGGGGGTTTCATGGGTTTCAAAAAAACGGCCTAGTATACCTAAAAACCGAGAAAGAGAAAATTATAAGCGTTCAACGGTTACTGACAACTGTTTTACGTCAACGTTTCCATATACCCAAAAAATTAGCTCAAGTATTGCGGGAACCACATATCACTATAGCCCGTAGTGATAGCGCTAGTCAATATTCCCATAGCTGGAATTATTTTAAAGATATAACCTATGAACATCAATTCTTGGTCGATAAAATAACGGTATTGCGTAGAAATGTGGCTAGAAATCAAAAATCACGGTATGAACTCGCATTCGAAGTTCCGCTAGCAAAATGCTAGGCTATTTGTGCAAGCCTCCGGCGATTGGAAGTCACTTTTTCAATACTGGTAATTACCAGTTTTACCAGCTTTTTACAAGGTGAAAGTAAGGCCTAGACTTATATTTGATGAACGATCATTCTCTGAATCGGGTGAGAAACTACTATAAAAGTAATTGTAAAGTGCCGAAACACTTAACACCTTGGTCAATGGCATTTCAGCCTTCAATTGGCATAGAATCCTATGATTGCCAATATAGCGATACAAAGGTTGAAAATATACGGTGCCCGTAAAATCAAGTCTAACCTGTTCCAATGCATGGGTTATCGATAAATAACTACTATTTCTATGATTATAGAATTGTTGATATGGATCGTCTGTTTTTTCTATTTCATACATATAGGCATTACCAAAATATGCCTTGGTATTTTCTTTGGATATCAATTTCAAACGGATACCGGCTCCAATCAAATTCCTGCTCGTAATTGTTAACAGGGTATTGTTCTGGTTTTGTAAAAAAGCTTCCAATCGAAAGAGGTTCGATAGCTTTTGATTATAGCGGAAATGAAGAAACCAAGAATTTTGGAAATCTTCATCCTTACTTCTGATAAGGTTATAGTTGCCGATAAAAAAATAAATCTTTTTAAGATCTTTTGATTTGAGCTGCGTCGTCAAATTAGATCCGACTTGCAAAATGTAACTGCCATTATTGTCCGTATAATCGAATAACAAATCACTTTTCAAGGCAAAACGCACTGAATCACGTTGCATACGTTTTGACTCTATATTGACCAATTGGCTATTTGAATATTGGTAAAAACAAGCAAGTACGATGAGAACGTAAATGTTTTTTATGCGCATTTTGAGCTATTTTAAAAGCTGCAAAGGTATCCAAATTCCGTATAATTTACCAGACCATCGGAAGTGTTCATTGCTATATGGGTTTTCGAACACTGCATTTGAAAAGTTGTGCATCTTGCCGAAAAATTTTCTAATTCTAAAGTGGTCTTAAAAAAAGGAAGGAATACTTACTTCAGCATCCGACCTTATAAATTGGAGTGACCCGTTATGTGAAATAATGATTGATCTTTTCCCAAAACTTATAATCATCCATCGATAGAATTTGACTTTTGGTATAGTCAATTTGGCAGAACTTCTATTCCCTTTTAGTATAAAGACATAAAATTCCACTTTTGAGGTGTTAATTAAAAACACCGATTAAATGAAACTATATCTTATCATAGCAAGCATTCTATTTGTAGAAATGGCTTTTGCCCAAGAAGTCGAGACCAATGCGACATCAAAATTATGGTCGCTAGAAGATTGTATTTCGTACGCCATTGAAAACAATATCACTGTAAAAGATGCCGATTTGAATACGAGCATTTCCGAAGTGGATTATAACAAGGCAAAATCAGCAAGGTTGCCTAACTTATTCGGTAGTGCCTCACAGACTTTTTCAAGCGGTACTTCTATTGACCCAATTACCAGTGATTATGTTTCCGACCAAATTCACAGTACTAATCTAGGCATCAACAGTTCGATGACGCTCTTCCAAGGAAGCCAGGTAAACAATCAAATCAAACAGAACAAATTGTTGCTTGAGCAAAGCGGATTATTGGCAGAGGAAGCTAAAAACAGTATCGTTATCAGCATTTTGGAAACCTATTTACAAGCACTTTTTAGCAAAGAGGGAATTGCCATAGCGGAAAATAACTTGAAGGCCTCGGAAAAAGAGGTGCTGCGAGCTAAATCTAGACTTGATGCCGGGTCTATTGCTTTGAGCGATTATACAGAAGCCCAAAGTCAGGCCGCAACCAATAAATACAACGTCATTGCCGCTAAAAATGATTATGAACAGAATATCATCACCTTAAAGCAATTGTTAGAATTATCGCCTTTGGAAACCTTGGAAATCGAAACCATCGATGAAAATATGGATTTGATAAATCTTGAACTCAACAAAGAGGCAATCTACACCAATGCCTTGGCGTATCTACCGGAGGTTGAAGCCAGCAAGACCAATATCTTAATAAACGAAAAAGAACTAGATATTGCCAAAGGAGGATATTTACCTACACTCGCCCTAACCGGGAGTTTAGGTTCCGGTTACACCAGTATTAACGATAGCGACTTCTCAGACCAATTAGATCTCAATTTCAACCAAAGGTTGGGGCTAAGCTTGACGATTCCAATATTTAATAGAAATCAGACCAAGGCCGCTGTTCAGACGGCATCCATAAATATTGAAAAGGCTGAGATACAAAAGCAAACTGTTGAAAAGGAAGTTATCAAAAAAGTAGAAACGGCATACCAAAACGCATTGTCCTCACAAGAACAATTGGTAGCGGCGGAGGCTTCTGAAGATGCAGCGGAGCAGTCTTACAACCTAGCCCAGAAAAAGTATGAACTGGGAGACTTAAGCACGACAGATTTGGTAATCAGCCAAAACACGTACACCAACGCACAACAGAATTATTTACAGGCAAAATATTTAAACATTTTATACCATCAATTATTACAATTCTATCAAGGAAACGAAATTAAACTTTAATCAAAATGAAAAATAAAAGAAACATCATAATCGGAGGTATTTCTGTAATCGTATTAGCTTTAGTAGCATATAGCTTTATAGGCAGTAACGACACCGCGGTCATAGAAGCAAAGACCGTTGCGGCAAAAAAAGGAAACGTAACCACAATGGTTACGGCAACGGGTACTATTGAACCAACTAACCAAGTGGATGTTGGTACACAAGTATCCGGGGTTGTAGAAAAAATATATGTAGATTATAACAGTGTGGTAACCGAAGGGCAATTGATAGCGGAATTGGATAAAACCAATCTTAAAGCAGCTCAAATCCAGGCCCAAGCTTCGTATGATAATGCTGTTAGTCAACGAAATTATCTACAAACCATTTACGAACGTCAAAAAACGTTGTACGACAACCAAGTAATCAGTAAATCTGATTTTGACGATGCGGTTTATAATTACGAAACGGCAAAAGGAACGGTGATACAGCGCTTATCAGATTTACAATCGGCCAAAACAAACTTGGGATATGCCAATATTTATTCTCCAATTAATGGGGTAGTGCTTTCCAGAGCTATCGAGGAAGGCCAAACCGTGGCTGCAAGTTATAGTACGCCAACACTCTTTACCATTGCGGAAGACTTAAAGGAAATGCAGGTAGAAGCTGATGTTGATGAAGCGGATATAGGTGAGGTAAAAGACGGACAACGTGTTAGTTTTACGGTAGACGCCTATCAGGGTCAAGAGTTCGAAGGAGTGGTTACCCAAGTAAGATTAGACCCTACGATAACTTCAAATGTTGTCACCTATACGGTAGTCATCAAGGCTGATAATCCTGATTTAAAACTAAAACCAGGGTTGACAGCTACTATTTCAATTTATACGCTAGAATTAAAAAATGTGTTATCGGTGGAAGCAAAAGCTATCAATTTTAAGCCAACACCTCCTGAAATGATGGCCTATAACGAGCAACAAAACATTAGTGTAGATAGACCGAAAGACGGACCAAGGCCAACTGAAGATGGTGCAACCAAGGTATGGGTGTTGGAGGCCAACGGAGCTATTTCTCCAAAAGAGGTAACACTTGGTGCCAGTGACGGTGTACAGGTACAAATTTTGGATGGAATTAGCGAAAATGACAAATTGGTTTACAGTTTAAAATCGGAAAACACGGAAACTACCGCATCATCAGGTGCTAAAGATGAAAGTCCGTTTATGCCACAACGTCCGGGAGGAAAGAAAAAATAACGACCATGAGCAAAGAAATCATAAAAATAGAGGACCTAAAACGTGAGTTTACCATGGGTACTGAAACGGTTCATGCATTAAAAGGGATCTCCTTTACGATTCGGGAAGGTGAATTTGTGACCATAATGGGGTCGAGTGGTTCAGGCAAGAGTACCATGCTTAATATTTTAGGCTGTTTAGACCAACCAACCTCGGGAACTTATGAGATTGATGGTGTAAGTATGAAGGACCTTAGTAGAAATGATTTGGCGACCATCAGAAATGAGAAAATCGGATTTATATTTCAATCCTATAACCTGTTAGCCAGAACCACTGCCATAGAAAATGTAGAGCTGCCACTTTTGTATAACAGTAAAGTTTCTACCGAAGAGCGTAGGGAACGTGCTATCAAAGCCTTAAATATGGTCGGACTGGGGGATAGATTACATCATACGCCTTCACAACTTTCAGGGGGACAACAACAACGTGTTGCCATTGCCAGGTCTCTGGTGAACAATCCTGTGATGATTCTTGCCGATGAGGCAACGGGAAACTTAGACACAAGAACATCGTATGAAATTATGTCGCTGTTTCAAGATTTGAATAGGCAGGGCATTACCATCACATTTGTAACCCATGAGCCAGATATTGCCATGTTCAGCAATAGAACCATAGTGTTAAAAGATGGGAATATCATTCAAGATTACATGAATGAAAATATACAATCGGCATCAAACGAACTGGCAAAACTGCCTCAAGAAAACCATTGATTATGAGAATATTAAACCTATTAAAAATAGCCTATAAAGCAATTGTTCTTAATAAGTTAAGAACATTGCTTACCATGTTGGGAATCATCATAGGCGTGGCTTCGGTAATTGCGATGCTAGCCATTGGTGAAGGCTCTAAAGAGAGTATTAGAAGTACAATTTCCAGTATGGGGTCTAACATGATTACCATAAGGCCTGGCACCGATGACAGGGGGCCGGCAAGAGGTAGTGGGGGAGACGTACAGACACTTACCCTTAAAAATTATGAATTGATAAAAGAGAAAGCTACTTTATTAAGTTATGTTACTCCAGTAGTAAATGGAGGCGGACAAGTAATTAGCGGGGCCAACAACTGGCCTAGTACCATTTATGGTGTTAATCCGGAATATTTACAAATTAAGGTGGTCGACTTACAAAGCGGTAGTATGTTTACCGATGCTGAAGTAAAATCTGCTTCTAAAGTAGTGGTTCTCGGGCAAACCGTTGTAGATAATATATTTCCCGATGGGCAAGATCCCGTGGGACAAATGATTCGTTTTAATAATATTCCGTTTAAAGTGATTGGTGTTTTAGAGGAAAAAGGTGAAAATACTTTTGGACAAGATCAAGATGATGTTGTGATTGCCCCTTATACCACAGTACAAAAACGCATTTTGGCCATAGATTATTTGAATCAAATAATGGCTTCGGCGGTTAGTGAAGACGATGCGCCGGACGCGGTTTTGGAAGTGACCGATATTTTACGTTCAGAACATAAACTACTGGAGAATGAAGAAGATGATTTTACGGTTCGTTCTATGGAAGAATTAATTTCAACCTTTAGTTCGACCAGTGAAATGTTGACCATACTTTTGGTAGCCGTGGCAAGTATTTCGTTGCTCATAGGAGGGATTGGCATCATGAACATTATGTATGTATCGGTAAAAGAACGTACCAAAGAAATTGGTTTGCGCATGGCCGTCGGCGGAAAAGGGTCTGATATTCTCATGCAGTTTTTGATTGAAGCTATTTTAATCAGTATTACGGGAGGAATTTTAGGGGTTGTATTAGGCCTTAGCGCCACCTTTTTTATTGAAAAATTCTTACATTGGCCGACGAGTGTGGCACTGTATTCCATAATTATATCGTTTGCCGTTTGTGCTATTACCGGTATATTTTTTGGATGGTACCCTGCCCGAAAGGCATCGGCATTAGACCCGATTACAGCGCTCCGTTATGAATAATTTGTTATGCATAAAAACAAAAAAATAATATTTTTTTCGCACCTCCTGATCTGGTTCGTCTTATTTAGTTTGCCCTATATCTTGTCTTACGGACAAGAGCAGGAAATTAATAGGATTATTGCCCATTTTTGGATTCCATTGTTCTTTTATGCCATCATTTTTTATTTGAACTATTTCGTATTCATAGATCGCTTTTTATTTGCAAAAAAGACGCTTCAATTTATTGTCATAAACCTTTTGATCATTGCCGTTTTTCTATTGTCAAAAGAACAAATAGAGCAAAGCTTTTTTCAGGAATTAGTGAAGAGGCCACGTGATAATACTAGAAGTGGCCCTCCTTTAAAAATGCTGATTTATGTACAGATGTTGTCCTATATGGCGCCATTGCTTTTTTCTATCGCCATTAAAACGACACAGCGATGGGCCAGAACGGAAGCGGAACGTAAAGAGGCGGCCAATATAAAATTACGATCGGAGCTTCAGCACCTTAGGTACCAGTTGCAGCCCCATTTCTTTTTTAACTCTTTGAATAATATTTATTCTCTGGTTGATATTTCCCCGGAAGAGGCAAAAACGACCATTCATAGTTTAAGTAAACTCATGCGCTACTTATTGTATGAAACAAAAACAGAATTGGTATCCCTTTCAAAAGAAATCGATTTTATGATAAAGTATATCGATTTAATGAAACTTCGTCTTAGCGACAAAACAAAAATTGAAACAAGTTTTCCTTCTGACGAAACCGGTATCAAAATAGCGCCATTATTGTTTATATCGCTGATAGAAAATGCCTTTAAGCACGGGGTTTCCGCAAACGCGGAAAGTATGATATCGCTAGAGATGCAATGTCAAGATAAAACAGTTATTTTCAACATCGAAAACTATAATTTCCCTAAAGAGGACAACGATAAAAGCGGATCAGGTATCGGATTGCAAAACTTGGAAAAACGATTACAATTACTATATCCGAACAAACATACCTTCCAAAAGCAGCTCAAAGAGGGGATATATACGGTACATTTAAAAATTGAAACTTAAATATGGAAGCTATTCAACTCACCTGCATGATCGTAGACGATGAACCTATGGCACTTAATTTGGTAGAAAGTTATGTAAAGAAAACGCCTTACCTCACGTTGCGAAAAAAATGCAGTAGCGCCATTGAGGCAGTTCAATTTATTAATAATGAAACTGTTGATGTACTTTTTTTAGATATTCAAATGCCCGACCTTACAGGGCTTGAATTTTCCAAGATGCTTCCCAAGCATACACGGGTGATTTTTACAACAGCTTTTGACCAATATGCCCTCGAGGGTTTTAAAGTTGAGGCATTGGATTATTTGTTAAAACCTTTTGATTATGCCGAGTTTTTAACTGCCGCAAATAAAGCTTTGGAATGGTTTACCTTGGTAAAAGGAAAAACGGAAACTTTGGTTTCCAAAAAAAAAGAGTTTCTTTTTGTAAAATCTGAGTACAAACAACTTCGTATTCGGTTATCGGATGTTCTTTATTTTGAAGGACTGAAAGATTATATCAAAATTTGGTTAAAAGACAACCCCAAACCCATTTTGACTATCATGAGTTTGAAGTTGTTGCAGGAAGAACTCCCAACATCAGATTTTATGAGGGTACATCGGTCTTTTATCGTTTCTTTAAAAAACATAGAGGTCGTCGAACGTAGCCAGATTGTAATCAATAAACAGCGTATAACGATTTCAGAACAATATAAACCCCAGTTCTTGGAATTTATAAACAAGAATTCTTTGATGTAATCGATACCAGAAAAAGGGTACAAAAGAGAAGAAGTGGGTGTTTTGACACCCACTTCTCCCATCATAATCCGGAATTACTTTTCAATTCAGCGCTGCCAGAAGTTTTTTGGCAACCAACTCAGAAGAAGCGGGGTTTTGTCCAGTGATTAAGTTTCCATCTTGTAAGGCATAGGCTCCCCAATCCGATCCTTTGGAATAGCTGCCTCCATTTTCCTTGAGCATGTCTTCAACTAAGAAAGGGACCACCTCGGTAAGTTGTACAGCGGCTTCTTCACTGTTGGTAAACCCGGTTACTTTTTTACCCTGTACCAATGGGTTTCCATTTATATCTTTAACTCCTTTTAAGGCGGCTGGGGCGTGACATACAAAAGCAATAGGTTTTTCTTGCTTATTAAAAGCTTCGATCAGCGCAATTGAATTTTGATCGTTAGCCAAATCCCATAACGGTCCGTGACCACCGGGGTAGAAGACGGCATCATAATCGTTGGCGTTGATTGCTGTCAACACCTTGGTATTTTTAATTTTCTCCTGAGCGACAACATCTTTTTTGAACCGTTCGGTATCCTCTGTGCTGGCATCGGGTGTGTCACTACTAGGATCAATGGGTGCAGCCCCTCCCTTAGGCGTAGCCAAGGTAATATCGGCTCCTTTATCCAATAAAGTATAATACGGATTGGCAAACTCTTCGATCCAAAATCCGGTTTTCTTACCGGTATCTCCCAATATATCATGGGAGGTCAATACAAATAATATTTTCATCACTTTGATTTTTTAATTTATAAGGCTAGTATGCCATTTTTACAATCTTCTCCGCATCGGCAGGGGTGAGGGTTTTGTGCTCACCTAGACCTTTCCATCCGCGGTCGGTAAACCGTTGCCCAATATTTTCGGCCGTACCCTCGTATTCCGAAGTATAATCGGATAATTTGGTGTCGATGCCCAAACTTTTGAAAAAAGCTTCGGTTTTCGCTATTGCGGCATATGCCTTATCATCGATATTGCCTTCCGTTACATTCCAAACACGCTCGGCATATTGGGCCAGCTTCTCCTTTTTAGCTTCAAAATTGTACTTATAGTGGCTCGGTGCAATAACTGCCAAAGTTCTTGCATGATCAATTCCAAAGAGCGCCGTTAATTCGTGGCCCATCATATGAATAGCCCAATCACCAGGAACACCTTGTTGTATCAATCCGTTTAACGCCATGGTACAGCTCCACATAAAGTTTGCCCCAGCCTCATAGTCCGTAGGGTCTTTCAACACTTTGGGAGCTACCTCGATCAGTGTTTGTAAAATGCTTTCAGCGAAACGGTCTTGTAAGAGTCCACCAACGGGATAGGTCATATACTGTTCCAGCACATGGGTAAAAGCATCAGTAATACCATTGGCCAATTGGCGCTCAGGAATAGAAGTAATCACGGCTGGGTCTAAAATTGAAAAAACGGGAAACAAACCTGGACCTCCCATGGCCAGTTTTTCTTTGGTTTCCTTTCTTGTGATTACCGAACCCGAATTCATTTCAGAGCCTGTCGCAGGTAGCGTAAGTACCGTACCGAAGGGCATTCCCCTTTCAGTACGAATGCTCATTTTAAGAATGTCCCAAGGCGTGTCGCCTTCGTATAAGGCCGCAGCCGATAAAAACTTGGTGCCATCAATGACAGAACCACCACCAACGGCCAATAAATAAGTAATATTTTCTTCTTTGATTACCTTCAAAGCCTCTAGAAGTATATCATATTCGGGGTTTGCGGGAATTCCACCAAACTCCAGCACCGCGACACCGTTCAAAGCGGTTTTGACCTGATCGTAAATGCCATTTTTCTTTATGCTTCCACCTCCGTAAAGCATTAAAACCTTGGCATTGGCAGGAATTTCTGAAGCCAATTTATCGATGCTATTTTTACCGAATATGATTTTAGTCGGATTTTTATATTCAAAATTGTTCATTATAAGTTGTATTTATTGTTATCAATTCGAAGCCCCCCTATAGGTTTAACCACGGCTTCCTCTAAACTATTATGGTTTGAATTAGGTCTTATCTTAATCAATCATGGTTACGAGGTCTTCAGTACTCTTTCTGACCTTGACCAAATTTACGAGCCAGTCCGCTTCCTCTTTTCGATATCCCAAGGGTAGCAATACCGCACTTCGCAGCCCTTTTTCGCGTAAGCCTAAAATTTCGTCGACCGCCGCCGGGTCAAATCCTTCTAGTGGTGTGGCGTCTACTCCTTCAAAAGCGGCAGCGGCTATCGCCTGGGAAAAGGCTATATAGGCCTGTTTTGCTGCGTGGTTGAAATTCGTTTCGGCATCCCTTTGCGGATATGTATCCAACAACATTTGTCGGTAATTTTCCCATCCTTCATTTTTAAAGCCTCTAATATCGTTTGTCAAGTCGAACATTGTATTGATGCGTTCAGCGGTATAGGTATCCCAAGCTGCAAATATTAAAAGATGTGAACAATCTGTTATCACCGATTGGTTCCAAGCAACAGGTTTGATTTTCTTCTTTACCTCTTCATTGGTAACCACCATAATTTCAAAGGGTTGCAATCCACTAGAAGTAGGGGCGAGCCTCGCTGCTTCGATAATTCGGTCAACTTTATCTTGTGCTACTTTTTCACCGTTCATGGCTTTGGCAGCATAACGCCAATTTAATTTATCTAATAATTCCATTTCTATTTATCTATTTAGGTACTTATACATTTATATTTTCTTTTAGACTTTTATCGCATCCCAGGCTGCTTGGTATGCCGCTTCAATATGTGTCTTGTCTATGCTAAACTCTCCGCGTTGCTGTGCGACCATTAAAAAAGATAAGGGATTTATGGCGTAGGCGTAAAGCAAATAATCGGAAATTGGTTTGATAACACTTTCATCTTTCCCGCGCTTCCATAAATCGAGTAAGGGCTGTAGGTGTCTTATACCTTCTTGCCTGCTGGGTTCATCGATTATCGGGGTATTATCGCATTGTGCTAAAAACATCGCTTCCTCACACTGTTTTAGTTTAAAATCGGCAATCCGTTTCCAAATCAACTCAAAACCTTCTGTAACAGAGAGTGTAGGGGAATAAGTCTTAAAAGCATAAGCGGTAAAGGTTGACTTTACCTCGATATAGGTCTTGTTGACCAAATCTTGTTTATTTTCAAAATATAGATATATGGTCGCTGGCGACACATTGGCCATTTTGGCAATTTTAGACATCGGGGCCGCATGAAAACCATCGTTATTGACCAAAGTAATGGTAGCCCTTATTAGGGCGTCACGTTTTTGAATACTTTTCTGAAGTTTAGGCATATTATCACTTTAAAAAACCACGTTGAATGCTGTCAACACTATCATTTCGTATACAAACATATAAAAAAGAATGAACATTCATTTTTTAAATAACCCTTTTAACAATACTTTATCAGGGGTAAGCCCCAGATATCTTATGCAAGCAAGCTTGTCTAAAACAATTTAGACCAACATAAAAACAAATAATTTAAAATCAGCAATTGACTTTAAATAGACCAAACAAATAAGTATATTTAAAAAATACACTATAGTATTAGAGTAATGTTCTAAATAAATAGTTTCAAGTACTTCTATATGAAAAGAATATATATTATATCCTCATTGTTTATTGGCTTAGGATTTGCCTTAGACCTACAGGGAATAAGGGCACAGGAGGCCCCACTTTCAAGTACCATTGTTTTCCAAGAAATAGAAGGACTGCTTGTTGTGGAAGCCGAGTATTTCTATAAACAAACGCACGATGAAGAACGCAAGTGGTATGTGACCCATAAAGGAAACCTACCTAAAGTAGGCCGTGATGAAGACGCCCCGCATATTTTTGAGAGTAGTAACAATGCATACTTGGAAGTTCTACCTGATACACGTGTGACCCATGACGATAAATTGATTCATGGCGAAAACTTTAGCAATGAGCCGGGTAAGATGGCGCTTTTATATTATAAGGCGAATTTTAAACATACCGGAAGGTATTATGTTTGGGTACGCGCCTTTAGTACTGGAGGTGAGGATAACGGTATACACGTGGGACTCGATGGTACCTGGCCAGCTTCCGGTCAACGTATGCAATGGTGTGAAGGTAAGCACAAATGGCACTGGGAAAGCAAACAGCGCACCGAAGCGGTACATTGCGGAGAACCTTGGAAAATTTATCTTGATATTGAAACCCCTGGTGACCATGAAATTATGTTTAGTTTGCGTGAAGATGGTTTTGAATTTGATAAATTTATATTGACAAAAGAAAAGGCTTTTGTTCCACAAGGCTTAGGGCCTAAGGTAATCGTCAATAGCGGTAAATTACCGCCTTCTTTTGAAAAAGTAGCTGAAGATTTTAAACCCAAACAAAACTAGTATATGTTAAGAGTCGTTTCTTTTTTTTCGTTTTTTCTTATGATTTCCACGTCGCTTTACGGGCAATGGAAGACGCTAGACCCGCAACAGGAGTGCACCAAACGTCACGAATGTGGTTTTGTAGCCCATGATAATGACTTATATCTTGTGGGTGGACGAGGCATTAAACCTGTCGAAAAATACGACATTCAACAAAATTCATGGAAAGTTATGGCTCCCACACCCCTAGAGATACACCATTTAACACCTGTTTCCGTTAATGGGAAAATCTATGTTGTTGGTGGACTTTCGGGAAAATACCCCGAAGAACAACCCTTATCCCATGTGTATACCTTTGATGCTAAAGAGAATACTTGGGCTAAGATCTTTGAAATACCAAAAAACAGAAGAAGGGGAGGATCGGGTGTAGTTGTTTATAAAAATAAGATCTATATCGTAAACGGTATTACTTTCGGGCACACCAGTGGTACCAATGCTATGTTCGATGTATTTGATCCCGTAAAAAAAACTTGGACAGTTTTGGATGATGCTCCAAATATCAGGGACCATAGTAGCGCTGTTATTGTCGGGGACAAATTGATTGCTTTGGGCGGACGGAATACCAGTTATCATGAACCGGATAATTTTACGGCTTTTTTCTCAACCGTAAAAAGTGAAGTAGATTATTATGATTTTAAATCTAAAAAATGGGGTACCTATAGCGCTACCTTGCCAGCCCCGTCTGCTGGGGGAGGAGCTGTTCAATTGAATGACAAAGTTTATTATGTGGGGGGCGAAACAGGTGAGAAACTGGCGAATAATCAGATGTATGCTTTTGACCCAAAAAACGATGTCTGGGAAAAAAAGCCATTCTTAAACCAAGGGCGTCATGGTACAAATGCCGTTAAAAATAAAGGATTGATCTATATAGCGGCGGGTTGTGCAAATAGAGGCGGATCTCCCGAAATCAATTCGATTGAAGTTTATTCTGAATAATTAAGTAAAACATAATATATTGATTAATAGTAATATACAATACTATGTTAAATGTTTTAATTTAATAATTGCAACGTAGAAAATTGAAAATAATATACGTACAAAACTTTTATATTTAAGAGGTAAGGGGTAAGCTTTTTCATAAGTTCAACGGAAAGCGATATCTTTGTTGGATTATTAATTAAAAACAGCTTAGAAAAAAGAATGGCAAAATCGCAGCAGACGTACAATAAAAGTGAAAAAGAAAAAAAGCGTTTAAAAAAACGGGAAGAAAAGCGTAAGAAAATGGAAGCGCGAAAGGCGCAGGCCAAGGAAAGTGGTAAAAAAGGAATTGAATTTGCATATGTAGATCACAACGGTAATCTAACCGATACCCCTCCAGATCCATCCAAAAAAATTAAAGTAGAGGCCGAGAGTATTGTAATAGGGGTGCCAAAAACCTTGGAAAGCGATAAGGAAGAATTTGACCCTGTCAGAAATGGAAGTGTATCATACTTCGATCACTCCAAAGGCTTCGGGTTTATCATCGATTCAGAAAACCAAGAAAAATACTTTACACATGTTAGTGGCTTGATCGATGAAATCAACGAAAACGACAAAGTGTCTTTTGAACTCGAAAAAGGGATGAGAGGCATGAATGCCGTTAAGGTCACTTTAATTAAATAAAAACAACTTTTATCAGAGCAGTCCTCTTGATAAATAATCAGATACATTCCGAAAAGCAATAGCTACCTACTCTGGTTAAGAGTCTGAAATTTAAGACTTAACTATTTTAAGTTTCAAAGTGCCCCAGAGACTTAATACTGATAGGCAGTTTCTGAAGATTATATTATACTGCGCACGAATGGCGTTTTAAGAGCATATATTCTCCATTATTTTTAAACTCACGAACGGAAATTCCTGTGTAGCGCTTAAAAGTTTTGGAGAGATGACTTACATCGGTAAAACCCAGGTCATCAGCGATTTCGGTTAGTGTAAAGTCGGAATTCAACAAACGTATTTCAACCAATTTAAGTTTGGCCTTTATAATATATTCGCGCAACGACATGCCTACTTGTTTCCTGAAAAATTCGCTGACATAGGCAGAAGACATTGAAAAAATATGGGACAGATGGTCGACTCTTAAATGTTCAGGGGTATCAATATGCTCGTTGATATAGGTCAACATTTTCGTAATTCTGTCATCAGCGTTGTTTTTAGGCACCTCAAAATATGTACTCTTTTTAATATTACGTATTAACACCTCTAAAACACTGGTCATTAAACTAGTTGCAAGGTTTATAGATTCGTTTCCGTAATTCATAGATTCTTGTACAATCATACCAATTAGACTTTCCAAATGGTTACGGTCTACATCATTTTTTATAATGTCTCCAGGCAATTGGTTATAGTTGGATAATATATACGATGCCTCTTTAAACCATTCATTTCTATCAATATTTATCCTATTTACATTTTTAAAAAAAGAATCTGTAAACTTTAAAAACACAAATTTAGTAGGCTTTTCTATTGTAAACGAATGGCATTTTAAGGGTGGTAATAAAAAAATACTCCCTTTTTTGTAGCCATACTGGTTATAGTTTATGCATTGTGTTCCTTCACCATTTTTAATTAAAACCAGTTCAAAAAAATTATTTTTAACAGGTCTTTGTTTCCATTCCGTTAACTCTAATTCTTGTATTTCAAAAGGTTTATTTGCTTCTAATACTTGCATAATAGTGTTTATTTCACTTTAAAATTACTTAAAACAAACCTAACTAGTATAATTTCAGGTTTATAAACCTCGATTTATACAAACATCACCTTTTTTTGTACCATAAAATAGCTCCATTACCTATATATCTTTGTCTTAAAATTAAAAAACAGATATATTATATATAAAATGAATACACCAAATATTGCAAAAGAAGACATTTTAAGCGCTTTTAATTATAGACACGCCACTAAAGAATTTGATGCTACAAAAACCATTTCTGATGAGGATATGGAATTTATATTAAAAACAGCACATTTATCGCCAAGTTCATTTGGTTTTGAGCCTTGGCATTTTGTTGTTGTACAAGACAAAAAGCTAAGAGAGCTTTTAAAACCGGTTGCTTGGGGTGCACCTTTAAAATTAGATACTGCTAGCCACTTTGTCTTGGGTTTAGCTATGAAAGCGCCAATGGTAAAGCACGATGCGGCATACATAGATCATATGATGAAAGCGGTAAAACAAATGCCTGCAGAAGTTATAGCAATGTATTCTAAATTTTACAGAGAATTTCAAGAGCGCGATTTTAACCTAGATTCAGATAAAAAGTTGTTCGATTGGTCATCTAAGCAAACTTACATTGCTTTGAGTAATATGATGACATCTGCCGCATTAACCGGTATAGATTCTTGTCCTATCGAAGGGTTTCACCAAGAAAAGGCAGAAGCCTTATTAAAGGATAAATTTGATATAGATACAGATAAATACGGCCTGGCTTTTATGGCAGCCTTTGGTTACAGAAAAGCAGACCCTGAGTTTCCTAAATCTAGAAGAAATTTTGAGGATATTGTTAGTTGGAGGTAAATAGCCATCAGTTAAAAAATAAAAACAAAAAAATTTCAAGGCGTGATACTTTTAGAATTTGTACCACTTAAAAATTACACATATGAAAGCAATAGGATATAAAGAGAATCTTCCGGTCAGTGATGATAACTCTCTTCAAAACATAGTGTTAGATACACCAATAGCAACAGGAAGGGATATTTTGGTTGAAGTAAAAGCGATTTCCGTGAATCCCGTAGATTATAAAATTAGAGCCAACAGACCTACACCAAATGGGGATTGGAGTGTTATTGGTTGGGATGCTTCCGGAATTGTAAAAGCAGTAGGTGAAGAGGTTTCGTTATTTAATGTTGGAGATGAAGTTTGGTATGCAGGAGATTTAAATCGCCAAGGTAGCAATGCAGAATTTCAAATTGTAGATGAGCGTATTGTGGGTAAAAAACCATCCAGCTTATCTTTTGCAGAAGCTGCAGCTTTACCGTTAACAACCCTTACGGCTTATGAGATGTTGTTTCATAGATTAGAGGTGTATAAAGACAATGCCAACGAATCTATTTTAGTTATTGGCGCTGCTGGTGGTGTAGGTTCTATTTTGGTGCAATTGGCTAAAAAGTTAACCAAGTTGAACATTATTGGTACCGCTTCCCGCGAAGAAACCACATCTTGGTTAAAAGAATTAGGCGCAGATACTGTAATTAATCACAGAAACAACCTAAGCGAAGAGTTCGAAAAATACAAGCTTCCGGCACCTGAATATGTAGTGAGTTTAAATGCTACAGAACATCACGTCGGTGAAATTGCAAAACTGATCAAACCACAAGGTAAATTCGGTTTTATTGATGACCCAAAAACGCTAAATGTAATGCCTTTTAAAGGGAAAGCGGTTTCTATACATATAGAGTTAATGTTTACACGTTCTATGTTCCAAACCGATGATATGGTTGAGCAGCATAACATTTTAAATGAAGTTTCTGAGTTGATAGATAACGGAACTATCAGAACAACTTTAGGGGAAAACTTTGGGACTATAAATGCTGAAAACCTTAGAAAAGCCCACGCCTTTTTAGAAACAGGGAAAGCAAAAGGTAAAATTGTTTTAGCGGAATTTTAAATACAATAATTACAATGAAAATTAACATTTTAGTTGCACTCGCTATAGTAGCAAGTGTATTTGCAAACGCGCAAACACCAATAACTGATGCTGCAACCTCTAAAAACGAAGTTGTAACCGCAGACAATGTAGAATGGGGGTGGTTAAATCCCTTACGAGGCGATAAAAGTCCCGCAGCAGGTAAACTTTGGGGAGATCGTACCAAAAACGAACCAGCGGGGTTTTTGGTGAAGTTTAAAAAAGGATTTTCCTCGCCACCACACATTCACAACATAACTTATAGAGGTGTTGTAATTAAAGGTTGGTTACATAATGATGATGAAAATGCAGAAAAACAATGGCTTCCAGCAGGTTCTTATTGGCAACAGCCAGCAGGTGAAGCCCATATTACCGCAGCAGATGGTGAGGAGAATTTAGCCTTGTTAGATATTCAAGAAGGTCCGTATTTAGTAAAGCCAACCTCTGAAGCTTTTGATAATGGTGAAAGATCAGTAAACGTAGACAAAACAAACTTGGTTTGGCTAAATGCTGATGATATAACATGGGTATCGGAAAAAAGCAATGTACAGACTGCTTTTTTATGGGGAAGCCACAAAGAAAAGCAACTTCGCGCAACATTTTTAAAACTGCCAGCTAGCTTTAACGGAAAAATCAAAAACTTAAGTCCAAACTTTAGGGCAGTAGTTATTTCTGGTGGCCTAACACATCAGTTTACTAAAAATGATGCTAAAAATGTACTTGAACCAGGTTCTTATTTCGGAGTGGAAGAAAATGTTACGTCAATCATTTCTACAGCTAAAGAAACCGTGATTTACATAAGAAGTAACGGAGATTTTGAGGTTAAATAAAGTTGAAAATGTTATAATATAAAACAAGTTTTTAAAGTACAATATACTTGTTAACGGTACTAATTCAAGGAATTAAATAGTTGACATGAACGTTACTCGATTACTTAAGTCAGTTATAATTAATAATTCGTATTTTAGAATATCTACCATCAGTACAACCTTAACCATCGAATTATGGCACAAAAATCATGCAATCACATAAAAGCTATTTCCGAACTTAAAACCGCTGCCGAGCATTTGTGTGAGGAGTGTGTTAAACTTGGTGAAGGCTGGGTACATTTACGCACATGTCAAGAGTGTGGCGTAACGCTCTGTTGCGATGATTCTAAAAACAAACATGCTACAGCTCATTTTCACGCGACCAAACATCCGGTTATAAGTTCGGCAGAACCTAATGAACGATGGTTTTGGTGCTACCTTGACAATACTTTTGCAACCTATTAAACCAAACCAATTATGATAGACCCTAAATTTCCTGAATTAACCAATGTACAGGTAGAAAAACTCAAGAATTACGGTGAAATAGAGTATTACAAAGAGCCAACGGTCGTTTTGGATTTTGGAGACCAGCACTATGATTTTTTTGTAGTGCTTACGGGTGGAATCAGAATTATTGATCCAGATAAGCAAAATGATAGTATTACCGTTCATACCAGACATCAATTCTCTGGTTCTAGTAGTATTCTTTCGCACAGAACCGTTGGTGTTTGTGGCGAAACTTTGGCAAATACCCAGCTCATAAGAATAAGTCCTGAAAAGTTAAAAAGTGCCATTGCTAAATTCAGTGATATCAGCGATGTGCTTCTAAATGCATTTTTATTGCGAGAAGATGCCTTAAAAAACAATGTTCAAGGTATAAAGCTGATTGGTTCTGAACATTCCAATGAAACCTATGCCATTCGCGATTTCATGGATAAAAATGATATTTGGTATAATTTTATAGATTCCGATAAGGAAGAGGGATTGGTACAGCTATTGGAAACTTTTAATTTAAAAGAATCTGACCTGCCTGTTTTAATCAATAGTCAGAATGAGATTTCTATTCGCCCATCCATCGATGAAATTGGTACGTGTACCGGAGTTCGGTTACAATTGGATGATGATATTTATGACGTCTTAGTGGTGGGTGCAGGTCCTGCTGGTTTGGCTGCTAGTGTTTATGCCGCTTCAGAAGGTTTAAAAGTGTTGACTATAGACAGTAATTCCCCTGGCGGACAAGCAGGTAAAAGCTCTAAAATTGAGAATTATTTGGGGTTTCCTACCGGAATTTCAGGAAGAGATCTAGCCAATAATGGTTATATACAAGCTCAAAAGTTTGGTTGTACGATTTCCGTTCCGCATAGGGTAGAGGGCATAGGGCGCAAAGAAGGCTATTATGAAATTAATTCTAATAACACAGCTGTGTTAAAGGCAAAAACAGTTATTGCCGCAACCGGTGCGGCATATAGAAGGTTGCCTTTAGCGGGTATTGAAAAATTTGAAGGTTCTGGAGTTTACTATAGCGCTACATCTATGCATGCCAATATGTGCAAAAATAGCGAAACTGGTATTGTGGGCGGTGGTAACTCCGCTGGTCAAGCGGCCTTGTTTTTAGCAAACTATGCACATAAAATATATGTAATCATCAGAAACGAAGATATTGGTGCAAAAATGAGCGATTATCTGGTACAACGAATTTTTGCCTGTGAAAATATTGAAGTACTGACCGGCAGCAATGTGGTTAAAGTCGAGGGTAATACGTATTTGGAAAAGGTAACCATCAAGAAAAATGACACTTTAGTAGAAAACAGCATTAACTACCTATTCACGTTTGTTGGAGCAAAACCGTGTACAGAGTGGTTAGACAATTTCATAGATACAGATGCCAAAGGGTTTGTACACACAGGACTTACCATTTGCGATAATGCTTTAAATGGCGAATCTGTATTCAAACATAGAAAACCCTATACTTTTGAAACCAGTTTACCAGGACTTTTTGCCGTCGGCGACGTGCGTTCAGGTTCTGTAAAACGAGTAGCTTCGGCGGTAGGTGAGGGGTCTATTGTGGTCAGCGACATCCACAAATTTTTAGCGCTTGAAAACGAAGCGAAAATTATATAGTAATTTTGTCCCCTATGCCACGTACCATAATTGAAAATATTGTAATCCAAGAATACAAAGACCAAACCTTTTTTGAGTTTTGTAAGTATACAACCATTCGGTTTTTTGAAATTGTATATTTTGAAGAAGGTACTGGCACCATAAAAATTAATGGCAAAACCGTAAACTATGCTGCTAACAGCCTTTTTGTTTTTGTTCCGGACGATATTTACATTGTAAATCCCGAGTCTGCCACCACTACAATTGCCATTAAGTTTTTAAAAAGCTTTTTTAGGGGAGATGCACCGCAAAATGTGAATCTTCCGGTAAATGATTGGTTTCGTAAAATTGAAGGTATTTTAAACAGTGAAAGTCATCAACTACGTGAAATGCGTTTTGAAACCGAATCCGACAAAATTCACTTGATTTCTTTAATAAAAATGGTGGCGGCGGAAAACGACAAAAAGAAATCGTACGACCTGTTTATCATTCAAAATTCACTTTCAGTAATTCTTCATTTGATCGCG
Source organism: uncultured Kriegella sp. (assembly GCF_963975415.1). NCBI lineage: Bacteria > Pseudomonadati > Bacteroidota > Flavobacteriia > Flavobacteriales > Flavobacteriaceae > Kriegella > uncultured Kriegella sp. The sequence goes on from NZ_CAXBGN010000001.1 coordinate 141,170, forward strand.
CGCAACATTCAGTTTTTAAATGCTGATATGACTACAAAAATAGTTGAGTCTTCTAAAATTCAGCAAATCATCAACTTTATTCACGCTAATATTTACAATACAGAATTGTTGACTACTAAGAACTTGGCAGAAGAGTTTCATATGGCCGATAATTACATCAGTGAGTATTTTAAAAAGCACACCGATGTTTCTTTAAAAAAATACATACTTAACTACAAACTAAAACTCGTAGAAACCCGATTAAAATATACTGATTTGCAGTTTTCCGAAATTGCAATGGAATTGGGTTTCACAGATTCCAGTCATTTGAACAAAACCTTTCAAAGCTATAAAGGGATGACAATTGGTGCATATAAGGCAAGTATTTCCTAAAAAACTACCATTTACCTGTTTTTTTACCAAAACCACTTCTTTTTTTACTTATCCAAAGCTTGAGTGCCTAGGTACCTTTGTACTGTAAGTATAACAGCACAATAAATAACCAAAAACTCAAGACTATGGACTACAAAAATTTTCAAACATTTACGGCGGAACAAAAAGGAGGAATTTTAACAGTGACTATAAATTTTGGTCCTGTAAACGTGCAAGGGCAAGAAATGCTAGCTGATTTAAGCAGTCTTTGTTTGCGATTAGAGCGCGATAGAAGCGTAAAAGTAGTTGTTTTTGAATCTTCAAATCCAGGGTATTGGGTGTGTCATTATGATACCAACTTGCTTAGAGATATGGCTACAGAAGCCGTGCCAAGAAACGAAATACAGTTATTGGACTTACAGTCTGTATTAGAAAGATTAAGCAATGTACCACAAGCAACCATAGCAAAAATTGAAGGTTTTGCACGAGGTGGCGGACACGAAATGGCTTTGGCTTTGGATATGCGTTTTGCAGCAAGAGGAAAAGCCAAATTTATGCAAATGGAAGTAGGCATGGGCATTTTGCCTTGTGGTGGCGGAGCTTCGCGTATGGCAAGACAAACCGGTTTAGGAAAAGCATTGGAAATTATTTTAGGTGCCAGGGATTGGGATGCTGACGAGGCTGAAAAATTTGGAACCATAAATAAAGCCTTGGAGGCAGATGAGATTGGACCTTATGTTGATGCCTTGGCAGAACGTATTTCAAAATTTCCGGCAGATTCTATTGCAGCTAGCAAACGTGCGGTTTATGCATCTATAGACTTGCCAATTAAAGAGGCTTTAAAAGAAGAAGCTTATCAGTTGTTTCAGGCAACAAGTAGAACCCCTGCAATTAAAAGGTTCACCTATGCAGATGAAAATGGTGCTCAGTTTGACCATAACAATCAAAAGAATTGGGAGCAAATGGTGATGGATATTCAAGAAGTAAATTAATAAAACAAGAATTATAATTAAATAAAATAGAGATTGATATGAAAGCAATGTTATTGAACAGTTACGGAGAAAATGCCACATTTACAGCAACTGAAATAGAAAAACCAGTAGTAAAAGCAAATCACGTATTGGTAAAAATAGCGGCATCTAGTATAAATACTATAGACACGATGATTAAGAATATGGGACCCGATTTACCATTGTCTCCTGCTGCACCTGCTTTATTGGGAATGGATTTCTCAGGAACTGTAGAGTCTGTTGGTGATGGTGTTGAAGGCTTTAAGGTAGGTGATGAAGTGTACGGTTGTGCTGGCGGATTAGCAGATTTACCAGGAACGTTAACCGAATATATTGTTGCAGACAGCAATTTGGTTGCACTCAAACCAAAACGATTAACAATGCGCGAAACGGCGGCTTTACCCTTAGTAGCAATAACGGCTTACGAAGGTCTAACCAGAGCAGGTGTAAAAGAAGGTCAAAAAGTATTGGTACACGGTGGTTCTGGTGGTGTTGGCCACTTAGCCGTACAATTGGCCAAATACTTTGGTGCAGACGTTTTTGCAACAGGTACAGGCGAAAACCAAAAGGCTATTGTAGAGAAATTTGGTGCCACGTTTATCGATTTTAAAACTCAAAAAGCAACCGATTATACAGCTAAATACACCGATGGTGGTTTTGATGTGGTTTTTGATACCGTTGGTGGTGCAAACCTGAACAATTCTATTGAAGCAGTTGCCTTAAACGGACACATTTCTACTACGGTTTCGTTATGTGAGTTAGACTTAACTCCGTTACACTTTAAAGGAGCATCATTACACGTGGTATTTATGTTGATACCAATGTTACACAATTTTAAAAGAGTTGCACACGGTAATATTTTAGAGCGTTTAGCCGAAATTTCTAACGAAGGGCACTTGACCCCAATAGTAGATGAAAATAAGTTTTCATTAGAGCAAGTTGGTGATGCTTACACACATTTGCAAAGCGGAAAAGCCATTGGTAAAATAGTGGTAGAAAATTAAAAGGATATAAGGATTTGCAATGTATCCTTATGGTTGATTGGTGGTGCTAAATGCCTCTTTTTAGAGGCATTTTTCATTTAGAAAAGATTAAAACCTTGTTTTTTACTAAAACCACCATTTTTACTACCAAAGTCAAAAAGGGGTTTGTGCTTAATTTTGTTATAGATAAAAAATGAAATAGCAGTAGCTATAATTAAAACATATAATTATGAAAACAATAGAACATACAAATGCACTTGCGGAAGCTCGTGCTCTAGAAGTACCATCACGAGAATTATCATTGAGACGCGATCCATCTGTTTCTCAATTTTGGAATGAAAACAGAAAATTGTTAGAAGCTGCTTGGGCAACATGGGAAATTGAAAACAAAGACGATTTACTAATTCCTGATGAAACGCTACTTGATCCACGTTTACAAAAAGCAATTAAAGACGCTTGGGAAAACCCAGAAAAAGAATCTGCTGTTGCCGATTTATGGGAAGAAATTATTCCAGGTGTTTACGTGGCACAGTTTTTTGATCTAGATCGATTAGCAGATTTTCGCAACTATTTAGAAGCTGTAGCAAATTCACAAGTTCCAAAACGAGCACCTTATGGTATACAGTTAAACCGTTATGGAATGATGTTGGATCCCCGCTCAGAAGGACATTTGGCTGCACCTCATTTTCAGGCATTTTACAACGATATCATGGACCGATATATGCGTCCGATAGCACGCCTGCTATTAGGTACTTATGGCTATGACAATCAGACATTTGGTTTCTCTATCAGGTACAATCCAGACAAGGACAAGGATTTACATGCACATACCGATGCTTCTGCAGCGACCTTGAATATCAACATTAACTTACCTGAAGAAAAGTTTACAGGATCGGAGGTAGATTTCTATGATAAAGCTTCAGGGAAAACGGTACAAACTACCTTTGAACCAGGTAAAGCCATAATTCACAGAGGTAATGTACCGCATGCAACACACCCAATTACAAGCGGGCAACGTAGCAACTTGGTAGTGTGGTTATACGGAGACCGTATGCAAATACCACGCGGTAGTACAAGCAGTTATGGTGGCGCCAATAACTCGGCATCTACAATTGATGCTACTGAAAACATCACTGCTCGCCAACGTTGGAGTTTGCCTGATGGCCCTAAAGATACTATTGCACCGTTTTAAAAAGTCCATATAAAACTGACAACATTTGTGTTGTCAGTTTTTATAAACAACATAATCATGTACACCAGACCAAAATACCCAATTTCAACAGTTTTTAAATGGACCAGAAGATACATTTATATCTTTTTTATTACTGCATTAATTCCGGTTATACTTTACGAAGTAGCAGGTTTTAAATGGCTAACACTACCTTGGCAGCCTATTGGGTTAATTGGTATGGCATTAGCATTTATAACTGGTTTTAAAAATAATGCTTCTTACGACAGGCAATGGGAAGCTAGAAAAATTTATGGCGGCATTGTAAATGCGTCTCGGTGGTTTACTACAATGGTTAACGATTTTATAACCAATAAATACGCTGATAATCCTAAAACAGAAACTGAAATGTTTCAAATAAGAAAAACGATGGTTTTACGCCATGTTGCTTGGATGAGTGCCTTAAGACACGCGTTGCGCCAAAAGAAAACTTGGGAAACGGCTAAAACAAATAAGTCCGACCAAGAGCATATGAAAAAAATAAATGTGCTAGAATTTGAAAACTCGTTGTCAGATGAGTTAGAGGGTTATTTGTCTTTAGTGGAAAAAGCTAAGGTGCTTTCTAAAGCAAACAAGCAAACAGCAGTTTTAAATTTTCAGTCAAAACACATTGGGCAACTGGCATCATTAGGGTTAATTGATAATTTTAGGCATGTAGAATTTCAAAATGTTATAGGCGAATTGTTCACCTTACAAGGAAAAGCGGAACGTATTAAAAATTTCCCGTATCCCAGACAATTTGCAACTTTGAACTCTTATTTTGTTTGGATTTTTATTTTCATAATGCCCTTTGGGTTTATGCGCCAGTTCGATTTAACCGCGCAATCATTAGTAGCATCTGGTGTACACAATGCATTTTTTGGATTTCTTGTAGAACATTTTGTGTGGTTATCCATTCCGTTTACCATAATTATTTCGTGGATATTTTTTGCTATGGAACGCGTAGGTGATACTTCTGAAAATCCGTTTGAAGGAATGGGAAATGATGTGCCAATTTCCACCATTTCTAGGGCAATAGAAATTGATATTAGAGAAATGATTGATGATGACAGGCATGAAATTCCCGATCCGTTACCAGAATATGCAAATACCCAAATGTAATTATTGAACCAGGATTTAATACGTAAAAATAAAACTCCAATAGATAAAGCTTAAAAAAATGAAACATATATTAATAACAGGAAGTACAGATGGCATAGGAAAATTACTAGCCTTGCGTTTGGCTAAAGAAGGGCACTTTGTGGCCATTCACGGTAGAAGCGAAACAAAATTGGCAGCTACTCTAAAAGAAATTAAAGAGCAATCTAACAATGAAAATATTTTAGGCTTTTTAGCAGATTTTTCAGACCTGAAAGCTGTTAAAAAAATGGTTAAGGAAGTTGCTGAAAAGATGCCAAAAATTGATGTATTGGTAAATAATGCCGGCATCTTAACAACAAATAGCAAAACCGCTAGTACGGATATTAGATTTATGGTGAATTATTTTGCGCCGTATGTGTTGACCAACGGTCTGTTGCCTAGTATCAAAACATCGGAAGCACCACGAATTGTAAATTTAAGCTCCGCGGCACAATCGACCATAAACATACAGGCATTAGAGGGTAAAACAAGTTTAGGTGCTAATGAAGCTTACGCACAAAGTAAACTGGCATTGACGATGTGGAGTTTTTATTTGGCAGAACAAGAACCATCAATTACTGTAGTAGCAGTAAATCCTGGCTCTTTGCTAAATACTAAAATGGCGAATGAAGCTTACGGACAATTTTGGTCGCCTGCAGAAAAAGGTGCTGATCTTCTCTACGATTTGGCTGTTTCCGAGGCTTTTGAGAGCGTTGGCGGTGCCTATTTCGATAATGATAAGGGAACCGAACGGGGTGACTTTGCAGAAGCACATCCTGATGCATACAACGGTTCAAAAATTGACGAACTTATAGCGGTTACCAAAATGCTATTACTGGGTTGATCAGATGCTATTGGTAAATTAAACAGGGTTCGCCAAGGTATGGTTCTTTTTTTAGGATTGAAAACCAAGCCAATATTTTTTAAAAATCCTCTAGCAGTACTTCACCAACGACGATTCCGATGCACAATAAAAGCAAGATCAAGGCTGGGAAAGACCTGATTTTAGGATCGGCAACCTTAAAATGCATGGCAATGGCTCCTAACATAAAAATCCCCATTGCTCCCGCTGTGGGAGTGCTCAAATCTGTTACCCAAATAGAGATGACCAGCACTATGGCAAGGGCTATTTTAATGGTTCCCACAAGGTACATTATGGGTTTAGACAAGCCATAAGTTTCAAATTCCTCTTTCATCGATTTGGCATCGCCTCCCCGCCAAGGCGTGGGCTTGTTAACACGAAAAAGCCAAACGTTACCTATGGTTATAGCAATTATTATTTTGGAAACAACAAGGGCAGAGGAAAGAAGCATGTTTTTTCTAAATGGTTATTAAGGTGAATATATGTAGAATTTAAGAATTATCCCATTAGGACTATATCTTAACAATTGAAATCAAGAATTGTACAAGCACGCTACGGTCTCTTCGAGAGCTATCGATAGACTGCACACTTAAGGTTTTCTGTCTTGCCCCGGTCTTTGCAACAACTAGCGAACTACAAATGGCCATTTAGTTGAAAATAGCTTCGGAAAATTGCTACGATAAGCTTCAGAAAATGGACATCATTTCTGAAAATAGCAGGGGAATTGTTTCGGGAAGTCTTTCAATACCATAGAAGGTGTTATCTTTGCAGACTACAGAAAAAGATACCATGCAAGAGACCCTAATTGAACTACAGGATAAAAAGACGGATAAAGAACTTTATAGCTACCAGCAAGGAGCCATTCATCAAATCTTTGAGAAGTTCGACAATGAAAGAGATGATTACCACCTTTTATATCAATTACCTACTGGTGGTGGAAAGACCGTGATTTTTTCTGAAATAGTACGACAATACCTTAAAAACCACTCAAAAAAGGTTTTGGTAATGACGCACCGTGTAGAACTCTGTAACCAGACTTCAAAAATGCTTACCAGTTTTGGAGTGGTCAATAAGGTAGTCAACAGCAAGGCCAATTTAGATGACCATGAACGCTACAGCTGTTATGTGGCCATGGTTGAAACCCTTAACAATAGGCTTAACGACGGTATATTGGATATCTCTGACGTTGGTTTGGTCATTGTAGATGAGGCCCACTATAATTCCTTTACGAAACTCTTTAAATTTTTTGAAAACTCTTTTATTCTAGGTGTTACTGCTACGCCCTTAAGTTCCAATAGAGAGTTGCCCATGAACAGCAACTATGATGAGTTGATTCCTGGGGAATCCATCGAAAATTTAATTGAAAATGACTTTCTCGCTAGAGCTGAAACTTACCAATACGACATGGGGCTTACTTCTTTGGAGGTAGGGTCCAATGGTGATTATACGGTAAAATCTTCTTCAGATCTGTATACGAGTCCTTCCATGTTAAATAAATTACTGGAAGCGTATACGGCACATTCCAAGGAAAAAAAAACATTGATATTCAACAATGGTATAGAAACCTCGATCCAGGTATACCATACCTTTAATAATGCTGGGTTGCCCATCATGCATTTGGACAATACGGCTACAAAAAAACAACGAAAACAAATTTTGAAGTGGTTTAATGAGACGCCGGATGCGATACTTACATCTGTAAGTATTCTTACGACCGGTTTTGATGAACCCACGATAGATACCATTATTCTAAACAGGGCCACAAAGTCTTTGACCTTGTACTACCAAATGATTGGTAGGGGGTCTCGGGTGTTGAACAACAAATCTAAATTTACCGTTATAGATCTTGGCAACAATATCTATCGTTTCGGTCCTTGGGGTGCTGACCTGGACTGGGAAGCCATTTTTAAATCCCCTAATTTCTACATAGATCGCATTAAGGACGATGAAGACATTGAAAGTACCTTTAAACATGAGTTGGCCGATGACATTCGGTCGGAATTTTCCAAATCTGAGGACACTTACCTCGATATTAAAGCCATATATAAAGAGGCCACTTTTTCAGGGGAATCGTCTAAAGTAGTTTTGGAAAAATCTATTGAACAGCATGCTTATATCTGTATAGAAAACAGTGAAGATGTGTATGATGCCATTGCCTTGGCAAAATTACTTAAGGAAGACATTGATAATAGAATACAGGTTTATGCCAAGTGTATAAGTAAAAGCACCTATAATTTTTTAAGTTGGTTGAAATTGGATTATAAAAAAAAGCTGAACACCTATCTTCGTGAAAATTTTGATGCCGTTTTTGAGCAAATTCATGGTCATCCCCCAGAAGATTAACCGAATCTTATGACCAAGATTTTTTTTGAAGGGTGCGTTCTGCAAAACCCTATTTATAACTTCAAACCGTACACCGACGAAGACTTTTTCGAAATAGTGTGCTGTTATAAAGTAACGGGGTAGCCTATTTCAATTTAGTAGTTAGATAGAAAAAACTAAAACGTTCGTTTTAGCATAATTTTATGTATTTCATTTTCAAGGATACGTTTTTCTTCAATGTAGAAAGACCGTATATTTTACTTGGTGGTCTCTTGGCTATCATTCACAGAAAAGAATCCCGAGTTCGCTGATTCCTTAGAATCTTTATTGTTTTAATCTACATCTTTGTGGTGTTCATTACCTATAAATAGATGTTATAATGAAAAAAATAAGCCTATTGCTAGTTCTGGCAATACCCTTCACCTTTTTAATTTCCTGCTCAGAAGATACCCTGGCCATCACTAATGGGAATACGGAAACTACCGAAGAGGAGGTAAACGAAACAAACGACGAGGCCTATGTTGAATCGTATGGCGATACCGATTTCGAGGCTACGGACTGGACCGACGAAACCCATAGTAAATCTGCAGATCCCAATTATGACGAAGTATTTGAAGATGAAGTGGTAAAGCGAATCGATATTGTGATTACCGAAGACCGTTGGCAAAGTATGTTAGACGACATGACAGGCCTTTACGGTACTTTTGGCGGTAGTGGGGGCGGAGGCCCCGGAGGTGGCGGATTGATTGAAGTAGACGAAGACCCGATTTTTGTGCCCGCGGAAGTGCTGTACGAAGATAACGAATGGTACCGTGTAGGCGTTCGTTTTAAAGGCAACTCTAGTTTGCAATCTAGCTGGTCGGGAGGTATTTTAAAACTATCGTTTAAATTGGATTTTGATGAATTTGAAGATGAATATCCACAAATTGACAATCAGCGTTTCTACGGTTTTAAAAAATTAAGTTTGAAAAATAACTACAATGATAAGTCTATGCTTCGTGAAAAAGTGGTTGCCGATGTTTTTAGGGATGCAGGCGTGGCCAATTCGCATACCGCATTTTATACTGTATACGTAGACCATGGCGATGGGCCTGTCTACTTTGGTGTATATACAATGGTAGAAGAGGTTGACGATACGGTTATCGACACTCAATTTAGCGATAATGACGGCAATTTATACAAACCTGATGGTACTGGGGCGAGTTTTGCAGCTGGTACGTTTTCCGAAGAGGTATTCGTAAAGAAAACCAATGAAGATGAAGCGGATTTTAGCGATATACAAAGTGTCTTTACGGCTTTACATGCCAATAATAGAACTTCAGAACCCGAAGTTTGGCGCACGAATTTAGAGTCTGTTTTCGATACAGATACCTTTTTAAAGTATTTGGCAGTAAACACGGTTATTCAAAACTGGGATACCTACGGTAGAATGACCCACAATTATTACCTGTACAATAACCCCGATACCGAAAAATTATCATGGATTCCATGGGATAACAACGAAGCCTTGCAACAAGGCAACATGCAAGGATCTTTGGCCTTGGACTTTTCTGATTTGAATGATTCGGAATGGCCACTGATCGGTTATTTATATGAAGATGCAACCTACAAGGCTCAGTACGATACTTACCTACAGGAAGTGATAGATAACGCCTTTAACGTAAGCACCATGCAAGCAAAATATGCCACATATGCCACATTGGTAGAACCGTATGCCAAGACTGAAGTTTCAGGTTATACTTTTTTAAATTCGAGTTCTGATTTTCAGGCGGCCATAAGTCAACTGAACAGTCACGTTTCCCAACGGGCAACAGCAGTAATTAATTACCTAAACAACTAGTTTTTTACGTCGGACTGATGGCTTGGTTCGTTGTTGATGTTCCCTAGTTGAAATCCGGCTATTTTTATAAATAGCTGGATTTTTTTGTTTTTATCCAGATAAAAAAGAAGGATTTATAATTTGAGTTAAATATATTCATCGCCACTTGTGATACGTGATACTTTAGGAATCGGTACTTGACTCCAATCCGTCAAGATTGGTTGAACACAACCAATGACTACTTTCATTCTGATAAGTAAAGGCAATAATGTAAAGATAAGACCGGCAGCATTACCTTTTGAATGCTAAACCTCATTGGACAACCGCATTGCATTACAGTTAAAATTTCGTTAATTGGCTCACTGTCAGTCCGTACCAAACGATAATTTTTCTAATTTAAATACACACTAAAATTATGAGAAATGAAAAAAATACTACTAGGCTTTGCTATAGTTATAGGAGGCTTTATTACTATAGCTGCTACCAAGAACATGGACAAAGATGTTGACCTCACCGAAGGTTTTAGCTTCGGTAACCCTGAAATAGCCTCCATCAATCAGCTAAATTTTGGCCCACAGGGAATATTATTCGTTGGGGATTCAAAAAAGGCCACTATTTATGCTTTGAATACCAATGATACCCATGTAAAAGACAAGGCGGCCGAAGTTAATATCGGAGAAGTCGACGCAAAGATTGCGGCAGCTTTAGGTACTACAATCGAAAAAGTGAAGATAACCGACATGGCCGTAAATCCTATTTCAAAAGTGGTATATTTTGGTGTCCAAACAGAAGCGGGTACTCCAGTTCTTCTTAAACTGATTGGTGAAAATTTTGAAAGTGTTCCGTTACAAGAAATTAGTTATTCCCAAATTGAATTAACAGACCCGGTAGCCGAAGATGCCAAAGACCATAGAGAGCGCCCATTGCGCGTTTGGGCGATTTCCGACCTCAAATACCATGATGGCCAAGTCTTGGTTTCAGGCCTCTCCAACAAGGAATTTGGATCTACTTTTCGAAGTATTCCGTTTCCCTTTAACGATGCCCAAGATTATGCATCCTTGGAAATTTATCATGCAGCACATGGCAAGTATGAAACGCAGTCTCCCATTAAGACCTTTGATGTCGTTCAACTCGATGGGGAAACGTATTTGATGGCCAGTTATACCTGTACCCCCCTGGTGCTTTTTCCTATGAAAGAACTTAAAAATGGCGTACACTCGAAGGGCCGGACGGTGGCTGAGTTGGGGTCGGGCAATTCCCCTTTAGACATGGTATCTTTTGAAAAAGAAGGAAAACAATATTTCGTCATGTCGAACACCAATAGACCCATTATGAGAATCGACTATGCAGATTTGGCCGCATCAAAGGAGTCATTGACCGAGCCTATTAAAGAATTTGCGGTTTCCGCCGGGGTTGACTATGTTTCCTTGCCCATGGTGAATGTGTTGCAAATGGATAATTTAGATGCCAATAGCATTGTTTATATGCAACGAACTGCAGACGGGGAACTCGTTTTACGCAGCAGAACCACAAAAAGAATGTGATTATGCCGATGTATGATATAAAGAAGATCAAGTTATACTTGGTCTTTTTTTGTTTGAATAGCCTTCTGATTTCCTGTGAAGGGAATAGAACAACGACTGCTGTTCAGGTACACTACGAGAATGGCAAAGCGGTTAGTGTCGAATTTACATATGACAAAGACATTGACAACCTTGGTTTGTTTCTAAAGAAGGAATTGAAAATTCCTGTTTTGGGAAGCCTTGTTAATGTCGGTAGCAACAAATATTCCTTTATTCCGGTGATACCTTTTACCGATGGCCAGACCTATTCTTTACGAGCGGGCAAACGAACCATTGGTAGTTTCACCGTTTCTGATAATTTGAATAAAACCGTTCCTGAAATTCTTGATATTTATCCCAATACCGATACGGTACCTGAAAATTTATTAAAGATGTATTTTCGATTTTCCCAGCCAATGCAGGAAGTTGGGCATGTGCTCGATTTTATTAAAGTCGTCGATGAGACCGAAGGCGCGGTAAAGGAAATCTTTCTTGAAATGGAATCGGAACTATGGAATAAACGACATGACCTGTTGACCTTATGGCTAGATCCGGGACGTATCAAAACCGATTTGATTCCGAACAGGGAACGTGGGATGCCCATTTTAAAAGGACACCACTATACCATACATATTGATAGCAATTGGAGGTCGGCAGAGGGCTTGCCATTGAAACATCCCTATAAAAAAACACTGATTGTTACCCAACGGGATACCAAAAAACCCGCTATCAAAAATTGGACGATTGACCTGCCCAATGCCGACTCAAGACAACCGCTTTCTTTGCTTTTTTCAGAACCGATGGATGCCGTTTTAAGTTCTGAAGCCATAGTCATATATGACGGTTCAGGAAATAGGTTACCGGGCGATTTAGAGGTAGTGAAAGGCGAAAAAAAAATCCTATTTACCCCCAAAAACAATTGGAAAACAGAAAGCTATAAAATTATTGTTGAAGCTATACTTGAAGATTTGGCCGGTAACAATTTAAATCGATTGTTCGATGAAAATATAAGTGTCAAATCAAAAAATAACATATCGCTAAATGCACATGCTTTGGACTTTAAGATTGATTGACGGGGCCGCACCGCTGCGATTGTCAGAGCTTTAGTAGCGATACCTCACTTATGAAGATTTCTAAAACCAATGGGAAGAAGATGTTATATGAAAGCTTGGCATTATTTCAGAAAATAGGCTTTTCGAAACAGCTAGTCATTGAGCATTTAACCCTTGTTTCAAGAGACCCATACAAGACTTGGGGTTGGGAATATCAAATTGAGTTTTCTTTAAGGAAGCATTGAATAGTCTAGGAGTCTTTTAATTTTTCTTTTTAAAAGGTGCAAAAATCGAAGCCTGGGAAAAAGACAGCCCAACTTCAAAGAAAAAAGCACCCAAAAATGGGTGCTTTTGTTACCTATTATCTATTGTGAAACATTTTTTAGTTGTTCCTAATTCCTAGTCCCCTGAAATCATTATCGATTTGACGTTTACAAACTCTTTTAAACCGAAACCGCCATGTTCGCGACCGTAACCGGAATTTTTCACACCGCCGAATGGCATATTGGGTTCGGCCAATCCGAAGGTATTTATAAAGACCATTCCTGTGTCGAAATGCTTTTCCGCTAATTCAGTAGCCTTTTTTACATCCTTTGAAAAAATTCCACCCCCGAGTCCGAAACGACTATCATTAGCGATACGCATGGCATCTTCATTGTCCTTGGCCTTTATCAAAGACGCAACAGGACCGAAAAGTTCGTCGTCATAGGCGGGTTGCCCTTTGGTCACCTGATCCAATACCGTCGCCGGATAAAAAAAACCGTCCCCTTCGGGTATTTCACCACCACATAATAGTTTGGCACCTTTCTCAATACTTTTTTGCACTTGTTCGTGGATTTTTTCACGCAAATCTTCGCGTGCCATAGGCCCCAATTCGGTTTCCGAGACTTTTGGGTTACCCATCTTGAGGTTCTTCATGGCATTGACAAAGTTTTCCTTGAAGTCGTCATAAACGGCCGTTGTGGCAATAAAGCGTTTTGCTGCAATACAAGTTTCCCCATTGTTGTAAATACGTCCTTTTACACTTTTCTCCACGGCAAGCTCAATATCGGCATCGTCTAAAATCAGATAGGCATCATTACTCCCCAGTTCCAAAACCGATTTTTTAATAGCAGCCCCTGCCTTCTCACCAATTTTTTCACCTGCTCCGGGGCTACCGGTCAGGGTAACACCACGTACCAGTTCGTGATTTATAATTTCATTCGATTGCTCGTGATCAATTACCATTACGCTAAATAGCCCACTGGGCAAGCCCGCTGTATCGAAAATAGACTGCAATAATTTAGCCGTACCCGTCACATTTGAAGCATGTTTGAGCAATACACTATTACCGGCCATAAGATTGGCAATGGTGTACCGTATAACCTGATAAGCAGGATAATTCCAAGGTTGAATACCGTAAATAATACCGATAGGGGAATAGGTGATGATACCCCGGCCGCCACTGGAGAGTTCCCGTTCCTCGTTTTTCAGAGCTTCTGGGGCATTCTTGGCCGTAAAGTTGCATATGGCGGTACAGAGGTCTACCTCTTGATTACTTTGTTTCAAAAGTTTTCCCATTTCATCGGTCATCAGTTCGGCCAGTTCCGATTTGTAGTTTTGCAGCTCCTCGCCAATTGCGGTGATGATTTTACCGCGGTCTTCGACTGATCTGGTCTTCCAATCGAGAAAAGCTTTTTGTGCATGTTGTATGGTCTGCTCAACCTGCTCATCACTCATATAAGTGTACGATGATAAGGTTTTCCCGCTAGTCGGGTTAGTGGTTGTAATCGTATGTTCTTTCGTTTTTGTAGCCATTGTTTTCTGTTTATGAATTTGTAATTCTTCCTATTGTTGCTCGCTCGGCATAATATACACATCGTTAATGTTCACCCGATCGGGCTGGGTAAGTGTATAGTAAATCGCATTGGCGATATCCTCAGACTCTAAAGTTTGCATTTCAAGCATGGCCTGTAATTTTTCCTTAATGTCTTCATCGGTGATGGTATCGGTTAGATTGGTGGCAACGGCACCTGGTTCTATCGATGTTACATTGATGCCATATTTTGGTGTCAGTTCTTGGCGAAGACCTTCCGACAACATTTTGACGGCTGCTTTGGTGGCACAGTATATGGCCCCACCAGGAAAATAGCGATGGGCAGCCATAGACGAGATGTTGATGATATAGCCTCCTTTATTAGCTTTCAACTGCGGCAATACGGCCGCAACACCATTTAATACCCCTTTAATATTGACATCGACCATTTTTTCCCATTCATCGGTTTTTAGCTTTTCAACAAACGAAAGGGGCATTAACCCGGCATTATTGATGAGTGCGTTAAGATTACCGAACGTGGATACTGTCTTCGACACGACCTTTTTAAAATCTTCCATCTTGGTAACATCACCAGTGACCACCGATGCCTGCCCGCCATCGTTTTCAATGCTGGTTTTCAGTTCATTTAGTATATCTTCACTTCGGGCCATAAGCACAACCTTTGCACCATGTGCCGCAAGCTTTTTTGCGGTTTCCTTACCTATACCGCTTGAGGCTCCAGTGATTAATATTACGCTGTTTTCTAAATTCATAATTCTGTTTTATATTATTTGTGTTTTAATATAGACCCTTTGGCTAAGGGGAATTGACTGCATCGTCACAACTATTGACCTGTATACCGAAAAAGTCAAAGTAAACGCTCTTGGGTAAGAAAAAAGATGGTAAGATTGACCCGTTTTGGTCAAACTGTTCGGAAGAGGAGTAGTAAAAGTATAAATGGAATTACCATTATTGGTGTTTCAAGCCAATGCATGGATTTTACCGGAACGTATTTTTACTTGGAGTGAATGAGTGTTGATTTAAATAGTTGCACGAACTATTTTACCGAAGTGCTTTTGGGCATGTGTACTTCCACTTTGTCATGCATGGTATATAGTCGGAATTGTTCTCCTTCGGGAACTAGGATTCCACTCGACCTGTTTTCTTCCATAATAGGATTTTGAGCATATTTTTGCCAATGAACCAAGTCTTTTGAAGCTGCTATATTGGTCGACCATTTGCTCCAGTCGGCAAAAGCGGTGCCGTGATAATAGGCGTAATACCATCCTTTATGTTTTACGATTTGATTCACGGCTAGGCCATATTGGTCATAGGTTTCCGGACCCATAGCAATAACCGGGTCATCTTGCACATTGGTCCATACGTCAAGGTTTTTCGAAGTAGCCAACCATATACCTAAATCATTACGCTCATAGAACAAATACCACGTATTATTCTCCCTCCAAACCGTAGGTGTGCCGTAAGGTCCGTCGCTCAAAGGCGTACCATTTGAAGTACGAATATCCAAGGTTCCATGGTCTTCCCATTGAATGCCGTCTTTAGAGCTAAGCCTGTGTGCGACATCATCTTTTCCTTCTGCGAACATATGGTAAGTGGCTCCAACTTTTAGCACCATCATATCCTCTGTCCAACTTTTATCAAAAACAGGATTATCGGCATAGCGGGTCCATGCAATTCCATCAGGGGAAGTAGCATAACCAAGGGCGAGTGGAGAACCGCCCGGCTGAAAACCTGTATACCACATGTGATACGTATCGCCTTCCTTCAAAATATAGCCTCTTTCCCGTATCTTTTGGTCCCACGTATTTTTACCTGTACCCTCAAACACCGGATTTTGAGATAATGTCTCGAATTCGATCAATTCCATGGGAAAGGAAGTATCCGTCGTAGCGGAGACACTATTTGCCGGAACATCGGCAGCCTTTTCCTTTGATTTCGACCTATCATTACACGACATAAAAACTAAGGCACCAACTATTAGTAGATGACGTAATTGCATAGAAACAGGCATTTGTGATTATTGGCTGATTTATGGATTGAAAGATAGTAAAGTCCTTTAAAATGGTTGGAGATTTTTACTTTTCATTTTAAAGAACTCAAATTATAGAAAATTGTATCGTAGGAAATCTAACGGCCAATAGGGCGAAAAACCTATAGTCCTTAGACAGTTTAATTATACAACTCCCGTTGAAACAGAGAAAAATGTGCGTGTGAAAATGCGCCTTGTTAACCCAGTCTCCCAAGCAATTGCACGGTTTGATGGAAAAGAAATCTTCAAGGGGAACCTTGTTAAACCAAAGTATACTAAATTCCCTAACTGCGGTGAAGATATCATTGCGATGATCTCTCCCATAAATACAGAACCAGAAACTATTGAGCCACGAATGCATGCTTTAGCTGGCAGCAAAAAAGAACCCGAACATCCTAAATTCATAAAAGGCACTGAAGCGCTAGACGAGGTACCTGATCAAGGGTTCTACTATGAATGGAAAAAGGAGTAAACGTTGATATATAAATCTGAAAATCACATATTTAATTCGTTTTTATAGAACTGACGTTAATTTAGCCTATCTTTATAAAGTTAATTATTTAGACAGCTTTTCTTTTTTTAATTTTTGACGATTTTAATCAATCCTTCGCTTTCTTCATTTTTATAATTGGTGGTAGTAGTTCTGCCTCAAGAGTCTGATCCCTTCCAGAGCTTTTATGCAGTAGCCTGTAAATAGATGGGTATATCACACTTTTCTTACTTGCGCTCAGATATGGTTCTGAAGTAGCGAAAATTTAAATAAAAAATAATAGTATCGATAATCCAAAGTTTTCTAGAGAAATAAATTCCAACTTTTCAAAAACATTAAGAAGTAGAGTAAACAACTATTTTAAAACCCATAATAAAAGTAGAAATGCCAATATGACCATGGTTATAAAAACCGTAGTTATGATGGCCTTATTTTTATTACCGCTAATAGTACTTTCATCAGGTTTGGCCTCTACAGTTTGGATGGTTTTTGGTTTGTATATAGTAAGCGGATTTGGAATGGCAGGAATCGGAATGGGCGTCATGCATGATGCCATTCATGGTTCGTATTCCAAAAACAAGAAAATCAATACGCTATTAGGTTATACGTTCAACCTTATTGGGGCCAATGCAACGGTTTGGAAAATACAGCACAATGTGCTGCACCATACCTTTACCAATATCGAAAATGCGGACGATGATTTAAACGCACCTTTCTTCCTTAGGTTTTCCCCCCACGCCAAACATTATTGGGTTCATCAGTTTCAGCACATCTATATATGGTTCTTTTATGGTTTAGCGACCATATCATGGATAACAACGAAAGATTTTGTGCGTCTAAAGCGCTATAAAAACATGGGGTTTTTAGACAAAAAACATGAATACAAAAAGAATCTGGTTAGCATGACGTTGTGGAAACTACTTTATTATTCCTATGCACTGCTTCTTCCTATGATCATGGTTCCATTTTCATGGTGGATAATTCTATTGGCTTTCTTAAGTATGCATTTTGTTACCGGTCTTTTGGTGAGCATCGTTTTTCAGATAGCCCATATTATGCCCGTTAATGAGTTTCCACTACCTGACGAGCAAGGTATAATAAACGATAATTGGTATAGCCATCAATTTGCTACTACTAGCAATTTTTCTCCTAATAGCAATCTCTTATTTTGGCTGATAGGCGGGCTAAACTACCAAGTCGAGCACCATGTGTTGCCCGATGTCTGCCATGTACACTATAAAGAACTAACCAAAATTGTATCAGAAACTGCGCAAGAATATGGCATGCCCTATCATTGTAAAAAATCTGTTGGTAAGGCTATTTGCGACCATACAAAGATGCTCCGTACGCTAGGCAGAAAGTAAATGGTGTATTTCAACAAGCCCACCTAATTTTCTACTTGGAAAAAACGAGGTACATCAATTTCAACAAAACCAAAAAACGTGGCATTTACGCTAAGTGGTTCAAAATAAAGACGTAGCTTCGCCGCTTCAAAAAAATGGGTCTATGAAGCGCATAAGTCAATATAAGAAGTTATTTGGTGTTGAAAAGGAGATTGATCTTAAAGCACTAAAGACAACATACCGTACTTTGGTAAAAGAATGGCACCCTGATAAATTTCAAGAAGGCGATGCCAAACGTGAAGCGGCCGAAGTAAATAGCCGCGCTATCATTGATGGCTACCATTTTTTGGTGAGTATTGCCCCTGCAACTATTGCCGCGAACTTAGATGCATACAATGAAACAATCAACAATTCGGGTATTGCAGATTACGTACATAAAGGATTGGTGCTCGAAATCACCTTTTTAGATGGTACGACCTATGAATACTTTGGTGTTACAAAATCCATTTATGTGAAGATGATCAATTCCAATAAATTGAATCGTTTCGCAAAGCGCAACATCTATACGAACTACATTTACAGAAAGTCAAAACGTACGCTGCAAGAGGCGTAAGCATAAGATAGTATACTGTTAACGGGCGACGGTCGCTTTATTCGAAGTGCTGTTTAAAAGAATAAGTGCCTCACTTTACACAATTCTCGTACTTCCTGTACCTATCTTTACTTAAATCTATATTATGTCGAAACAATTTTCCGCCTTAGGAATCAACGAACAAACACTCCAGAGTTTAGTCGATTTACAGATTTCTGTTCCGACAGATATTCAAAAGAAAACCATCCCTATAATATTAAATCAAAAAGAGGATATCGTAGCCTTGGCAAAGACGGGGACCGGTAAAACTGCAGCTTTCGGATTGCCCTTGTTACAGTTAATAAACACGGAAGCTTCTCATGTGCAAGCGGTAATATTATCTCCCACACGGGAATTAGGCCAACAGATTTATGAAAATTTAGTTTCATTTGCTGCGCATAGTTCTTCTATTTCTATTGCTTCCGTTTGCGGTGGCATTCCTATAAAGCCCCAGATAGAACGTTTAAAAGAAGCTACCCATATTATTGTGGCTACTCCCGGGCGGTTGATAGATTTGATTCAACGTAAGGCTGTTAGTATTAAAAATTTAAAGTATTTGGTTTTAGATGAAGCCGATGAAATGGTGACCGCCTTAAAAACCGACTTGGATACCTTAGATGCCGAAATGCCAAAATCGCGTAGAACGCTTTTGTTTACGGCTACCATGCCTGGCACCGTTAAACAATTGGTGCAGAATTATATGTCGAAACACGTGATGCACCTGGAAGCTGATATGTCGCAAATGGGCCATCAGGGCATCGACCATAAATTTATAGTGGTCGAACCTATTGAAAAGCTGGAAGTTTTATTGCATTTTCTGAATTCTAAAGAAGGGGAACGTGGCATTATTTTCTGCAAGACCAAAGCAGCAGTGAATAAGTTAGCTAAGAAACTGGCCATCAATAAATTCTCTTCAGGGTCTATTCATGGGAGTCTGACGCAGGGAATCCGAGATCGAATTATGGGTCAGTTCAGGGAAGGATATATCGATATTCTTGTGGCAACCGATTTAGCGGCACGGGGTATTGATGTAAAGGAAATCTCGTATGTAGTAAATTACCACCTACCGGACACCTACGAAGCCTATGTGCATCGAAGTGGTCGTACGGCGAGGGCAGGGGCGAAGGGACTCTCGTTGAGCATTATTCAAGAAGATGAACGTATTGATATTCCTGAATTTGAGGAAGCGTTGGGTTTGGTCTTTAATGAAATAAAGAAACAAGATGCCAAAAACAGGGAAGAAACCAATCTGCTGCTTTGGGCGAAACGTATTTTTAAAACAAAACCCAATCGTACTGTTTCCGCAGAAACCAAAAAGAAATTAAAAACCGTTTTTCATCATTTAACAAAAGATGAATTGATTGAAAAAATACTGGCCGACCGTATCATTCAAAACTCTCCTGCCACACCCAAGGATCAATCTCAAAAGAAATAATACATGGCCAACGACATTCGTACCCAAGAAGATATTTTACAAAAATTGGGCATTGATGCCTTGAACCCAATGCAAGAAGAAGCATTGGCGGTTATTGGTAAGAATACGAATATTGTTTTGCTTTCCCCAACAGGTACAGGTAAAACCTTAGCTTTCTTATTTCCCCTTCTGGAGACCTTAGATGCTGAATGCACCGAAGTACAAGCGCTGATTTTAGTACCTTCTCGAGAGTTGGCCATACAAATCGAACAGGTTGTCCGTGATATGGGTTCGGGTTTTAAAGTAAATGCGGTGTATGGTGGAAGGCCTATATCTAAAGATAAAATCGAATTAAGGCATACGCCCGCGATTTTGATTGGTACACCTGGACGAATTGCAGATCATTTTGGTGGAGATCGCTTTACAAAAGCTGATATTAAAACATTGGTTCTCGATGAGTTTGATAAATCGTTGGAAACAGGATTTGAAGGCGAAATGAGTGAAATCATCAATCAATTACCAAATCTGAATAAAAAAATTCTTACTTCAGCTACGCAAGCAGTTGAAATTCCCGGTTTTGTTGGGATCGAAAAGCCAGTCTTTATCAATTATCTGAATTCTAAAAAAGAATCAAAACTGGCCCTCAAAAAAGTGCTATCGTCTGATAAGGACAAGCTACGGACTTTGGTAGATTTGTTGCTGCACATCGGTAGTCAACCCGGTATTATCTTTTGTAATTTTAAGGACAGTATTGAACGGGTAAGTTCGTTTTTAAATGAAAATGGCATCAATCACACCTGTTTTTCAGGTGGGATGGAACAACGTGACCGTGAACGCTCGTTGATAAAGTTCAGAAACGGTACTTGTCAAGTATTGATCGCAACGGATTTGGCGGCAAGAGGAATCGATATTCCCGAAATGAAATATATCATTCATTATGAATTGCCCAGAGCCGTAGAAGAATTTACGCACCGAAACGGTAGAACCGCACGGGTGAATGCGAAGGGTACCGCATATGTTTTACAATCGAAAACCGAGTATGTACCTGAATTTATAAAAGATGTAGCAACAGTAGATATCACTCAGAAAGCCCTCCGAAAAGCTCAGTATTGGGAAACGCTCTTTATTTCCGGAGGAAGAAAAGACAAAATTTCCAAAGGCGATATTGCCGGACTTTTCTTTAAACAAGGCGGACTGAACAAAGACCAATTGGGCATTATCGAGTTGAAACAAGATTGTGCATTTGTGGCTGTTCCCGCATCCTTGGGGAAGCAACTGGTACATAAGCTAAACAACGCTCGATTGAAAAACAAAAAAGTGCGTATCACTATCTTATAAGTAGGTCACTCGATTACGCTCACGACACACTTTTTCCAATGCACGGCATAAAGAAATAAAGTAAAATACAAGGTAAACGGTACACTATAAGGCATTTAAACCAATACCTAAAAAAATGAATTATAAAACTTTGAAAATAAGTGAATTAAAATGTTGAATGTCAAAAAAATGGCCCCATCTTTGCGCTTCAAAAAGTATTATAAATTTTAATTAGATTACAATGAGTAAAGGAACAGTAAAATTTTTCAACGACACCAAAGGTTTTGGTTTTATCACTGAAGAAGGTGTTGAGAAAGATCATTTTGTACACGTTTCAGGTTTAGTAGACGAAATTCGTGAAGGCGATGAAGTTGAATTTGATTTACAAGATGGTAAAAAAGGCCTAAACGCAGTAAACGTTACAGTTATATAAGCATATATATCTTGAATTTTACAAAAGCCCATCTATTTAGATGGGCTTTTTTTGTGGTTAGCAGGCCACAAGTAAGTCTACTTTCCACGGCCTACAGGTCTGAATGCGCTTTTTTTCAATCTATAGAATCGGGCCGTTCATAGATACAATTTAACTGAACATCTAGTTTTGGGCAAAAAAGGTTATCAAAAATTAAACCAAGTTTTAAATTCTCGGTCAAAGTAGTGATTGAATAAATGAAAGTTTAACCTTTTTAAATTTAGAAATCATGAAAACAAATACTAAAACATACTTCGTACTGCCCTTATTACTAATCGGATTTATTTTTGCAGGTACCGCCCAAACTCGGAAGCGTACAACAAAAACAACGACGACCACAACACGAACGGTAACCAAGAGCACCCCTAATCGAGTGTCAAGCAAAAGAGTTGTATACAAAACTCCTAAAAAGAAGGTAGTTTCTGTACGAACGGTACCAAATAAGAAGGTTGTAAAATACCAAGGTCAGAATTACTATTACGCCAACAACAGGTATTATACGTCTTCAAGAGGGCGTTATATTCCAATAGCTCCGAAAATCGGATTTAGAATCAACACTTTGCCCACGGGATATAGCAGGGTTCGTTTTAACAGTCATATCTATTTTAATTTCGGTGGTATTTTTTATTCCGAGGTCGGTAACGCATATGAAGTTGTCGAACCCGAAGTAGGTACTATCGTTTATGAACTGCCTGATGATTATGAAAGGGTGACGATTGACGGTCAAACTTATTATGAGTATGCCAATATTTTATACGAAAAAGTGCAGGTAGATGGCACGAGAGCCTATGAAGTGGTGGGTATCATAGATATGGAATAGGCTATATTTTTGAACCAAAGATAGGCGTTTATCATTTTCGGGTAAGCGCTTTTTTTGTTTGTTATTGGTTTTCGATGTAAGTTATATGGATGCCTTCATTTATAGAGGAAATAAAAACGATGTAATTAGATAAAGTGCAGCGAATAAAAATGTAATTTCGCGCGGCATAAAATTGGGGTAAGTATTTGAATACTAAAGATAAAATAGGCGGAATGAAGCGTGAAGAATTAGATAGTTCCCAGGAAGTATCTTTAGAGGAAGTAGAAAAATGTATTGCTGTTTTAGAGCGATTGGTTGCCGATACAAACCAAATATTTGAAATACCTAAAGCGCATAGAACGGCATTAATAAAGGCATCCGGTCAATTATCAAGACCGAGTAGGGAAGAATTTTCCCGAAGAAAAAAAGATGCCAAAAAAGCGAGCAAACGAAAACAAGCGGCGAAAGACAAAAGCGCCCGTAATCAAACGGGTATCAGATATGCCCGTGAGGCTGCTGTATTTGTTGCTCCTAAATTGCTCGCCGCCGCCGATTTGGCCGCAAAGGATACCCCCGAATTGGAATCTCCAAGAGATTGCTATGTATGCAAAACCAAATTCACCAAATTGCATCATTTTTATGATACTATGTGCGGTGATTGTGGAGACCTTAATTATGCCAAACGTTTTCAAACGGCAGATGTAAAAGGCCAAGTGGCCGTTATTACCGGTTCTCGCCTAAAAATCGGATACCACATTTCATTAATGTTATTACGCGGCGGTGCTACCGTTATTGCTACCACACGCTTTCCTGTGGATTCGGCCTTGCGTTTTTCCAAAGAAGAAGATTTCATGGAATGGGGGCATCGCCTAAAGATCCACGGACTCGACTTAAGACACATTCCCAGTGTTGAGATTTTCTGTAATTATATCGAACAGAATTATGAAAAACTCGATATTCTAATAAACAATGCGGCACAAACGGTACGTCGGCCTGCAGGGTTTTATGCGCATTTAATGGGCAATGAAGAGCGCCCTTTTGAATCCTTGCCCCAATTCGCACAAGGTATATTGGCCGACCATAAGCGCTGTTTGGAAGAATTGACCACATTGACCACAACAGTTTCTGCAAATAAAAACATGCCGGTTTCCTGGCACGGTCCAGAACCCGGTATCGGATTACGGTCTTCTGCCAAGTTATCTCAAATACCCTATAGTTTTGATGCCAGTCTGGTGGCCAAAGAAGTTTTTCCCGAAGGGGGATTGGATGCCGATTTACAGCAGGTAGATTTACGCAAAACCAATAGTTGGCGCTTAAAATTAGGTGCTATTGAAACCACCGAGATGGTAGAGGTACAACTGGTGAATTCCGTTGCTCCTTTTGTGCTGTGCAACCGACTTGCCGAAGTAATGAAAAAGGAAAATACCGGACAAAAACATATTATTAATGTTTCTGCCATGGAAGGTAAGTTTCATCGTTTTTTTAAAGAATCGCGCCATCCACACACCAATATGGCAAAAGCGGCCTTAAACATGCTAACGCATACCGCTTCCGGCGATCTGGCCAAATACGGTATTTATATGAATGCGGTAGATACGGGTTGGGTAACCGATGAAGACCCTGCCGAATTGGCCAAAAAGAAACAAGAGGTTCATGATTTTCAGCCTCCTCTCGATATTGTTGATGGTGCGGCCAGAGTTGTAGACCCTTTATTTGATGGTATTAATACCGGAAAACATTGGTGCGGGAAATTCTTAAAAGATTACTTTCCGATTTCTTGGTAAAATGATAATTTATTCTTCCGTTATTGTTGAACCAATTTAGAATGTTCCATAAAATGGTTTTCTAAACGTTTCAGCTGTGGATGTGATTTTTGGGCATAGATGACGAACTGGCACTTTTTTATGCTTTCGGCCATAACAATCATACTGGTCGTATCACTTTTTTTCGATAAAAAATCGGCATCGTCTATACTGCATATTTTCAATTCGGAAATACTCACACCATTCGTCAAAAATAGGTTTTGAAGGGTTTTAGGAGTAGTAATTAGAATATCGATTCCCATATAGATTTCCGACTTTTGAATATCGATATGCAGCTGTTCATAACTGGCGTAGACCCGCAATGTATTGTATTTGGTGAATTTTAAAAAGGCATCATACAAGGCTAGGACCTTTTCTTTGTTTTCAACAAGAACCACGGCCCTTGGCGCGTTTCCAACAGCCTCCCCCTTTAACTTTTGTAACGTTGTCAGTATTAAGGTCGTCGTTTTTCCACTGCCATCCGCAGCAAAGCAAAAGACGTTGGCTCCACTTTTTATTACCGGAATACTCCTTTTTTCAAATGGGGTAGGGGTTTCTATAGACTGTAGCTCCAAAGATTCAAGTAATCGGGGATGTAATTTTTTAAACGGCATATCTTTTATGTGATTACAAATCTAAATACTTTTAAAAACAAATATACTGCCAACGCATCGGGAAATTAAAGATTGGCTTACTTATTCCAAATCGCATTGGCTACGAATAAAGAATTAAGAAAACACCCACCATAATACCCGCCAAGGGCACCAGTTTTTTACGTTTGTTCTGCTCTTTGAACAACAATCCGCCAACGACTACGGCAATGAGTATCTGGCTGCGTTTAATGGCCGAAAGCAACATGATCAAGGCATCAGGGTCTTGCAGGGCTTTAAAATAAAAGTAATCGGCGATTTGCAACAGCACCCCGACCAAGGGTATGGACCAGCGCCAAGTAAAGGCATTGCGCTTTTCGGCATTCGGAAACCAGGTGATGCTTAAAATAACCAGTAAGATAAGCACCGTATAAAAACAAAACCAGAATTGTAAGGTTTGAGGGTTTAAAGCCAAGCTTTGAACCAAAAACTTATCGTACAATCCACTGGAAGCCCCTAGAAAGGTGGCTCCGATTATCGCGAATATCCATTTGTTGCTTTTAAAATGGATGCCCTCTTTTTTGCCGATCTTTGAATAAAGCAGTACCGAAAAAATGATAAGAAAAAAGCCGATCCATTGCAAACCGTTGGGCTTTTCTTGGTAAATGGTGATGGCTCCGATAAAAGTAAAAAAAGGTCCGGCCGAGCGTATGGGCGTCACAATGGTAATCGGCAAATGCTTTAACGCCTGATAGGCCAATAGCCAAGAGGCGGCCATTATAGCAGACTTTATAGCGAGAAAACCATGGGTTCGCCAGGGAATATCAGTGATATAGAATTGTATGTCGACCATATATTCAGGAAACCATACAGAACCCAAATAAAATGGAAGCAACACTAAAAAACCTGATGAAATGGTACCCAAAAGCACCGGGAAAACCTCGTTGCCTTGAACGGCATGTTTTTTAAGCAGGTTGTGTAACCCTAGAAATAAGGCGGCCAAAAGACCGAGGTACATCCACATAGCGCGCGAAGATATTGGTTTTTTAGGGTACTCTGGGCATATAAATGCTATGGATTACAAATCGCGGTCATATTCATGGAACGTATGGCCAAAGCCGACAATGATCGAGGAATTAATAAAATATAAAAGGGTAAACATGTGAAAGCCGACTTGCACAAGTCGGCTTTGTGAAAAATATGCGTTATGGACCCTACAAATATGTTTTTAATATGTCACTCCGTGATTTGTTTCGAAGAACTCGGATCGCCTTTTCCCTTATTTGCCGAACACGCTCCCTGGTGATGTCAAAGAGTTCACCAATTTCACTTAGGCTCATGGGAGTTCGCTCTCCAATGCCGTAGTAGAGCCGTATAATTTCACGTTCTCTAAGAGGCAGTGTTTTTAACACCTGAGTAATGTCTGTTCTAAGGGAGTCTTTTATCATTTTGGCATCTGGACTGGTCGTGCCTTGTGAGTTCATGACATCATAGAGATTGGAAGACTCCCCTTCTTGAAGCGGTGCGTCCATCGACAAATGCCGTCCTGAATTTTTCATTGCCAGTTTAACCTGGGCCGCGCTCATATCAAGCTCCCTACCAATTTCGACTGCACTGGGAGCTCTTTGATAGGTCTGTTCCAAAGAAGCGTATACTTTATTTATTTTGGTGATTTCACCAATTTTATTCAATGGTATTCGCACCATACGTGATTGTTGCGACATTGCCTGTAAAATAGATTGCCGGATCCACCATACCGCATAGGAGATGAATTTAAACCCACGGGTCTCATCAAAACGCTTGGCTGCTTTGACCAATCCTATATTTCCTTCGTTGATCAAATCGGAAAGCCGCAGACCGTTTCCTTGATACTGTTTTGCGGCTGATACGACAAAGCGCAAATTGGCATTTACTAATTTATTAAGGGCAATTTGATCTCCATTACGTATTTTCTTGGCCAATACTACTTCCTCATTCGGGGTAATCATATCAATTTTTGATATTTCCTGAAAATACTTGTCCAATGATTTAGTATCCCTATTCGTAATTTGTTTGGTGATCTTCAATTGCCGCATATATTATTTGTTTTTATTAATATTCCTTTACTATAATCTACATTTTTACTGCAGAATTCCTAGTAAAGTTGTAATTTCTTTGATTTTTTTTCAATTTTTTACTTTAAAGAGATAACTAGATTAAGTTTAAGCGGGATGCATGGGCTCCCCTAGAAACAATAATAGTCCTATGAAGTTTTCGATATAGAATATGCCTTAATACCCTTAAAATGATACTATTGGCTATGAATAACCCCCCGCCCGATAAATCGTTCCGGCAGAAGGGTAGGTTCGGGTAGATTTATTAACTGACCTCCTGAAAGCTATACTCTTAAAATTCCAGTCTTCTTTGGTCTAAGGCTTTTTATTGCTCTCGACCTTGTTTAATTGTAAACTATCGATAACCGCTTTCAAACGGTCTATTTCCAACTGGTAATTTGGAACAGCTTCAGCCCCTCCATCCGTCGAATCGAACTGATAATCATTAAGAATATTGGAAATAACACGTTTATGTCCACAATAGGCAAAATCATATCCATGTTCTGTAAACCGCTTCTCAATCAGGTCTATAGTATCCTTACTGTGTATGCCATATAAATTAAAGTCTTCATCAATCTTGTTAAAATGGTCACGATCTTTCTTGTTGTAGCCCCAGGTAATATATGCAAGGATACCTACAACAACTGAAGCAACTGTTAATAATAGCAGCCTGCGGTTTCGGTTCCGCTTTTCAATGGCCTCGAACTTGGATCTGGCCAATTCTTTCTTGACCAGTAGCTTTTGTTCTCCTTCCGTAAGTAATGCCATTACATCTCGATGCAATTCACTAAAATTATGCCCTTTTAGCGCCAATGCCCTGAAAAGGTTCGCTATCCCTACGGAACGATCAGTGTTTAGATCAATAAACTGTATTCTTTTCAGCCTTTTTGGAAGTTCACAAGGTTCAATTAATAGGGGAATGAATGTTTTACGATCATTCAATGACGCGTGTACCTCGTCCATAAGTTCTTTTGATACTACGGAACTTTGGGAAAGTATAAAAAGGACAACATCAGATTCTTCTATGGCCTCCTGTATTTGATGGTCCATTCGTTTTCCGACAACTCCGTGCACATCTCTTGCCCATATAGTCAACGCCTTCTTTTCCAATGCATGGGTAAGATTCACGACAAATTCTCTATCGTTAGAATGGTAACTAATAAATATTTTGCGTGTCATGTTAGTGTGGCGGCTGATTATATTCAAGATTAATTTAATTGCAATTCGGTTTTACGCGAAATGACATGCAAAGAATGCCCAACAAGCAAAAGGACCAAAAAAACTGGAATAGGCCTTAAACTCTGGTAGTATAAACTCTCAGCAACACTCAAGAATATTAACATATAAAAGAAACTGATAGCACCGTAACGCTCGAAGTACTTGCAAAACAATAGATTAGATTTTGATAGCAAATTAAGTAATACGCTTATGAAGAGTGAAATACCGATAATTGTATTAAAATCATATAATAACAATAGATTGCCATCTTCCAAGCCAGACCGATAGTAAGTTAGCGTTGGTAGCAGGATCAGTATGATCAAATTGATGAAATAATCTACATTTGAATTCAGTCGATAAATTTTTGAAATCCGCAAAACCATAACGAGTAGAAATAGAAAATAAAGCGATAAGGATTGAAGCCATTCGCCCAAACTTTCCAATAGCGCAAAGAGTATGAGAATCGAAGGCGTTATGACGTCTTCATAACGCTTCAATAGACGTCTTCCCCATCGAAACTTCCCAAATACTATTTTTATGCCAGAACCACTAAGAATGGCGAGAATGAGAAATATAGAATAGGTCCATAACCCAAGGAGCTCACTTAAACCTGTTGCGCTAAAAATATCCGCTAATATGGGAATTGAGATTGCAATCAAGATTAACAAACTCCGTTTTCTCAGTTTTTGCCAGTAGGCTCTTTCTACAAAGAGGCTTAGTTTATTGTTGTGTACTATCTTTTCCTTTTCTTGCTCTAGTCGCTCAAAATTGGCAGTATCCTCATGAACTTCCAGGTTAAGGGCCTTAAGCAGTGAGGTCATTCCAAAGTTCAGGTCCTTACTCAAATCGTATTTTGTCAACCGTTTAATTCTAAAAGGAACTTCGCAGGGTTCCAAAAGTACCGGCACAATTGTTTTATTTTCCTCCAAAGCGAAAGCAACTTCATCCAAAACATTTTCTGATTTCACCGAAGATTTTGATAGCAATAATACCATAGTATCTGCGTCATCAATAGCTTGGTCGATACTTGAATCCCATGCAGATCCAGCTTCGATACTAATCTGGTCAAACCAAACGTCGGCACCATTTCGTATCAATTCTTGGGTGAGTTGTTCAGCGAAATCTAAGTTCCTTCTCGAATAACTTATGAAAACTTTAGATTCGGACATATCGTAATATAGAAATTGAGTATTGAAGTGACTATTTCTTACTAAAATACGTATTTTAATTTTTAATCAACCGCCGGGTAATTCTATATTTAAAGTGCACTATAGTGTCTTATGTAGTGTTTGCCCTGAGCATCTCGACTTCGCTGATAGAAACTTGCCGATGGAGCACTTCACTTTCTTTTGCCAACGCTTTGTCTCACAAAATTTTTAAAGATAATTAGCTGCTGAAAATTACGGCGCCTACTAAAAGCCAATGACATCAAAAAAGGAACCACATAAATATATGGGAAAGTAGAGGTAGACGATGGTGGTTGGAATTCATTTAGTTATACAATAAAGCTGGCCAGTTACACACTTTTATGCTAGCCGCATCATTATTCTCGCTTATTTGTTTATGAATTGAATTCAGAATTATAAAAGAGGGAATACGTGATCAACTTAAACCAGTTAAAATGAGGAGAATATTTATACTAAGTTTTGCCGTAACTTTAGCCTTAGTTGTACTTGTTTCATGCCGTTGCCAGCAGATTGTCGGTGGTGTAGATAAATTCTACCATACCTTACCAATAAATGGGGTCGATCGAGAGTTTATCGTTGATTTACCCTTGGGATATGATTGCGCTAATGACTATCCTGTGGTAGTAGCATTCCATGGCTTAGCTCAAAATAATGAAAGAGCTTGGAATCTTTGGGGTTGGAAAGAAAAAGGTGAGACCGAGCAGGTAATAACGGTGTATCCTCAGGGGCTATCCTACACCTTTGGCCCAAACCAAACTTCAAAGACCAAGTGGGATGACGGAGAGCTAAGCGATCCCGCTAATCCGGCAGACCTTAACCCGGCAGCACAAGTCATAGCCGATGATGTTGCCTTTGTACGTACAATGATTGCATTTATTAAGCTGGGCTACTCCACAGATCCCAACAAGTTTTATGCCACGGGTTTTTCAAACGGAGGGGGTTTTGTGTGGCGCTTGGCCATTGAAGCGGGAGATATTTTTCAAGCCTTTGCGCCTTGCTCAGGTATCTTAAGTTACACGGGCGTAGCCCCGATCGCGTACAGACCAGTCTATTTTAGCGGGGGTGATTCAGAATCTTTTGTAGTGGATAACAATAACGGTGTTCCACTAAATCTGGATGCTGCTGAGATTACCGCCTTTATGCAGGATATACATGATATAGAATTGGATGCCTTACAAATTCAAGACATTTTCACGGTAGTTACTGAAAATACCGAAAAGGTAATTATAGAATGGAATCAACCCATTGATCCACCACAAACACATTTTTATAAACTGATTATGTGGTCAGATACCGAACATGTTTATCCAAGTATGCTAAATTCATTCCGAAATCCAAATCTTCATCATCTTGTTGATGAATACTGGGAGTTCTTTGATTCGCTTTGATTTTATAAGGCAAAGGAATATGGCCCGATGCTGTTGAGATATGGGCCTATTAAAGAGTCACTGAAAGTTCTATAATGTACTGTGTGGGGGCTGCCCTGAATCATTCACTAAGAGTCGTCAAAGTATAAACGAAGAGAAACATTACTTTGGTAAACGACATAAAAATAGAAGGTCTGGGAGACGTTTTCCTTTTTGAACGGCGTGGCGTGCCGGCCTATTTTGAACTTCACCAGGGACAAATTTTTCTTCAAAAACGCAAGCACTTCTAATATAATTTTACTTTTTTTGTCCAATGATTCGGTCAAAAAAGAGCTATTTCCCTGTTTTTCTGTGTTTTATGGTTTTTTCGTTTGTTTATATGAACGCTCAAGAACCTGAAATTCAACAATTTGAGGGATCGTTACAACTTGGTGAATTTATTGGGGAAGCAAAATATGAATATAAGATTGCTGAAGGTGACACCTTGCGCGATGGCGCCTTTCAGATGAACCGATCTAATCTTCAAGCACTATTAGACGAGGAGGACTCTTCTTTTTCCTTTACAGGAGCTTTCAAAGACAACGTTCCAGAAGGGTTTTGGCGGTTTCAGTTCGGGGAGTTTCAATCGGACAGCAAAACCCAGGTCGTCGATATTCAGTATCAAGTCAAGGTAAGCGGCCGACAAGAAGTGGCAAGCGGTGTGATCAAAGACGGGAAACCCCATGGCAAGTGGACGTATACGATCGATCAAATCAAAGATTCCGAAGTCGAGAAACTACTTTTTAAAAGCACGATTGATTTTGAGGAAGGTATACCACAGCGCAGCTTTCGAATCGAAAATGACAGTAGTACGCTCGTAGGTCGTTTTCTTCGAAACGGACTCGCACATGATGAATGGTCCCTTTTTGTAAACACCGACTTGGGAGATACGGAGAATTGGATTTTTAACGATGGTATACTCCAAGTCATAGAGCAGCAGAAAAATGGGCTACGGAACACCATTCGAGTTTTTGATGACACTCCCAAAACCACGAAGACCATCAATCTTGATTCCCGCTATATCAAGGCCCTGCAATTGCAACGCTCAATTTCCGATGGCGTCGAATTGTTTGATAAAGGTATTCCCAGATTGCTTGGAGAAAACGTCAAATACTATCAAAAATTGGATGCTATTTTAACAGAACTCGGGGAATCGAGCTTTCTTCCTGAATTTAAAGTAAAAGTGCCGTACTTTCCTTTGGACTCTTTGGAAATCAATATATTGGATTCTATTCAAACACGTCTGAAAAAATTGCGGGAAATCAGTAGTTCGTTCCTCAACGATTCGCATCTCAATATTTTAAAACTGTCGGACCCCGATATCCAATATCATTATGAAGTGGTCCGTAAAATTTCAGAGACCTATCTAAATCCTCTAGAGCGGATGCTGGCGTATCGTGAATCGGATATCGTGGAGTTTGCCACTCGTGAAAAATTGATACATAACCTATGGCCAGAGGGGCTTCCATCCAAAGAATTAACGGTAACGATCGAAGTCGATAGTGTGTCGTTTTCAAGAACCTTCGAATTACCGGATGCCGACAATTATAAATTTGAAGATTACGATATGACCTCGATGGACGGACTTTCACGCTATGCCGAAAATAGCCTGCATACTGTTGAAGAGATTTTAGGTGCCAAATTGACCCAAGAGAAGAACCAGCAAGAATTGATTGCCTTAGAAAAAGAACTGCTGGCCCAAAACAACGAGTTGCAACAATTGATAGACTCGACGCAGCATACTTTGGGTGCAGCATACAAAAAGGCATTAGGTCGCATTAAGGCGGTATCGGACAAAAAATTAAGTGATTTTTCCTCAAAGGAGGAGGTAAACAGTGGCCGGGAGTTGGTAGTATGCTATAAACGAATGAACCTGCTGGCAAAGTCCGTAGCAGCGTTGCCGACCCGATCCAAGGAGATAGCCACAGTTTATAACGATCGGATATGGAACCCTTTTATGGCCACTTTGATGGATGAAGAAGTCAAGAAACGGATTACGAATGCTTATCGTCAGGTGCTCGTTCCCCATTTTCTGGAAAGAATACAGACCGACTTGAGTTGTGAAAATGCCGGGGAATTGACAACTCAAATCGAAAATACTGTTCAGCGCATATTGCAATTGCGTGAAGAGGACACGTCAAAAGTGGAGCGAAAACTACGAAAGGAACAAGACCCCCAAGTGGTTTTGCAATTGTTCGATGTGCAACCGATGACCGAAGAAAACTAGATGATGGGGCTAGACACTAAAATATATATACGGTTCGTCTTAATTTTCGCGGTTTGCGTAAATTTCAATGGATTTTCGCAAGAAGAGGAAGAAAAACAAGTCCTGCCTTACGAATCAAAATATAAAGACCCAAAAACCAAGGTATGGGTCAATACCTACGGCAAAATACGAATCGGAAAGCGACTATTTTGGGATGCCCAAACACATTTTAGGTTCCAGGAGACCGAGAAAACACCCTTTTTAGGGCAAATCGCGCAAATCTATAACCGTCATGCCATCGGCTATATTTATTCGAAAAAAGTAAACTTCAGTCTGGGTGGGGTAGTGCGCATTAATTTCAATACCGATGAAGAATCCATCGATAGAAATGTGGTTCCCGAATGGCGTATCTGGCATCAGTATCAATTTGCCATGCCACTCTATTCGGCGATGATATACCACAGAATTCGTATTGAACATCGATGGACACAGGGCTTTGCGGAAAATAGCGATTATATTTTCAGAAATCGGTGGCGTTACTTGTTTAGAGCCAAAATTCCTTTGAACAGCCATAAATTGGAACCGAAGACGATTTATGTCGCACCAGAGGCGGAATTGATCATGCAAAGTGGCAAGGCCGTCGTAGACAGCCCTATGGAAGACTTGCGTTTAACGACCACTTTGGGTTATATTGTAACCCCTAGATTGACTTTTGCCGCAGGACTAATGTATTCACAAGGGCAAACGTTGGAAAATGGCGGAAACTTTAATCAGAACTGGACTATGCGTGTACATATGTACTATTCTCCCGATTTTAGAAAGGTGAGAAGTAAATTGCCAGAAATTCACCTAGAGGATTAACTTGTTTCAAGGACCGGAAAAATGAAAAAACGAACGATTATCCTATATCTGTTACTGGCCACATCTGTGGTCACTGCCCTCTTTTTTCTTTTTAGAACACAAGGTTTGAAACAGCAATTGAAGGAAACGGAGCTTAAACAGACCCGGTTGGAGGTGCAAGTGGATGAACATAAGAAATTGATGCGTATCGACAGCATGCTCGTCGATGGCAATTACAATTCGGCATTGCGTGAGTATACTTTTCAATTGGAAAACAAACTCGGCAACGACAGTATCGGGTTACAATTACGAATAGCCTTGGCGGAAAACCTGAAAAGAATGGAAGCAAGCAATAATACCCAAATTGATTCACTCGCATTGAAGGCTTTGGATTCGCTTCAAGAAACGTCAAAAGTAACGCCCCGGGAAATAAGGCAATACGATTCGGTGAGTTTTGCACTTGAAAAAATGAAGGTTCAATTGCAAACCATGCAAAGGCAGCAAAGGAAAAAGTCATTTGGCGAGTATCTTCGTTTTAAGAGCCAAAAGGGAAATCAGCTTCACTATGTGGGGCAGGTTCAAAATAAAAAGGCCAACGGGTACGGGATAGCTCTTTTTGATACCGGTAGTCGATACGAAGGACAGTGGAAAGACAACCAGCGACATGGCGAGGGCACTTTTTATTGGCCCGATGGCGAATATTATATAGGCAGTTACATAAATGATCGGAGAAATGGCAACGGCACTTACTATTGGCCCAATAAGGAGAAATATGCGGGACAATGGAAAGATGATAAGCGAAACGGCCAAGGCACTTTCTACGGCGCAGATGGAAAAGTGGTCACCAGCGGTGTCTGGAAGAATGATAAACTCCAAAAGCCCAATAAGGAATAAGGTAATCGACAGCAATGCTTCCGAGCGTTTTTTCAATATCTCGTCACATCATTGATGGCGTCTTCCTATCTATAAGTCCAAAAAAAAATATACAAGCTAAGAATTGTTCCTCCATACTTCGTTTTGAAAAAAAGAATGGTGGTACGGTTATTTCTAAATGAAGGCAGATTTGAGGGATATTTCAATTTAATTTAGGTAATAGTTTTATTTAAACGGGGAAATCCAATCTTTAGAAATTTTCAAACAACACATTCTTCGCATTTTCCTTGTATCAACAATTGAGAAACCTCTATTTTTCTATTGGGTATTTCCGGAAGGGAAACACGAACCGTCAAACAATCTACCTTTCCACAACTAAGACACTGAAAATGAGGATGTAGATCTTCGTGTTCAGCTGCCGTACACCCATTACATTTTGCATACCATTTGTGACCTTCTTTACCAAGAAATGAATGCAGCACCCCATCGTCTTCCAACTTATCCAATACACGGTAAATTGTTGTTTTATTGAACGTTGTACCTAGTCGATCAATTAGTTTTTTTGCTGAAATGGCTACAGGGCTATTGTTAAACTCATTGAGTAACACTTCAACTGCTTTCGTTTTTCTAATCACTCCCATAAAACAAAGATAACGCAACTGTGTTGCAATAAAAAATATTATCTCTACATTTGCAACTCAGTTGTATTAACACAAATTACTAATGCTATTAATAAAACAGAAATCTGATATTTTAGGCACTTTTGCAAGTTCATTGTGCCTTATTCATTGTATTGCCACTCCTTTTCTTTTTATCGCTCAGGCCGGTTCGGTTATTTGTTGTGACACACCTCCGGAATGGTGGAAATTTATGGATTATTTTTTCTTGGCTATTTCTTTTATAGCTATTTACTGGACTGCAAAAACAACCTCTATTACATGGATGACGCCTATGCTTTGGCTAAGTTGGTTCGTATTGGTAGCCGTAATCTTAAATGAAAAATTAGAAATGTATCCTTTACCGGAAGCTGTCGTTTATGTTCCTGCTATTGCCTTGATCATACTACACCTGTACAATAGAAAGCGTTGTAAATGTACTACTGATAAATGCTGTGTAAATGAAGGATAAAGATCAAATAGAACTAACGGGCGACAATCATTTTTCAACAAACATAAAAACGCCATTACGGGCAAATGCTTTTGATAAATCTGATGATGAAAAGATTACAAACATTCAACATCATTTTAAAATGATCATGGAGTAAATGGGGTTGGACCTCACCGACGACAGTTTATCGGGAACCCCATATCGTGTTGCAAAAATGTATGTAAAAGAATTGTTTTACGGATTGAATCCAGCGAACAAACCTAAACTTTCCACCTTTAAAAATAAGTATAGTTATAAAAAAATGTTGGTAGAACAGCATATCACTATTGATTCTGCTTGCGAGCATCATTTTTTGCCTATTGTCGGGCATGCCCATGTAGCATACATCCCTAAGGATAAGGTAATAGGATTATCTAAAATTAATCGTTTGGTCGATTATTACGCCAGACGTCCACAGGTTCAAGAAAGGTTGGTACTTCAAATTCTAAATGATTTACAAGACGCATTGGAAACCCAAGATGTCATTGTTTCGGTAACAGCCAAACACCTTTGTGTTTCTTCAAGAGGAATAAAAGACCAAAGTAGTTTTACCACAACTTTGGAATATGGAGGATGTTTTACGGAAGCTACCATCCGCAATGAATTTTTAAAAATAATAGCACAACAAAAACTATAACAAAATAAGTGCAAAAGAGTTAATATTAAAAGATGAAATACAGTTAGTATACTGTATTACAATGTTTTATACTAATATCCTTTGCTTGGGTAAAGTACGGACGAGCGTTTTAAAAGGTTTAATAACTCTTTTTAGCGAAGGAGGCAGTAGGCGCATCGGCGGACTTCATTTTCTTTAAATTTTTCTTCTAAAAAATTTCTTCTCACAGGCGAATGAAATCGAAGAATGGGATTTGGTGCTAGTCAAATCACATTCTAGGTTCCTGAATGCTTATGTAAATAAATAAAAAGGCAATAAATAACATCCGCCCGTACCGGCCTCTCCCAATACATCGATTCTGGCAAGTAGGGTATGCTCGGGCAGGCTTATTTACTGCCCGAGGCATGTGTCCCAAAACCCATTTAGCGACGTAGTAGGAAGGTCAATCGGTGTGAAACGATAGCTTATTGCAAATTAAATTGTATCATCTACAGCGACTGCAAAGATACTTTTCGAAAAAAAATTACAAAAGATGTTAACCTATATGCTTTGTTTTCATTCAGTAGTGAATATTTAAAGATAAATAGTAACTAAGATTAAAAAATTATGGAAAGTGATATTAAGTTATTAAAAAGGGGAACAGTACAAATTGAAGGCAAAGAGTTGCACTTAAAGGCCCATGACATTAAACTAGATAACCTATCACGTCGGAAAAAAGGCGCCTCAGGACATCGCCGTGCTATGGTACATGACAATACAGATGGGTTAACCATCAACTTCAATGGAGATTATCCAGGAGGCGTCACCATGAAAGGAAATATAAAATGCGACAAGATCGAGATGGTTCAATTAAAACGTCTTTTCGGGCATACTTCTTTGATCGATACCATTGCTACTATGAAACGTGAAATGGATGCTCTGAATAGGCGTATTGCCAAATTAGAAAAACGATAAGACAGCAATTATGAGAGATAGTTTTAGAGAAATCGCAGCATTCATGGATCGCATAGAACCTGCCACTGGAGTGAGACGCTTATTAGAGATGCATCAATTGACACCTGATGATGGATTGAGAGAGGTTTTTAGGCGACATACACATCCAAATCTGGTCGACCAACGCTTTTTATTTTGGAATACTTTTTTGATGGATTTTTTAAGAGGTATCACTCCTGATAGTAGAAGAGGTCGTTTATTACTTGGTATTTTCACTTTAGGTTTATCCGAAGTCGCTAGGGCTACCGAAATGATAACCGCTACATTAGGTAAAGAAATATGGAAACGATTTGCTAGATCGCCACATGACAGGCCATTTAAGCCTGCCGTTGAAGCACGTTCTAAAGAAATAGGTGCACTAGTATCACAGTATTCCCACATTTCAGCATTTTGCGAAGTATGGACCAATAGAGAAAA
This sequence comes from uncultured Kriegella sp., assembly GCF_963975415.1. NCBI lineage: Bacteria > Pseudomonadati > Bacteroidota > Flavobacteriia > Flavobacteriales > Flavobacteriaceae > Kriegella > uncultured Kriegella sp. The sequence goes on from NZ_CAXBGN010000001.1 coordinate 179,176, forward strand.
AGACTGGTTGATCAATTCATGGCGAAGATCGATACGTGGTGTTACAAGTCAAATATCAGAACGCCAATTACGGTCATCAGGGTTGGTAACGGTGAGTAACGACCTGTCAATCACAAAAGCAGGTTTTCATCGATTCAGAGCAGAAAGTAGCGAAGATAAATTGGTTGGAAAAGGAGTGATGCTTACACGGGTCAATGTTGGAATGGGTGCATCTCGATTAGAAGTTTACAGCACGCATTTAAATGCTGGAAACCTAGCCGTTAAATTCGTTCAATTCTTAGAGCTTATTCATTTTATAAGTGCTACGCATCGAGCCAACAATCCGACTATTCTTGTGGGGGACTTTAATTTAAATGCACATGATGATGTAGTATACTCCTTTGTAGAACTCTTTTCAGACTCTCCGAGTTCCGGAGGATTTTGGGATGCTTTAAGGTTGGGGGATGGAATTGATTTTAATGAATTTCAAGAAGTTTTTAATAGCCTTACTCCAGAATTACAGACATTTATCTCCCGTTTTCGAGGTACGATATATCAATTCATGACAGGCTGTATGTCTATATTACGTTTTAAAGATCTATGGAAACACCAAAACGATTTACGTTCAGAAGCCAACAGAGGTAATGGCTATACTACTGATTTGTTGGCAGAAGGAACTGCTGATGCATTGTGCCCTGTTAGATTACGAAGTGGCTTAGGTCTTTGTAGCGAATTACGCAGTGCCCCAGCTCGTGCAAAACGTATAGATTATATGTTTGTAAGTGACACAGATGTATCACAAACATTTACCGTAGATTTTTCAGGAGTAACGCGTTTTCGAGCTGATAGACGTGCAGATTCCAGTGATTTTGAGGCGATGCCCTTTATGTCAGATCATTTGGGCTTGTATACCACCATGATGCTCGTACCAAGGAGATAAACTTGCCATTATATATCTCAATAAAAGCGTCAAACAATATAAATAAAAGAAGCTATGCCCTGTTGTTTTAAAGCTAATAACTCTTAACTATTCGCAATAATGATTAAATCTATATTCTTATTTTTACCAAAATCAAATAAAAGAATTTAATAGTATGAGCAAAACAAAACTAACAATAAATAGTAATGGGTCTGTAAAAGTAGAAGGAGATTTTGAAATTGTAGATAGCCAAGGGAATTCATATAACTTACAAGGCAGAACAGTGTTAGGTATATGTCGTTGCGGACGTTCTAATAACAAACCTTTTTGTGATGGTTCACACAGAAATCATTTTGAGCACGAAGCAACAGCTTTCGATTTACCTCCAATGAAAAAGAGTTAAAACATATTAGTTATAGCTTTCAATAGACTTCTCTCCTAAAAAAGCAATCATAACATTTATACTATAATGTTCCGCGTTATGTAACTTGAGCTTTGGTTACGGCATAAAAAGTAAAGATTCTCAATCTTTACTTTTTTGAGCGGGTTGGCGTGCTCGCGTATTATGCACTACACTTCTTTTACCACCGCTTCATCTCGCCGAAAAAAGCAATCAGCCACTGGGTAATCACTTTTTATCGCGTCTAAAAACTCTTTCTGAAAAGGTAGTGAAACCGAATAATGAGATTCGGCGATAGCCAAACTTCATTTGAGGTTCATGAATACCTTTAAAAAACAATAGACCAGCAATTTGTAAGCTTCCCCTAGATAGAACTGCTTAGTTTTCTAAAACTTCATTAAAGTTATTGTTTTTAATTCTTTCGGGGCTAGCCCCGAAAGAATTAAGTTCCGCATATTTTACGGGTGATATTTTTCCTAGTGCGTCGTGTGGCCGGTGATGGTTGTAATCGTTGACCCAGATCTGTGTTTGCTCCCTTACTTGGTCGATATCCTCGAATATGTACTTGTCAAGAACCCCTCTTCGATAGCTTCCGTTAAAACGTTCTATAAAAGCATTTTGAGTTGGTTTGCCAGGTTGGATGTACTTGAATTCTATCCCATGCATCCCGCTCCAATCGTTCGTTATAAGGGCAATGAACTCCGGGCCATTGTCCATTCGTATCTTCTTCGGTTTTCCTTTTTTGTTGATAAGATGGTTCAGTACCCAAACGATACGGTTGCTGGTCAAGGAGAAGTCAATTTCGATATGGAGTGCTTCCCGATTGAAATCATCGATGACGTTAAATGACCTGAAGCGTCTCTTGTTCTCCAGAACATCGGTTACAAAATCCATACTCCATGTATGGTTGAGTTCATCCGGAACCTCCAAAGGCTCTTTTATCCTTGCCGGCAAACGTTTCTTGACTTTTCTTCTCAAAGGCAATCCAAGGGATTTGTAAACAAGGTGTACCCGTTTATGGTTCCATGGCTTCCCTTCATTGCGCAAACGCTCATAAGCTTTCCAAAAACCTTCCTCTGAGCGTTCCTTGGCTTTTTGTCGCAAAGCATCCTCTATCTCGGAATCGTCCTTCGGCAAAGGTTTATAATAATAGACGCTCTTGCTCATATTTAGGACACGGCACGCCCTGCTGATACCGTAATGAACAAGTTCTTTGGCAATACTGCGCTTGCGGCAAGGCTTCAGAGCTTTTTTTCGATGATCTCCTTGGCCATTTGATGGTCCAGCGCCAAATTGGCGTACATCTGTTTGAGCTTGCGGTTCTCCTCTTCGAGTTCCTTTAGACGCTTCAGTTCCTTGGAGTTCATCCCGGCATACTTGGAACGCCATTTGTAAAATGCCGCGGAACTAACGCCATGCTCACGACTGATCTGCTCGACACTTTTACCGTTGTCGAACTCCTTTAAGATGTTTGCAATCTGCGTGGGTGAAAATTTACTTCTTCTCATAATACCGTTTAAAATTAAAGATTATTATTCTACTTTTAAACAGTTCGGTTTTAAGGGGAGCTTACAAACCCTTTTAATCTAAAATGATCTTTAAGTCTTTTAATTAACTTATGATAATCTAAAAAGCCAGATAATGGTGCAAGTTCTCCTCTAATAGAACATATATTCTTATACAATTGCAGTTCTTTACTAGAACTTGGTTCTTTTAAGCAATTATTACAGATTTCAATTGTTTTGTTTTCATCATTAGAAATTGCATTTTCAAAATCAAATCCTATAAAGATAATTCTTCTCAAAATTTTTGAAGTTTCGCTTTCATCAATATCATTAGCTTTTGCTAAATCATCGGGACAATAGAAACCCTTATATAATTTTTTTATACTTTTAGAAAATGCCTTATCATCCTGATTTATCCTTTTATGCAATGTATTAGCATCATTAGCTTTCGAAAATTTGATTAAATCATTTAAGTCTTTAAGAACTTTAGGATGTAATTGAGAATTTACAATACATAGATAATCCTTTGAGGCATCAAATACATTAGAAGCAGTATTTAAATACTCATTCCAAATGTCATGTAATAATTCATTATTAGGACCATTTGTATTTATTTGAACGTTACTTTTACTTGATACAGCGATTTTTATTTCAATATCATCGTTATCTTGAGTTGTCAATAGTAAATCTTCAAGTAACCATCCATCACTACGTACTTGATAATCAATTTGTTTAATTTTACCTATCTCTGAAGTAAAAGGAATTTTATCCGCTAAAAAATGAGAAATAAACCATGCCGAGACTTTATCTTCAAAAACAAAACCACCGCCTCCAGTCTGCTTGGAAGTTGCAATTTTTCTAATTTCTGAAGGTTGTTTTTTTTCCCCCATTACCTAAAAGTTCTTTTAATTATAAATATATGAAATCTATATTGTGATGTTCATTTAGAATTCAGTCAATAAAAAACTTGACATGGTGTAAATGAAGTTTTAAAGACCTCATAGAATTTTGGTAAAACAATAGGAGAGTGGAGCGTGCATATTTTAGGGGTCTAGTAATACAATTTCTTAAGTGTTATAAGTATACAAGGGGTTTCAAAGCAATGTAAACTAGTTACAATGTTTCCTAAAATATAGCGAATGAGCCGTTAATTGTTTCCAAAATTTTATGCAGCCTTGAATTTTTGTTTCTTTTGTTTCAAGACAAAAGATATAAACTTAACTTTAATAAAATAGATTTAGATATGGATAAAATTACAAAAGAAGCTATAATATCAAGTATGAAAAAAAAGCGCGAATTAGATTTGGATTCAGCGTTGGAAGATATTGTTAATATACCTGAATGTAATGCAGATAAAGACAAGTTAGAATATTCTGAAGATTTTTTTTATCAAGTACATCATATTCGACTAGAATATTATAAAAAAATGGATGAACCAGTTAAGTTAACTGGTATGACAGAACCATATCAAAATAATATTCAAAATTTACTTGAGCTGATAAATATTCAAAACGATATTAATAAAGAATATAGAGATAAATTTGATGTTGAAGTTTTTAATATTTTCATAACCAAAAAGTGTGTTTAGTTAAAAAAAAGATTAATTAGAGGTTCTACATATAACAAGTGCATAGAATTTTATTTTTCTTAAAATTTATGCTCTTGTGGCAAGCTCACGAGAATCGTCTAAAATTTTTTATTACGTACATTTTATTGAATACGCGATTTTTAATAAGAGCAAAAAGGTTAGCTTTTATTTTGGCGTTGGCAAGCGGTGGCCTCCGAAGCTTCGGAGGTGTTTAAAATACGACGTAAAAAGCGAAAGTCTAGTAGACTTGTGATTGTGCGTGTGAGAAGATGCGGCTGCAAAAGCAATTTGATTTTATAAAGCAATCGAGTACCGAAGCCTCGGGAGCAGCGGCTACTTTACATAACCCGTGACAAATAAGATTAGCCAGTGGCTGATTTTATTTGGCGGCGAGCTGTAGCGGCTGCCTTGTAATGAGCATTGCTGATGCTGGCCCCAATTTGGCTTTTACATAATTACTAACGATATAGAACACTGGGGTGTTGCGACATCTGCAATTATATAAAATAGCGCGGAGATGCGCTATTCGCTAAATTGCTACAACTGTACTATAATGTTCCGCGTTATGTAACTTGAGCTTGGTTACGACATAATAATAAAGATAGAGAATCTTTATTATTTGAGCGAGAAGGTGCGCGGGCAAAGTTGTTACAATCTTTTTTGATTTTTTTCTTTCTAAAAGTTTTCTTTTCATAAGGTAATGGAACACTTGTTATGCGAGCCGACGATAGGAGGGGAGCGTAATGTGTGTGGAATGGATTATTAGTACTTACTTTTTTATGGATTTCCGTAATTAATTACTTGTTAAAATTTAATACATTTAAACTCTCCCTTTTTAAGATTAATTAGCTTGCTTCTAACTAGATATTTTATTAAGAACAGGCTGTTTTATCCATAATTTAAGTGAATTATATATGCTCAATCAATCGTTCTCGTTAGAAAATTTTAATAAAATATTTGAAATAGAAAATCGTAAAGGAAACTTTGAAAAAGAATACTATTCTGACAAGTTTCATATTCTTTCTAATGAATTAAAGAGACAAAGGAAAGATATTAAAACATACAAAAGTACAGGAGATATTGAAAAAGACGACGAGCATCTTTTGAAGCTCTATGAAGAAAAGAAAGAAATAGAAATAGAAGATAGTAAAAAAAATGAACTAGAGATTAGCTTACAAGAATATGTCGAAAATGTAAATAGCAAAGAATTTAAGTTTGTGTTTTCTAAATTCCTACACGAAGCAAGTGGTAAGTATGTTTATCCCATAGGAAAAGATGCATCATCATATTTTGCTATGAAGCAATTGCAGTTTAATATAAATCGAACCTTTAAAGTTAAACAAGGCAATAGATATTTGATTTCTAAACAATTACAAAGTTTATTAAAAGATGATTATCCAAAAATCTTATTAAGAACAGATATAAGAGGCTTTTATGAAAGTGTTCTACAAGAGAAATTGTTAAGTATTATAAACAATAATCAATTGTTAAGTCCGAAATCAAAAACCTTAATAAAAAGTCTGCTATACAGTTATAATGAAATTACTGGCCAATTGGGTTTACCTAAAGAAGAGAAAAGAGGTATACCAAGAGGAGCAGGTATAAGTGCTTATTTAGCAGAGCTATTTATGCGAGAAGTCGATAATAAAATTAAAAGAATAAATAATGTTTGTTATTATGCACGATATGTTGATGACATTGTCATTGTTTATGTGCCTAATTGGGAAATTTCTGAAGCAGATTATTTAGATAAAGTGAAAAAAATTGTTGAACAATATGGATTAGCTTTAAATGAGAGTCCAGATAAGACAAAAATAATAGACACAAGAAAAAATGATTTATTCGAAATTGTGTTCTTGGGTTATATTTTCAAAATTGAGAATAAAAAATATGTAAAAACTTCACTCTCAGAAAATAAAAAAAATAAGTATGTACGACGAATTGAAAAGACAATAGATACCTTCTTATTCCAAAAAGAGTTTTCTCAAAATGAAGCTTCAAAATTATTGATTCATAGAATGAATTATCTAACAAAAAATACGCGTTTACACAAACCAAAAAAAGGATTGGTTGGAATTTACTATTCTAATAGTCTAATTGAAAACGATTGTTCAGATTTGGATTTCCTAGACAGTGAATTAGCAAGAATAGTTGATGAAAAGTTGCCTATTGCCTCATATCCTAAATTAAATTTAAAGCTAAAGAGTTATAGCTTTAAGGATGGTTTTGTGAACAAATCTTTTTTTAATATTAATTCCAAAAAAAAGAATATTGCAGATTTAAGACCAGCTCCATTAAAAGAGTTAAAGAAGTTAGATAATAATTTTGAACGAGTAATTTCAATTTGGAAATAAAATGAGGAAAAGTAAATTAAAATTACCAATCAAGTACGCTATCGAAAGAGCTGTTTTAAGTGATGTGCTTCCATATGAAACACCAATTATATTTTCAAATAGACATTTTTATGAGTTTTTGATAAATCATAAAGTGAAATTTAATTTTGAAGACAATTCTTTCCATTGGATTGACTGTAAAGATGAAAATAGTATTCAAAAAGCAATAAGAATACTTTTTGATGCTAATGGAAATTCTGAACATAATAAACGTAAGCTAAATCCTAAAAAGAAAGAATTAAGAAAAATTGCTTTCAATTATAAAGTAACTCACAAAGAAAAAGATTTTAGAGATTTAGCAATTCCACATCCCAAAAGCCAAATAGAGTTGGTTTCTTTCTATCAACGATATAAAGAGTTAATTCTTTATTATTCTAAAGAAAGTCCATACTCGATAAGAAAGCCTGACAATATTGCAAAATTTGTTTTTTCAAATGACAATACATATGTTGAAAATAAAGGAGATGAAGATGATTTCATAGAGGAAAGTGGAAAAGAATATAAAAGTTTGAAAACGTTTTTTACTTACAAGAGGTTTTCAAATATTTACAAATTCTACGAGCATTATGCATACCATCGTGCTGAAAAAAAGTACGATAAAATGATAAAGTTTGATATAGCAAAATGCTTCGATAGCATATATACTCATTCACTTTCTTGGGCTTTAACAAATAAAGAATTTGTAAAGGAAAATAATGATTCCAAAACATTTGCTGGACAGTTTGATAAATTTATGCAGAATACAAACTATGGTGAAACTAATGGAATAATTATTGGCCCTGAATTTTCAAGAATTTTTGCTGAACTAATACTGCAAAGTATTGATAAGAAAATTGAACAAATTCTGCGGGATAAAGACATTTATCATAAAATAGATTATGAAATTTACCGATATGTTGATGATTTCTTTGTCTTCTACAACAATGAAAAAACAAAGAATGAAATTTTAGATAATTATAAAATCACTTTAAAGGAGTACAAGCTATCATTAAATAACTCAAAAACCCGACAATATGAAAAGCCCTTGATTACAGAAATAACGATAGCAAAAAATAAAATTATTAATCTATTAAAAGATGGTATAAAGTTTAAAATTTTAAAGGAAAAAGATAAGGAAGACAAAGAAATTCCTGAAGGAAAAATAGGAGACGAAGATTTTATTCCTAGAAAAAAAATATTAGTAAGTGATGTTGATATTAGATGCGATTCAAATAAGCTAATTACTGAATTTAAAACAATTGTAGTAGTTTCAAATGTTGCTTATAAAGATATTATGAACTATACTCTAGCAATTTTTAGAAGTAGTTTATTACGTAACATAAAAAAGTATGAGGAGCATAAAAAAAGACTAGACAAAGATAAGTTTAGAGGAATACTTACTAAAGAGGAAGAAAAGAAATTAATAAAACAAGAAGCAAATTTTACAAAATATATTGTAGAAATGCTTGATTTCGTCTTTTTCCTTTATGGAGTTTCTCCAAAAGTTAATTCCACCATTAAATTAGTAAGTATTCTATCTTTTATTATTAAATCTTTCAGAAAAAGATATAGATTTCAGTTTGATGAACCTGCAGATGGTAAGACATATGAATTGATAAATCAATTTAATAAGTTGAATCAGGAGGTTGTATTCAAAAAAATCTTGGATGAAATAATTTTGATTCTTGATAAAAGTAAAATTGATGAACATTTACAAATTGAGACCCTATATCTATTGATAGTATTAAAAGAATTAGGCAAAGAATATAGGTTAACTTCAGCTCAGCTTGTTAAGTACCTGAATCTAAAAACAATAAAGAAGGATGATGGTATTAAAGAATATGAATTTAAAAATAACATTAACTATTTTGTTATCACAGTTTTACTATTTTATTTCAAGGATATAAAGCAATATTCTCTACTAAAGGAAGCAGTAAAAAAAGGAATAATTAACAAAATAGAAAGGATTGAAGAAAATAAGAGAACTAAACATTCCGAATTGGTGCTTTTATTTTTTGATTTAATATCTTGTCCGTATCTAAATGAAGAAGAATTTAGATTTAAAAGAAGGATATTAGAACTATTTGATATTAAAACAGAAAAAGTAGAATTTATTAAATTTGTAATTAAACAAAGGTATTGGTTTACAAAATGGGATAATTTTAATTTAGTTGAAGAAATGAATGCTAAAAGTTCGTTAGAACCTTATTCTTAATAATAAAAGGACGCACCAGATAAAATTTGCAATTTCGATTGCCACACACAAGCGTTCTAATATGTCCGTAAAAAGACAATCACAAAGTTAGTTTTTTCTGGGACTAACTTTTTTTATACATATTAATGAAAAGGTATTTATCTAAATCTAGGTTTAAATTAGGGTTGGAATGTCCAACCAAGCTTTATTATACAAATAAAAAGGAATATGCCAATCAAAAAAAGGAAGATGATTTTCTTGAAGCATTAGCACAAGGTGGGTTTCAGGTCGAAGAATTAGCAAGATTAGAATATGATGGAGGAATTCTTGTGAATGGAAATCCATGGGATTATGATATTCTATTAGAGAAAACTAATAAATTGTTAAAGCAAGAAAATGTGATTATATATGAACCTGCTTTTTTGTACAATAATTGTTTTGTTAGAGTAGATATTTTAGTAAAAAAAGGTGATACGATAGAATTAATTGAAGTTAAAGCTAAATCCATAAATTCAAATGATGAATTTTCTATTATTGGAAAAAGGGGAAAACTTCGCAGTGAATGGAGGAATTATTTATTTGACATTGCTTTTCAGGAATATGTAATGAAAAACGCTTTTTCAAATTGGAGAATTAAACCCTATCTATTACTTATTGACAAAAGCAAAACTGCTACAGTTGATGGCTTAAATCAAAAATTTAAGATAACATCAAAATCCAATAAGCGCACTGGAATAATTGTCAAAGAAGGAACTAATAAAGTTGATATTGGAGAATCCATTTTAACTAAAATACCTGTTGATTCAATTATTGCTAATATCAAATCAGGAGTTTTCAAATATGACGAATCCTTAACTTTTAAAGAAGCAATTCAATTATTTACAGAGTATTATTCAAAGGATATTAAGATAAATTCTCCTGTGAATGTAAAATGCAAAAACTGTGAATTCTACACAGTTGATGATAACAATTTGAAAAGTGGATATATTGAATGTTGGACAGAACAATTAAATGTTTCGAAAGAAACAATTATTAATGAGCCAAAAGTATATGAAGTAGGAAATTTTAAATCCGCATCTAAACTAATTGAAAGAGGAACATATTTGATGAAGGATATTGAGGAAGATGATATAACGGTATTGCCCAAACCTTATGGACTTTCAATATCAGAAAGACAGTGGTTGCAAATAAGTAAAGTTAAAGAACGAGATAATACACCTTATATCGACATTGATGGTTTGAAATTAGTAATGAGCAGTTGGAAATTTCCTTTGCACTTTATAGATTTTGAAACTTCAACTGTTGCAATTCCTTTTAATAAAGGGAAAAAACCTTATGAACAAATTGCTTTTCAATTTTCGCATCATAAAATACTAGAAGATGGTTCTATTTCTCACGAAACTGAATATATTAATTCAGAAGCTGGTAATTTTCCAAACTTTGATTTTTTGAGAAATTTAAGAACAGCTTTGTCCTTGGATGTGGGTAGTATATTTAAATACTCTTATCATGAAAACACAATTCTTAATGCTATCCATGAACAATTAATATCTTCCAATGAAAAAGATAAAGATGAATTAATTGATTTCATTAAATCTATTAGTCATTCAAAAAAGGATAGTGTTATTTCTTGGGTAGGAGATAGGGATATGATAGATTTATGTGAAATGGTTAAATTATACTATTATGACCCTCAAACTAAAGGCTCTAATTCGATTAAAGCAGTCTTACCAGCAGTTCTTAATAGTAGTGGATTTTTAAAAAATAAATATTCTAAATCTATAAAAGAGATTTCTTTATCTAGTTTAAATTTTAATGATGATAAAGTATTTATTGAATTTGACCAAAATGATAAAGTTATAAGTCCATATAAAAGCTTACCACAATTGTTTGATGATTGGAGTGAAGACGAATTGGATAGTTTAATGTCAGATTTAGAAGGTATTGATAATGGTGGTTCTGCATTAATTGCATATTCAAAATTACAGTTTCAAGAAATGAACGATGCAGAAAGACAAGAAATAAGAAAGGCACTATTAATGTATTGTGAGATAGATACACTTGCTATGGTAATGATATATGAGTTTTTTAAGGAATCTATAAAATCTTAATATTATGTAATATAGAACCTCAATGTTTCCTTCGGCCTAAGAGAATTTTGGTAAAACAATAGGCGAAGGGAGCGGCCATATTCTAGAGGGCTGGTAATAAGGTTTGTCGATGTGCAGAATGATTCAATGAGTTCAAAGGCGGTCTTAAGAGTTATAATGCTTTCTAGAATATAGCGACTGAGCCGTACATTGTTTCCAAAATTATCTGTTAGCCTTGAAATCGCAGATTCACGAATACCTTTAAAAAAATAATAGATATCAATGAGTATCTTTTTGTTTCTTTTTTTATCAAGAAAAAAAGATAAATAAAAACCTTGCTGGTTACCATGTTGAATTCTATTTGACATAATGTTAGAAGTACCTAAAGAAAAGATAAAACAAGACGGGAGGTTAGCAAGGGCTAAGAATTTTGCTCGCAGAGAAAATTTTAGCTGTTGCGGCTAACTGACGAGAATGTCGTAGAAAAAAATCTTGCAGAGATTTCCTCGAATACACGAATTTTAAACAAACCTAAAAGGCTAGCTTTTAAATGGCGTTGGCAAGCGATGGCCTCCGAAGCTTCGGAGGTGTTTAAAATACGACGTAAAAAGCGAAAATCTAGTAGACTTTTTATTTTGCGTGTAAGAAGATGCGGCTGCAACAGCAATTTGATTTTAAAAAGCAATCGAGTACCGAAGCCTCGGGAGCAGCGGCTATTTTACATAACCCGTGACAAATAAGATTAGCCAGTGGCTGATTTTATTTGGCGGCGAGTTGTAGCGGCTGCCTTGTAATGAGCATTGCCGATGCTGGCCACAATTTGGCTTTGACATAATTGCTAACGATATAGAACACTGGCGTGTTGCTACATCTGCAATTATATAAAATAACGCGGAAATGCGCTATTCGTTAAATGGCTACAATTGTATCATAATTTATATTATGTAAAATAGAATATTTCAGGTCTTGTAATCCACAAGTTTAGTTACATTACCCCATTTATTCATTCGAGTTAATAATATATGGTATTCCAATAACTTCTTCCCCCTCTGCCCAATAGTTTTGTAAGAATGAAAGCTCACGTCTTTTACAACTTAATAACTCTAAAACAAAATTCATGAAAAAATTATTGTATGTATTTCTAACGGCTACACCGTTGATGTTTACGAGCTGTAGCAATGACGATGACGCCGATCTCGGGCCAGGAGAATTCGACGGAGATTCCAAAACGTTTCAATTACAGTCCAAATCTGATGCTACGATTTCCGGTACGGCCACATTTGTAGAAAATGCCGATGGTACAGCCACCGTAAACTTAGATTTAGAAGGGGTGACAACGGGTAGTCATCCGGCGCACATTCACGCGAACAGCGCCGCCGAAGGTGGTGATATCGTCATCGACCTCACCCCCGTTGACGCTTCCGGAGAAAGTGTAACTATAGTAACGGCCACAAACGCCGGTGCTGCCATTACCTATACGGCATTATTGGAATTTGATGGTTATATCAATGTACACCAGAGTACCGATGATTTGGGTACCTTAATCGCACAAGGTGATGTGGGTATCAACGAACTAACGGGCGATACAAAGGAATACGCATTGAATAGTGTTACCGTTCCCACTATTAGTGGTACCGCTACCCTTTCGAAGCGTGTAAGTGGCGCTTCGCTTTTAGAGGTCCAATTGGAGGGTACGCCTGCCGATGGCATTCATCCGGGCCACATCCATGTGAATTCTGCCGCTGAAGGTGGCGGGATCGCCATCTCTTTAACGCCAGTTGATGGAGCCAGCGGATATAGCGCAACACACATTGAAGCTACCGATGAAGACGCTGCTATTACCTATGCTGATTTATTGGAATACGACGGGTATATCAATATACACCTAAGTGCTGACGATTTGACCACACTTGTTGCCCAAGGCGATATCGGTATCAATGAACTAACGGAGGAATCCAAGGAATACGTTTTGAATAGCGTTACCGCTCCTACGATCAGTGGTATGGCCACAATTTACAAGCGCGTAAGCGGTGCGGCCTTACTTGAGATTGCCTTGGAAGGAACGCCTGATGGTGGTGCACATCCCGCTCACATTCATGCAAACACCGCTGCTGAAGGGGGTGATATCCTTATTTCATTGGCGACCGTTGATGGAACAACAGGAAAAAGTTTGACGCATATCGATGCAAACGATGCCGACGAGCCTGTTTCATATGAAGATTTATTGGATTTCGATGGCTATATCAACGTACATCTCAGCGATACCGAATTATCGGTTTTGGTAGCACAAGGTGATATCGGACAGAACGAGTTGACGGGTACAGCGCAGGAATATGACCTTGCTGCAGTTTCCGATGCGGCTATTTTCGGTACCGCTACCTTCGCAGAACGTGTCAATGGTGAAACATTGGTTACGCTGGCTATCGAAGGCACTGTAGATGGCGGGGTGCATCCAGCACATGTCCATATGGGAGCTGTTGCAGATGCCCCGGGGGGTATCACGGTTTCATTGAACTCCGTAACCGGACTAACGGGGACAAGTATGACAAACGTCACTAAACTGGATGATGACACCCCTATCGATTATGCCGGTATGATTGCCATAGATGGGTATGTGAATGTACATGCCAGTGTCGATGATCTCGCTACCTTGATTGCACAAGGCAACGTGGGCGCTAATAATTAAGAATCCTTTGCGTCACACTATCAATATAAATTTCAATCTCATACGAAGACCGCCCAATTATTCTGGGCGGTCTTTTTTTTAAGGTTTATTGAAACGCGAGTGTTAAATCAATTAGGTTTACCGTCAACTCTTGGACTCCGTATTCTTTAGAGGAAATAACATTTATCAAACAATCGTTCTTATTTTTTTGGAAAGATATTAAAATTTTGATTCGATACATGCATCATAACTTATTGAATTACAAGGGTTATAAGGCGAAAATGGTATTAACGGACCTTTGGAATATTCATGCCCGTCAATAGACAACCATCGACCACAGGCTTAAGAGGATCGAGTTTCACTACAAGAAGTTGTTTTTGCATAGGACTTCGGATGCCTGATACTATGCACTGAAGAATAATCAGGAAAATTAAATCATATACGATTTAATCCTCTTGAAGAAGCACTTATATTCCACTACACCAATTAACCATACTCCCAAGAGCGAACGAAACTCTTAAAAATACCTTTGGCCATACAACACAGAAAAAGCTAAAAGCTAATTTGCGTAATATGACCAAAAGTAAGTTCTTGACGGATTACTAACCTTAAAAGGTAAAAACCGCCAAGCTATCTGCGAACGACCAGTTTCGCACAAAGTTTTTAATAACTACTCGCAACCTCGACGTAATCATCGACATTCTTTCGCAGTTCATTGAATTCGGAAAACTGATGTTTTATTTTGTCAACATAATCTTCCACGGTCTTTCTATGATCCCGTATTGCGGCAATAATCTCACGATTTGTACTGCTAAAGGTATCAAGACCAGTTTTAAGCGCTTGTATGCGTTCGAACAAGCTATACGTGTTCGGTTCACACACGTACGAATTTAACTTTTCACGTAGCTGTCTTACGTATTGCTCATTACGCTCCAACCGAAGTACCAAGGCACTTTGGTCTTTAACTTGGAAAGCGTCAGTGGGCCGATTGTAAACTGCTCTTCTGCGTTCTTGGGTAAGTTGTTGAGTTGTTTCCATTATAAATAGATTTAAGTGTAGTCAACCTAATTTGTAAGAAAATTAGTATAATTTAAACAAAAAAACGCAATTATCCTATATTTAAAGTGCATAAAATCAGACTTTAACCTTTATTTATCCTAAAATTCAGAATTCGTTAAAATAAAGTGATTTTAATTTGGTTTTACTTGACTTCCTTTTTAATTTCATTTTAAAATAAATATATGGATGTCAACTTTGAATACGACGATGTAAACGCAAGTCAACGCCTTGAGGCACTGGCAATTAAGAAAATAAATAAGTTGCTTGACAAATTCGACTTTATTGTTCGGGCCGACGTTTTTTTTAAGACGGAAAAAACGTCATCTCCAGAAAAAGGGAAAATTTGTAACATTCGACTTAGTGCCCCTGGACCTCGGCTTTTTGCTGAATCTAGTCATGGCTCTTTTGAGGCTTCGATTGCTGAATCAGTAGGGGATTTGGAAAGACAATTGGAAAAGCGCAAAGCAAAAATGAAATCGCACTAGTGCGAAAGTGAAGAAGAGTAAAAGTTATTTATTAAGGGAAATCCCTAACACGAGGATGCAGAAACCCTAGTTATTCGTTTGCTGCATCCTCGAATTTTGAATCGGCTATGGTTTTTGTCAGTCGATTTGAAAACGGGGTCTCCTCAAGGTCATTCAATAATTTTTCTCGTTTTCGTTCAGAAATATCGAGCGTATCCAACAACTCTCGGGTACGTTGCGCATCGGCAACTCGTTGCTTCTTCAGTGCGATACGCTCTTGCAAGGGCACCATCAAATCAGGTTCAAAGCGTTCCATAATCGTATGCCTTTGTACCGAAACCTCCTTTTTCTGCATGGCCTTTTGCGTTTGGGCCAACAAGTTTGAAGCTGACAAAAGACACCATACCATGGGTGCGAATACCAGCGAGTTCCATTTTTTCATTTGTTCTCGTTTGTGCGCTCCGGATAAATATAGCGATTTTTGAATTTGAATACCCGGTTATTATCCTTGATTATAAGTAGATAGGTCCAAATTGATTGTTTTGTTAGTATTAAGTTTACATTAATCAATCGTATCATGTATAAAGTGGCACCCCTTTTTTATTTCATCTTGGTTTGCATGAATTTTGCACCTTCGGTTTTGCTGGGGCAAAACCCTACCCTAATTTCATCGACTGAGATTACGTTCTCGTTTGTTTCAAAAGATGTACAGGGCAGTATTGCAGATTTCACTTCCCACACGACCATAAACTTTGACGACATCACCCACGCATCGTTTAAGGGTTCGGTCGCCGTTTCTTCGTTAAAAACCGGAAATTTTTTAAGGGATTGGTCACTCAAGGGAAAAAAGTATTTTGATGCAGAAAATCATCCAAAAATAACATTTGAAAGCCGGTCCGTTTCAGGTACACGGGAAACCTTTACAGTAAAAGGCATCTTGACCATTAAGGCCATAGCCAAACCTATAACCATCAATTTTCAACGAAAGGCCAAAGAATTATTGGGTACCACTACCCTATTTTCTTCCGATTTTGATATTCCCATTAAAAAAGAGCGTGGCGATAACAAAGTAATCGTAAAGTTTCGATTTACTCTTGAAGAAGCTAAATAACTAAAGTTCGCGATCTGAATCTTAAGTACTGCACTTGAAAGAATAACTCTATTTAAGGGTAGTAAACAAGTTCAAAAATTGCGTAAACCAGTACATGGCATCAATAAATGATGCTTACCTTCGTGGCTTAAAATTTCGGACAGCTATGATATGGGTATGGATTTTGTTTATTGCCTTGATTATCGTTTTCTTGGCTTTGGATTTGGGCGTTTTTCACAAAAACGAACATGTTATAAAAAGTAAGGAAGCCGGTATTTGGACGGCCGTTTGGATTACAGTAGCACTCAGTTTTAGCGGCGTTATTTATTGGCTTTTTTCGGCAGGACTTGTGGACAATCCCACGGGACTTACCCCGAATAATGCCGTCTTAAAGTATATTACGGGCTATTTGATAGAACTTTCATTAAGTATCGACAATGTCTTTGTCATTGCGGTAATTTTTTCCGCTTTTAAAATACCCGCCCTTTATCAGCACAGGGTACTTTTCTGGGGTATTTTAGGCGCTATTGTTTTTCGCGGAATTATGATTGTGTTCGGAGTGGCATTGATTACCAAATTCGAATGGATCATTTATGTTTTTGGTGTTTTCTTGCTATATACGGCCTTTAAAATGTTGAAAGGAGACGATCATGAGTTTAATCCCAAGAACTCATTTGTCTTTCGTCAGCTCAAGAAAGTCTACCCCATAACCAATACGCTGCACGGTCATGATTTTTTTGTGAAGCGAATGGGACTCAATGCGGCCACTCCCCTATTTGTTGCCCTCATTGTTATCGAATTGACCGATGTGCTCTTTGCCTTAGATAGTATTCCCGCGATTTTGGCCATAACCGCTGACCCCTTTATCGTTTTCAGTTCCAATATTTTGGCGATTTTAGGCTTACGGTCCATGTATTTCTTGATTTCAAGGATGCTACAAAAATTCAGATTCATCAACTACAGTCTCGTAGTGATTCTGGCCTT
Organism: uncultured Kriegella sp.; assembly: GCF_963975415.1. Lineage (NCBI taxonomy): Bacteria > Pseudomonadati > Bacteroidota > Flavobacteriia > Flavobacteriales > Flavobacteriaceae > Kriegella > uncultured Kriegella sp. The sequence continues at coordinate 196,485 of NZ_CAXBGN010000001.1, forward strand.
TGTCGGACTGAAAATGTTATTCTCCCATCAAATTGAATTGCCTGAATGGGTGTCGCTCACCGTAATATCGGTGTCATTACTGGTAGGCATTCTAGCTTCATTGCTCATAAAGGAGAAGGAAACCGTTCCTTCGGAATAGTTTAACTACTTTTTTTGGTATTTCATTACTAGGATGAAATGGGCAATAATAGCCTATACCCTTATTGAGGGTGGTTTTGGGTCAATGTAAAATGCTTTTGAGGTACTACAAGGGTATGCTTCTCTGTATCTTCTTTTTTGAACCCACTTTAGCATAAAATGCAAGATACAACCTCGATTTCCGATGCACTGATTTCTTTCTATGATCAGTTGATAGCCCAATTGCCGGGCATCATTCTTGGCCTTTTGATTGTAATATTGGGCGTACTCATTGCCTCTTGGATCGGTCAATTTGCCCGTAAAAGAATTTCCCATAAAACGAGGGATCCGCTTATGAGCCGTTTTCTTGGCCAAGCCATAAAATATATTCTGATTATTATTGCCATCATGTTGGCCTTAAGATCATCGGGTCTTGGAGGCATTGCCGCAGGAATATTGACCGCGGCAGGTGCCAGTGCCGTGGTCTTGGGCTTTGCCTTTAAAGATATTGGCGAAAACTTTATTGCCGGTATAATCCTAGCTTTCAGCAGGCCTTTTGATGTGAATGATACAGTCGAAATCGGGGAAAATTTTGGAAAGGTAAAATCGTTGGAATTCCGCTATACCAAATTAAAAACCTTCAATGGAAAAGACGTATACATTCCCAATAGCGACGTACTTACCAAACCGGTGACCAATTTCACCGAAGATGGTTTCTTTAGATGGGACTTTGTAATCGGTATTGCTTATGAAGATAATATTGAGGGTGCAAAGAAAACCGTCTTGGAGGCTTTGCGAAAAGAGCTTAACGTCATTGAAGATCCCGAACATGAGAATTTCGTTATCGAAGACCAACTGGCTACGAGTACTGTCAACTTAAAAATTTTCTTTTGGGTCGACACAAAAGATTTTAGAAAAATGGCATTGATTACTAAAGGCCTGGTCATTAAGAATGTCAAGGAAGCTTTGGAAGATGCAGGGTACTATATGCCTGCCGATATTCATGAGATTAAGTTATACGGTGCCGAAACAGAATTTCCGGTACGGCTACAACCCGAGGAAAAACAACAATAGGCACCTTATCCGTTTTTTGTTCCATGGAACATTCGGGAGTATACACTAGTTACTATACGATTCCCCAACGGGAAATACAAGGCGAAAAACAGGGCCATACCCAAGCTGAAATTGCGAATTCCGAAAAGTTGGTCCAATAGATTGTTCGGGTAGGCATACGAAGTTTCCAAGGCATATCCGCCGAATTCCAAAAATCCCATGGCGACTAGTCCATAGGCGTATTGCATATGAAAAGGGAGCCCGCGAAGCAACAGTGAAACAGGTACCATATAAAGCAGGTAACAACTAATTATCTGCCACCAATACGTGAATTTCGCAATTTCCAATTCCGTACCCAACCAATTCATACTCCATCCCCATAAAAAGTAGATAAAACAATAGGTGACAATCAACCGCACATCGACAAAAAGTTTGGGTTTTGCCCAAGTCCAGAACATTTTCATCGACTAGGCATTTGTAAGTTTGGCATCGATGATGGAAAGGGCAGCCTTAACCGTTTGCATCTTGTCCATATCCTCATTTTCCAGCATGATATCGAATTCATCTTCCACATCAAGAACAATATCGACTAGATTGGCAGAATTAATGTTGAGTTCGTTGATAAAATGGCTTTCCAAGGTGATGTTATCGACGGAAACGTCTTCCGGAAGGTATATCTTTATAATGTCCCGTAATTTCTGATAGCGTTCTTCGTTTGTCATTGGTATGCAGGCTTGATGTATTTTTTATTCTATAGTGTGAAGTTAAAAAAACAAATGACAAACACATGCTTATTCATAAAGCTCCAAAAAAACCAACTTTATTCTTGCCCACTATAGCGTCTAAAAAGAACGCAGGCGTTTACATCACCAAAACCAAAACTAGCTTTTGCCATTATTTGAGATTGAAATTCAATAGTCTTGCGGGGAATTTTTACTGGATCTACCAAAGTAGTGATATCGGGGTGTATGTCATTGCAGTTCACATTACCGAATACCCTGTTTTCTTTGAATTGCAATATCGAACCTACACATTCGATACTTCCGGCTGCTGCCAAGCAATGCCCAATAGTTCCCTTAAAGGAATTTATATAGGGAAAGTCACCCCCAGAACGTTCTAAGGCATCACACCAATTCTGTATTTCAACCACATCTTTTGTCGTAGCGGTTAGATGTCCGTTAATAGTATCAATATCGGATGCATTCACACCGGAATTATTTACTGCGGCTACAATACAACGCTGTACCGCCTCGCTATTGGGTGCGGTCATACTACCATTTCCGCGTTGTCCGCCACTGTTTTGAGCGCCACCAAGTACTTCTGCATAAATGGTAGCTCCACGCTTTTTAGCACTTTCCAAAGACTCCAAAACCATGGCTCCGGCTCCACTCCCGGGTACAAAACCTGCAGCGCTGCTACTCATGGGTCGACTCGCCGACGTGGGGTTTTCGTTATATGTACTCGGAAGAATGCGCATGGCATCAAATCCACCCCATATATAGGGACCACTATCACTACAGCTTCCTGTTAGTATGTACTCGGCTTTTCCAGCTGCTATTCGCTCGTATGCCATTAGAATACCTTCTGTTCCCGTGGTGCAAGCCGACGAGTTCGTGGTGACTTGATTGCCACACCCCAGAATACCCCCTAAATAGGCACTTATACCGCTTGCCATGGTCTGTAGTACACTTGTACTGCCGAGCCGACGAACTTTACCTGCATCGATTTGATGTATGGAATCCCGCAATTTATCTACACCCAAAATACCGGTGCCAAAAATAATACCCGCATTCCAATCGGGTGCTTCTTTGTTGGCAATAGGGAGTTTAGCATCGTTCCATGCATCGGTACCTGCGATTACCCCATAAACGATACCGCTAGCATTTAATCCACGCAACTGGAGCGGTGTAAAATATTGATTGACCAAATTATCACGCACCAATGGTTCGCCTGCAATCTGACAACTAAAATCAAGGTCCTTAAGTTTAGATTGGAACCGAATGCCACTTTTGCCACTCTGCAAGGCAAGGGAGAAATCGGCTACACCAACCCCATTGGGGGCACAGACACCAAGACCGGTTATAACTACGCGTTTTTCCATATCAAACATTGGTCAGCATTCCCGATATTTTTCCTTTGCACACCAATTCATCCGATTCGTTGTACATTCTTAATAAGCACTTTAGCTTATTGAACCTAAAGTAAACCTTCTCTGAGCAAACCCTAACTTTCTCGTTCGGTAAAACCGGTAAAAAAAATTCCATTTCAGAACTACTTAGCCCCATTTTTAAACCAGACTGCTTCCATTGATCGCGCTGATCCAACAAAAATATTCCAAGGCAAACCAAACCGATTTGTGCACAGCATTCGGTTAAAATCACACCAGGTGTTATGGGGTTGTTTTTAAAATGACCACGATAAAAACTTAACGTATCGCTAAAAGTGAAGCACCCTTCCGCCCCGTTTTCATCAACATGCAATAACGTGTCAACAAACAAAAAAGGCTTCTCATACGGCAGTTTTTGAATGATATCGTCATACCTACTTTTAGAATTACTCTCGTTAGCTTTCATAACATATTTCCAAATTATGGAACCGCTTGGTGGTTCCTACTACAGTAATCTTCACTTAACTATCGTAAGCTCTCGCCTCCATCTACTTTAATCACGGTTCCCGTTATCCATTTCGCTTCATCGGTCGTCAATAAATAGACAACATTGGCGACATCTTCAGGAGTGGTCAAACGACCTTGAGGATTCCGTTTCAACGCATTCTTTTTTAGAAAATCACTGCCTGGAATTCGGTTGAGTGAAACGGTATCCGTCACGCCTGCTTGAATACAATTGGCCTTGATTCCCAAAGGGGCATATTCCAAAGCAATATTTCTGGTTAGGGCTTCCAAGGCTACTTTTGCTGCGGAAACCGCCGCATAGTTCTTCCAGGCCCTTGTATTTCCCTCACTTGTAAAGGCCATAATACGGGCATCATCAGAAAAAAGTCCGGCTTGAACCAATGCCTTTGTCCAATCGAATAAACTCACCGCCATAGCTTCCATGGTAATTTCGAAATCTTGCCGATTTAATTCCATTTGCCCGCTATTGGAAAACATCGGCTTTAAACTTCCTTTGGCAATACTATGAACCAGAACGCTTATTCGCTCTTGAGGCAATAGCAGTTCCCTAATTTGCTCAGTCAAGGTCCCTATTTTTTCGATCTTAGTACCGTCTACATTGAAGTTGGCAAATTTCACCCCAGTTAAAGTAATTTCTTCGAAATCCTCTTTAATTCGCTGTAAATCAAGTTTTCTATCCCTATGAATAATAATAATATGAAAACCCTTTAGAGCCAGTTTTTTTGCAGTAGCCATCCCTAGCCCACTACTTCCCCCAAGGATTATGGCCCATGTGCCCTGTTTAGTTCCCCTAATTGAAGATGCCTTAAAATCGTCTTTTCTATACTCCATTATTATACATTAAATAATAAGTGCTTCCCTTGATTACCTTACCTTCATATATACTTCAAAACATTTTTACCATTCTAGCAATATGCGCTGTGCTGAAAACCCGGGTCCGAAACTCAACATCAGCCCCTGCTCCCCTTCCCCGATGTTCTTTTCAAAGAATCGTTCCAACACATAAAGCACTGTAGCACTGCTCATATTACCATATAATCTTAGGGTTTCACGGGTATCATCGATGTTTTTCCCCAAGTCACCAAACAGCGTTTCGACCGTCTGAACAATTTTCCGCCCCCCAGGATGGAAAATCAAATGATCGACAGCTTCGATAGAGGTATTATGCTGCTTTAAGAACGGATGAATGATTTCTGGGAAATGGGAGGCAATCGTTTCGGGTACTGCCGGGTCTAGAATCATTTGCAATCCTGAATTAGTCAAACCAAAACCCATCAAATGCGTTGTATCGGAAAAATGATACATCGAACTCCCGATTATTTTTGGACCTTTGGCCGCCTTTTCCGAAGATAAAAGTACACAGGCAGCACCATCACCAAAAATGGCAGCGCTGACCATGTTCGCCATCGAATAATCATTCAATTGAAATGTGGCGGTCGGGCTTTCAACAGCCACTACGGCAGCTCTCTTTTCAGGGTTTGCCATTAAAAAGTTACGGGCATATATAAGTCCTGATATACCTGCGGCACAACCCATTTCGGTTACAGGTAGGCGAACGATGTCTTGTCGAAGGTCTAATGCATTAATCAAATAAGCGTCTAAAGAGGGAATCATTATGCCTGTACAGCTGACGGTAATGATATAATCTAAGGAATCGGCTTCCCAGTCGGACTGCCTCAGGGCTTTTTGTAGTACGTTTACTCCAAGTTTCTTCGTTTCACGACTATAAATAGCATTCTTTTCTTCAAACGAGGTCGCTGTAAAGACCTCTTTTGGATCCATAATGCTATAACGGACATCAACTGCGGCACCTTCAAAAATCTTAATAACCTTGCGCTGAAACCTACGTTCCTGGCCCGACAACCACATTTCGACAAAAGGCAGAATTTCTTTGGTTGTTCTGTTAAAATTTGGAAGCGCCTTCGCTACCGTCGTAATTCGTACGTTATGCATATATTTTGGTTAATCGATGGGTGCGCATGACCCAGATATATCGAAACGCCCATTTCCATTGAATCTGGTGATGAACATTTTTTAAATTATTTGAAAATCGGTTCAGTTCTTTTTTAGTAAATCCACTTTTTATAGACAAAAGACCATCGTGTTTGGCAATTTTGGTTTTTATAAAAATAGTACTAAACACCTTAAAAAGATAATACGCAAAAAGACTTCTTTGCAAGTCATTAATAATCACTCCTATGCGTGCCAATTTTGTAAATCGCTCTAGAAATTGAGGTATGTGTTCATTATAGAGGTGATGCATGGTCAAAGTGCACAGTAGTATATCACATTGAACATTTGCTGCAAAAGTAGCGTCAAGAACATCTTGTTGCGTATACCGTATCTCTGGAAAACCTGCAGATTTCTTTCGAGCAACTCGCAAGGCATTCTCACTAAGATCAATACCGATACAAGTAACAGAATAATTATTCTTTCGGGCCCATTTAACGATCTCACGAAGCAGGGTTCCGTCTCCGCAACCCACATCCATAATCGTATACGATTTTTGAATTCCCTCTTGAATCAACTTATCAATAGCACTTAGGGTCGGTTTATTGCCATTTAATAGCTGATTCGCCCGATTGATATCTTCCAAAACGACTGCCAACATTTCCTCAGTAATGTTGGGGTCATCCATGAGTTCGGGTGTTCTATTTCGCTGTGACAGGTCCATACATCAATCGATTGGGGTTCCGTGTGTACTTTTAATCGCTGTTCTCAAAAGAAAAGGTAATCGGGTGACTGCGGAAACACCCCAATTGGCCAATTTTTCGTTTAGTAATAGTGATTGCAATTGTCTCCCCGTCCAAAGCCTACGGGAAAACGTATTTCTCCAACGGTCTTCATAGGCTCTTTCCATCTGCTCCCTGGATTTCCTACCATTGAAATATTCAATGATACATTCCGAGGCCATTTTAGCACTATGAATCGCCATAGCCATGCCATTACCGCATAAAGGGTGTATCAACCCGGCAGTATCCCCGCACATCAACAAGTGGTTCTCGACAAGTCTTTTCGACTCAAAGGAAACTTGGGCAATGGTCAGAGGTTTATCAAAAATAGGCTCCGCATCCTTAAGAAAAGTACCTAAAAAAGGATTTTGGGCAACCACGTTGGCATTAAAACGCTCCACATCTTTCTCTTGTTTAAAACTGGAATAAGACGCTAGATAGCAAAAATTGACATCCCCTGTTTCGGTTTTCGACAACCCAGCGTACCCCCCCTTAAAGTTATGCAATGCTACCAAGTTATTTCGGAAAGCATCATAGCTATAATGCGCCTTGACACCTAGCCATTGTGATTTTTTCTGTATGAAGTCCCGATTCAAATATTTATCTAAATTGCTTCGTTTTCCAAAGGCTCCAAGAACCACTTTTGACGACATTTGCGAGCCACTCGTAATACTTATAGAAAAGCCATCATTTTGAAAGTTGACCGCCGTTACCTCTTCGAACCTAAAAGATACGCCAAGAGCTACAGCTTTTTGGTACAGTAAGTGATCAAGCCTGTACCTGCTTATTCCAAAACCGCCCAAGGGCAAGTGGGTCTGCACTGATTTACCCGACCATGTACTCAATTGCAAGGTGTCAATAGCAACCGCTCCCACCTTTTCAAGTTCAATCCCTAGAGTTTTTAGATAAGGCACAACTTCATTTGACACATACTCCCCACATACTTTATGCCGTGGATAGGGTTCTTTCTCCAATACAAGAACCCCATAATTTTGTTTGGTCAACTGAATAGCGCCCGTGAGCCCGGCCAGCCCACCCCCGATAACAATTACATCGTAGTGCTCCACAAGGGAAAGATAGACATTTCGAAACGGCCTAAAAATTAATGAATCACTTTTTATGCTTCTTATCGATTACTTTTTTGATGCAATAAAAGAAAGTAAAACGAAACTTTGGGGCATAAAGAATCCCGACACTTTAAGTGCCGGGATTTCCTATAATTTCTTTAATTTAAATGAATTAGCCCTTGGTTTGCTCCTGGGCCTCTTCCTTCAATTCTTCGCTGGCTACAATTGCCAATTCAACACGTCGGTTCTGCGCCTTACCCTCGGTGGTCGAATTATCGCCCCGCGGCTGATTTTCCCCGTACCATTTTGTCGTAAATCGTCCACTATCGACACCCTTACTTACCAAATAATTGGTCACTGATTGTGCACGCTGCTGTGACAAGTTCATGTTATAATCATCAGGTCCGGCGCTATCGGTATGTCCTTCTACCAAGATATTTGATTTCGGATATTCCTTAAAAATGCCGACCAATTTATCTAAAGTTGTAGCCGATGTTCCTTGAATGTTCGATTTGTTGGTATCAAAATAGACCCCCGCATCTTCATTAAAGGTGACATTTATACCTTCACCAACACGCTTAACCTCGGCTCCAGGAATTTCTTCCTCGATACGTTCTGCTTGACGATCCATTCGGTCACCGATATATCCTCCGGCCACACCACCAACAACAGCGCCTATAATAGCACCTAAGGCCGTATTATTACCTTTTCCGACATTATTACCTAAAACACCTCCAATAACAGCCCCGCTTGTAGCTCCTACCGTGGCACCTCTTTGTTTGTGGTTGGAATTTTTTACGGCACTACAACCCACTACCAAGGTAAAGGCCATACCCAATGCTATATTTTTTATAATCAGACTTTTCATATTATTGTTTTTTTGTGAATTCGTATACCACGGTAACGGTTTCTCCGTCTACTGTATTATTTGATTTTAAGGTCATTGCTTGGGGTGTCAATGCGATGATATTCAACCGATACCCCAATCCGCCGGAAATATCCTTTGATTTGGCATCTATAAACTTGAATTGCAGCTGACTGGTATAGTTTTCATCCCTGTCAACTACCGACCAACGTATATAACGGTCCCCACCATTACAGTAGGTCGAAGGTGCTATGGTGTAGTGACCGGTGCTATTATTATCCCTAAAGAACCAATCACTCCCCTCAAAGCAGATGTCTTCGGCATCATTGAAAATAACGGACTTAAAATTGCCCGTATTGTTTTCATAGGAAATGTCTTCCAACGTCCATGAACCATTTAGAAGACTTCGCTTCTCCCTGGCACTCTTTGAAACCGAGCAAGACGTGGCAATCATGGCCAAAGCCATAAAAATTAGAAAATGTCTTTTCATTATTAAAATTAATTTAGTTTGTACTATATACGCAAGCATTTTGCTTTACGATTTTACAGTAACGTTAAGTTGCTGTTAATATGATATAGCAGTATAAAAAACAACAAAAAAAGATGGGTGTCGAATAGAATTAATTATTAACCTTGATGTCAGTAAGCCAGAAGTGATAATAGTTCTTTTTCAAACCGTTGTTTCGGCAAGTAATTGTCTTCCAGTTTTTTAGAAAACGGGATAGGAGTTTCCAAACTGGCAACCCTTCGTATGGGAGCATCGAGGTATTCGAAGCAGTTTTCTACGACCAAGGCAGAAATATCACTGGCGATACCACCAAACAGACTGTCCTCTTGAAGAATAATGAGTTTTCCTGTTTTTTTGACGGAGGAAAATACAGATTCCATGTCTAAAGGCATCAACGTGCGCAAATCAATAAGGTCGGCCTTTATTTGAGACTGCCTATTCAGCGTTTCCAAGGCCCAATGCACGCCCAAACCATATGAAACTATAGTGATATCATCGCCCTTCCTTAACAGGCCGGCCTTTCCAAAAGGAAGGGTGTAATAGCCCGTAGGAACATCTTGATAACTGCTTCGGTACAAACCTTTATGCTCAAAAAACAACACAGGATTAGGATCATTAATCGCCGTCGCCAATAACCCTTTGGCATCATAAGGAAATGCAGGGTACACTACTTTTAAACCTGGTGTCTTGGTAAACCAAGCTTCGTTGGTCTGCGAGTGAAAGGGTCCGGCGCCTACTCCACCTCCACAGGGCATACGTATGACCACATCTGCAGGCTCGCTCCACCGGTAATGGCTTTTTGCCAAATAATTTACAATAGGATTAAAGCCGCTGCTCACAAAATCGGCAAACTGCATCTCAACCACGGCTTTCATTCCATTGATAGATAAGCCCATGGCTGCCGATATAATACCCGATTCGCAAATAGGGGTGTTACGCACCCTGTCTTTTCCAAAAGTTGCCGCAAACCCCTTGGTTACTTTAAAAACACCTCCATAATCCGCAATATCTTGCCCCATAAGCACTAGGTTTTGATGACGCACCATAGACAGTCGGAGTCCGTCGGAAACTGCATCGACCAAACGTATACTCTTTACCTCCTTATCACACTTATGTTCTTGATATACAACACTTTTAAACACATCACTTATCTCATTGCTTACATCTTCAATTTCCTTTTCTTCAAAAGCAATATTTAGACTTGCACTGATTTCTTGTACGATATCATTCCGAAGTTTAGCCTCCAGCCCCTTATCCATAATTTTGTTTTCCAATAGAAACTGCTTGTAATTTTCGATAGGGTCTTTTTTCGACCATTCCGACAACATTGCTTCAGGAACATATGCTGTGCCGCTCGCCTCTTCATGTCCGCGCATTCGAAAAGTTTTAAACTCCAATAAAATCGGTCTGGGATTGCCTCTCATACTCTCCGAGAGCGATGTGACTTTAGTAAAAACTTCCAATATATTATTGCCGTCAATCGTATACGATTCTATGCCGTAACCAATTCCCTTATCACTAAGGTTGGTACAGCGATACTGTTCGCTTGTCGGTGTCGATAGCCCATAACCATTATTCTCAATACAAAAAAGTACCGGTAAATCCCATACTGCAGCTATATTTAATGCTTCGTGAAAATCACCTTCGCTAGTACCCCCTTCGCCCGTAAAAACTGCTGTAACGTTTTTTTTCCCTTTCAGCTTGTCTGCCAAAGCAATTCCGTCTGCGACTCCCAATTGCGGACCTAAATGGGAAATCATTCCAACAATTTTATATTCCTGTGTTCCGAAATGAAAGCTACGATCTCTTCCCTTGGTAAAACCACTACCCTTACCTTGCCATTGGGCAAACAGGCGATGTAAAGGCACATTGCGTGTTGTAAAAACTCCCAAGTTCCGATGCATTGGAAGTATATACTCCTCGGTTTTCAAAGCACTGGTGACCCCTACCGAGATGGCTTCTTGCCCGATGCCGCTGAACCACTTGGAGATTTTACCTTGCCGGAGAAGCACCAACATCTTTTCCTCGATCAAACGTGGTACTAGCATTCGTTTGTACAGGGTTATTTGGGTAGACGAGTCAACGTCTTTGATGTTATATTGCATGTACATCTAAAATATGATATTCTCTTATATGCCATAAAAGTAAGAAAATTGGAGTCCATAAAAACTATCACTTTCAAAGGTTGTATGCCTTATATTTTACTAACTTTGATCAAATCAAAACACAGAACGTATGAGTGCGATACCCAGCGTGAATTTGGAAGAGTTTCTATCTGGCGATGAGGCAAAAAAGCAAAAATTCATTAAAGAAATTGGAGCAGCTTTTGAAAATATCGGTTTTGTAGCCCTTAGCGGACATTTTCTTTCGGAGGCTTTGGTCAAAGATTTATATGATGAAATCAAAAAGTTCTTCACCCTTCCGCAAGCGGTCAAAGATACGTATGAGATTGCGGGCATTGGCGGCCAAAGGGGTTATACTTCTTTTGGCAAAGAGCATGCAAAGGGACGCAAAGAGGGTGATTTAAAGGAGTTTTGGCATTTTGGGCAATATGTAGAGGACAATCCGAAACTGGAATCGGAATATCCAGCTAACGTGACCGTAAAAGAGTTGCCCGACTTTAATAATGTGGGCCAAGAAACTTTTAAAATGTTGGAGAAGACCGCAAAATATGTGCTCCGAGCATTAGCGCTGCACCTCGATTTGGAGGAAAACTATTTCGATGCATATATTAAGAATGGCAACTCTATTTTGAGACCTATACATTATCCACCGATTACCCAAGCCCCTAAAAATGCCGTACGCGCCGCAGCCCATGGCGACATCAATTTGATTACGTTGCTCATGGGGGCGCATGGAAAGGGGTTGCAAGTTAAAAACCATGAAGGCAAATGGGTCGATGCCATTGCAAAGCCCGACCAGCTTATGATCAATGTTGGTGATATGCTTTCGCGACTTACCAACGACAAACTGAAGTCGACCATTCACCAAGTTGTCAATCCACCAAAAGAATTTTGGGGCACATCCCGATATTCTATTCCTTTCTTTATGCATCCTATTAGCGAAATGCCACTGAATTGTTTAGAAAATTGTGTTGACAAGGCACACCCCAAGCAATTTGATGACATCACGGCAGGGGAATTTCTCAACGAACGATTGATAGAGCTCGGATTGATTAAAAAATAGCACATGGACCTTCAAGACCAATTAAAAAATTTGTTTCCAGAACACACACCTTCCGAAGAAAAAAAACCGGTAAAAAGTGATATCTGGCTTCAAGATGACCCTATCATTTGTAAATATGAGAAGAGAAAGGGCAAACCCATCACAATTTTGGAAGGATATAACGGAGCCGATAAAGATTTTAAAAAATTGGCCAAAGAGCTCAAGACCAAATTGAGTGTTGGCGGTACGATAAAGAACGAAGCAATTATCATACAAGGGGACTACCGCGACAAAATAATGGAAATTTTAAAAGGAAAAGGATTTAATGTCAAACGTGTTGGTGGGTAAAGCCTGCCACAATAAAACACGGCGTTTCTGTGTTTTATTAATGAGGAGCATTGTTTTCTGTTAATTTTTTTTGTTATTTTCGATTAAATATTACTTTTATTATCCAAATTAAAACCACACCAAGATGAGTTCCCTTTTACATATAACTAACGGAGATAACTTTACGGAGAAATTAAAATCCTTAAAGTTAAAGGGAGACATTATTACCTGGCGTGAAATGCTGTGTGAGGGTAAGACTGAAACCAATGTGGGTAGTGAGTCTTTCTGGAAAACCCGATTCGAATTTCTCAATAAAAATTACAAAGTATCGAAATCTTGGTTTATTGAAAAGACCTTAAAAGAATATCGTTCATTGTGCAATCATAAACAGGAAGACCATATCGTTCTTTGGTTCGAGTATGATCTTTTTTGTCAAGTGAACATGCTCGCCGTGCTTAGTTGGCTGCAAACACATAGGAAATACGCCGAAATATCGTTGGTTTGCAGCGGTAAGGAAGATGATACCGATACCATGTATGGGCTCTGTGACTTGAGCGATGAACAATTACTCAATATGTATGAGAATAGAACGATTCTCAATCAAGACGATATTGAATACGCCGATTATGTCTGGCAGCTCTATTGTAGCGACAACCCGATTCGTTTGGAGAACTTAAAAGATTTTGAGGAATTCAATTTTAAGTACTTATCGGACGCAGTAAACAGCCATCTACATCGGTTCCCTACCATTAAAAATGGACTTAACCGAATGGAGAACAACATATTACAGCTCTCCTTAGATCAAAAGCCCGCATCAAGAAAGGCGTTTGTTGATATTCTTCTTAAAAATCAAGGGAGCCTTGGTTTTGGAGATTCACAGTATGATAGGGCCATTACCCGCCTTAAGCCTTTGTTCGCTACTTTTAATCCCGTGAAATTAACCCGTAAGGGAAAAGACATTTTGGAAGGCAAAACAAGTTATTACTCCTGCATTCGAGATAATGACGTCTACTTAGGAGGAGCTTTAAAGTACAATTTTCTTTACAATACCGATGCCAATCGAATTCTAAAGCTTTAAGATAAGATGGCTTTAAACGCTTCAGAGCTTATCTTAAATGCCGACCAAAGCATCTACCATCTCAATTTACTGCCCCAAGACTTAGCCCACACAATTATCACCGTTGGGGATCCCGACCGGGTAAAGGAAGTATCCGACCATTTTGACACCATTGAACTTAAAAAGGGAAAGCGGGAATTTATAACACATACCGGAACACGTAACGGAAAACGAATCTCCGTAATTTCCACTGGAATTGGCACTGATAATATTGATATTGTGCTCAACGAATTGGACGCTTTGGCAAATATTGATTTTAGCTCACGTACCATTAAGGCAAAACATACCCAATTAGATATCATTCGCATAGGAACATCGGGAGCCATTCAGTCCGATATTCCAATCGACTCCTTTTTACTAAGCGAGTATGCCGTTGGATTGGATGGATTATTGCACTATTATAGCAACAGCGACATACAGCACCGTGACTTTCAGGAGGCCTTTGTGCAACATACAAATTGGGCCACTGAAAAATCAACACCGTATGTTGTTTCATATGATTCAAAATTGGCCAAAATGATAATATCAAATCGTATACGATTAGGTGTGACCATTACATCTACAGGGTTTTATGGTCCTCAAGGTAGGCAACTGCGTTTGGTCGCCAAGCATAACGAGTTTCTCTCTAATCTTCAAACCTTTCAGCATAGCCATCTACAAATAACCAATCTTGAAATGGAAACTTCAGGTATTTATGCCCTCTCAAAATTGTTGGGTCATCGTGCAATTTCCTTAAACGCAATATTGGCCAATCGAATTACGGGAGCTTTTTCCCGAACGCCCAAAAAAACGGTTGATGAACTTATTCAATACACCCTCGAACGATTAACGGGTGGATGATCAAGTTTAAAAATTTGGAAAATTGAAGTGTACATTTAGATTAATAGTTTAAAACTAAAATATTTTATGAAGAAAGTAAGCATAATTGGTGTTCCCGAACACTTCAATCTTCCGTGGCATATGGCCATTGAAGAAGGAGCTTTTGCTGCACGCGGAATTGAGCTCGAATGGACCGACGTACCAGAAGGAACTGGTAAAATGTGTCAAATGCTTCAAAACGGGGATACCGATATGGCCATCATTCTTACAGAAGGACTTATCAAAAGTATCACAGAAGGCAATTCCTCGAAAATTGTTCAAGAATATATTGCCTCACCCCTACTCTGGGGAGTCCATGTTAGCTCTAAAAGTGATTATAAAGCGATTTCCGAGCTTCAAAATACAAAAGCCGCCATCAGCAGGTTTGGCAGCGGAAGCCACCTTATGGCCTATGTAAATGCCTTAAATGAGGGGTGGGATGCCGAAAAATTACAATTCGAAGTGATCAATAACCTAAATGGGGCCGTTGAGGCACTTACCAATGGACAGGCCGATTATTTTATGTGGGAACGGTTTACGACCAAGCCCTTGGTCGATAATGGCACTTTTAGACGATTGGGAGACTGCCCTACACCTTGGCCTTGTTTTGTTATTGCTGCTTCGGAAGCTTTCCTGTCTGAAAAAGAAGGTCTAATGCACCACATTCTGGAGATCATTAACCAATACACCATCGAATTCAAACAAATCCCCAGCATCGATAGAACGCTGGCGAATCGTTATGGCCAACAATTGGAAGATATTCAAAAATGGCTCTCGATTACACGTTGGAGCCAGGTTCAATTAGCACCGAAAGTTGTTGAAGAAGTGCAAGATACGCTACTCCACCTAAATCTAATTTCAACCGAAAATATTTTAAAACCGAAGGCCTTTTTAGGGCTTGGTTAAAAGTGCACACTATTCATTCTCAATAGTAAAAAAGTTCTTGACTATTTTTTTAAAATTGATATCGGATAGTGGTTTGTAGAGACAATCGCACACATTGTTGTTTGATAACGCCCTATATTTGACCTCTTCACTTGGTCGTGCCGTCAAGACGGTCAGGGCAATTTTTTCTCGCTCTTCTTTTTTAAAAAGGATGTTATAAGCCTCTAAAAACTCCCAACCATCCATAAGGGGCATTTCAATATCTAAAACCAAAAGAAAGGTGCCCGGTTCTATTTCGTCGATATGCGAATCTAAAAAATCAAGGGCTCGGTGACCATTGATAGCTGTATCAATCTTAACATCGGGTAATACTCTTTTCAGAAAGAGTGTATTCAACATATTAGTGGTTCCGTCATCATCGACTAACAAAACCCATTTCAAATTGGAGTTAACCATACTTTTAGCTTCGAATTCTTAAAAAAACCTTTTACCACCAACGACAGTGACAACTGTATTATTGCAAAAAGAATTAAAATTAAAAAAATTTGAGGCTAAAGTAAGTAGACTACTACAAACGTAAAAAAAAATTCATCATCAACCAAGTATTGCTTTCAGAACCCCCTTTACTTCCTACCAATCAACTTCCCTACTACCATTCGACAAAAGCAGCTCATTGGTTTTGCTAAAATGCCTGTTTCCAAACCATAATCCTCGATTGGCGCTTAATGGTGACGGGTGGCCCGAGGTCAAAATATGATGCTTCTTCTGATCTATCAATGCGGCTTTCTTTTTAGCAAAGCCACCCCATAGCAGAAAAACTACATCTTCCTTTTCTTCCGATATTTTACGAATTACTGCATCGGTGAATGTTTCCCATCCTTTCTTTTGATGACTGCCTGCTTGGTGTGCCCGAACAGTAAGGGTAGCATTTAGAAGCAATACCCCCTGGTCGGCCCAACGCTCCAGATTTCCGCTTTGAGGATACGGAGCCCCGGTATCTGTATTCAACTCTTTGAAAATGTTTACCAATGATGGTGGGTGCGGAATACCGTCACGTACGGAAAAACAAAGTCCGTTTGCCTGATTCGCACCATGATACGGATCTTGTCCGATAATCACTACCTTGATTTCGTCAAACGGGCAGTGATCAAAAGCGGCAAAAACTTCTTTTCCGGGCGGATAGCAGACATGTTGGTCATATTCGGCCTTTACAAAACCACGTAATGCCGTAAAATAAGGTTGTTCGAATTCCTTTTTTAGCTGTTTAAACCAACTTTCATGGATAGTAACACTCATTGATATACTATATTTATTAACTAAAGCTTTTCTCAATCACCATGTCCGTCCCATGTGATTCCGGTTATTATCGGACAAAATGGAAGGTTTAAAAGTAGTTAAAACTTCGGGATTACCCTGGCAGTTTAAACTGGGTAACGCATCATAATAGCCAAAATTTATTTATCTAAAAAACTATAAATAAGTTATTTATGTTTATTTACATAAAGTAATACACGAATAATAATCGCAAAGTACTTAAGAAGATTATGAGATATAAATATTGTACAACAGATCGATTTATCTTTTATAATCGCTCCTACCCTTTTCAATATATGGGATGCTTCACAGAAGATTCCTTTTAAAAGTTGCCATAATTAAAAAGCTGTTTGTTTTCTTGTCACCGAAAAATTTGGATTGTAAAAAGCGAAACACTCTTTATTAATGAATGGATTGCCCCTCTTTAAAGTTGGTCAATTGTAAAGGACAACTAAATTGCTTAAACCCTTTAAGACGACAACAAGTCATGTCACTGAATAAGATAACCGAAGTGCGAAAAACAAGCTGGTTATTCTAGCTCAATCGCCGCAGTACCATGGTTTAAAGAATGCTTTTGGGCAAACGATGGTTCGTAGATATCTTTAACAATTTCATATAAATCCGGAATCACATTTGACGCCAGTCTCGAGTGCGAGTTCAAAAGCACACAAATTCCCAAATCGGCTTCGGGGTATAAGGCAATTTCGTTTCTATAGCTATTTACACTTCCTCCATGGTGCCAAATGGTTTTTTCCCTAGTGTCGTCATCGTCCTCAACGAATTTATGAATACGCCACCCAAAACCATAATACGATTTTACATGACCGGGCCATCGTTGATAATATTTACTATGTCCAGCAATTTCAACAAAGGGATTAAAGGCTTCTTCTAAAGCGGATTTATTCAACACATCAGGATTATGCCCCAACAAAAATCGCATCCATCGACCCATATCATGGGCATTTGAGCTTATACCTCCTGCAGCAATGGCGTTATAATATTTATCCGTAAGTTTTAAGGTTCTCCAGCCCTTCCCTCTCTTTGAATGTGGTAAGGCAACATTACTTTCATGTGCCAGAGCTTCAAAATCGCTGGTAGTATTACACATTTCCAACGGCTTAAAAAACCGATTGTTCAACAAGGTATTGATTTTTTGTCCTGTCGCTTTCCGCATCATTTCACCACAGAGGGCAAACATGGCATTTTGATAGCTATACATTAAGCCTGGCTTGCTAATCGGTACGACTTCTTTAAAACGCTCTGCTATGGTCGTCATTGGCAGCCCTGCCTCTACAAGATTGGTAAAACTATGATAAGGCGTGCCTGAAGTATGCGATAAAATATTGGCCAGTGTAATTTGATTTGTATTTCTGCTATCTCCCAGACGAAACTCGGGCAAATAATCGATAACCTTATCCGTCCAAGCTAATTTGCCCTCCTGCTTTACATTGGCCGCTAAAACTCCTGCAAACCCTTTGGATAAAGATCCGAGTCGAAATACGGTTTCCCCGGTGACGAGGTCGTTCATGTTTGTGTTACGCTTACCAAAACCATCTGAAATCACAATGGAATCTCCTTGCACGATGCTTACTCCCGCACCCACGATGTCACCCTCGGCTATTGCCTTTTTGAAATAATTTCTTAGTTCAACCTGCAATTCTTGCTGCTGTTGCTTATACCGCTGCACCTCTTTTTGGTCCACCTTTTTTTTGTTGGCCTCTATATTTTCAGCCGAAAAGGTTGTCTTGGCATGGGAAGTAGGTTCGGGTTTGGTGGCGCTTAAGGTCAGAAAAAAAACGGCAAGGATGAGAAGCGTACATCCTACCAAAATTTTGAGTCGCTGCATGAATAACGTATTGTTTACTTTCGAAATGAGAGCATGAATATAAGATGAAATACTTAAATAACGGATGAAATACACATTTTCTTATAAATTTCCACGCTTTTTCTTGACAATAGCTTTTTAGGTAAATAAATGGCTACAAATTATGGCAAAAATGACCCGCTATTTATATAACAACTAGTGCTGCCTTAGTTGAAATATGAAGAAATTCTACTAACTTAGTAGACAGTGCTCAAAGGACACATTCCTGTTGTGAGAATGACAGGTATTTATTGAAACGGAGTTTACAATAAAAAATTACTGTTACTGGTTCTGCTTGTTTTAATAGCAGTTCAATGTTATACTCAGGTTGTGGGCAATGATCCCGATATAAATCAAAAAAGTATCGAATTTAACTCTTATAAAATATCTTCAAAAGTCATAGAACTTGACAAAGTCGTAAAAGGTATTGGGCCTAATGGGCATACTAGCTTAGGAATAGCTTCCAGAGACTTAATAGGTGAAGAAGAACTGAAAGGGTATCCTAAAATGAAGAGTTTACCTGACTCTTTGATAGATATGAAAGAGTACCTCTTTGTGTTAAACGATTTTCAGTTTTTTTATCAAAACTATAAACAAGGAATTTACAGCAAAGAATTTTTCCTTAAGAAAGCCAAGGGCAATAGAAGAAAACTAAAGGACACCATACGCTTATCAGATAAGAAAATCAAAAGCACCATTTCTGTAGTTGCCGGTTATGCAGCTGACAGTACTGTTGTCTATATTGTTGATGCAAACAATAACAATGATTATTCGGATGATACGCCGAGAGTGCTGCTTGATAATGTAATGAAAGAAGATGATATAGTTGCGAACTCTGAATCGGTTGATATTGAATATTATGACGGAGAAACCATAAAAAAGGATACGCAACTTGTTATGATTACCAAAAGTGGCAACGGTAAAAACATTTCCCTATCTTTCAGGTTTCCCCAATATCGATATGGCAAAGTTACTTTAGGTAAAAATGATTATCTCATAGTAGCGGAATCTATGACTTTTAATCCATCCATTTTTTTTGTTAAAGACCGACCATATTTCAACATACTCGACCAAAAGTTCAAAATTAACCCTTCTCAATATCTAGAAATAGACGGCAATTATGTTCAGTATACCCCATTATCACAAAATCTTGATAAGATAAAATTAACAATTAGCTATACGGATCAAGAGAGTAAAATAATTCCTGTATCAAATCAAGTAGGTATGTTCGCCCCGGAGGTTAGTGGAATAAACATTCTGAATAATACAAAAATTTCACTCAAAGAGCATAGGGGCAAATATGTTTTTCTTGATTTCTGGAGCACGGCATGTCCTCCATGCATCATGGAGTTTACTAAAATTAGGGCAGTATATGACAAATTCAGTGAAAAGGAAATTGCCATTATAGGAATAGCGGATGTAGCAGGTAACATCGATTTAAAGGATTTTTTAGCTGATGAAAATGTGACATGGCCCAACATTCATGAAGAAAACCCATCAACGATTATGAACGGGTACAATATTAATCTATATCCTACAACCTATTTGGTAGATCCCAATGGCAAAATAATTGCCACTAACTTGAGATGGGATGATTTAAATAATAAATTGGAGTTATTGGAAGTTGCCAAAAAAACCGTTCCGTAGACTACAAGACAATTTGTTTGGTAATATTAGCAACACTTAAAATTTCTGCCCAATCGCTCAAACTGTATAGCTGTTTTATTTGTTCCCACCAATCAAAAGAAATAATAAAAATCCCCAATAGTCATTCTAAGCCGAAATCCGAAAAATTGTTACCGCGAAGCCTGTTGTTGCTCTAGAACCTCATTTTGGGCAAAACGATATTTAAGAATATTCAAATAGCGTAAGGCATCCTTATTTTCATAATCGGCATACGATTTTGACGCCCAGTCTATCGCTTCGGGCAGATTGCCATTGATTTCGTTAATGATGGCCATATTATAACAGGCCCTTCCAGCAATCTTGGGTTTGCTGTTAGTGAGTTCCATCTCCCAGAGTTTGGCAGCACCGTCCCAATCACCAGTTTGTGCTCTACGCTTGGCCATAACGAACTTATCACTACCACGCACAAAATAATTTCTTGAAATCCTTCGCTTTTGGGGTTGTAAGCGTAAGCCGTAGGCACTTCCCATGTTTTTGCTGTATTGTACGACCGTTTCATTACGGTTGGCAATAGCCTCGAGAGCCTTTACAGGGTTAATGCCTTTACCGGCGGAATGAATCCCTTCCCGAAAGGTGAACTCGTCTAAGATTCTTCTATTTTTCGCATCATAGATGCGCCATCCTTTTTTTATTTGGGTGTTTAACTTCACTTCATGTGCCGGTACCGATACTTTGACCCCTAATGCATTGGGAAGTTGCATGGTCGTCATTGAATAGTCAACCTTTGTATCGGTATCATAAAAGGCCAATGAAAAAATAAGGTCTACGTTGTTGTGTTCGCAGAGCATGTCTATCGTTTCCCATGACAAGGTGGCCGGCCACACACCGAGCCCTTTTCGAACATCGGCTCCATTCTCCAATACTTTTACCGCTTCGAAACGGGTATCACGTTCAAGTTCGGTATGTAGTGCCGCAATGGTCGCTTCTGCACCTTTAGCATCTAGGTTTAACCCTTCAGCCGAGACAATCTTATCAATTTTATCTAGCACGCTGTTATTTTCCGAAGGCACACTACGGTTAATAATTGCGGCACTATGAACCCCAGAGGGAATAGGAACCGCAGCCGGTTCCAAGGCGCCCATAGTCAAGGTATTCGTAGCACTACAAGATGACAGAATGATTGCTGTGCCAAAAAGGATTGGAAATAGGTTTCGTTTTTTCATGGGGTGTTTTTCTAATTCAAAGTAGGTTATATGCTGAAGTTGGAGGTATTAAAACTTCCGAAGTGGACAAATTATTGTTCGAATTTCCACTTCACACAGGTCATAGGTCGAAAATATGGGCTCCATGGCTCATTTTGTAGGAAGTTGTTGCTTTCATTGGCTATTTTTCGATGTTTTAGTAGCCAATTTTAACCAAATTACTCTTTAAATATGGAGGTTTTACACTTTATCAAATATTTCAGCAAGGGGTTTACATCGTATTTTAATAAAATTTCAAAAAATAGGGCTGTTTTTATTTTTGACGTTGAAGACAGTATTCAGGACCTGAGTAGTGAAACAAGAAATCATGACTTAAAACAGAAATATCGGGATATTTTAAGAGCGTTATTAAAGTCAACCGAAGGAATCTACCAAAACCACCGTATCGGCATTCGAATCAATAGTTTTAATTCAAAGGAGTTTGAGCAAGACATCACTCTTCTCAAGGACCTCAAAGAAGTACAATGGGAAACCATCTTGATACCCAAGGTCGAAAACAGACTTGAGATCGAACAAGTGCTTTTTATATTGCATCACAACAACATAAAATTTAATAATATTGGTATTTTTGCCGAGACAAGAAAGGGTGTTTCTTCACTAAAAGAAATAATTGAACCGGCTGTCCCTGAACTTAAATATGTGATTTTCGGCCACGCGGATTATAACATCGACAGCGATATATTTCCTTTTATACACCATAGTGAAGTAACCTATTGGAAATGGGTTACCAATATACTTGATCATATGAACGGTTCTAACCTTACCTTTATCAATTCACCATGTCTATTTCTAAAGGATGATGAACTATTCAACTTTACGCTAAACCAATTGAATTTTATGTGCACCGGAAACTATGGCCAAATGACCCTAACGCATAAACAGACCGAATTGTGTAATCAATATTCACCAACTAAGCCCTACGTTACAAGTTTCCCCCCGATTGAAAAGGATCCAATTGCATATGCAAACTATATTTTGGCTAAATTGGTCGCCAAAGATGCCGATAAAAGCTTTTGTGTGGATGATAAGGGATATTTAATGAGTCCACACGAAATATTAATGGCCCAAAAGATTCTGATTTCAAACCATTCATAATGAATACAAAGAAGATAGTATTAGTCAGTGGTTGTATGGCCGTTCAAGATAGGGCCAAAAAGAACATTGTTCAAGATGATGTATATCATTGGCGTATGAAAAAGGAAATCTTCGTAGCATACGGGATTAATATAGATTTCCCCATCATTACCTATCGAGACTTGATAGATTGTTTTCCAAAGGTTAAAGAATTTTGTGGTTTAAACGCTGTAGACCTCATGGTTTTTCAAGTACGGTCGCACGATTATCTTAGCAATACCAGTTATAAAAAAAAGGCGCCAAAAGTAGCAGATGATGGCGACATAACCCCGGTAAACAAAAAAGGAAGACAAAACCTTTATCAGAAGCTCTTCGGATGGTACAGAAAGATAAAATTACATTTAAAATCTAAAGAAACAGGGTTTTACAAAGTTCTTCTAAGGTCATTACGATTAATTAGTAGAAATCTGATCAGACCATTGCTGTTGGTATTGGGGATGACCAAAAACAATCACAAGAAAGTAGAACGTAAATATGAAAATCTTTTGGTCGATATCGATGAGTACTGCGCTAAAGAAGGAATACCGGTAGTGTACCTGGGGGTAACCTCTAGACCAAATTCCTATATCG
Organism: uncultured Kriegella sp.; assembly: GCF_963975415.1. Classification (NCBI taxonomy): domain Bacteria; kingdom Pseudomonadati; phylum Bacteroidota; class Flavobacteriia; order Flavobacteriales; family Flavobacteriaceae; genus Kriegella; species uncultured Kriegella sp. The sequence continues at coordinate 219,581 of NZ_CAXBGN010000001.1, forward strand.
AAAACTTGATTTGTAAAAGATTAAATACAAGGATGTCCCAATTTATTACATCTATGGGCGGTACGTATATCGATATTTTTGGCAAGTACGATGACGAAAGCAACTATAAATTTGTAAGGGGAACGGATGTACCCGACCAAATATGTCTTAACGCTGTTGGTCACAAAGAAGTAGCAAATAAACTAATGGTTGAAGTCAAAGAAATTGCCTTGCCGTTAGAACAATTGGCATAGGCGTCTTACCAATTCACACCTAATCCCTACCTTTGCCATCGATTTAATTGATCAATGGCTAAAATTGCACCAAAAACACTTCAAGACCTCGAATTTCCAACGGTACTTCAACAACTATCGGACCGATGCAGTACAGCGTTAGGCAAAGAAAGGGCGCTGTCTATTGCACCACAACGGGACAAGGAAATGCTTTTAGATATTCTCGGGCAGACCTCTGAATATTTATCATCACTAATTAGTGACAACCATATTCCGAACCATGGTTTTGATAGCATTAACTCTGATTTAAAATTATTGCGAATTGAAAATACCACATTAGAAATTAGTGGTTTTCGGCGTATTGGTTCCATTTGTATTACAACGAACGAGCATAAAAAGTTCTTTAAAAAATTTAGAGAGTATTTCCCGCTATTGTTCGCTAAATCGGAGGAAATTGAATCAAATGCCGAAATTCCGAAGCAAATCAATGCAGTCATTGACCGTTTTGGGGAAATCAAGGATAATGCTTCCGAACACTTGAGAACGATTCGGCAGCAAATGCACCAGGTAAAGGGTAAAATCGGGCAAAGTTTCGCCTCCGCCCTGCACACATACCAAGGTTCCGATTATTTAGATGAGATTCGAGAATCGGTGGTTGAAAACCGTCGCGTTTTAGCAGTAAAGGCTATGTACCGCAAAAAAATAAAAGGATCAGTGATGGGCACCTCAAAAACCGGAAGCATCGTCTATATTGAACCGGAGGCTACGCTCAAATACAGTAGAGAGCTCAACAACTTGGAATTTGACGAAAAGGAAGAAGTCCAGCGAATTCTAAATGCTTTGACCGCCCAAATTCGCCCCTTTGCCCCCCTCCTATCCGATTATCAAGATTTTTTAGCACATATGGATGTTACGGCGGCCAAAGCCAAGTACGCATCGGAGATGAACGCTCTAATGCCTACGATTAATGCCGAACATGAATTGCATTTACGTGATGCCTATCATCCGTTGTTGTATATGAGTAACAAGCGAAAACGTGAAAAAACGTTTCCCCAGAGCATTATACTTCATCCTGAAAACCGCATTATCGTTATTTCAGGACCGAATGCCGGAGGTAAAAGTATTACCTTAAAAACTATTGGTCTCCTTCAAGTTATGCTACAAAGTGGTTTATTGGTGCCCGTACACGAACGCAGTACCATGTGCTTGTTCAACACGGTGCTAACAGATATTGGCGACAACCAATCTATCGAAAACCATTTAAGCACCTATAGCTATCGTTTGAAGAATATGAACCGGTTTTTACGCAAATGCGATAAGAACACTCTTTTTTTAATCGATGAGTTCGGTACAGGTAGTGACCCTGAACTTGGGGGCGCCTTGGCCGAAGCCTTTTTAGAGGTTTTTTATGAACGAAAGGCTTACGGCGTGATTACTACGCACTATGCCAATTTAAAGGCCTTGGCCGATGAACTACCCCATACTACAAATGCCAATATGTTATTTGATGGAAAAACTTTGGAGCCTACTTTTCAGTTGGTTCTGGGAGAAGCAGGAAGTTCGTTCACCTTTGAGGTGGCACTAAAAAATGGTATCCCCTACAGCTTGATCAACAAAGCCAAGAAAAAAATAGAACGTGGAAAAGTACGTTTTGATGCCACTATTGCCAAGTTGCAGAAAGAACGTAGCAAAATGGCTCAGACCGGTTCACGTTTACAGGAAGAAGAGTCCAAAGCTCGTGAGGAGGCCATGCGATTGGAAAAATTGAATGCGAAGGTCAAATCAAAATTGGAAAATTATCAAGAGCTGTACGACCATGACCAACGGATGATCCAATTAGGCAACAAAGTAAATACGGCGGCAGACAAGTATTTTCATGATAAAAAGAAACGGCCTTTGGTTTCTGAATTACTGCGTATTGTAGAGACGGAAAACAGCAAGCGAAAGAAAAAATCGGCCACCCAAGCCAAAGCGGAACGGGTAAAAAAAGCACAGGTGCAACAGGAAGTACAAAAAGAGGTCAAGGTTATTCGCGAACGGAAGAAAGTCGAAAAGAAAAAGGCTGTTATTAAGGAAAAAAACAAGCCCAAACCTGTTTTTAAAGTGGGTGACCGCGTAAGAATGCACGATGGTAAGGCCGTCGGTAGTATCGATTCCATTGAAAAGAATAAGGCAATCGTGAATTACGGTATTTTCACCACCAATGTAAGCGTTGATCAGTTAGAGTTGGTACAAGCAAAGAAAAAATAATTTATTTATCTGATTTGAAATTCATTATATCTAATCGTATACGATTTAATTTCTTTTTAGCATACCTGCTCCACCCTTACAAAATATAAAAGCCGACACCCAAGCTGTTGAATCACAACTTTGAATGCCGGCTAAACCGCTTGAGATAATTGAGACCTATCTTATGCGCTGAACACTAAAATTGGCTCGTACATCGTGTTGGGGTTGCTCATCAAACTTCAATTGAACTCCCGTAGGAGTAGATTTTAAATCTTTCAACAAAACTCTTTTTGATCTCGCTCCCAAGAAATCGTCATAAGAAGTGTCTTCATCTGTGAGACTGCCTGAAAGTTCAATGTAATCATCGTCATAGTTTGGACGATATAATTCAAATTCGATACTTTGATTAATGTGATGAAGCCCTGTAAAACGTATATTGTTGGATTTGCTACGACTCCACTTCACTTCTTTGTTAGACCCCGTATTGACTTTTCCGGTGACATTTCCGAATATTTCTAAATGAGAACCCTCTAAGCCACCAGGTGTCTCCGCAATCCGAAGACTATTTATGCTTATCTTAAATCTAGGGTAAGCCAAATCACACGTTCTTATAGGATATTCAGAGGTCAATACCACACGCGCCACGGGAGTACCCTTTTTTATAAATCGCAGTTTATAGGCCAATGGTGCCCCGGGAGAGTCCTTGGAGTAGTTACCTCCATCCGCAATAAATTTATATACGTCGGCCGGACCATTAATGGCTTCTGCCGCATCGCCACCCGAACCACCAATAATTAGGGCCTTGATGCTGGATTCATTTATGGTTTTAGAATATTCAGAATCTATTTCTCCATCAACAGATGAAAATGACGCACTAAAGGCGGCTTCAATATCGGTTTGACTGGCATTGGTCTCAATGGTATATAACACCATTCTGCCATAGGCTACAGATGCTACATACACCGGACTGGTAGATCCTAAGGAACTTAAATCTGGTAAAGCACTAAACAAATCACTGGGGTCACTAGGCGGGTCCATATCTATCGTATAATAGGTTTGTAAATACTTTAATACGAATTTGTTCTTGTAAGTAGATTGGTCAAAGTTGAATGAACTTGAAACGCTCTGCCCCGCAGTTCTATAATTAACACCTAAAGCAATACTAAGATGCTCTTCAGAATATACTTGGGTCACTTCAAAATTTAACCGTGCCCCTGTAGCTCCGGTAACTTCTTGGTCAAGAATAGTTTTGATGCCTTCCCTCACGGTTGAAAGCTTGGGATCTATAATTTCTACAACGGGACTTCCACTGATATTCGTTAATGAAGCGGATAAGGTTATGGGCGCCCTATTCGTGGTTATGGGAATATACTCTCCTGTTGGTATTGATTCCCCCTTCAACAGGGCTCCTGGAAAAATAACATCCGTCGAAGGGTCTAAGGAAAGCATTTCATCATATCCCGGTGCTGCTTTAAATGTTTTAACATAGCATTCCAATGATTCGTCTTCAGTGTCTCGTTCTGGATCTGATTCACTAACTTCTTCAGGGCTTTTCAATTCATCGGGCTGATCAAAAAATTGAAGCTGTGCCACTTGGGCATTGAAATCATTGCTCTGGCCTTTATCAATTGGGCCATCGTCATCCTTGCTACAGGACAAATTTGCTACCATTGCGAAAGTAAAAATGAACTTTGTAATAATTTTGATTTTTTTGGAAAATGCTTTCATGACTTTAAGTTTTTAGGATTCAACACTTCAAAACTAAGCGTGAAACACTCCCTCCCCTAATTTTAGGTATGGACAAAGTATGGACATGGCACTGTATTTTTCCTCTGAATAAACATGGACAAAGTTATATCCAGGAAATAACCAAAAACACATTAAACCTAACAGATACAGTAGTTTACATACTTTATACATTTCATTCCAAAAGCAAATTGGATGGACTTTCTATGGACAAAATATTTTTAGGGTGCGGACTATGGTACTAGCTGAAATGATATATTCGTTACCTTAGAATTCTAAATCAAGAAACCAGTATGAAACTAAAGACATTACTACTTCTGCTAATTTTTATACTTTGTTCACATATCGGGTTTGCCCAATACGGGTCGGATCAAAAAAAGATTGATAGTCTACTTTCAGTATTCAAGAGCGCCAAAAAAGACACCAATTCCGTCTATATTTTGATTGATTTATGGCGCTCCACGATTAATAGTGATGTAGACAGTGCCATAAAATATGCGAAGGAAATGATTGAACTCTCAAATACATTGAAGTATGACACCGGAATATCGACAGGACATCAAAGGTTGGGAATTGCTTATTCATACCTATCAGACTATTCTGCTTCTAATAGAGAATATTTAAGGGCATTGAAAATATATGAAAAACACAATAGCCAAAGAATGATGGGTTCGATGCTATTTAACATTGGAATCAACCATCAAGGACAGGGGCTTTACGACAGTGCTTTTCACTATAATAAATTGGCTGAAAATAAATTTATCGAAATACATGACACCCTTCGCCTAGGTAGTGTTTATGACCAGGTTTCCGGCATCTACCTTGAAAAAGGACAATATCTTTTATCCTTAAAAAATGCCATTGAGGCTTCTAAAATATTCAAGAAACACAATGATTCGGCTCGATATGGCGATGCTTTAATTAAGATTGCCGACAACTATGAGAGTATGGGCAATTTTGATGACGCAGAGAACTACTATAGACAGTGCATAACCTTATTTGAGAGCACCAATGACATGTATTATAAGTCAATCGCCTACAGAAAACTTGGTATTTTGTTCAGGAACCTAAAGCCAATGCAAAGAGACAGCGCCGAACACTATATTAACCAGGCCGCTCAAATTGCAGTAGCCATCAAAGCCCCCTCATCGGAAGGAATAGCGCTGAATGATTATGGCCATATATTTCTAAAAATTGGTGACAACCAAACGGCTAAAACCTATTTTCTTAGAGCCTTGGAACTATCTCGCTCAATTGGAACAAAAATGGGCGAATCGTCAAACTTAATCGATTTGGGAAAAGTAGATTATGAACTTAATAATTTTGATACCGCATTACAAAATACCCTTCTAGGAATTCAGATAGCTAAGGATGCCGAAATTCTCGACAATGTAAATCGTGGTTATGAAAGTCTTTCAAAAATTTATAAAAGCAGTAACAATCTAGAAAAAGCATTGTATTACCAAGAAGAATTCAAGCAATTAAACGACAGTATCTACAACATCGAAAAGGCAACGAAATTAAATGAGTTGCAGACCATTTATGAAACCGAAAAAAAAGAAGCTTCCCTAGCGCTTCAGGAAGAAGAAATAAATACCTTGAATGAAAAAGCGAAGGTCGACAAATTGACCAAAAGCCTCTATGCAGGCGGCATGTTTTCATTTCTAGCCGTTTCCGGGTTGCTGTTCTTCGGGTTTCGCCAACGCATAAAAAGGAACAAAGTAGCGCGTGAGAAGCAAGAAGAAATCTACAAACAGCAAATTGAACATAAAAAGAAGGAACTGGCCAGCCAAACTTTACATTTGGTACAGAAAAACACCTTCATTCAAGAGTTACAGGAGAACTTGGAAAACTTAAAAAATTCTCCGGAAAAATTCAAAATAGAGTTCAGACGTATCGTTATGCTTTTAAAAAAGCAGAACGCCGAAGACAAAGACTGGGAAGTATTTAAAACTTATTTCGCGGAGGTCCATAATGACTTTGATCAAAAATTAAAGACTGTTTACGCTGATATTACCGAAAAAGAAATTAGGTTGGCGGCCTTTCTCCGCATGAATCTTTCCACCAAAGAAATCGCGGCCATGTTCAATGTAATGCCCGATAGCATTTTAAAATCGAAATACCGATTAAAGAAGAAATTGGCCTTGGACAAGAAAACTGATTTAAACAGTTTTTTAAATACCCTGTAAATCATTTAAGTTTAAGTTTGACATCGTTTATCTTTGTCATGTGGAAACAACTAAAAAAATAATTCTTTTTGACGGGGTCTGCAACCTCTGCAACAGTTCCGTTCAGTTTGTCATCAAGCGTGACAAAAAAGACGTCTTTCGCTATGCAGCTTTACAAAGTGAAGTGGGCCAATCGTTATTGGCTGAGCGAAACATCGATACTTCAGAGGTTGATTCCATTATACTTATCGACCCGGGCGTCGCTTATTATACCAAATCAGATGCGGCCTTGGAAATATGTGGGGAAATCGGAGGGGCTTGGTTGGCACTTACCGTCTTTAAATGGATTCCTGCCAGCATAAGAAATATCGTATACGATTTTGTAGCCAAAAATCGCTATCGGTGGTATGGTAAAAAAGATCAGTGTATGATTCCCACCCCTGAATTAAAGGCTAAATTTCTATAAGTCCACTTATTTCTCGAAAATTTCATCCAAAGCCTGAAAATAGCTTTCGAACTCAGCAAGGTTATTGTGGTTTGCCTGTTCGATGGAAAATGCTTTTTTGAATTTTGCGGCCGATAACCTATAAAGTGTATTCTGATGTTCATAAGGCACCAGATCATCTTCCTTACCATGTATAATATAGGTTGATGAATTTTTGATTAGTTCGATATTTCTATGGTTCTGAAACGGAAACTTTAGCAATAGTTTAGTTGGAAGTAGCGGATATTGCTCATGGGCAACATCTAGAACACTTGTAGGGGTCGATTCCAGAATCAATTTATGAGGTTGTCTGGCAACAGCCAAATGCGTAGCGAAAAATCCGCCTAACGACCGCCCAAAAACAATAATATTCTTTTCCTTAAAGTGACCTTTACAGTAATCGTAAAATAGAACGCCATCAGCAAGCATAAGTGCTTGCCGTCTTTTCCCAATGCTTTTCCCATAACCTCTATAATCCCACACCACAACGTCGTAATTGTATCTGTTCGATAACTCTTGTGCCCATTTGCCCCAGACATCCAAAGCACCGGCATTGCCATGACAGTACAATATAACACCCTTTGGTTTGGGCTGCTTAAAATGTAATCCGTTCAGAACGGCTCCATCTGTAGCGGTCAAAAATAGTTCCTCATAGGAGGTCGTGAATTGATATGCATAATCTTGAGGAAGTCTAACACTTCTAAAAAGCAGTCTTTCTTGAAAAAAATATAACATACCTGTTAAAGCAATTAGTAGCGTTATAAAACCTAAGCGTACAACTTTAAGTTTTTGCATTTTTAGTTTTTTTTCTTCTAAAACTAAGGCTGCTATTCTCAGGGTCGATTGTTTTGGGCAACTTCGCAAATAATATCTCCTCCAAAAACCTGTGAAACTGTGGATAGGTGTGTAAATTGTTATGTCCGCCTCCTATAACAGGATACAATCGGGTAATTTCAGGTTTTATCTTAGATAGTTTTATACTGGTCTTAAAAGGAATAAGTTTATCGTTGGTGCCATGAATAATTTTTATCGGACATTCTACATACTGGATCCATTTATAAGTTTTTATAGGAAAACGAAGTACGAGCGACATCGGCATCATAGGTAAGTAGCGCTTCGCAATATGGCTCACGCTATAATATGGGGCATCTAATATCAACATCCGCGGGTTATTCGTCGATGCCAATTTTGTGGCAAAGCCAGAACCTAACGACCTCCCATACAAAATTATATATTTTTCATCAACCTGCTTTTTTAGTGCGTCATACGCATATTGCAAATCTCTTTTGATACCTTCTTCCGTTCTAACACCTGTACTTTTTCCAAAGCCCCGGTAATCTACCATTACCACATCAAAACCTAAACGGGTAAAATCAATGGCAAATTTCCCCCACCCTTTTAAACTTCGGGAATTACCCTTAAGATAAAAAACGATGCCTTTGGGTTCCCTTACCTTGAAATGGACCCCATTTAAATTGACCCCTTCATCAATTTCTATATTATATTCATCAAAAACTTGGTTGGCATATTTGAACTCGAAATCTTCCGGTAACTTTTCAGGTTTGAAAATAAAACGTTCTTGTAGAAAATATGTGGCGACATTCATTGCCACAAAGAGGAAGAACACCACTAAGAGAACAATACCCCACATATGTTACCTAAAGATACTCTAAAATAGTGAAAAGAATGACCTAGTGAGTTCTATTTCACTTAAAGGCAGATTGTTCGTTGTGGAAAGATGAGTGTTTAAATTGTTATGAGACGTAATAAATCAAGAACCTTTTGATTTAATTTCATCTAAATGGTCATCCCAGTTTTGGACCTTCGGTTTTCCCATTTTACCGACTGATTTGGCCACCATCATTGCCACGGTAGCATCGCCAGTAACGTTTACTACTGTGCGGCACATATCTAAAGGACGGTCTACGGCAAAAATAAGAGCCAACCCTATGGCCAATTTATCAGGGGGGAAACCAATAGCCTCCAAAACGATGACCAGCATGACCATTCCGGCACCGGGAACTGCCGCAGAACCAATTGAGGCGAGTAACGCCGTAAGCACTATAGTCAACTGACTAGATAAGGTAAGTTCGAACCCCAAAGCTTGTGCTATAAATACGGCTGCAACTCCTTGGTAGAGGCTTGTACCATCCATATTTATCGTAGCCCCGACCGGGAGCACAAAACTTGACACTTCCTTGTCTACCCCGATATGCTCTTCGACCCGCTCCATAGTTACTGGGAGTGTTGCCGCACTTGAACTTGTCGAAAAAGCCAGCAATTGCGCCGGACTAATTTTGCTCAGAAAAGTGATAGGATTATATTTGGTAAAAGAGGCGACTACCAAAGAATAGAAAGCAATCATCAAGAACAACCCTAAAACTACTACTCCGGCGTATTTCAAAAGCGCAACTAATAACTCGGGGTCACTAGACGAAGCTACAACACTTGCCAACAGCGCAAATACGGCCACCGGGGCCGACAACATGATCAAATCGACCATCTTGAGCACCACATCGTTGAGGGAGTCAAAAAAATGTTTTAGGGGTTTGGCTCGCTCTTCCCCTATCAAGAGCATAGAAATACCCAAGAAAATGGTGAAGAAAATCACCTGCAGCATCAAGCTATTGTTGCTTAAGGCGAAAATTGCGTTATCGGGCACCATATCCTCCAAAAAATGCAAGGGGCCACTATCCTTTTGTTTCGATGCTTCCTCCAGTTTCGAGGTAACCCCACTATCATTTGAGTAGGTTTCGGTTAGCTTGGCGATGGTTTCTTCAGAAATTCCCTCCCCCGGCTGTAATATATTGACCAAAACAAGACCGATCGTAATTGCTACGATTGTTGTACAGATATAAATGACTATGGTCCGCACCCCAATATTCCTGAATTTGGAAATATCCTTCAAATCAGAGATCCCTTTTACCAAAGAGGCTAAAATAAGGGGAATAGCAATTAATTTGAGTAATTTGACGAAGATGGTTCCCAAGGGTTGAATCCAATCTGAGACGAATTGTTCGCCCCAACTGAGCTGGTTCATGCCGAACCCGAACAAAATACCCAGAATCATTCCAATCAAAATTTTCCAATGCAGCTCCATTTTCTTCATAAATTGTTTTTTTGCGTTATTGGATCAATATACCAAATTACAACCATTACCCTTAAAAAATGCGTTATAACCTAGAACCCCGACCAAGAAGCATAAAATCGGCCAGAACTAGAGCTGTCATCGCCTCTACAATAGGCACAGCTCTTGGAACTACACATGGATCATGTCTCCCTTTACCCTGGGTCATTACCTTATTTCCTTCCTTGTCAATGGTTTCATAAGGTTGAATTACGGTGGCAACAGGCTTGAAGGCTACGTTGAAGTAAATATCCATTCCGTTACTGACTCCTCCTTGAATACCTCCACTATGATTTGTTCTCGTGGTTCCATCGGTGTTAAATTGGTCATTATGTGCACTGCCCTTCATTTTCACGCCTTCAAAGCCACTACCGTACTCAAAACCTTTCACGGCATTGATCGATAACATGGCTTTTCCCAAATCAGCGTGTAGTTTATCAAAAACCGGCTCTCCCAAACCGATGGGTACATTTTTGGCGACACAAGTAATAACACCACCAACGGTATCACCCTCTTTTTTGATAGTTTTAATATACGCTTCCATTTTTTGTGCCATCTCTGCATCTGGACAACGCACAGGATTTGACTCAATTAATGAAAAATCCAATTCTTGATATGATTTTTCCAACCGCAGCTCCCCCACTTGAGAGACAAAAGCATTTATATCTATACCTTGTAAAAATTGTTTTGCAATAGCCCCACCCACTACTCGACTGGCCGTTTCACGTGCAGAACTGCGTCCACCACCGCGATAGTCACGAAAACCATATTTTTTATCATAGACGTAATCGGCATGGGAAGGACGATAAGAGTCTTTAATGTGCGAATAATCTTTTGATTTTTGATTGGTATTATGAATGGCAAAACCAATTGGCGTACCTGTGGTCTTACCTTCAAAGATTCCGGAGTAAAACTCTACGGTATCGGGTTCCTTCCGCTGTGTAACAATGGCCGATTGACCGGGTTTTCTTCGATTTAAATCTATTTGAACCGCTTCAAAATCAAATTCAAGGCCTGCAGGGCAGCCATCTAATACCCCACCGATGGCTTTGCCGTGAGATTCTCCAAAAGTGGTCAATTTAAAAAGGTTTCCAAATGTATTTCCGGCCATGTTCGGTTCTGCTTATTATTAAAGAGCCCAAAGGTAATTTTTAAAATCCCCAAAACCAAAACCCGTAATTTTTAATTATGGTTTCCAACGATATAGACTTAACCCAAATTTAATATCACTTAACATTTTGTTTATTTAAACTTCACACCATTCTTATTATCAATGGTTTAATTTGTAGTAAACAACCCGGTGAAAAAAAGAAAAATAGATATAGCAGTCGTGTCCGATGTTCATCTAGGTACTTTAGGATGCCATGCAGATGAGCTACTTTCCTATTTGAGTAGTATCAATCCGAAGAAGCTCGTACTGAACGGAGATATAGTCGATGTTTGGCAATTCTCGAAACGGTACTTCCCAGCTTCCCATATGAAAGTCTTGCGAAAGATAATCAGCATGGCTTCTAAGGGTACCGAGGTATTTTATATTACCGGTAATCATGACGAATTGCTTCGAAAATTCAGTGGTACTTCTATGGGTAATCTACACGTGGTCGATAAGTTGGTATTATCGCTACATGGAAAAAAGGCTTGGTTCTTTCATGGAGATATTTTTGACTTACCGATCCAAAATGCCAAATGGCTGGCGAAGTTAGGCAGCTATGGGTACCATCTTCTGATTCTGTTGAATAAATGGACCAACTGGATGCTTTTAAAACTAGGAAAAGAGCGCTATTCCCTATCTCGAAAAATAGAAACCAGTGGTCAGCGTGCTGAAAAATATGCAATTGATTTTGAGGAATCAGGGGTTCGTATGGCGATTGAACATGGGTATGATTACGTGGTTTGTGGACACATACACCGGCCCAAAAAGGAGATTCACACCATGAAAAAAGGAAGTTGCACTTATTTAAATTCCGGCGATTGGCTAGAGAGCTTGACCGCTTTGGAATATTCCTTTAAACGCTGGAAAATCTACCGGTACAACCAAGACAAGCTTCTACCTTTTTTTGTAGACGAAGAGCTAAAGGAAATGGACATCAATGAGTTGATTGCCTCGATATCTTCCCCACTGGAGAAAAAAAGCAGGGACAAGGAGTCAATCGATTAATGCATTTTTTAAAACCGTTATCGGATGCAAAGCTTTTCTTTTGGTACCGTCATAAATTTGATGTCTACAACTCGTTCCGTTCGCAGCAATGATAATATCATCTAAAGATTTTCGTATTGCGGGAAATAATTTGAGCTCTCCAACTTGCATACTCACCTCGTAATGTTCCTTTTCATAACCAAAGGAACCTGCCATTCCGCAACATCCTGAAGCTATAATCGTAACCGAATAATTCTCGGGAAGATTCAATACATCAAAAGTTACTTTTTGGTTGCTCAATGCCTTTTGATGACAATGATTGTGTATTTTAACCTGACGGGCTTCTTTGGTAAAAGACGCTGCGGTTATTTCCCCTTTTTGTATTTCGATAGCAAGAAACTCTTCAATTAAGAACGCGTTCAAGGCAATGGCATTCGTGGCGTCTGTATCGTCGGAAAGTCTTTTATATTCATCCCTGAAAGTCAAAATAGCCGAAGGCTCCAAACCAACGACCGGTACTTTTCTATCAGCAAACTTTTTTAATTCCCTTATGTTTTCCAACGCCAATTTCTTGGCTTGTTTTAAAAATCCTTTTGAGAGGTAAGTACGGCCACTTTCCGCATAAAAAAGCTCTACTTCGTATCCCAATTTCGTCAGTACTTCAATCGCATCTTTCCCTAATTCAATATCAAGATAGTTGGTGAATTCATCAATATAAAGAACAACTTTTCTTTTTTCACTAACATTTTTATTTTTAAATGATTGTAAGTAATCATTGAAATTAAAACTTGAAACTTTTGGGAGGCTTCGTTCAGGTGCTACCCCTGCTGATTTCTTCAGCAATCCGCCCAAAACGGACGAATCGTAAATTGCATTTGTGACACCTGCCATTTTACTCCCTAAACGATTGAGCTTTGTGTTATGGGCAAACAATTTATTTCGCAATGGGTAACCATTGGTCTCTTGATACTGATATAGAAATTCAGCCTTTAATGTAGCTACGTCTACATTACTTGGACATTCGGAAGCACAGGCCTTACAACTCAAGCAAAGATCGAATACCTCTTTCAATTCTTTATGATCAAACTTGTTCGGCTTATCAGATTGGGTCAAAAATTCACGTAGTGCATTGGCTCTTCCACGTGTGGTATGCTGTTCGTTTCTAGTAGCATGAAAGCTCGGACACATGGCCCCACTCGTTTTTTCGGTTTTTCGACAATCACCACTACCATTACATTTCTCGGCAGACTTCAAAATACCCTCGCTATCAGAAAAATTCAGTAAAGTCGTAATTTCAGGTTCTTCACGGTCAACCTCATATCGAAGCGACTCATCCATAGGGAATGCGTCTACGATCTTTCCAGGATTAAAAATATTGTTCGGGTCGAAATACGATTTTATCCGTCGCAATAATTCATAGTTCTGGTCACCTATCATCAAAGGAATAAACTCGGCGCGTACGATACCATCCCCATGTTCCCCGCTAAAGGAACCTCTATATTTTTTGGTCAACTTTGCTACATCGGTAGTAATATCCCTAAAAAGGGAAACATCCTCAGCTTTTTTTAAATTAAGAATGGGTCGTAAATGTAACTCCCCGGCCCCGGCATGTGCATAGTAAACGGCGTTTTGGTCATAGCCCTTCATAATCGCACTGAACTCTTCTATAAATGGTTTCAAATCTTCAAGGGCGACGGCGGTATCTTCGATACAAGCCACTGCCTTACGGTCACCTACCATATTACCTAAAAGCCCAAGCCCGGCCTTTCTCAGCTCTATCGCTTGATTTACCTCACCACCCTTCAGAACAGGGTGAGCATAGCTCAACCCTGATTTTCGAATAGTGACTTCCAATTCACCCAATTGTCTTTGCAAATCGGCTTCAGTATCTGCCTTGACCTCTAACAATAACAACGCAGCGGGATCACCATCTACAAAAAACCGGTTCTTTAACTGTTCCCTGTTATTTTTTGTGCAATCGAGGATGACTCGATCCATCATCTCGCAGGTATGAAGATTATGTCGCATGACGGGGATTACATCGACCAAACAATCTTCCAACGTTTTATAATGGGTAACCACCATTGCTGAAAGCTTGGGTGGAACTTCTGTCAACTGCAAAGTGATTTCGGTGGTAAAAGCAAGTGTGCCCTCGCTTCCAGCCAAAAGTTTGCAGAAATTAAAATCTTCTTGAACCTCCCCGAAAATGCGATTATTTAAAAGTTCATCAACCGCATAGCCTGTATTTCTGCGATGAATCTCAGGTTTAGGAAATTCACTTAAAATTCCTTTTTTTATCTCATTGTTACTTAACTCTTTACCTATATTGTTATAAATTGATGATTCAAATGAATCCAAGGAAGATTTCATTTTAAATTCGTCAGGGGATACCGCTTTGAACTCAGCCTCACTTCCATCAGAAAGTATGGTTTTCAAAGAAACAACTTTGTCTCTTGTTACGCCATACTGAATCGAAGTGGTCCCTGAAGAATTATTCCCAACCATGCCCCCTATCATGCAGCGGTTCGAAGTTGATGTATTGGGCCCAAAAAAGAGTCCGTAGGGTTCCAAGTACAAATTCAATTCATCCCTGATTACCCCGGGTTGAACAGTTACCTGTCTGCGTTCTTCATCAAAACCCAGAACTTTAGTAAAATGACGTGAAACATCTACAATAATTCCATCTCCTACGCATTGTCCTGCCAATGAGGTACCTGCCGTTCTCGGAACAAGACCTATTTTATGCTCAGTGGCAAATTCGATTAACAACTTAATATCTGCATTACTCCTCGGAAACGCAACAGCTGTTGGCATTTTGCGATAAACGGATGCATCCGTAGCATAAAGTGTAGTGGTCAGGGCATCGGTTTGCAGTTCTCCCTCAAACCTTTCAGCCAAACGATTTAGTAAATTTTTAAGCAAGTCGAAACAATTTTGACGGCTAAATTAAGTTTTTATTGTTTTATCAAGGTGCCTTAGTGTACCATTTTTTTAATTTGAAAATAGAAATACAACACTTATGAAAATTTTTAAACTGTTTGCTTTTGCTCTTTGCCTTATTTCGATTTCTGCCAGTGCGCAAGAAATATCAGATCATGCCCTAGGTCTCCGGTTGGGTGACAGTGATGGCTTTGGAGCCGAAATTTCGTATCAAAAATCATTGAGCAGATATACCCGTTTAGAGTTTGACTTAGGCTGGAGAGACAGTCGGAATTACGACGCTTTCAAACTAGCGGCCTTACATCAATGGGTACACAACATCGACCAAGGCTTTAACTGGTATTACGGAGCTGGGGGCGGTCTGGGCAGCGTTGATTTTGCGCAGCGACCCAATGACACTCCCGATGGAGGTTTATTCATATTTGCTGCCGGGGATATTGGTATTGAATACAACTTCGATTTCCCCCTATTACTCTCCTTAGACTTTAGACCAGAAATTGGAGTTTTAGGTTATGATGGGTTTTCAGATAGTTTCGATTTTGATATTGCACTAGGTATACGATACCAATTTTAGAAAATCAAGAAGTACAATTTTTACTAAAAGTCCGCTACATGTAAATGTTAAGGGCTTTTTTTATGTGCCTTTATATAACTACATTTGCAGATCTAAAAAAAATAATTTGATGAAAAAAGTTTTTATTTCCTTTTGTGCATTAATAGCCATAGTTAGCTGTAGTGATAAAAAAGATGGGTTCACCATAGCAGGAACTTTGACCGGCGATCTTGAAAACGACACCAAAGTCTTCCTTCGAAAAATGGGAGAGGAAAGACAATTGGTCGATGTTGACACAGCTTTGGTACAAAACGGGAAATTCACTTTTACCGGAGAGGCAGGAGCTCCTGAACTACAGTATGTTTTTGTAGACAAGCTGCCAGGCAACATGGTGGTTATAATCGAAGATGGGGAAATTCAGCTTAGTGCCCAAAAAGACAGTTTAGGTCTTGCAAAACTTGAGGGAACCCCACAAAACGAACTTTTTTCAGATTACATGGAAGAATCTTTGGCGATCTCACAGCGAGCTCAAAGTGTTCAAGGCGACCTTCAGAGCGCTGCTATGAAAAAGGACACGGTACTGATAAATTCTTTACGGGACGAGATGATGGAGCTTCAAGAGGAATACAAGAATTTTGAACTGGATTATATCAAGGACAACCCAACCGGATTGATCTCAGTTTTATTGATTGATCGGGCCATGGCTTCAAGAATGGTAGCTACGGAAAAAATACAAGAACTTTATGATGGGCTTTCCCCGGAGATTAAGGAAACCACCATTGCCAAAGACATATTTAAGAATCTGGAAGCTTTAAAGGCGAAAGATGAAAATGCAAAAAACACGGCGGTCGGTGCCAAAGCCCCTAATTTCTCAGCCCCCACCCCAAGTGGAGAAGAATTGGCCCTAAATGATGCATTGGGCAAGATAACCTTGGTCGATTTCTGGGCTGCATGGTGCAAACCGTGCCGGGCAGAAAACCCAAACATTGTAAAGGTTTACAAAAAATATCATGAAAAAGGGCTGAACATTATTGGGGTTTCTTTGGATAAAAAAGCCGAAGATTGGAAAAAGGCCATTGAAGATGACGGTTTAACATGGAACCATGTTTCCAATATTGCCTATTTTGACGACGCCATAGCTAAATTATATAATGTAGATGCGATACCAGCTGCTTTTCTATTGGACGAAAACGGTGTTATAGTTGCCAAAAACCTTCGGGGACCGGCCTTAGAGCAAAAAGTTGCCGAGCTGCTACAATAAATACCTTTGTAGAAAAATTGTAACGAAAAGGCCCCAGAAATCTGTACAGATTTCTGGGGCCTTTTTTTGTTATTTGAGGTGATTAGAACTTGTTCTGAATATCGACAAAATTACCTGAAACCTCTGCGCCATCAGCTTTGTTCACCTCTCCAAATATATTCACAACTGAAGCATCACCGATAAATTCGATTGTTGCCCCTTCCTCTAAAGTTAAATCACCATAAAGTGACAAATTGCCTTCTACACGAAAGGTAGCGTCTTTGCCAACAACGATACTCTTCCTTTTATTGTTCCGGCCGACTACAAGCGTTCCGTTCATTTCGAACAAGCCATTATCGCCGATTTCGACATTGTTACTAACCGTCCATGATCCACACAACAATAGAGAACCATCATCTTCTATTTTACTGAATCTTTTGGCACCTCTATATTCTTTTGTTTCCCCTTCATCCACCTTTAAACTTGAGCTTCCAGAGTAAATTGACAATGAAGCACATCTATTGGCCAAGCTTTCGTCTGGTCTATTCAATTTAACAATTTGCAGACCACTTTTACCCGAAGCGGCAAAAATATAATCACCTTTTGATTCCACATAATTGATAGACCCTTCCAATTCGATAATTCCGACCAAATCAGTATTATCTCCCTGATCTTCAGATAAGCAAAGACCTGCACCACCATTGGCCATAAGCAACACATCTTCATTGGTAACCACGGCATTGGTAACAATATCACCGCTATCTACTCCATCGGGATTAATTAATATGGGCACATATTCGATTAAGGAACCTGTGGAAACATTATAAATTCCAGCACCTTTTGAACCTTCGGAAACAACAATGTTATCTCCTGAAAATGCCAATGTTCGTTTGGTATTATCACCAAAATCAGAGTCTATCGCAATTTCTTTAATAGTTTGAAAACCATCATTTAATATACTAACCCCTTTACTGGCATCCAATACGGCTATAGTTCCATTATTGATGGCTACTGCACGTAAATCGGAAAAAGGAACCTCACTTTGTATCTCAATATTATTTTTGGAATATGAGGTTAAGTAACCTTCTTTTCCACTAGTTACTACTACAGTATTGGAAGTTGTTTCTACATCCGTAGCGTTATATCCTTCTTGAAAACCATAGGTTATACCTGCATCGATATCCAATCGACCATTTGAAGCAACAATACGCGCAACAAAAGAGTTTGAGGTGGCCGTAACCGATTTTTCGGCATCTACCCCACCAACGGCATAAACATAACCGTTTTCATATTTGATCGCGTTTATATCGGCATTACGATAGTGCAAACGCGAAGTAACTCTTGGGTTATTGGGATCACTGACGTTGATAATATCTATACCCCCGGCATAACCATCTTCAACGGTATTATAAGAGACATAGGCATAATCGCCATCAACATGAACATGTGACGCCGTAAGGTTCGTGGCTCCTGAATAAGAAGGAGGGTCAACTTGCGCGACAAGAGTCAATGGGTAATCACCCGCCTGCTCTTCATCCGTTGTTTTACCTGCTTTTCCTGTAGTGGATTTATCATCTTCAAAAATATCGAGAACACCTGCATTGTCGTAGACAATACTATTTAGAAGCACTTGTTCGTTGCTCTCTATTTGAACATCATCCTGTGGATCACTAAAAACTGTTGTTTCGTCACTACATGACGCTACAAGTCCTAAAATAGCCGAAGCTATAAAAACTCTTTTTTTCATAATAAGTAGGTTTACTAGTTAGATTTGGGTTCTAACGTAACGGCAAAATTAGGAACAACGTATATATTAAACCTATTTTCTTCGATAAAACACAGGTAAATTGGTGTGTCTGAACGATATCTCGTTAAAGCGATATTAAAGTCCGCTGTATTGAACGCTAAATTTTCCCCATTTTTTCCATAACAATCAAAATGAAAATGGGGATAGCCAAAAGAACGACCATCAAAGTTTCCGTTAACAGTAAATCTGGTTTAAAAAGCAGGGTAACCAAATAGCCCCCAATAGCACCGCCGAAGTGAGCCGTATGCCCAATATTACCCATTCTACTTTTCATTCCGTAGATAGAATACATTAAATACCCGATGCCTACAATATATGCGGGAATGGGAATGGGAATAAAAAAGAGCATGAGATCCATACCAGGTTGTAATAGAATGGCCGCATATAAAATACCAGTAACCGCACCGCTGGCACCTACCGCGCTATAATACGGTTCATTCTTATGAAAGAAAAGGGCCAAAAGACTTCCTGCCAATAAACTGACAAAATATATAGCTATAAATTTTCCGGGCCCGAACCAACTAATAACCACATCGGCAAAAAAATAAAGCGTAAACATGTTAAAGAACAAATGAGCTACATCAACATGTAGAAATCCGGAAGTAAGCATGCGCTCTTTTTGTCCGGCATTTATGGGACTGATACCAAACTTATAACGTTCAAAAAAGGTGGGGTCGTTGAAACCTTTCAGGGAAACGAGCACATTGGCTACGATAATGGCAATCGTGGCCATATGAAGATTAAACATAGTAAAAGAAGTTATATTATTTTTGGTACCAAATATAGCTATATTTGCCCAGTATAAATGATTACATGCAGCTACTCGTTTTTATCTTGGTTTATCCGCTCTTATGGCTCATTTCGATACTACCCCATCGTATGTTCTACGGCTTTTCAGATTTTGTTTTCTTCATGGTCTATCATGTTGTAGGTTATCGAAAAGAAGTAGTACAGGCCAATTTGGTGTTGGTTTTTCCTGAAAAATCACTAGATGAAATAAAGGAAATCCAAAAAAAGTTTTACAAACATATGTGCGATATGTTTTTGGAAATGGTAAAAACTATGAATCTGTCAAAAGCAGAAGTAAAAAAAAGATACCATTTAACAAACTTGGAAGAATTTCAAGAAATCGAGAAAGAAAAAACAGTTCTTGTCGTTTGTGCCCATTATGCAAATTGGGAGTGGAACGTCAGCATTAACAACTATGTTGATACCAAAGGCTATGCCGTATACCAAAAGATAGGCAACAAATACTTCGATGCCTTTATCAAAAAGGTCAGGGCCCGTTGGAATACCACGTTGATTACCACCTCAGAAACCCCTAAAACGGTAATAAGGAATAAAAAAAACGGAATCAAGTCGGGTTACGGAATGGTAAGCGACCAATCACCACAGGTAAGCCGTGCTCAATATTGGAGTGAATTTATGGGGGTTACCGTTCCAATTTATAATGGTGCGGAATCCCTTGCCCGTAAATTGAATTTGGCCGTGGTATTCTTAAAAGTCTCAAAAGTGAAGCGAGGTTATTATCAAGCAACATTTATTCCAATTACCCTCGAGGGAAAAAATACTGAGAAAAATGAAATTACCGACCGATTTCTTCGCTTGACCGAGCAACAGATTCGGGAAAGACCGGAGCATTACCTATGGACGCATAGGCGGTGGAAACACAGGGATAAAGTTCCTGAAAAGTTTAAATCACCGAAGTAATCCCATGGTTTCAGTTCAAGCTCGAACTGGCCATTTTTCTCCGGATTTAAAAAAAAAGCTATATTGTCACCTATTTTATGGAAATTCTCGAAACAATTTACCAAGAAGTAATCGGGTTTTTAGGAATTTCCCAGGCATGGGAAATTTTAAGGACCGGAAACTTTGCTGCATTAAGAACCTATGAGGGGTTCACAGCATTTATATTCCCTATTATTCCTTTCTTGGTGCTATTAGAGTTGACACTAGGTCTAATTTACAAAAAACCCCACTCCAAAGTATATAAGGTCAATTTCCTTATTTATATATTTAATCGGGTTGTTGGCCGTTTCATTGCCATTGCCATGGTTACTTGGATTATTGGTTTCTTTCAACCACTGGCACCTTTTCAGACCAGTTTTACCTGGTATTGGTTTATATATGGCTATATCGTATGGGAGTTTGGTCATTTTTTATATCATTACTGGGGCCACAAGGTTCGCTTGTTTTGGTGTCTGCATTCTACACATCATGCGCCCGAAGAAATGAACCTATCGGTAACCTATGCCCACTTTTTTCTTGAGGCCCCCTATGCAGATACCATCAGAACCACAGTTTGCATATTGGCAGGCATTGAACCTACCATGCTCTTTGTTATCATGTTCATTGATGGAACCTACGGTGCTTTTATTCACGTGGGCGAAAACTTAATGAAAAATGGTCGGTTCGGATTTTTAGAAAAGTATATACTTACACCTTCACACCATAGGGTGCACCATGCCAAAAATCCACTTTACATGGACACCAATTTCTGTAACCTATTAAATATATGGGATCGGGTTTTTCGAACCTATCAAGAAGAACAAGAAGATGTAAAAATCGAATATGGCATTACACGCGAAATGAATTCGGGAAATTTTATGGATGTCTATTTTGGTGAAATAGTAGCACTAGCCAAAGATGTATGGCATGCCCCAGGAATCAAAAACAAATTACTTTACCTTGTAATGCCCCCAGGTTGGCACCATACTGGTGACCATAAAACTGCTAAAGTCGTACGGACCGACTATTTCAATTCCCAAAAAGTCAAAGTCAAGGTGTAAAAACCAAAGTAGCCATTACGATACAGTGATCGCTGGCATAATTCTCACACAGTACCTTATATTCCAACATTTTCCAATGTTTTGGCTGGTTGTATAGAATATAATCAATTTTTTTATGGGGTCCTGTTGAAGGGTATGTTCCTTGTTGCGCTTCCGAAATGGTCGATTTAGTAAAAGCTTTTGTAATAATGTTGATGGTTTCGCTTTCAGGAGTAGCATTCAAATCTCCTAAAAGCAATGTGGGGTATTTTGATTCTCCCAACTGTTTTACCAGAGCATTGGCCTGCATCATTCTATCTTTCTCATCTTTTTGGTGATCTAAGTGAGTACCCACAAACTGAATGATATTACCATTTTTTGTTTTGACCCGCACTACGGCAGCTGCCCTTGGTTCTGAATTCGGTAAATGCGGAAGGGCAATATTCTCTGTACTGATAAAGCTATATTTCGAGAGCACTCCTTCTCCATATTCCCCACCATCATAATACATGGCCCTAGCGAATAAAGAAGCCATTTGTGTACGATATCCCAATTCAGTAGGCAAATCATAGTTTTTGGCCCTATTTGTTTTAAAATCCACCTCTTGAAGTGCGACAAGATCAGGGGAATACGAATTTATAACTCCGGCAATCGTATCCAAATTAAAATCGTTCTTCACGGTAGCCCCGTGAAGAATATTAAAACTCATTACCCTTAAAGTGTCCGATTGAGCCTGACTTACCTTCATGGTCAGGCCAATAAAAAGAACGATCAATAGTTTTCTCATTTTCCAATACTAAATTTATAGGCCAGCAACAGTCTTTATTTCTTCAATAATCCTATCTGCCAAGTTATCGGCTTCCGATTGACTCTTTGCTTCTGTATAAATTCTAATAATGGGCTCCGTATTTGATTTTCTCAAATGCACCCAATTCTCAGGAAAGTCAATTTTAACACCATCGATGGTAGTGATATCCTCATTTTTATACTTTTCGGCCATAGCCTTCAAAATACCATCTACATCTAAACCAGGTGTTAGTTGGATCTTCTTTTTACTCATAAAGTAACTGGGGTAACTATCGCGTAAATCCCTAACCGTGCCTCCGCGTTCGGCCATTAACATAAGGAATAAAGCAGTGCCGACCAGCGAATCGCGCCCATAATGACTTTCAGGGTAGATAATACCTCCATTACCTTCACCGCCAATAATAGCCCGATTTTCTTTCATTTTAGTGACTACGTTCACCTCTCCTACCGCAGAAGCTTCATAAGTTCCCCCATGTTTTTCGGTAATGTCTCGTAAAGCTCTTGACGATGATAGGTTCGAGACCGTATTTCCTTTTGTTTTTCCTAATACATAATCGGCACAAGCCACCAAGGTATATTCTTCCCCGAACATTTCGCCATCGTTCGTAATAAAAGCCAAACGGTCGACATCGGGGTCGACAACAATTCCGAAATCAGCTTTTTCTTTAATGACCAAGTCACAAATATCCCCTAAATGTTCTTTTAAAGGTTCGGGGTTGTGTGGAAAATGTCCGGTCGGGTCACAATACAATTTTACCACTTCTACATCCAAAGCCTCCAATAACTTCGGAATTGCAATTCCCCCGGTTGAATTCACGGCATCCACAACAACCTTGAACTTGGCTTTTTTAATCGTTTCGGCATCTACCAAAGAAAGGTTTAAAACTTCATCAATATGTATGTCGATGTAGGCATCGTTCTTTGTTGTTGAACCCAAATCATCCACTTCCGCAAAATCAAACGCCTCCTTTTCGGCTATTTCGAGAATTGCGGCTCCTTGGGAAGCATCTAAAAACTCTCCTTTTTCGTTTAAAAGCTTTAAGGCATTCCATTGCTTTGGGTTATGGCTCGCCGTCAATATTATACCCCCATCTGCATTTTCCAAGGGCACTGCAATCTCTACTGTGGGCGTTGTCGATAAATCTAAATCGACTACTTCAATACCGAGACCGACTAAGGTTGAAACCACCAAATTCTGAATCATTTCCCCCGAAAGTCGTGCATCACGACCGACAACCACTTTTAATTTTTCTTTATTCGAATAATTTTTCAGCCAACTGCCGTAGGCGGCCGCAAATTTAACGGTGTCTATTGGTGTAAGGTTGTCGTTGGTTTTCCCTCCAATTGTTCCGCGTATACCTGATATCGATTTTATAAGTGTCATGTATTTGAAAAGTTTTTGCAAATATACAGGTCTAAGGTTAACCTTAAGTTACTTATTAGTAATTTCGAAATTTAAATTTTCATTTTTTATGAACTATTTGGCGCATATTTTTTTATCATTTGACCATGCCGAAGTAACAATTGGAAATTTTATTGCCGATAGTATACGTGGTAAAAAGTATAAGCACTTGCCTATACCGGTTCAAAAAGGAATTATATTACATCGTGCAATAGATACATTTACCGATGCCCACCCTACGGTACGCAAAAGCACCAAACGACTTCACAAAAATTACAGTCATTATAGCGGAGTCATAGTTGATATTTTTTATGATCATTTTCTCGCTAAGAATTGGGCCAATTATTCGGCGGTGCCCTTGCCTATTTTTGTGGATAATTTTTATGATTTACTGGAAGACAATTTAGCTATACTTCCCCTAAACGTACAACGAATGATGCCTTATATGATTACCGACAATTGGATTTTAAGTTATGCAAAGTTGGAAGGAATAGCCCGCGTTTTGGAAGGCATGAACAGAAGAACCAAAAATCGGTCAAAAATGAATTTTGCCATAGTTGATCTTGAGGAGCATTATGATAAATTTGAATCGGAATTTACCTCCTTTTTTGAAGAACTAACCGTTTTTTCCAAACAAAAGTATATCTCACTATGCGAATAACCATTCTAATTTTTCTATTCATTCTATTTGTAAACTGTAAAACAAAACCTGCAGCACCAACGGGATTGGTAACCGAAAAAGCCATGGTCGTTTCGGCCCGTGAGGAAGCCTCAAGAATCGGAACGGAAATCTTAAAAAAAGGAGGCAATGCTTTTGACGCCATGGTGGCTACCGAAATGGCCCTTGCGGTTGCCTACCCTTTTGCAGGGAATCTGGGTGGTGGCGGATTCATGGTGTACAGAAAATCGAATGGGGAAGTCGGCAGTTTAGATTATCGGGAAAAAGCTCCTTTGTCGGCGCATAGAGACATGTATCTCGACTCGTTAGGGAATGTAATCCCCGGTATGAGTACAAAAGGGGCTACTGCTGTCGGAGTTCCGGGAACTGTGGCTGGAGTTTATGAAGTACATAAAAAATTTGGAAGTTTACCCTTCAGTGACCTATTGGCCCCTGTGATACAATTAGCGGAAAAAGGGGTAGTTGTTACCCAAAAGCAAGCTGCACGCTTGGAAAGTTATCGAGAGGTTATGTTAGAGGTAAACGGTGACAGTCTTGCATTTCCGATTGCTTGTCAGGCCGGTGACACCATTAAATATGAAGTCTTGGCCAATACTTTGAAGCGTATTGCCGAGAAGGGGCGTGATGGATTTTACAAAGGTAAAACAGCAAAAAAACTTGCCGCATTTGTTCAAAAAAAAGGCGGCTATATTACAGAAAAAGACCTTGAAAGCTATGAGGCCAAATGGAGGGACCCGATTGTTTTCAATTATAAAGATTTAAAATTGATCTCCATGAGTCCGCCGAGTAGCGGAGGTTTTACAATCAACCAAATTCTAAAAATGATCGAACCGTTTGATATTTCGGAATTCGAACATAATTCTACCAAGGCCATACAGTTGTTCACGGAAGCTTCAAGAAGGGCCTATGCCGATCGCAACTATTTTTTGGGAGATCCTGATTTTGTAACTATTCCATTGAAAGAATTGTTGAGCGAAAACTATTTAAAAGAACGTATGCAGAATTTTTCATTTGACCAAGCAACGGCATCCTCGGCAGTGGCACATGGTCAAGTAGAAGTATTGGAAAGTATGGAGACTACCCACTACTCCATTATTGATGCTAGCGGAAATGCGGTTTCGGCCACTACTACCATAAATGGGGGTTATGGCTCTAAGCTATATTCCAATGAACTTGGTTTTTTTCTTAACAATGAAATGGATGACTTTAGTGCAAAATCGGGTGTACCCAATATGTTCGGACTGGTCGGTGCAGAGGCGAATAGCATTGCTCCCGAAAAACGTATGTTGAGCAGTATGACCCCAACCATTGTAGAAAAAGAAGGAAAACTTTGGCTTGTTGTGGGTACTCCGGGAGGTTCAACGATCATTACCGCGGTTGCTCAGACCATACTCAATGCTTATGAGTTCAATATGAGTATGCAAGATGCCGTAAACGCACCACGTTTTCATCATCAATGGCTCCCTGATGTGGTCATCTTCGAGCCCAAAGGATTTTCGCCAACTCTAATTCAGGAGCTTAAGGATAAAAATTATATCATTAACGAAAATCGCACCCCAATTATAGGCAAGGTAGACGCTATTCGCGTACTACCCGATGGTCGTCTTGAAGGCGGAGCCGACCATCGCGGTGACGATACGGCAGTCGGTTATTAAAGGTTTGGGTAACGACAAAAAGGAGAAATACAAAAACCTCACGGTAGTATGTAGTACTCAGGCAAATCATAGTCTAATTTAAAAAAGTCATTATGACCATTGAAATACTTCAAAAATCGAGCTTAACCCCATCCATTGCACAACAGATTAGGTCTCTTTTCAACCAACTCAATTCTGAAATAAGTCAGTTGATTATCGATAAGGTGCTGGTGCCGGACAATACTATCGTTTTTGCTGTTTGTAGGGAAGGTGATGAACTCATCGGAATGGCTGCAATGGCTACTTACAAAGTGATTTCAGGACACAAAGGAATGGTTGAGGATGTTATTGTCTCAGCCAATCATCGCGGCAAGGGAATAGGAAAAAAACTGATGCTAAAATTATTGGAAGAAGGAAAAAAACAACAACTGAATGAAATACTCTTATTTTCGGGCCATCATCGACTTCCTGCTATTACTCTTTATAAAAGTCTAGGTTTTCAACTGAAAAACAGCGGACTTTATACTTTAAAAGTAGGGTAATCAGCCCTAATTAGGTTTTAATTGGCTTTTTAACTCTTCCATAGATTCCTGTAGCTGCCGTAATAATCCCTTTTCGGTAGTTGCATCTACTCCAAAAGTAATTTTACTACTAACCTGCCAAATTTCCTGAATCTGAAACGGTTTAATTTCATAAGGAGGATAGGTCTCGTTCAAGGAAATTAATGTTACATTATTAGAATTCGGGCGTCTTTCGATTTTTTTGACCAAAACGGCATCTTGAAGCACCACCACATACATCTTGTTCGGGTTGACCTCGTCAATATTTTCCACGGCCTTGGCCAAGACCCATTCCCCCGGTTTTAAATTGGGCAACATGCTATCCCCTTCAACTTGAAAGCCGCGATATGTGGCATTACGGAATTCCGGTATTGGGAAATCAAAGGCCGGCAATTGTTGATACCAACTAGTATCTTGAATATTCTGCGGATAACCCGCCGCTGCTTTTGCGTTTACCAACACCATATTATCCCTTTCTTGGGAATCGACCGTAACCACTTTAGGAATTACACTGACTCTTGATGTTTCCAAATACTGTTGCTCGCTTTCCCCAAATAACCATAGCGGATTAATCTTAAACTGTTTCAATAGTTCCGTTACGACCTTTCCCGACAATTTGGTACGACCACGTTCAATATCGGCAGTCGTGCTGGAAATACCCAACAATTTGGCAAATTCGGCCTGTGTATATCCCAGATCACGACGTATATCTATAAACCGCTTAAGTGTAAGTTCATTTTCCATATCCAAATATACACATTCTGGAATATATCCAAAATTTTATTGGAATATTTCCATAATTAGGAATATTTCCATATTTTTGGATTATATACAAATTATATGTCCTTTGAACGTATTCGTGAAAAACTAAACATCTTGGCCGATGCCGCCAAATATGACGTTTCCTGTGCTAGTAGCGGTAGAAACCGTAAGAACACCAACAAGGGCCTTGGCAACAGCAGCGCCATGGGCATTTGTCACAGTTATACGGAAGACGGGCGTTGTGTATCGTTGCTAAAAATACTATTGACCAATCATTGTATTTTCGATTGTGCCTACTGCGTAACGCGGAAGAGCAATGATATTAAGCGGGCTGCTTTTAAAATTCAAGAGGTGGTTGACCTTACTATTAATTTTTATAGGAGAAACTATATCGAAGGTCTTTTTTTAAGTTCCGGAATCTTCAAAAATGCTGATTATACCATGGAGCGTTTGATTGCCGTAGCCAAAAAACTTCGGTTAGAAGAAAATTTCAACGGATATATCCATTTGAAATCCATTCCGGATGCTTCTGATGAACTCATGTATGAAGCCGGACTTTATGCGGACCGACTTTCCGTAAACATAGAAATTCCGACCATTTCAGGTTTGAAGCTTTTAGCTCCAGATAAAAAACATGAAGATTTTACCAAGCCCATGCGAAAGGTAAGTAGTGAGATTATAAAGTACCATGATGAACGCAAGATTATAAAAACTACCCCCAAATATGCTCCGGCAGGTCAAAGTACCCAAATGATTGTAGGGGCCACAGGTGAATCGGACCGTGACATTATGTACACCGCCAATCACTATTATGGTGCTTATCAAATGAAAAGGGTGTATTATTCTGGTTACGTACCAGTGGCTAACGATACCCGCCTGCCCTCTATGGGATCTCAAGTGCCTGTATTGCGTGAGAATAGATTGTATCAGACGGACTGGTTGATGCGCTTTTACGGATTCAAAGTAGAAGAACTATTAAATAGTGAGCATCCAAACTTGGATAGGGATATCGATCCAAAACTGGGTTGGGCCCTTCGAAACCTACATCTTTTTCCTGTTGACATTAATCGCGCCGACAGATCAATGTTGGCCCGTATACCGGGTGTGGGCATGCAATCGGTCTCAAAAATCTTGAGCGCAAGGCAATTTCGAAAGTTGAACTGGGAACATTTAAAAAAAATAGGTATTGCCATCAATCGCTCTCGATACTTTATTGTCTGTGACTCAAGACAATGGGAGTACAGGGATTTACCAGCAGAAAAAATTAAAGGAATGATTTTACAACACTCCAAAAGCAAATATAAAGACCTTATTGGTTCACAACTTAAACTTTTCAATTCATGACACATTACAACACAATCGGAAATGATATAGATGTTTTGCTAAAAGGCAGCGGCTCGCTATTCGGAAAATCTAAAATACTGACTTATGACGGTAGTTTCAATGGATTTTTAACGGCCGTCTTTAACGTTTATGAGGAAAAAATAACGGTAGCCGGTATACAACGCGAAGGAGAAATTCAAAACGCCCTTTTTGCCGATAACGAGAAGGTTTACACGAATAACAATAAAGCCAAACGGGTCTGGAAGGGAATTCAGGCAAAAAATCAACAAGCCCTTAAGAATATTTATTTCGCTTTTTTAAGTGAGAAAAAAGGCATTGAGCTAATGCTGCTACATTATATTCAAAAAATGTTTGTCAATAAGAATACCTTGCATATGGACTTCTCGGATGCGACGGTACTTAAGATTTCGCAATTGGCCAAAAGCGTAGGGCGTGAAAAACATCGTATGGAGGCTTTCGTTCGCTTTCAATTGACCAAAGATGGTATTTATTTTGCCAATATCGAGCCTGATTTCAACGTATTACCATTGATAAGTAAACATTTTCGAAGTCGATACGCTGATCAACAATGGATTATTTATGACATAAAACGCAAATATGGCTTATATTACAATGGAATATCCATGGAACTTATTTCGCTTGATGTCGCCGAGATATACACCAATAGCATTCGAAAAAGTGATCGTTTCTTAGAAGACGAGTACGACTATCAAACCCTCTGGAACAATTACTTTAAAAGCACTAATATCAAAAGTCGTATCAACAAAAAACTGCATACACAGCACGTACCAAAACGGTATTGGAAATATTTAAGCGAAAAGAAGGCGATTTGATTATTTTCAACCTCTTTCTTTGTTGTATTTTGTTATGGATACTACGTATAATGAAAGATTAATCATTTTGATTTGTCGCCAACGAAGTGATCACTCTGATTTTTAAATAGTATATTAAAAGTCGTAAGGCTTCCGTAGATCCGGGTTATATACTGCTGAAGATCAACTTTTTCTTGATCATCCAGATTTTTGCTGGCATTGATTTTTTGTTCCATAACGCGAATACGATCACGAACCATTACTATTTTATGAAAAAAAGTATCTATGGGTATAGACTTGTTGGAAAGGTTGGGATCGCCAGGTTCCAAAACAAGGTTTCCTTTTTTCCATTTATCAGCAATTGGGGTAAGCGAAGAGACATCGCTCCATTTTCTCAAAATAGTGATAAGGGACTGCTCCACTTCGGAAAAACTGACGGTATCAACATCATCATACAAGGCTTCGATCACTTCGAATTCAGAATCTAAATGAATTGTTTCCAATCCTTTATCAATAAAAGAGACCCAATAATGTTTTGATGTAATGTTCGTAACTACGCCTTTACCGAATTCAGCGTGATCGATTCGTGAACCTATGCCTAAAACCTGCATATCATGATTTTTATAATTAAGGGCACTAATTTAGAACTAACACACCAATTAACAAAGATATAAATACACGCCGATTTATTATTAACCCTCAAAATCGTAACTTTGCAACTTTGCTTTGAAAAATGATAAACTACGAGGAGAATATAGAGGTTAAGGGCGCTCGTGTCCATAATCTCAAAAACATAGATATTACCATTCCGCGCGAAAAACTGGTGGTTATCACGGGGCTTTCGGGAAGTGGCAAATCATCCCTCGCCTTTGATACAATATATGCAGAAGGACAACGGAGATATATTGAAACTTTTTCTGCCTACGCCCGTCAATTTCTGGGCGGATTAGAGCGCCCCGATGTTGATAAAATAGATGGCCTCTCCCCTGTTATTGCCATAGAACAAAAAACTACCTCTAAATCGCCTCGGTCGACTGTCGGTACCATAACCGAAATATACGATTTTTTACGGCTATTATTTGCTAGGGCCGGTGATGCCTATAGCTATAATACGGGTGAGAAAATGGTAAGTTACAGTGATGCGCAGATAAAAGAACTCATCAAGAACGACTATTCTGAAAAGAAAATAAATGTACTCGCACCCATTGTCAAATCGAGAAAGGGGCACTATCGCGAATTATTCGAACAAATTGCCAAACAGGGATTTATAAAAGTAAGGGTTGACGGAGAAATAAAAGACCTTGTGAAAGGTATGAAGGTCGACCGTTATAAGACTCATGATATAGAGATTGTTATAGACCGTCTCAAAGTGAATGATAGCGAAGATTTGGATAAGCGGCTCACTGAAACCATAAATACGGCCATGTACAGCGGTAATGACGTGCTTATGATACTTGAAGAGGGTGCTGTTGAACCGCGCTACTTTAGTCGTGACTTAATGTGCCCAACTACGGGAATATCTTATCCAAAACCAGAACCGAACACTTTTTCCTTCAATTCCCCGAAAGGTATGTGTTCGAATTGCAATGGATTGGGCCATGTATATGAAGTCAATGAAAAAAAGATTTTCCCTGATAAGCAACTATCCATAAAAGGCGGAGGAATCGCACCCTTGGGTCCCTATAAAAAATCTTGGGCCTTCAAACAAATCGAAACCATAGCTCAGCGTTATGAATTTGAACTGACCGACCCTGTTTCCAAAATTCCAGAGGCCGCACTCGATGTGCTATTGAACGGTGGTCACGAAAGTTTTGAGGTTGATTCAAAAACCTTGGGGGTAAAACGAACTTATAAAATTGATTATGAGGGCATTTCCCATTTTATAAAAAATCAGTTTGAAGAAGCGGCATCTACTTCTATAAAACGCTGGGCGAAGGAGTACATGGATAAAGTGATCTGTCCGGTTTGCCAAGGTTCACGTCTTCGAAAAGAATCATTGAATTTTAAAATATACGAGAAAAACATCGCTGAACTCGCCCATCTTGATATTACCGAATTGGCTGATTTTTTCGAAGATTTAAATAAAAAGCTGAAAGGCGACCAATTAAAAATTGCCGAAGAGATAATCAAGGAAATCAATACAAGAATCCGTTTTTTGCTTGATGTGGGTTTAGATTATCTGTCCTTAAATCGAAGTTCGAAATCATTATCCGGTGGAGAGGCGCAGCGCATTCGATTGGCAACCCAGATCGGTTCGCAACTCGTTGGTGTTCTCTATATTCTCGATGAACCCAGTATCGGACTCCATCAACGTGACAACAATAGACTGATTCAGTCGCTTGAAGCGTTAAGGGATATTGGCAACTCGGTGATTGTGGTAGAACACGATCGCGATATGATTGAACGGGCCGACCATGTTATCGATATTGGGCCGAGGGCCGGTAGACATGGCGGTGAAATTATTTCGGAAGGCAAACCTCAGGAACTCCCACAACACCATACGCTGACAGCCGATTATATTACTGGTAGAAAAGAAATACCCGTTCCAGCAAAGCGAAGGTCGGGAAATGGCAAGAAAATAATACTTAGCGGTTGTACGGGCAACAATTTGAAAAACGTTACCGTCGAATTTCCCCTGGGAAAGATGATCGGGGTTACCGGGGTTTCGGGTAGTGGAAAATCTACTTTGATCAACGAAACGCTCTACCCGATTATGAACGCGTACTATTTTAACGGGGTAAAAAAACCGATGCCCCATAAAAAAATAAAGGGCTTGGAACATGTTGATAAAGTTATCGACATCAATCAATCACCTATTGGACGAACACCGCGCTCAAATCCGGCAACCTATACCGGGGTATTCGGTGAAGTACGGGCCTTATTTGCGAAAACCCCTGAAGCTGCTATTCGGGGTTACAAGCCAGGTCGTTTCAGTTTTAATGTGAAAGGAGGACGCTGCGAAACATGTCAAGGAGGCGGACTTCGAGTTATAGAAATGAATTTCTTGCCCGATGTTTATGTTGATTGCGAAACTTGCAACGGAAAACGATTTAATAGAGAAACTCTTGAGATACGTTATAAAGGCAAATCGATTGCAGATGTGTTGGAAATGACCATGAACGAGGCAGTCGAATTCTTTGAACCAATCCCTAAAATATACCGAAAGTTAAAAACCATACAAGATGTCGGATTGGGATACATTTCACTCGGGCAGCAATCCACAACGCTTTCCGGTGGCGAGGCACAAAGGGTAAAACTTGCTACAGAATTATCAAAGCGCGATACTGGAAATACTTTTTATATCTTGGACGAACCGACCACGGGATTGCATTTCGAAGATATCAGGGTATTAATGGAAGTTTTAAACCGTTTAGTTGATAAAGGAAATACCGTTTTGGTCATAGAACACAACATGGATGTTATAAAAATGGTCGATCATATAATCGATATCGGCTACGAAGGGGGCCGCGGCGGAGGTAAAGTTGTTGCAAAAGGAACTCCTGAAGTAGTTGCCGAAGACCCTAAAAGTTATACGGCAGAGTTTTTGAGGAAGGAATTGTATCCAAAACAAAAAATAGAAGCGTAAAGGTCAATTTAAGAAAAAAAGAAACGGATTTATATTTGAAAGACCTAGCTTTAAACAGAAGATATATCAAATGAGGAAAGAACAGCATCATAAAGGGTGGAATGAAATAAAAACGAATGACTCATGGGCCCTTTTTAAGATAATGGGGGAATTTGTGAACGGTTTTGAAAAAATGAGCGTTATTGGTCCCTGTGTTTCTATTTTTGGATCTGCACGTACCAAGGAGGGCAACGAATATTATGAACTTGCCGTAAATATTGCCAAAAGTATTGCAGAAGCAGGTTATGGTATAATAACCGGAGGAGGACCAGGAGTTATGGAAGCAGGAAACAAAGGCGCACATTTGGCCGGAGGAACTTCGGTAGGCCTGAACATTGATTTACCCTTTGAACAGCACGACAACCCTTACATTGATGGGGACAAGAGCTTAGATTTCGACTACTTTTTTGTACGTAAAGTGATGTTCGTAAAATATTCCCAAGGGTTTGTTGTTATGCCTGGCGGATTTGGCACACTTGATGAACTTTTTGAGGCCATCACGCTCATACAGACCAATAAAATTGAAAAATTCCCTATTATTTTAGTAGGTTCCGAATTTTGGAAAGGCCTTTTTGACTGGATAAAAAATACGATGTTGGAAGCAGGAAATGTCAGCGCCCATGACCTTGATTTGATTAAAATTGTCGACACGGCAGACGAAGTTGTGGAAATTATTGATTCTTTTTACAAAGGACGCTCCCTAAGTCCTAATTTTTAATTTCCTCGAATTGAAGCAAACGATATACATGCAAGGCTTACTCCGTACCCTGTTATTTTTTGTGGGTGGGGCCATATCTATTGCCCAGCATACCAATATCATTACTGCTAAATTAGACGGTGAGACAAAAGAAATCAGCATTCAGCAGGAATTTATTTATAAAAATCAATCCGACGACGTCTTAGAAACTATTTACTTCAACGATTGGTCCCATGCTTACTCCAATAAGAACACCGGTCTCGCAAAAAGGTTTGCCCAAGAGTTTCGAAAAAGTCTGCACCTAGCCAAAGATGATGAGCGCGGATATACTAAAATCGTAAGTGCTGTTGACAATGCTTATAGGGGACTTCGCTGGGAACGGGCTTCGGGCCAAGATATTATCAAAGTTCAGCTGAACAAAAGCCTCTCCCCTGGGGAAGAGCAAAAAATATTCTTCACCTACACTGTGAAATTACCATCAAATAAATTCACGCCCTTTGGATATGGTCCCAGAGGCGAATATTACCTTAAAGATTGGTATCTCACTCCGGCGGTATACGACGGCAAATGGCATTTGTACTCCAATAAAAACCTAGAAGATTTATACACTGACGTTACCAATACTACGGTTAATTTAAGCTATCCCATTGGTCTTTTCCTAGCCTCTAATTTCAGGGTGTTGGGAAATTCCCCCTTCTCAAGCAACCAACAGGCCCAGTTAAACGGAGAACGACAAAAGAATTGTGAAATAATTTTAAGTCCACAAAAAAGATTCGACACCCACGTTACCGAACATTTAACTGTGGTAACGGACATTGAAACCTCTAAATATGGCAAGGTTTCCCAAGGTATTTCAATAAATAAAGTCACCAACTTTATATTCAAAACCTTAGGAACTTACCCCCATACCAAGCTCTTGGTCAGTGAAATCGATTATGAGAAAAATAAGCTGTACGGTATCAATCAATTACCTTCTTTTATTAGGCCTTATGAAGAACAATTTCAATTTGAAATGAAATTTCTTAAAACTGCCTTGATAAATATCCTCGAAGAAACTATGTATCTAGATCCGAGAAAGGAGCAATGGTTGTCTGATGCCATTGCCAACTATCTGATGATATCCTTTGTTGAAGAGCATTACCCCGATCAGAAGCTATTGGGCAAATTGTCTAAGGTATGGGGAATTCGAAGCTTTCACCTTGCCAAAATGGATTTTAACGAACAGTACCCGATGCTGTACATGTTAATGGTTCGAAGAAATCTAGACCAATCGTTGTTGACATCGAACGATTCGTTAATAAAGTTCAATCAGAAAATAGCCAACAAATATAAGGCAGGTCTCGGTCTTTCCTATTTGGCCAACTATATTGGAAAGGAAAATGTAGATAATAGCATTAAATCGTTTTATCAGCATTATCAACTGAGCCAAGTGAAGAGTATCGATTTTAAATCCATTTTAAAACGGTCGACCAAAGAAGATATAAACTGGTTTTTTGACGACTATATCGCCACAGACAAAAGAATTGATTACAAAATTAAGAAAGTAGTAAAAACAGACGATTCCCTAAAGGTGACTTTAAAGAATAAAACCGGAATCGATGCCCCCATCTCTCTTTTTGGATTGCGTAACGATTCAATAGTCTCAAAATATTGGTTTTCCGACGTCGGTACAATCAAAACTTTTAGTATTCCAAAAAACAATGAAGACAAGCTGGTATTAAACTATGATCAAAAAATACCCGAATTCAATCAACGTGACAATTGGAAATCTTTAAAAGGGTTTCTTTCAAGCAACAAAAAGTTAAAACTTACCTTTTTCAAAGATGCCGAAGATCCTTACTACAATCAGATATTCTATGTTCCCGTATTGGGATTCAATATTTATGACGGATGGACTCCTGGAATGCGCATTTATAATAAAACTCTATTAGAGCGTCCTTTTGTCTACGATTTTGCACCATCGTACGCTGTAAAAGAAAAGGCATTGGTTGGTTACGGTAAATTTACCTATCGCAAGTACCATGGCAAAAGCGGCCTGTACGTATCGAATTATTCCTTTAGGGGGTCTACGGCCCATTTTCAAGAAAACTCACGGTATTCTACCGTTACACCATCTGTTAGCTTTGCTTGGCGCCCTCCCGATTTACTGTCGAACAAAAGGCAAGTACTTAATTTTAGGTATGTAAATGTTTTTCGAAATAAGGACGAAAGCCTAGAAGATTTTGAGACCCCACCTGATTACAGTGTTTTAAATCTACGCTATATAAACTCAAAGAACGATATTATTGATTATTCCACTTGGTTTGTAGATGCACAGCATGCTAGCGATTTCACAAAACTGGCATTTGAATGGGAATACAGAAAGCTTTTCGACAATAACCGACAATTTAATTTGAGATTTTTTGCTGGTAAATTTCTGCGAAACAAGACCACAAATTATGCAGATCCGAACTTTTTCAGTTTTGCCTTGGACAGACCGACAGATTATCTATTCGATTATAGCTATTTGGGCCGTTCAGAAGAATCTGGTCTTTCAAGTCAACAAATAGTAATCGCCGAAGGTGGTTTCAAATCTTTTTTAGATGAGCGCTATCGTTTCGCCAATGATTGGATCACTACCGTTAATACCAGTACTAACATTTGGCGATGGATAGAATTATATGGTGATATCGGTTTTGTAAAGAATAAAGGACAAAGTGAAAAATTCGTGTACGATTCAGGTATTCGCTTAAACCTATTGACTGATTATTTTGAGCTTTATCTTCCTGTATATTCCAATAATGGATGGGAAGTTTCACAGCCTGACTATGGTACTAAAATACGGTTTGTAGTCACCTTGAGTCCAAAAACTTTAATCGGATTATTTAATAGAAAATGGTTTTGAGAAATTCCTAAAATTAAGTTGACCGAATAAAGATTGACTAAACTATTGGCATTGAAATAGGTTTTATTTTATTAATTTTGCAAGAAAATTAATCGTTTTTCACAAAAATACTAGGCCCCCAAAACAAGATTTTTTGTAACCGTTATCGTAAAGTATGGACATCTCTTCCAAAACTAGTAATGATATTTCCTTTGAAGATTTTAGAACCCAAATTATGCAAGACTATGAGACTGCGGTACTTAGTCGTACCTGTAGTCTCTTAGGCAGAAAAGAAGTGCTTACAGGAAAAGCAAAGTTTGGGATTTTCGGTGATGGAAAAGAGCTTCCCCAATTGGCAATGGCTCGATCATTTCGTGATGGAGATTTTAGAAGCGGTTATTATCGAGACCAAACCTTTATGATGGCTCTCGGACTCTTAACACCAAAACAGTTTTTTCATGGTTTGTACGCCACTACGGAAATAGAAAAAGAACCTATGAGCGCCGGACGACAAATGGGCGGGCATTTTTTGACCTATAGCCTCAACGAAGATGGTAGTTGGAGAGATTTGACGAAGCAAAAAAACAGTAGTGCCGATATTTCTTGTACAGCTGGTCAAATGCCGAGGTTGTTAGGCTTGGCCCAGGCTTCAAAAGTATATCGTCACTTAAAGGAAATCGATAGTTCTAAATTCTCTAGAAATGGAAATGAAGTAGCTTGGGGCACCATTGGTAATGGAAGCACCAGTGAGGGCATGTTCTTAGAAACCGTAAATGCAGGTGGTGTTCTTCAGGTACCCATGGTCATTAGTATTTGGGATGATGCCTATGGCATTTCCGTTCCTGCCAAATATCATACGACAAAAGAAAACATTTCAGAAATACTAAGTGGATTTCAGCGCAATGACGAACAACAAGGATATGAATTATTGCAAGTTAATGGTTGGGATTATACTGCCCTGATGCATGCCTACGACAATGCCTCAGATATTGCAAGGGAAGAGCATGTACCAGTCATTATTCATGTAACCGAACTCACACAACCTCAAGGACATTCGACCTCAGGTTCACACGAACGCTACAAAAGTGAAGAAAGGTTACACTGGGAAAAGGAAAACGACTGTAACAAACGCTTTAAAGAATGGATACTTGAAGCCGGAATCGCCACAGAGGAGAAATTGAGCACTATTGAAAAAGAGATCAACAAAAAAGTAAGGGCAGCAAAGAAAGAGGCTTGGTCCGAATATTTGGAACCACACAAGGCAAAGAAAAAAATACTGGCAGGTCTTATAAATAAAGTTTCGGAAAAGAGTCCGAACAAAAAGTTTATTGCAAAAATCAAAAATGACCTCATTGCAATTGATGAGCCTATTAAAAAAGACCTTGCGGTTGCCGCACGAAAGACTCTACGATATTTGCTTGGCCATGATGGCCCTGAAAAACAAGAATTAATAAAATGGGTAGACCAGTTTATAGCAGAGACCCAACCGCGTTATAGTTCAAATCTATATAGTGAAGAATCGAACAGGGCGACCGCCATTGCCCCCATCGAACCCTCTTATGACACCAATGCGCCGAAAGTAGATGGCCGCATTATCATACGTGATAATTTTGATAAATTATTTGCAAAATACCCAGAAATGCTTGTGTTTGGTGAAGACACCGGAGCGATCGGAGATGTAAACCAAGGACTCGAAGGGTTACAAAAAAAGTACGGAAAACAACGTGTGGCCGACACTGGTATTCGGGAAACAACTATTATTGGCCAAGGTGTGGGAATGGCACTGCGTGGACTTCGCCCCATAGCTGAAATTCAATATCTCGATTATATTTTCTACGCAATGGCTACTTTGACCGATGACTTGGCCTGCTTGAGATATAGAACCGTAGGAAAACAAAAGGCGCCATTGATAATACGCACAAGGGGGCACCGATTGGAAGGCATTTGGCATTCTGGCTCACCGATGGGTAGCCTTATTCATACGTTAAGGGGTATTTACATTTTATCACCCAGAAACATGACCCAAGCCGCTGGTTTTTATAATACATTGATGAAAAGTGACGAGCCTGCATTGGTCATTGAAAGTTTAAATGGTTATCGTCTTAAAGAACCCAAACCGAATAACCTTGGAACATATTGCACGCCCATTGGCGTCGTAGAGACACTAAAAGTCGGTAGCGACATAACTTTGGTTTCATACGGTTCGACCCTACGAATCGTAATGCAGGTAGCAAAAGAGTTGCTTGAAGTAGGTATCGACGCCGAGGTTATCGATGCACAAAGTTTATTGCCATTTGATATCACTGGAGATACTGTGAAAAGTATCAAAAAAACAAATAGATTGTTGGTTATCGACGAAGATGTTCCAGGGGGGTGCTCCGCCTATTTGATCAATGAAATTGTAGAAAAGCAAGGAGGATATCAATACCTCGACAGTGCACCGCAAACCTTGACCGCCAAGGCACATAGGCCTGCTTATGGCACCGATGGGGATTATTTTTCCAAGCCTAATGCCGAAGATATTTTTGAAAAGGTGTATGCTATCATCCACGAGACCAATCCTTCGGAGTATCCGAAACTTAGATAATTCACAGTTCTAAATTTTTCTTCTTGTTTTAAAGTCTCGGCCACCCATTAAATTGCCCTATATTTGAGAGAAAAACAGCTCAAAAATCAGGGAATGATCAAGGCCATATTAAAAAAGCACTTTTCAATAGACACGGCTTCAATTACCTCTTTAGAAGGATATGAAAGTATAAATTACAAGATTGAATGTGACAAGGGACTCTTTGTTCTTAAAAAATACACGTTTGATGCGGAGGTTCTAGAGCTCCTTGATTCAGAAAATAAAATTCTAGAGCACTTAAACGAACAAAAAGCATATGATTTCCCCAAACCGATATCCTCTATTGCGAATGAGCCTTTAATTGTTGAAAATGGTTTTATTTTTAGATTATTATCTTTTGTAGAAGGTGTTTTTCTAGGAGATGTCGAACATTCCCCTGCCCTTCTAACATCTTTTGGCCGATTCTTGGGCCAAATGGACAAAGTCCTTTTAAACACCTACAATCCAGCGTTAAAAGCAAAGGAAACGCAATGGGACCTTCAACATTTTTCAAAGAATTTCCCTTACTTACAATATATCACAGACCCGCAAGACAAGAGCTTGGTCGACTATTTTTTTATGCAGTATGAAGAGAACATCCGCCCTGTTCAATTTCTTCTTAGAAAAAGCCTTATTCATAACGATGCCAATGATTGGAATGTCTTGACAAATAATGACCATATATCTGGAATCATCGATTTTGGTGACATGAGTCATACTTGGTTAATAAATGAATTAGTTGTCGCTTTAACCTATGTAATGATGAACAAGGAAGAACCTTTAAAAATTTCGGCATATGTTATAAAAGCGTATCACAACATTCTTCCTTTGAATGCGCAGGAAATAGAAGCAATATATTATT
This sequence comes from uncultured Kriegella sp., assembly GCF_963975415.1. Taxonomy (NCBI): domain Bacteria; kingdom Pseudomonadati; phylum Bacteroidota; class Flavobacteriia; order Flavobacteriales; family Flavobacteriaceae; genus Kriegella; species uncultured Kriegella sp. The sequence goes on from NZ_CAXBGN010000001.1 coordinate 259,644, forward strand.
TAGTTGCGGCACGCTTATGTACTAGTGTGTGCAATTCAGCTTATGCAAAGACGGTAAAACCAAATTCCGAATACATTACAATAAGTGAGCGATCGGCATGGTCGCTACTTCGCAAATGGCTGTCCATAAATCCAATACATGCAACAACGTGTTTTCTTAATGCAGCAGGATTTTCTTCAAAACCCACAAAATTGCTAAAAAAGCAATTAAAGCGAAGGCAAGCGCATTTCAGCGGTACTTTGTCGTTAAGCTATGACAAACCCATTCAAATGGATCGTTCCGCATTTCAATTCATGTATGATACCCACGGCAATACCATTCTCGACGCATATAACAACATCATGCTAGTGGGTCATTGTCACCCAAAAGTCGTAAGGGCAGGTCAGCGTACTATGGCTAGACTAAACACGAACACCCGGTATATATACGATGAGCTTTTGGCCTATAGCGAAATGCTGCTGAGCAAGTTTCCATCGCATTTGAACAAAATTTTCTTTGTAAACTCTGGAAGTGCGGCCACCGATTTAGCGATTCGAATGGCCACAACACACACGAAAAAAAACAAAATTATGGTCGTTGAACATGGCTATCACGGCAATACGCGAATGGGTATCGATATCAGCCATTACAAGTACCATCATAAAGGTGGGACCGGCAAACGGTCATATATCATCGAGACTCCTATGCCAAAGGTTTTTGGGTCCGGTTACGAAGATGATGGAACGGCAGGGACACATTTTGCCGAGATAGCACATAAAGCGATAACACAAAACAGCAATGAAATAGCCGCATTTATAGCAGAACCGATTGTAGGATGTGGAGGTCAAGTGCCCTTGGCCAAAGGATATTTAAAAAAGGTATACGCCGGTATTCGTGAACAGGGAGGCATATGTATCAGTGACGAAGTTCAAGTAGGGTTCGGTCGCTTGGGAGGTAGCTTTTGGGGCTATGAAATGTACGACGTGATACCCGATATGGTAATTCTAGGAAAGCCCATGGGCAATGGTCATCCAATTGGTGCGGTGGTGACTACAACTGCAATTGCCGAAAGTTTTAACAATGGAATGGAATTTTTTAGTTCTTTTGGTGGAAACCCCGTTTCATGTGCAATAGGGAAGGCGGTACTTGAAGTCATTGATGAGGAAAGTTTGCAATATCAAGCCAAAAAAACAGGTGATTATCTAAAAGATCAATTGAAAAAATTAGGAAGAATTTATCCTGAGGTTGCCGATGTGAGGGGAAGTGGCCTCTTTTTAGGAATAGAATTGCATGATAGGAAAGGAAAGCCAAATACCCAATTGGCCTATCAAATTAAAAATCAACTTCGTGAGAAAAATATCTTGATCGGTACAGACGGACCTTACGACAATGTGCTGAAAATTAAACCTCCCCTTTATTTTTCAATAAACGATTCCAACATTTTAATTGATAAGATGCAGTCAATACTTGAATATTTATTAAAAAATTAGATACTTTTGCTACGTTTATAAACAATTATCCCCTTTATGAGAAATTCCCTCCTAAAAGACATCGGACTTGCAGTATTACGAATAGCACCATCCCTTTTATTGATGACCCACGGTATTCCAAAATTTCAAAACTTTATCAATGGGAATTTGGAGTTCGGAGATCCGCTTGGTATCGGTGCGGCTCCCTCTTTGTTTTTAGCCGTAATCGGAGAAGTTGTCTGTCCTATCCTTATAATTATCGGATATAAAACACGATGGGCCGCTGTTCCACCAGCAATTACAATGTTGGTCGCTGCTTTTGTAGTTCATGGCTCAGACCCTATAGCAACCAAAGAAAAGGCCCTGTTATTTCTGACCTTCTTTGTCGTTATTATACTTTTAGGGCCAGGTAGGTATAGTGTCGACCGAAAATAATGTCAAATTATTTTCACTAATAACTCTTTGAGTAAATCGGCTTGAGAGGTTCCATTGGCTCCTACCCCTTTTCCTTTTAAGTCCATTTCCCGTAGACTGGCGATAACGTTACTGACTTTTTTCATTGGATAATTACGGGCCGCAGTTTGATATTCATTTACAAAATATGGACTAATTCGAAGGGCGCTGGCTACATTTTTGGGAGAATGATCGTTTAGACCATGATATTGCAATAGCTGTGAAAAGAAAGAATGAAGTAAAGTAACCGTTAAAACAAAAGGGTTGTCTTTTGGATTCTGGCTGAAATAATTGATGATTTTCGTAGCTTTTAGAACGTCTCTTTCACCAATCGCTTTTTTAAGCTCAAAATTGTTATAGTCTTTGCTAATTCCTATATGTTGTTCGATATCCTCTGCTGTTATTTCAGAAGCTTTGGGAAGTACAAATTGTAATTTTTTCAGTTCGTTGTCGATTTTACTTAAATCGGTACCCAAAAATTCTACCAACAATACCGTTGCTTTATGGGAAATGGTAAAGCCCTTTGACTTTAAATTTTTCCGAATCCAATCTGCAACTTGGTTATCGTATAACTTTTTTCCCTCGAATACAACGCCGACCTTATTTATCGATTTATGAAGTTTCTTGCGTTTATCCAGCTTCTTATATTTATAGCAGATAACCAACACGGTAGTAGGTTGCGGATTGTCGCAATAGACCGTTAAATTTTCAATGGTTCGTGACAAATGTTGCGCCTCCTTAACGATAACCACTTGCTTTTCCGCCATCATCGGATATCGTTTGGCATTGCCTATGATATCATCAATAGAAACATCTTTGCCGTACAAAACAACTTGATTGAACCCCCGCTCCTCTTCGGTTAAAACTTCCTTTTCAATATGCTTGGTAATCTCATCAACATAGAAAGCCTCTTCACCACATAGGAAATAAACGGGCTTCGTATTCCCATTTTTAATGTCAATTAATATTTTTCCTACTTCATCCATCCAAAAAATATTCTCAAATTTGCGGCATGGGGCCCCTTAATTTTCCAGTTTATCAATTTCGTTTCAAAAATAGCGAAAATAAGACCTATATCTTTGACCTTATACGTAAAAAGTTTGTGGTACTCCAACCCGAAGAATGGGTAAGACAACACGTATTGCATTACCTATTATTTGATAAGAATTATCCGAAGAGTTTGATCAACGTGGAAAAGCAGTTGACCTTCAACGGATTGAAAAAAAGATATGATATTGTTATTTTCAAATCGGATGGCAGTATTGATATTTTGGTCGAATGCAAAGCCCCGACAATACAGATCACTCAAAATGTTTTTGATCAAATAGCCCAATATAATTTAAAACTGAATGCCAACTACCTTATGGTCACTAACGGACTTCAAAATTTTTATTGTGAAATAGATGCCACTCATGAAAAGTATACGTTTTTAAGGCAAATACCAGACTATGGACATTAAGCAGTCTAAGTTTCCATACCCGTACAAATCGTTTTTTTTGCTCAAATGACTTCAAGACCGCGTTAAGAAAGCCACTACTTGTATAATTCATGCTATAACGGGAACGATGTATTCTAAAATATTTCATTACTTTGTCGACTTTAAAAATTAAGAGTTCGCAAAGCCGGAAAGAAGACGGTAAACTTCTATGTCAGAAATAGCCATTGTTATACTTAATTGGAATGGGGAGGTACTTTTAGAAAGATATCTACCTTCGGTAGTCGAATATTCCGGTGATGCTCAAGTATACCTTGCAGACAACGCATCTACAGATGGCTCCGTTGACTTTGTAAGAAATAATTATCCCTCAGTAAAGATTATTCAAAATACCTCTAATGGAGGCTTTGCCCAAGGCTACAACGATGCGCTACAACTAGTGGACGCGGACATTTTTTGCTTATTAAACTCTGATGTCGAAGTACCCGAGAACTGGTTAGAACCCATTAAAACAGCATTTCAACAGTTACCTGAGGCATCAATTATTCAGCCAAAGATTTTAGATCTGCTGCAACCAAGTCATTTTGAGTACGCCGGTGCTGCCGGGGGTTTTTTGGATCAATTGGGGTATCCTTTTTGTCGTGGGCGTATTTTTCAATCTTTGGAAAAAGACACGGGTCAATATGATGATATACGCGAAATTTTTTGGGCTACCGGTGCCTGCATGTTTATAAAGAGTGATGTTTTTAGAGGCTTGAATGGTTTTGATGAAGATTATTTCGCCCATCAAGAGGAAGTAGACCTTTGCTGGCGTGCTAAAAACAAAGGACATAAGGTTTATTACGTCGGTGCTTCCAGGGTATATCATTTGGGAGGTTCTACCCTTAGCAACATGAACCCGAAGAAAACTTTCTTAAACTTTAGAAACTCATTGTTTTCAATAACCAAGAATTTGCCCAGACGCAAGGCCTTTTTGATTATCGCCATACGATTATTGCTAGATGGCGTGGCTGCGTTATGGTTTCTTTTTCAACTTAAGGCCAATCATTGTATGGCTATTTTACGTGCACATTTGAGCTTCTATAGAAATTTCAGAAGAATGTACAGGAAGCGCGAAAAAGCTAATTTTATATTAAAGTACTATGTGACAAAATCCATAGTTTGGTCTTATTTCGTAAATCATATAAACAAATTTAACATTTTAGTAAAAGATTAACTAATTTGCATATCCGTGGCCTGTCATTTTATATAATTTTACACGAAAATCAACAAGCTTCAAAATCAAATAAAAACAATTAATACCAGAATTATTATTATGAGACGAATATTTTTAGGATGCTTAGGAGTGACATTATTGCTTTCTTCATGTGTTTCGCAAAAGAAATTTGCTGACCTTGAGGCAAAGCATAAAGAATCACAGGATTTGTTGAATTCCGCTACGGTCAAATTAAACGATTGTTTAGAGGAAAATACGCGTTTGAAAACTTTAGAAGATCAGATTGCCTTTTTGAAAGCGAATAATCAAGAATTGATCAATAACATGGGTAACCTTACTACTTTGACAACCAAAGGTGCCGAAAACTTAGAGAAATCTTTGGAGAGCCTTCAAGAAAAGGATCTTACTATTCGAAAATTGCAAGATGCAATTACACGTAGAGATTCTGTAAACTTGGCGTTGGTTCAGAGTTTAAAAGGTGTTTTGGGTAACCTTGATGACGAGGATATCGAAATCAGTGTAGAAAAAGGAGTTGTATTCGTTTCAATTTCTGATAAGCTCTTATTCAGTAGTGGTAGTTACAACGTAACCAGACGTGCCAAGGAAGTTTTAGGCAAAGTTGCGCAAGTAGTTAACAACAAGCCTGATTTTGAATTTATGGTCGAAGGCCATACCGATGATGTGCCTTACAGAAGCGGCGTTCTATTGGATAACTGGGATTTGAGTGTTAAGCGAGCTACTGCTGTAGTGCGTATTCTACAAAATGATTACAATGTAGATCCAAAGCGTATGACGGCTGCCGGTAGAGCTGAGTTCATTCCAGTTTCCCAAACTGAAAAATCTAAAAACAGAAGAACCAGAATTGTGGTACTTCCGAAAATAGATCAATTCTATAGTATGATCGAAGAGGGAATGAAAGACCCTAAGATCAACTAAACAAAATTTAACAACCATAAAAACCGCAACTACCACATTGCGGTTTTTTTGTACCAAAATTTTGTTTCAATTAAAAAATAAGGTACCATTATAACAACCCTGTATTTACGCATAATTGATGTGTTGGAGAAAAAGAAGAAGAAATACTATATTTTAGAATAAAACGTTTTTTAAATTATGAGACTGTTTGTTGGAATAATTGGGGCACTATTACTTGTAAGTTCCTGCGGTGTCGTGGGATCATCTATAAATGGCTCTAGTTCTAAATCTACAAACTTGGCCCTCGAAGCATCAAAGGCCAAGTCATATGACAAAATCATACCTAAGGAAGCCATTTCACAAAAAGGGCTTTTTACCGTTCATAATGTAAACGATAAGTATTTTTTTGAGATTTCCGATAGCATCTTAAATCGTGAGATCTTAGTAGTCACCCGTTTTATAAAAACGCCGGCGGGCGCTCGAAATTATGGTGGTGAAGAAATCGGGGAAAAGACTATAATCTTCGAAAAAGGTCCCCAAGATAAAATTTTTCTTCGTGTTTCTACTTTGGTGAGCATGGCCAGTGAGGACAATGAAATTTCACAGGCGGTAAACAATTCAAACGTCACCCCAATTTTAGAATCCTTTGATATTACTACAAGAAACAAGGATGATGATTCGTCTGTAATTGAAGTTACTGATTTTCTGAACAGTGAAAATACTTTATTGACTTTAAGTAGTCCACAAAAAGACGCTTACGGACTTACAAGCATTGAAAAAGATAAATCTTATATTCTGGGAATTTCTTCTTTCCCATTAAATACAGAGGTACAAACTGTCAAAACCTATAAGGCAAAAACAAGTAAGGGAAACAGAAAAAAAGAACTTCCCGCAGCAATTTTATCGGGAGTCGTTACTTTAGAAATCAACAACTCGTTTATAATGCTTCCTAAAGAGCCAATGAAAAAAAGAATGTATGATCCCCGTGTAGGGTATTTCGCGAGTTCTTATTTGGAGTACGAAGACGATCAGCAGCAAGTCGACCGCAACACCTATATTCATAGATGGCGATTGGAACCAAGGGACGAGGATGTGGAATGGTGGAAAAAAGGGGAATTGGTAACTCCGAAAAAACCGATTGTCTTCTATTTAGACCCGGCTACCCCAAAAAAGTGGAGGAGCGCTTTAATTCAGGGAATCAACGACTGGCAGCAGGCCTTCGAACAAGCCGGTTTTAAAAATGCAATCGTCGGTAAAGAATGGCCTAAAGATGATGCTTCGATGAGTTTAGAAGATTCAAGGTTTTCGGTTTTACGGTATTTTGCCTCTCCTTTTAAAAATGCCTACGGACCCAATATTGTTGACCCAAGAAGTGGTGAAATATTGGAAAGTCATATCGGATGGTACCATAATCTAATGAATTTGTTGCATAATTGGTATCTGGTTCAAGCCGGTGCCGTAGATCCAAGAGCCCAGAGTATGGAGTTTGACTCTGAACTTATGGGAGAATTGATTCGTTTTGTTGCTTCACATGAAGTTGGCCACACTTTGGGCCTTCGTCATAATATGGGAGCCAGCTATGCCACACCTGTAGAGAAATTGCGTGATGCAGAGTGGTTACGTAAAAATGGTCATACCAGCTCGATAATGGATTATGCTCGTTTTAATTATGTGGCACAACCGGAAGACAGTATACCATCACAAGATTTAATGCCAAGAATTGGTGATTATGACAAATGGGCCATACAATGGGGTTATGGTAAAATTCCCGATGGCCTTGCCGCTCAAACTGAAAAGGAAATATTGAACCAATGGGTTGTAGATAGTGTTTCGAACAATCCACGTCTATGGTTTGGTGGTGAAGGCCGTGATTTTGACCCCCGATCCCAAACAGAAGACCTTGGAGATAATGCCATGGTAGCCAGCACATATGGAATCATGAACTTGCAGCGTATTGTGCCACACTTGACCGAATGGACCAAAAATAAGAGCAGTGATGATTATTCAAGTCTTGATCAGGTCTATCAAGCCCTTATAAAACAATATGAAAACTACCTTTTTCATGTGTCAAAAAATATAGGCGGTATTTATGTAACCCCAAAAACTGTTGGGGAACAGGGTGAAGTGTATTGTCCCGTTCCCAAAAGCGTTCAAAAGGAGGCGCTGGTTTTTTTGAACAACAATATTTTAAAAGAACCCAAATGGTTGATCAATAATGAAATTCTAAATAAGACCGCTTCACCCCAGTCAAAAGAATCGATTACCAAAACAATGGAGAGTATTCTTCTTAATCTTATCGGAGGTAGTAGAATGAGTAGAATGACGTTTATTGCCGAGCGCTATACCAATGAAGACACTTATGCACCGGAGGAATACCTTGACGACCTAAATCAACTAATTTGGGGCGATATGAATGTATTCTATTCGACCACCGCCTATCAAAGAAAAATACAGAAGGCCTACGTAGCCCATATGATTACCCTATATAAACCTAGTGAAGCCGAAGGTGTTGTTGAAGGTATTTTGGCAAAGCTTTCAGAGGGATACACTTCGAATACCGATGTTCGGTCGCTTGCCTTGGATAATTTGACCACTTTGCAACGAAAAATAAAAGGTACGATTCCCGTCATTACACACCGAATGACAAAAGCGCACTTAAATTATTTAAAAAGGGAAATAGACGAGGTCATCGGGGAGTTAAAAGACCCTCCAAACTTCTATATCCCGGCAAACCCTGACATTTCGATAAAGGCTGAAGAGAATGAGTAAAGCTTCCTAAGTGGTAACCCAAAAAACAACTACCGCCATGAAAGTATTTATAAGATATCTAAGGAGCCTTTACCTTCCCGAACAACAATTGGTTCATGTCCTGACAAATCAATTACCGTGGAAGCTACATTGTCACCATACCCCCCGTCGATTACCACATCAACAAGGTTCTCCCATTTTTCAAAAATCAATTCGGGGTCTGTAGTATATTCCAATAAATCATCATCGTCACGAATAGAAGTAGACACTATGGGGTTGCCCAAAGCCTCGACCAGCGTCTTGGCAATGGCATTATCGGGTATTCGAATACCCACCGTTTTTTTCTTCTTGAAATCTTTAGGAAGATTATTGTTTCCTGGTAAAATAAAAGTATATGGCCCAGGTAACGAACGCTTTAAAATTTTAAAAGTCGAGGTCTCGATTTGACGTACATAGTCGGAAAGATTACTTAAATCAGCACAAATAAACGACCAATTGGCCTTGGCCAGCTTAACTCCCTTTATTCTAGCTATTCGTTCTAACGCCCTAGAATTGGTTATATCACAACCGAGTCCGTAAACCGTATCGGTAGGATAAATTATCAGTCCACCTTTTCGTAAGACATCCACTACCCTGGCAATTTCCTTTGGGTTGGGGTTCTCTTCGTATATCTTAATTAGTTCTGCCATTTATTCTTTCAAAATAACTTTTATCCACTAAAAGTCGGTACAAACACTTTAAATAAGCACGCGACCACAAATTTCTATCACAATATTGATGCCAATAAAAATAACCTAATTTTTTATACAATGCACGGTTAAATCGGCATCCTGTCTTCCGTTGTCATTTTTACAACGAAGTAGAAAATCATATGGAGAAAATGATAAAATTTGTTTAATACGCCTTAAAACACGGGAGGAATAACAAAATTAGGTTTGTAATGGAGGATCTCAATAAAATCACATCGGATATTAAAGAAGATAAGGCAATCTCAACAGAGAATTATGCTAGGAATGAAATATATTTCAAGTCTCCCCATCAATATTAGGAAAATCTAACAGTCTAAATGACCATCAGCCATGTTCTTTTTTGAAAAATGATTGTATTGCCACCAAGTGAGAAAACATCACAATGGGTACTATAAACGTTGGTAACCAAATAAAAGGAAAATAGAAAATAGCAATATTAGGTTGGTCGAAAGCAAATTGTTGAAAAGGTAAGGGTGCTGATAGAATCGCATTGATAACAATGTTCATTAATAAAAGTAAACCTAACCCGTTCCAAATAGCAATAAACTTTCGACCAATCTTTTTCTTTGCAAAACCAAAATAGTAGACAAGAGGAGCTGTCAACCCTGCTAAAATATCGAAGTTGCGGCCCTCAAAAGTCATTAACCCAGGAATCTTTTCATATAAGAACAGCCAATACAATACGATTTCTACAGGAATGCGAACCGTATGCAACAAAGTCAGCGTTTTCAGATTCAATGCACTTATCCATCGTTTGCCTTTCTTTGAAAGAAATAAAACTATAATAAATACCAGCGTTGGCGGTACTCCCAAAAGGAATTTAGCTGGCTTTTCGCTGATATCTGAATAATACCCATAATATGCTAAAAGTCCTTGAACGGTAAGCCAAAGTAAAGCGATAAAACCAACAGTTTTACTATAGTTTGCAGCTTGAAGAAATAGTACGAATGTGAATACTACAGCCATCAAAAAAACAAAATAGCTAAAGAATGGAAGGTTGGGCATTAACATATAGGTTTTATACTACTTTGAATTTAAAAGATAAATAAAGGGGGAATATTTGTCCAGCTTAAAAAAACATACAACAGCCCTTATTTAATACTTTCTATTCTTCGAGGTTTTCTTTAAGATTCTGCAGTCCGGTAGCTAAATCATCTCCTATCATTCCTTCAAAATCCATAAATAATAACATTAGATTCATGGGGTAATCCATATGCCCATTAAAGCCCCATTTGACTTCGGTTTTTTCATCCGACAAACTTTGGGTGGTCATATAGGCCGATTCGGTAGATTCAAAAGGCTCAAAAAAACGCAGTTCAAAATCGATACGCTCCCCTTCCGCTATCTTAAGAATTTCCTGCTCGCCAGAGCCTACATCTTCTTTATCACTTTTCCAAGCGGAAACAAACCCTACCGTACCATCGGTTCCACGAAACGACTTTTCCATATTCGGATCCATCATCGCCCATTTGCTGTATTCATTTTGATTTTTTAAACGCTTGATGTATTCAAAAACCTCTTGCTTGGGTTTATTTATCGTTATCTCTTCTTCAACGTCATATTCTTTTTGGGTAAACAATGCTATAATCAATGGTATTGCAATTATGATTGCGATTATGATTAATATTTTCTTTAAGTATTTCATAAATGTGGTTTTTATGGTTATTTTTTTAATCTCAATTTATGCGGGCTCGTTTTTGGAATTCGTTCAATTATATTTCGTGCCTCCAAATCTAGTTTGACGGTTACGACATACCAGACTACTTTTCCGTCGAAAGAATTCGACAACTTTTCAACTGCAAGGTCAGAGAGGGCGCCATAGGTAATTTCAGTGTGTTCCCGTATGGTCTCGATTATAAACGATTTAATAGTGTCATACCTCCTTTTCAAGATGTTCACTCCTGATTTTCCCTGTGGGTGTAGTGTCATTATTTTGTCAGCTGAGTCCATATCACCTTTTTAGTTTGAACCGGCATTAAAACTTACCATCCAATTGATATTGAATTTATCGGTACACATTCCAAAGTAATCGCCCCAAAACGTATCTTCGATAGGCATCGTAATATTTCCGCCTTCCGATAAACTACGAAATAAAAAATCAGCTTCAACTTTTGTCTGCGCGGTTATTGAGATAGATATATTGTTGCCCACAATCGTTTTACCCGCCCATTCCCCACCGGTATCACTACCCATTAACCGGGTTTCTTTACTAATGGGTAATGAAATATGCATAATTTTCTGTTTGTCTTCCTCGGAGAGTGGATATTTGGGATCTTCAGGCATTTCGGAAAATCGACCTACATAATCGAACTCTCTGCCAAAAATAGATTTATAGTGATCGAATGCCTCTTCGCAATTCCCTAAAAATGTGAGATATGGATTTATAGTTGCCATGGTGCTTCGTATTATAAAATTTAAAATTTTAGCTATTTCAAGGAGTGTAGTCCAATCATATTTCCTTCGGTATCAGTGACTAAACTGATAAATCCGTATTCTCCTATTCCCATTTTTGACTTAAAAATGGTTCCGTTGGCACCCACCACCCTACTCTCTTCGTTGCCACAATCAGCACAGGAAAAATAAACGATGGTACTATTGGCACCCGCCTTAACACCCTCCATATGTACCAAGGCACCGGAACAACCGAATTCTTTCATATCAGAGGGGAATGCCAACATCTGAAGTGGTTCATCAGGAGTTGGGTTCACTAACTCGGTTAGTGTTACTTCAAAAACGGTTTCATAGAATTTCTGGGCACGCGCTATATCATTGACATAAATTTCGAACCATCCTACCGGGTTTTTCATTTCCATTATTATTGTATTTTAGGTTAAATCAAACGGTATGTCATACTGGCGCATACCTTATTATGTATAAAATTTTGGTTCAATTTCTTTAGTTGTTTGATCGGTGAGTTCATCTAGAATACTGGCTTTGAAACCAAAGCGCTCAAGAATTTCCAAGATACCATGCACATGCTCAGACACCCCAATACCTTCTACCCGAAGTATGTTATCACAATCTTCGAGATCAAAATTGATTTTATAAGTTGGGTATCGCTCTAGCAGCCGAATTACGATAAAACCGGCATGCCATTCATCTTTTATATTCGTCTTATATACTTCAACCATTCGATTCCTTCATTTCTTCCATCACCGATAGAATATTCCCGGCAGGGTCTTTGAACCAAGCAATTAGTGGTCCGCCATTACGGGAGACACCCATTTTATCGGTGTTGAGTTCTTTATATTGCTCGAAAACTATTCCTTTTTCGGTAAGTGCTTCTACAGTTTTCAGTACGTCATCGACTGGAAAATTCAGGACTGTAAAAGTTGCAGGAACATGATTTACCTTCGGATAAATGATCGTTGTATTATCACTTTCCAAGTGAAGTGTTAAAAATCCCATGGGATTGTCGGTAACTTTTAACCCCAGAATAGCTCGATAGAAGGTCTTGGCTTTTTCAATGTCGTCGACCGAGAAGCTACCAAAAGCCTTGGATTCTCTTAACATGACATTTATACTTATAGTTACTATTTATAACCTATGACAAAAAAAGCATCATAGTCACTAGTACGCGTTATACTCAAAAATAAAGAATAAAGAGCGGCAACTTCTTGCCCTATGACAAGAAATAGTATTTACAATTTAGCACTTTCTTTACGAATCCTACTAAGGGAAGTATCCGTAATCCCCAGATATGACGCGACATGTTTCAATGGTGCTTGCTGTACTACTTTTGGTCGGGTTTCCAGTAAAGTAAGGTAGCGCTGCGTGGCAGAATTGGTAATTATAGAAACTGACCGTTGCTTACATTCGAACAAGCTTTGAGACATCCATGTACGGCCCCATTCGCTAAACCCTTCCAATGTATGAAAAAGCTTTTGAAAACAATCAAAATTTATTTTCCAACATACGCAGTCTGTCAAAGCCTGAATATTCTCGGCTGTTGGTATACGTTGAAAAAGGGAGGAAACTTCGATAACAACATCGGCATCGGTGAAAAAATTAGTGGTAATGTCGATACCATCAAAGTTATGGACAAAAGCCCGCATCAAGCCACTTTCCATAACCCAGTATTCATTGGCAATTTGACCTTCACGTAATAGAAATTCACCCTTGGCATACGTATCCCTTTGATGCGCCCCAATGATTTTTTTTAAATCTTCTTGGGAAAGTAAGGGATGCCTATATACCCGTTCTAAGGAATTCATTTGAATTTTGATAAACCTGTTATTTCGTTTTACAAACTACTCCAATACCTCCAATTTAGCAAACCGTAATAATAGTTTTTTAATATCGCCTTTTTCAAACATTATCTCGGCCTTCTTATCGTTTCCAACTCCCTCTATTTTTATCACTTTTCCACGACCGAATCGGGTATGGTTCACTAAAGAACCCTCTCCTAAATTGGGGTCTATCGCATTGGTATTACCAATAGGTTCCGCTAATTGCGGCTTTAACTTCCGCAATTTACGCAGTTGGTTTTGGTTGGGTTTCTGTGTACTGGGGGGTGTTGAGCTGACCGGTTTGTTCTGTCGTAATTTACTTTTGTCAACATCGCCAAAAATATCGGTATCTATCATCGATTTATACCGATATGTATTTTCTATAGGTGTTAAATTTTCTATATATTTCTCATCGATTTCCTCTAAAAATCGACTTGGTTCGGCGTCGATAAGCTTTCCCCAACGGTACCTATTTTGAGTATACGTCAAATAAGCCTGTTTCTCAGCACGGGTCAAGGCAACATAGAACAGCCTACGTTCCTCTTCGAGTTCGCTTCGCGTATTCATACTCATCGCCGACGGAAACAAATCTTCCTCCATCCCGACAATATAAACATAGGGAAACTCCAACCCTTTGGCCAAATGTATGGTCATCAAAGCAACTCGATCGTCATCACCGGTGTCATTATCCAAATCGGTAGCCAAAGCTACATCTTCCAGAAATTCACTGATATCTCCTGTTGCATCTGCCAATTCTTTTTGACCTTCTACAAAATCTTTGATACCATTGAGCAACTCCTCGATGTTTTCCATGCGACCGATACCCTCTGGTGTGCCGTCTTTTTTAAACTCCAAAAGTATGCCCGTTTTCTTGGCCACATGTTCTGACAAGGTGAACGCATCGGTGCCTTCGTTCATAATCTGAAAACTTTTGATCATGGTCACAAAATCTTCCAATTTACGCTTGGTACCCGAATTAATCTTTAGATTGATCTTGTCGAGATTTTCCATTACCTCAAAGATGGAACGGCCATAATGGTTTGCCGCAACCACAAGTCTATCTATTGTAGTTTGACCTATACCACGGGCGGGAAAGTTGATTATACGCTTTAATGCTTCCTCATCTTTCGGATTAATGACCAAACGAAGATACGATAGTACATCTTTGATTTCTTTACGTTGATAAAAAGAGAGGCCGCCATAGATACGATAGGGAATATCTCTCTTTCGCAGCGCATCTTCAATGGCCCTTGATTGGCTATTCGTTCGATACAATACCGCAAAATTGTTATTGGGCAGTTGTTCCTGCATCCTATGCTCAAAAATCGAACCGGCCACAAACCGACCCTCTTCGGCATCGGTAATACTTCGGTGTATTTTGATCGGTGCTCCCTCATCATTGTCCGTCCATACCACCTTTTCCAATTGATTCTTATTCTTTTCAATAATCGAATTGGCAGCATTTACAATATTTTTGGTCGAACGATAGTTCTGCTCCAAACGGTACATCCCCACATTGTCATAATCACGTTGAAAATTGAGAATGTTGCTGATATTGGCCCCACGAAAGGAATAAATACTTTGGGCATCATCACCAACAACGCAAATATTGTGGTACCTATCGGCCAATGCCTTAACAATTAAATATTGTGAATGGTTGGTATCTTGGTACTCATCTACCAATATGTATCGAAACCGATTTTGATATTTCATCAAAACCTCTGGAAAGCGATTTAACAATTCATTCGTTCGCAATAAAAGATCATCAAAATCCATAGCTCCAGCCTTAAAACAACGCTCTACATAATTCTGATAAATTTCTCCCATTCGCGGTCTTTTTGCCATGGCATCGGCCTCGACCAGTTCAGGGTTTTTCATATACGCCTTTACTGTAATTAGGCTGTTCTTATACGAGGATATACGGTTCTGTACCTGTTTGTATTTGTAAACATCTTTGTCGAGCCCCATTTCCTTAATAATCGAAGCGATAAGTCGTTGGGAGTCTTGCGTATCATATATTGTAAAATTACTGGGATAGCCCAATTTGTCGCCGTCGAAGCGTAGCAATTTGGCAAAAACCGAGTGAAAGGTACCCATCCAGAGATTTTTGGCCTCCGAATTACCCACAATATCGGCAATACGCTTTTTCATTTCCCGTGCCGCCTTGTTGGTAAAGGTCAATGCCAGTATATTAAAAGAATCGACACCTTGTGCCATCAAATGGGCAATACGATAGGTCAATACTCGGGTCTTACCAGACCCCGCTCCCGCAATGACCATCAATGGCCCATCTTTATGCAAGACTGGGGCCTTTTGCGCATCGTTTAATTCATCGATAAAATTCTTCAACAGCTTTGTTTTTTTTGGACTGTGAATTTAGCCATAATTCAGGTTATGTAGAAATCAACTCCTTTAGATTTATGAACAATGAAATTGCCATTGTACCTATTTTGAATATATTTAGCTTTTAAATAATCAATTGTATGCATAAAACGGCTTTGAAGTCCAATTTTATAACGCTTATATTTTTGGGTTTAATGGCGCATAGCTTAGCACAAACCAAAAAAAGTGGGCCTATAATAGCGGACTATGGGAGTGTCTGGAAAGTTGACAAACAAGATTTCAAGGTAAATACCACCAAAACTTACAGGGTCGTCTTTGATGTCTCGTACTCCCCCAACGACAAGTCACAACTAAACGCGAGTATAGAGACCGCTGCAAGGTTTCTGAACATGCATGCTCAAAACGGTGTCCCCTTAAATCAATTAAAAGTGGCGTTAGTAGTACATGGCAAGGCTGCGAAAGACCTTCTTTTATCTGAAGCTTATATTGCCAAATGCGGAGTAGAGAATCCGAATGAAGAATTATTGAACGATTTAATGCATGTTGGAGTCGATGTCGTCTTATGCGGACAAACTTTTTCCTCAAATGGTTTTTTAAAGGAAGACCTGATAAACGGTGTACAGTTATCACTTTCTGCTATGACCGCTTTGATCCAACTACAGGACGATAACTATAGATTGATAAAATTTTAGCACAAATGAAAATATTGGGAGTTTTGGTCGTATTTCTTTTAGGATGCACCCTTCAAGCACAGGGGCAAAATCTAGAAAAAGAATATACAGCAATTGAGCGTAAGGTAATTGAATGGAGACGTCATTTTCATCAACATCCCGAATTGAGTAATCGTGAGTTTAAAACTTCGGAAAAAATTGCCAAACATCTTACTGACTTGGGCATTGAAGTTCAGACGGAAGTAGCCCACACAGGCGTAGTAGGTATTTTAAAAGGAAATAAACCAGGAAAAGTTGTTGCGCTTCGCGCTGATATGGATGCTTTACCCGTTACCGAACGCAATGACTTACCATTTAAATCAAACGTAACCTCTGAATTTATAGACGAACAAGTAGGGGTGATGCATGCTTGTGGACACGACACCCACATCGCCATTTTGATGGGGGTCGCCGAAATACTCGCAAAAAACAAAGATAAGATCAGAGGCACTGTGAAATTTATTTTCCAGCCCGCCGAGGAAGGCCCTCCCCCAGGGGAAGAAGGTGGTGCACTGCTGATGATAAAAGAGGGCGTATTAAAAAACCCTG
The DNA here is from genome assembly GCF_963975415.1 of uncultured Kriegella sp. Classification (NCBI taxonomy): domain Bacteria; kingdom Pseudomonadati; phylum Bacteroidota; class Flavobacteriia; order Flavobacteriales; family Flavobacteriaceae; genus Kriegella; species uncultured Kriegella sp. Next base: position 276,439 of record NZ_CAXBGN010000001.1, read on the forward strand.
ATGTTGATGCTATTTTTGGGCTGCATATTAATTCAAGTACTCCCGTAGGCGTCATCCGTTACAAACCTGGTGGAATGATGGCAGCCGTTCAGCGTTTTGTCATTGACGTTAAAGGGAAACAGACACACGGCTCAGAACCTTGGGGAGGCATCGACCCTATTCTTATCAGTGCAAAGATTATTGACGGACTACAAACCATTATAAGTAGGGAAACCGACCTTACCAACGAAGCGGCTGTCATCAGTGTCGGTAAAATTACAAGCGGGGTTCGGTTCAATATAATTCCAGAAAGCGCACAACTTATAGGCACCATTCGCACACTAGACTATGACATGCAAAAATTGATTACCCATCGAATGCAAGAAATGGTCCCTGACATTGCCAAAGCCTATGGCGGGCAAGCGACCATTGAAATCAAAAGTAATACCGACATTACCTATAATGACCCTGATTTAGTTGAACAAATGCTTCCTGTTATGCAAAAAGTAGCCGGGTCGGCAAACGTTCAACTTCGAAAAGCATCTACAGGAGGGGAAGATTTTTCCTATTTCCAGAGAGAAATACCCGGATTCTTTTTTTATTTGGGTGGCATGACCCCAGGAAACACTACACCCTACCCCCATCATACCCCAGATTTTAGTATAGATGAAAATGGATTGTTATTGGGCGTCAAAACTTTGACAGAGATGAGTTTGACTTATTTAAAACAATAAAAAAACACACCATCAGTTTTTGATGTAGATACTATACCACTCATAGGTTTTGGGGGCGTTGTAATTTAGATTTTATGGAACACTTATTAGATTTTTTTAAAAATATTCCGTGGTGGGCTTGGGTACTTGTCGTATTAGTTCTCATCGCAATTCGCGATATCTTTGTACAGCGTAGGCATACCATTTCACATAACTTCCCAATTGTTGGACACCTACGATATGCATTAGAAAGTATCGGTCCGGAAATGCGACAATATTTCGTAGCCAATAATCGAGAAGAGCTTCCTTTCAACCGTATTGAACGCAGCTGGATTTATGCCTCTGCCAAGAAAGAGAATAATTACGAAGGATTTGGAACGGATAGGGATATTTATGCCCATCAGCATATTTTTGTCAAGAACCAGATGATGGCCTATAACGTACAGAAAGACCATCCGAATGCCAAGGATAAGACATTTTTACCCTGTGCGAAGGTTATGGGGGGGTATAATCAACGTAGAAAACCATTTAGACCGGCATCGGTGATTAATGTGTCGGCCATGAGTTTTGGTTCATTATCGGCAGCTGCGGTCGAAGCTTTGAATAAAGGCGTGAAAAAATCAAGTGCCTACCATAACACAGGAGAAGGAGGGCTTTCTCCTTATCATAAACAAGGAGGTGATGTTATTTTCCATTTCGGAACCGGATATTTTGGCGTACGTGCGGCCGATGGTAGTTTTTCGCTCGATAAACTAAAAAATCTCACTGAAAAAAACCCTTGCATAAAAGCCATAGAAATCAAATTGTCACAAGGAGCAAAACCGGGTAAGGGAGGCGTATTGCCTGCCGCTAAAATCACTCATGAAATAGCTGAAATACGGGGGGTTCCGTTAGGAAAAGACGTGCTTTCCCCCGCCACACATTCTGCTTTTAACAGCATTGAAGAATTATTACTACTTATTGAGGCAATTGCAGAGGCCACAGGGCTTCCTGTCGGCATTAAAGGAGCTATTGGTAAGTTAGACCAGTGGGAACAACTGGCAGACCTGATGGTTAAGTCGAACAAGGGTCCTGATTTTATTACCGTTGATGGTGGAGAAGGCGGTACGGGAGCGGCTCCCCCTTCATTCGCCGATCATGTTTCCCTTCCTTGGGTCTATGGTTTTTCAAGTCTTTACAAGGTTTTTCAAAAAAGGGAACTGACGCAAAGAATAGTGTTTATAGGAAGTGGTAAGCTAGGGTTTCCGGCGAAAGCCGCCATGGCCTTTGCCATGGGCGCCGATTGTATCAATGTCGCCCGTGAGGCGATGATGAGCATCGGATGCATTCAAGCCCAGGTATGCCACACCAACCGATGTCCGTCAGGCGTGGCCACTCAAAGCAAGTGGTTGCAAAACGGAATCAACGTTCCTATAAAGTCGGATCGGCTTGCCCAATACTTCCAAACTTTTAGAAAAGAATTTTTAGAAATCACACATGCTTCAGGATATGAACATCCTTGTCAATACACCATGGACGACATTCAAGTCAATGTCGATGATAATGACCTGAACAAATCTTTGGCCTCTACTTATGGCTATAACAAGGTGAAAGTACCTTTTGAGGGTATGCAAAAACTAAGTGATTGTCAATATCTAGGTGGAAAACAACACATAGATTCGACCAACGTTGTTGATGAAAATGTTAGTTTTGTCAAAAATTAAATTAAAAATTCTATTATAAAATCCGTTCCCTATGAAAAAAACCATTCTTTTTATTCTTTTGGCTGTTCCTCTTTGTATGCATGCGCAGCGCAAAAGCGACCTCATAGCTGAAATTGAAAGTATTAAAACTTACCGTGATTCCATTCAAAATGAATTAATCAATACACAAAGAAGCGAAAAATCTAGTCTCGCCCGTATGGAAGCGGCCGAATCACAACTTTCAGAATTACGCGATGCCAATGCTTTACTCTTGCAAAATTTAAAAATGTTTACTGAAGCTTCGAACAAAAGATCAGCAAGTATTGGCAATACGCTTGAGAGTCTTAAGGAAAAGGAAGCCCAATTAAAAATTATCAAAGACGAGATTGCCAGTAACGATTCTACTGCCATCGTGATATTGACCAATGCCAAGCAAACCTTGGGTGAGAATGCCAAAATTTCGGTCAATCAAGGTGCCGTGGTAATTTCTGAAAAACTTACAACCCTTTTTGGTGATGGTGCCAAAGCGGATGTATCTGAAGCAGCCAACGACGTTTTGGGGAAAATAGCGAATATTTTATCGATCAACCCCAATATTGGTATTACGGTAGAGGGACTCAGCATGACAGGTGAACTTGATCTAGCTTTGAAACAAGCGGCGGCATTAGGCGGTATTTTACAAAAGCAATTTTCCATTGCTCCCGAAAGAATCACCGCAATCGGCAAAGACGGAAATTTTACCGAAGGAATAAATTTTCGATTACATCCGCAATTTGAAAAATTCTATTTGACGGTTCGTGAGAATATGAAGAATAATTAAAAAGAATAACATCCCTTGTCTTCTTTTTAGAATTCAAGGGATGTTCCTATGTAATTATTACTTTTTTCTTTGAATTATCCTTTGGTTATTAGGGTAGTTAAATACTCCACCAAATCGACCAATTCTTCCTCGTTCATTATCTTATGAAGTCCTTCTGTCATTAACGATTTATCCATAGCCGTTAATGCATCTATATCCGTTAATTCAACGGCCACTTGGGTACCACCCATCATTTTTAAAGTAAGCTCATCTTCCGTTCTGCTCAGTATATAGCCGGTATATGTTTTCCCATCCTTCATTTTAACGGTATAACCCTCATATCCGAAACTAATACCTGCACTTGGGTCGACGATATTGGAATACAAAAAGTTCTTCGACAACTTGCTTCCAATATCAGAAAGTGTTGGGCCGAATTCTACTCCATTACCATCGGCAACGTGACAAGCACTACAATACATATTGTAAACTTCCTTTCCTTTATCCGAATTGCCCGTACGCTCGACCAAGACATCGATATTGAGATTGCCAACCGAATCGTTCTTTAGAAAGCTGGGTGCACTATGTCGAATAAGGCTATCTCGGCTGCCCATTAATTTTAAGACCGCCGTTTTTCTATAAGCGCTATCCAGCTTATTCTCTTTAAGAAAATCATATAGTTTATGTTGGCCATCACTGGTATTCCCAAGACCCTCTACAATGTTACGCTTTAGGGGAAGCGAGAGCTTTTGACTAAAAAGACTTTCGGTCAACACATCGACCGCATCGGTATTTTTAATACTTCCTAGCAACCCGAGTATTTGCATCTTGTTAGACTCTGGTGCCTCTGATTCAAGATAGGCTTGCACCAATGGTTTACCACCAAAATCAAAGAGCACGCCCGCCGCTTCCTTTCGAAGTTCCCCAGCTACGCTACTTTTTAAAAGGACCTTGAACAAAGCTTGGTTTTGATCATAAAGTTTTAGATTTTTAATAGTCATCAGCCATTCCGGTGTTCCTTCGATTTGCGGAAGGACGCTTTTGACAGTTTGGATATTCTTTTTGGAATTGATTACAAAATCCCCATCCAACTGTCCTACCGCCAATGCCTTCAATTGCGCACCCGCCGGATGATCCATCGTTAGAAAATTCATGAGCAAGGCATTCTTTTTAGGATGTTCTTTAAAACTGAATGCCCTAAAATAAGAAGGTAACCTTTCATCGGGAACATTTCCGTTTTTGATTATCTCTGCCAACATGGGGACTGATTCAGAAGCCCTAACCCGCCAAACGATATCTTTACCACCGGCATCCATCCAATCGTTACCCATTTTTTTCTTCCATGCTCCAAAATAAAGATCGGGATATTGATCTGCCGCTATCCCTAAGGCTTCCAAATACCAGCGATCACCAGCTTCATGTTGTTGCGCCAAAACTGACCAAAGCTCGGCAGCCTTGGGGGTTCCCAAAAAGGCAAGGGCAAGGGCTACTTCCCGACGCACTTGCGGAGAGGGGTCGTTTACCATCTTTTCAAGATAGGTTTCCAGTGAAGTGCCTTCGGCCGCAAATTTCGCCATCCGTATACCTTGAACTCTAAATTTTATATCATCATCAGCTAATGCCATTTCAATATACACCGAAGCTTTTGCCGGTATATTCGCCCCCAACCATAAAGCGCGTGCTTTGGCAGTACCGCCTTTGGCCATTAATTCTTTTAAAATCGGCTCGCTGCTTTGCCCCATGGCATGAATTTTTTGCCACGATTGGTAAAAGACATCCATATTATCCGACAGTAATCCCACTGCAGCCCCTTCACCTGTACTAAAATCAAATTTCTCAGGCTGATAGCCCTCTTTAGTGGATAAATGATATATTCTTCCTCTTGAAATGTCTTCTGCCTTATGCCCCCCTACTCCTCCATCATACCAATCAGAAATAAAAAGCGATCCATCGGGAGCAACAGTCACATCATCAGGTCGAAACCAATCATCTTGGCTTTTCACCATGTTCTGAATTTTTGCCTCATAACCCGCGCCTTTTTCCGAAACAAAATAACTACGTACCACGTTATGCCCCGGTTCGGCATGAATCAATTGGTTTTGATATTTTTCAGGAAGGAGGTCGCCTTCATATATGATTATCCCGCAAGGCGACCCCGAGCCCGTCTGTAACAGATTAGGAACAGTTCCCGGATCGTTCAAGTGCCAATGCCGCTTTGGAATTTCAACATTCCAACCCGTTCTTCGTTCGCGCCAGCTTTGCCCCGTCAATGCATTTTTATAACCATAATTGCCATGCTCCATCAAAAAGTTGATCCGTACCCCTCGATTTCCATCGTCATCATTGTCCGATTGCCATAAACCTCCATAGGAATCAATGGTCAGTTCAAACGGATTTCTGAAATTATCTCCTAAAACCTCCACCCTAGAACCGTCCCAATTGGTACGAAATGCCATGCCTTCCCTAAATGGCTTACCTTCGTTAGTAATGGCTCTTCCATGAATATCGTTAACGATATTTCCATTCTTGTCTTTGAGCTGGCCTCCGTTATTTCCAAAATTAAAATAGAGTTTACCATCTGGTCCGAATACAAAGGCATGTACACCATGATCGTGGTCGACCCCCTCTATTCCTGTAAAAAGGATTTCTTTTGAATCGGGTATATCATCACCATCCTCGTCGGTAAAAACGAATACATTTGGGCTGACGGAAACAATTATTTTATTGCCCAGAACGGCAATACCCAAAGCAGAATTAATATCTTGACCCTGATAAAAAACTTTTGAACTGTCGGCTACACCATCGCCATCGGTGTCTTCTATAATCAAAATGCGGTCTCCCTTATCGTCATAGGTATTATTAGGATTTGCAAAAAGTCGGTAATTTCGCCCCTCGCAGACCCAAATTCGTCCTTTGGCATCAATGGCCATATTCGTAGGGTTGGTCACCATAGGTTCCGATGCAAATAATTCCATTTGCAGTCCTTCAGCAATATCCATTGAAGCCAGGGCATTTTCGGGTTTTCGTTTTTCTTGTTCGGAAAAGGCAGCATAATCAATTTCAGCATCTTTTTTTTCTTCTTCGCAAGAATTAAAAACTAAAATTGGTAGACAAAACAACAGAAGTGTAGGGAATTTAAAAACGGTATACATTGGTGGTTATATTAGAGGTTTGTTGTATTTCGATTCTAAAAGTAGGAAAAAAAGATATGCTTTGGAGCTAGGTTTCAACACCGCTAAAATTTGGTTTAATAGGGCCTTCGTTTTTTTATCGCTTTCACTTTGTTAACACTTTGACGTAGTGAATGTTAATATCATTTTAATTTGATTCTTCAAAATTGAATACTTTTTTGAAAAATGAGTCGTTCTAAATCAATAATCAAACCATCAAAAAATGACAGGAGAAGGAATTTTTCAATTATTCGCTTATACAATACCGGCCGTAGTCACTGGAGTTATTGCTTTCTATTTTTTCAGATTGCACACTAACAATGAAGAAGGACGACGACGATTTCTTCTACATAAAGATTCACAAAAAAACACATTACCCATTCGCCTTCAGGCGTATGAGCGTATGGCTTTATTTTTAGAGCGAATAGCAATACCAAGTCTTGTTGTTCGCGTTGCCCCAAAGTCTGCTGACAAGGGTGCCTATGAACAATTGCTGATCAAAACAATAGAAAATGAATTCGAGCATAACCTTTCACAACAGATTTATTTATCAGATGAATGTTGGAACGTTATCAAAGCTGCCAAAAGTGCCACGATACAAATGATTCGCAAGGCAGGGTTGAGCGAAACCGATTCGGCAGATAAACTAAGAGAAGATGTTTTGACCGAAACTATGGACAAATCTTCGCCTTCGGCCACGGCACTATCTTTTGTAAAGAAAGAAATTGGGGAGCTTTGGTAATTATCTAAACGAATGCTCCTGTTCTACACCCACTACTAAATAATTTGGCACCTATCTGAACTTTAAAAAAGCTCAGATTTCCGGTTCGATTTGATTTAATTCCGTATTCTTGTATTTTGCGAAATTATAGCCACTTTCCCACCAAGCCGTCATTTTTTCCTTATTGAAAATCAACGAATTTGTGGTTAATACCGCTGGGGTATAATAAAAATTAATAATGGCCTTATTATGTTTTGCCACGTATTTTCCAATGCGAATATTTTGGTGTTCGATTCTATCTAACATGTAACTGAACATCGTTGTGAGCAATGAAAAGGCGTTTTTCGAAGGCATGCGATTAAAAAGTGTGGTTTCGGTCTGCAGAATTATGGCATCTACCTCTGTCGCACCTCTTTTTATAGCCTCTTCAATAGGTACCATCGTACCCAACCCACCATCTGCATATTCACAACCATTCTTTTTTACCAATGACATAAATGGGGTGTAATTACACGAAATCCATATCCATTCGCAGAACTCTTCATATGTGAAATCATTTATCGATTTATACTCCACTTGATTCAGTGATAAATTCGAAACCGCAGCGGCAATATCTTTATGGCTTGATTTTAGCGTTTCGAACTCTTCGACCGTAAGCGTTTTTTTAATTAGTTTTAGCAGGTTATGGCTCTCCCCAAAAGTCTTGCTACCGTGATAAAAGTTTTTAAACACATTCCAATGGTTGATTGCAATATTGTCGACCCCGTGCTTTTTTTGAATGACAAACGGACAATTACTAAAAATACTATGCTGATTTACAGAAGTGTATACCTCTTTTATTTTTTCAATCTTGCCGAGAGCCAAGTGTGAAATCAACAAACTTCCTGTAGAGGTTCCTAAAAAAATGTCATATTTATGGTTGAGTTCTTGAATAAGGTATTGCGCAACGCCGCCTGCAAAAGCCCCTTTACTTCCACCACCCGAAATGACCAATGCTCTCATACTATTTTAATTTGGTTTCAATATAACGCTTTTCTTCAGGGTTTAGTTTCCCGCTCAAAGCCATAATGCGGTCTTTATACACTTTATCCTTTAATAATTCATCTAATAGGTCTCGCGCAAATTTCTTGAAGCGCCATGAATGATGTGTCGATGCTTGAATTAAATCTAAAAGGTTGGTTTCAGTAAAACCAAAAGCTTGCTTAAGATATTCAAACGCCCCCCTTCGTATTTCAAATGAATATTCAGGACTCGTATAACTACTCAATTCATCAAAATACAACTGGGTGTTACGACCTTCATAATCATTGGTCAATATTGCCAAGGTCAACCATAACAACCGTACATTTTTATTGGGTAACCCGGTAATTCCTTTGGTAGCATCTAAATATCTTTTTTGGTCATCAGGGTAAGCCATCCATAATTTTCCCAGGGCGCTCTCTACGATATGGTAACTTTTTTTATGGAGCAGGGCTTCCATCTTTTCTTTTGGATAAATCGAAATATCGGGTACCGTAGTTACCAAGGCCTTTTTTAAAAGGATGTTTTCTGAGTTTAGTACCTCATTTACGATTTCATCAGGAAGTATATTCGGGTAGTTCTTCACTACAAATATTTTGAATTCATTGGAATCAAAGCGATTCCAATAGTCTAAAAAATCAAACCCCTTGTCCGCTGCACCTTTGAGGTCTTTTTCCATTTCAAAAAGCAGGCTCAAAGCAGAAGAGGCATGCGCTAAGCGCCTTTTTGCCGCTTCTGAAGCTATCCCAGTGTTTTTTATCCAATCATCCGTAAAGCCTGATAAATCTTCACCGCTAGCCGCTTCCATCTCTTCAAGAAAATTGGCAATCGTCACATTCTTAAATTTGTACTTGTTTAAATAGCGTTGTATTCCTTTTTTAAATGCGGAATCCCCAATTTGGGAACGTAACATAAATAGGGCCCAAGCTCCTTTTTCATAAAAAATAAGACTGCCGGCTTTCGGGTCGTTAAGACTTTGGGCTTCTCCCCTATCGGCCAAGGCCTTTAACTCAAGTAACGTTTCATATAACTTCCAATAGAAATATTCATCGCCAAAAATTTCCTTTGCGGCCAAATAGGCATAATAAGTAGCAAAACCTTCATGTAACCAATGACTATGGCCGTCAACTTCAGTCACCAAATCGCCAAACCATTGATGTGCCAATTCATGGGCATTAACATTGATGTAATTTTTATCAATAAATGCAGTAGAATCAATAACGAAGCCATCGGAAAAAATAGTTGCACCAGTGTTTTCCATCCCTGAGTACAAAAAATCCCTTACCGGAATCTGCTTGTAATTCTGCCACGGATAAGGTACTCCTATTTCGGTTTCTAAAAAATCAAAAATACGTTTGGTGTATCTATAGGTCGGTTCGACCTTTGCACTATCATTTGGATAATAATAATTTGCAATCGGTATACCACTGGCAGCTGTTAGTTCTTGCTTTGAATAACTGCCGATCGCAAAGGCTAGCAAATAACTGCTCATAGGTTCCACCATGTCATAAGACCATACCCGCATGGCATCTTTGAGGGGTTTCTTTTCGGTATAAACGAGTTTTCCATTGGCGATTACTTCGTAGTTCGCATTAAAATTGATGTTCATGTCAAACACTACTTTTTCATTCATATCATCAAAACTAGGCAACCAATAGCTGGTATACTTGCCTTGACCTTGCGTCCAGATCTGCTCATTTCCGGAAATGGTGTCATCCCAACCCAAAAAATACACGGTTTGTTTTGGGTTGACGGTATAATCAAGCATCAATCGATAAGATTTTCCTTTTTTAAAGGATTTTTTTATGGTTATCGTTTTATCATCATAAGAAAAGTCCGCCTTTTTACCATTGAGCCGCGCCGCTTGAAAGTGCATATTTTTAGCATCCAGAAAAACGGAATCCACTGCATCTACTACATCAAACTCATAAGTAACCTGGCCTTTGATCTGTTTTTTTTGGGGAAGGGGTGAAATTGAAACCTTGGCATATAAGAAGTCTACCTTAGGTTGTTGTTGACTAAAAAGCAATACGGTAATTAGGAAGAAACAACTGCTATAAAAATATTTCATTTATAAATTAAATGGTTTGTTGTTCAAATTTAGCATTTTAGTTTGTTGCAGTTGTATGGGGTAACCGCTATTTTAGTCGCATGAACGCCAATTACCTTCAAACCCCCATTGCCTATCTCAAAGGCGTTGGCCCAAACAGGGCAGAAACGCTGCAATCGGAATTAGGTATCGGCACCTATCAAGATCTCATAAACTTATTTCCGAACCGTTATCTTGATAAGACCCATTACTATAAAATACGGGAACTGCAGCGAAGTAATGCCGAGGTTCAACTGGTAGGCAAAATTATTCATATCAAAACCATAGAACAGAAAAAGGGGAAACGTCTAGTGGCCACTTTTGCAGATGATTCAGGAGAAATGGAGCTCGTTTGGTTTCGGGGGCAAAAATGGATTCGTGAAAACCTGAAATTGAATACACCCTATGTCATCTTTGGAAAATGCAATTGGTATAGCGGTAAGTTTTCAATGCCACACCCTGAAATGGAATTGCTGGCTACTCATGAAAAAGGCTTGAAAATTGCCATGCAACCCATTTACCCGTCTACTGAAAAATTGGCCGCCAAAGGCATTACCAACCGGGTGACCAACAAACTCATGCAGCAATTGTTTATGGAAACCAAAGGGCAGTTCACAGAAACCCTATCGCCAAGTCTCTTGCATGAACTTAAATTAATTTCAAAAAGCGCAGCGCTCTTCAATATCCATTTCCCGAAAAATCAAGAATTACTTGCCAAGGCACAGTTCCGTTTAAAATTTGAAGAGCTATTTTATATACAGTTGCAACTGGTTTCTAAAAATCTATCGCACAAACAAAAGATAAAGGGGTTTAACTTTGACCAAATCGGGGAACCCTTCAATGACTTTTACAGCAACCGATTGCCCTTTGATCTTACCGGGGCACAAAAACGGGTTATTAAAGAAATACGTGCCGACTTAGGAAGTAATGCGCAAATGAACCGATTGCTTCAAGGCGATGTAGGTTCGGGTAAAACTATTGTTGCATTGATGACCATGCTTTTGGCTATTGGCAATGGTTTTCAAGCGTGTCTGATGGCTCCTACCGAGATTTTGGCGAACCAACATTTCAATGGCATCAAAGAACTCCTCGAAGGAATGAACGTGAACTGTGCACTCTTGACCGGTTCCGTAAAAAAGTCGGCGCGCAAGCTAATTCACGAAGAGTTAGAAAATGGTGAATTACACGTTCTTGTGGGTACCCATGCCCTTTTGGAAGACAAGGTGCAATACAAAAACCTTGGGTTGGCCGTTGTTGATGAGCAGCATCGTTTCGGGGTTGCACAGCGTTCAAAATTGTGGCATAAAAATGATATTCCGCCACATATCTTGATCATGACCGCCACTCCCATACCGCGTACCTTGGCCATGAGCCTCTATGGCGATTTGGATATTTCGGTTATTGATGAGCTTCCTCCCGGTAGAAAGTCGATTAAGACCGTGCATCGTTTTGACTCGAATCGGTTAAAGGTTTTCCGGTTTATTAGGGATGAAATTAAAAAAGGAAGGCAAATTTATGTGGTCTACCCCTTGATCCAAGAATCGGAAGCTTTGGATTACAAAGATTTAATGGATGGCTACGAAAGCATCGTCCGTGATTTTCCCCAACCTAATTATCAGATTTCTATCGTGCATGGTCAAATGAAACCGGCGGATAAAGATTATGAAATGGACCGTTTCGTAAAGGGAGAAACGCAGATTATGGTAGCAACAACGGTCATCGAAGTGGGGGTCAATGTACCGAATGCATCGGTTATGATCATCGAAAGTGCCGAGCGGTTCGGGTTATCGCAACTGCACCAATTACGCGGACGGGTCGGTCGTGGTGCAGAGCAGAGTTATTGCATTTTAATGACCGGACATAAATTATCATCGGATGCCAAAACAAGATTGGAGACTATGGTACGAACAGGTGATGGTTTTGAAATCGCAGATGTCGATCTAAAGCTTCGGGGACCGGGCGATTTAATGGGAACACAGCAAAGCGGGGTGCTAAATTTAAAAATCGCCGATATTGTAAAGGACAATGATATTTTGCAAACGGCACGATATCATGCGCTTCAAATATTAAAGGCTGACCCTGCTTTACAAAACCCCGAAAATTTAGTCATTCGCCATACCTATGCACAATTGGCAAAACATAAAAATATTTGGACGTATATCAGTTAACAATGTTAAAGATAGTGTTCCCTGCATCCAAATATTGTCTTATATCATAAATGCCATAGAAAAAATGTAACTTTAATGATATAACATATTTTCAATCTCATGAGGTTTTTTATCCTTTTAGTTGCATTTCTAACCATATTTTTGAGTTGTAAGGATAAAGACATTTCCATCAAGAAACAAGAGAAGGCAATTGTTTCAACAATTTTTAAAGAACCCAAAAATGAAGTTGTTCTTATTTTAAAAGATTCCATTGAATCCCTATTCATGAATATAAGAACAAGCTCACATCAAGTTATGCCTGATATAATGGTCATGGGGAGCAAACACAAAAACAACATGTTGATTGTACCTACAGACAGTACATTGGATATAGGCATTGTGAAGACGCACATATATGTTGCCAGCGGAGCGTTTATGAAAGGGGATACCGTACAAATAAACCTCAAGGAATCATATACCAATAAAGAACCTATAAGATACCCCTATTATTCTTTAACTAACAGAGATATTAACCTTTATGAGCTTAATTTTGACTACTATGTCAGCTTAAAAACACCAACGGCAAAAACTTTTAGTCGGTACGAAATGACTTCAAGGATGAAACAATGGAAAAACCCAGCAACATTAGACGATGTATGTAAAAACATTGTTTTTACTGTTGATAGCCTATATAAACGAAACCTACTATCAAAGGATTTTCGGTCAGAAAAAATAATGGAGGCAAATGTACTAAAAGCCAGCAGTCATTTAGGTAAGGCATTTGTTGAAAAAACCACGATAAATGTTGATTCCCTACTAACTTCCCTTCAAAATGTCACCTATGTCGAAAACGATTTTTTACATAATTCCATACTAGGAGCGCTAAACTATAAGTATTTCTTTAATAGAAAAAAATATGCTAAAAGCTCAGAGTTATATGACGTGATAAGGACCAAAGACACATTATTAAAGCCTGAATTTAAAAGTGCCATATTAGATAGACTACTGACCAGAATATATGCTTCTGAACGTCCATTGTTCAATGGCTATTTAGATAAATTTAGAGTAGATATCCCTAATTCTTCAAAATACATGAACAAATACAGCAAATTGCTGGCCGAAGAGGAATCAGATAAAAAGAACAACGCAATATTGAAAAATAGCACGGGAAAACTTCTTGCCTCAAAAAATAAAAACACTTTCAACTTTAACAATATCCTAAAAAAAGAAGAAGGGAAAGTAATTCTCGTAGATTTTTGGGCAAGCTGGTGTGCTCCGTGCCGAATGGAGATGCCAGCTATCAAATCGTTAGGACAAGAAATCGACACAGCCAAATTTGCTATTTTTTCCATTTCCATTGATAAGAGTATGGTGTTATGGGAAAAGGCTTCGAAACAAGAAGGAATTGACCAAAAAACACATAACTATTTATTGATGGATGCCGATAACTCAAAACTGATAAAAGACTTTAAGATAAAAACTATACCTAGATATGTACTTTTTGACAAAAAGGGTGAATTAATAGATGCAAATGCCCCTCGTCCTTCTGAACTAGGTTTCAAAACCATATTGAACAATTTATTGAAACAATAATCATTTGGTAGTCCAATAAAATGTATTAAAGATAAAAGTATTTCGCAAAGTTTATTGGAGAGCTTTTAAATACATTCAATATCCCAGTGAATTTTACCCAAAGTACCTCACAACGAGAATATTGGCTGTTGTTCTCGACGCCTTTGCCGTGTACTGATATGTTTAATTCTATTCATGCAACCCTTTATGCCGCAAAAGTTCCAACAGCATTTCGGGCTCATCGGTCTGAATGATATTCGCCCCATATTTGATAAGCTCCTCAAGCATTTTTTCTCCACTTCCATAGCGAATATGCGCATCTTTTTCGCCTAACGTATTGATCCAAATTCGCGCGTTGTTCTTTTTCAACAAATCACCGACCGCTTTTGTATTAAATTTAGAATCAATATGTACCACAGGGGGAGCAAACTTTACAACGGCAGAATCGGCCATTTGTAGCGAATAGGCCCGAGGCATTAATTGTGCCGATTTGTCCAGTTCTTTTATTAAATCCAATTGGTCATAGTCATTATCGAAATAGAACACTTCTTTTTCGACTCCCGCCTCATGAACCGCTTTTAAAATTCCCTTGACATTATCGGTTTTCATATCGACATCGATCATGATTTTACCCTTTACCACTTTTAAAAATTCTTCAAAAGTGGGTACCGATTCCTCGCTTATTCTGCCATAGGGGGCCTTTAGTTTAAAGGCCCTGATTTCTGCCAAGGTCAAATCTTCTACCTTCCCCGTTCCCGTGGTAGTACGATCAATCGAACTATCATGCATCAGTATTAAGTGACCGTCTTTTGTTGTTTTTACATCAACCTCGATAATATCGACCCCTAGTGCAATGGCCTTTAAAGAAGAAGCAATCGAATTTTCGAAATTTCCCATGTGTGCACCTCGGTGTGCTGCAACCAAAACAGTTTTGGAAAACGGCTTACTAAATTCCGTCAAGGTTGTCGAAATATCGGTAGTCGTTTTGGTACTCGAACAGGCCAATCCTATAAAAAGGACGATTAGTACGCTTGTTAGCTTTGCAATTTTCATTCGTATGGAATTCGTTACGTTTTAGTATTGGGCATTGTCATGTCCCTATTTTGCTATTTTTCATCCGCTAATGGCGAAAGAAGTAGTTGATTTTAAAAGAAAATCACTATTATTTAGGTTGGGGAGCGCTTATGGCGTCTACATACCTACCTGCCCAATACGGAAGCAAATAGATATAGGGTGCATACTCCCGATTTCCATCGCTACCCCCATTGTTTCTATAGGCTCCATTATGTAAGTGCAAGGTTCGTTCGTCACCAGGCAATACCTCTGAATAGGTTTGGCTTCTGAAATTTGGGGCTATCTCGATCAAATCTTTACGATGGCTGTTATCTATTTTCCAATCGATAAGGTCCATTGGAAATTCGCGTAGCCACCATGCCGATTCATCGCTATCGATATCTTTTCCTCCAGAAAGTGCAAAAAGATAATTCCACAAAGGGTTTTTTTCGGATCGCTCAACCTCCCAATGGCTCTTTACTGCAGCAAAATGGGCCTTTTTTTGTTCTTCCGTCAAAGAATAATTGACAAAACCGGGAATCGTCAAAAAGTACATCTCATCATCAGAATGGTTCCATTTATCACTTAAATCTTCACCCTCTACATAACCGATTACCGAAGCAGGACGATTTGCATTCTCATCATACCCATATTTTCGTATCAACTTTTCGGCCTCCTTTTTATATTTCTTGTCTTTTGTAAAATGATATGCGGTCTGCAAAAACGATAGAATAAGTGTTGAATTCAATCGACGGTCCCCAACATTGATCGGAAAATTATTGACATATTTAGGGTTCCATTTTCCCCAAGCCGTAGGTTCACCATTCCAATCGACCAAATACCAATTATTGTCAATAATATGATCCATTTCTATTTTTATCTGATGTATCGCCCTGTCTCTCCAAGCTTTGTCGGGTGCCAATTCAGCGAAAAGTGCATACACAAAAAAGTGTCCGCAAGACTCATCACTACTTGTTGTAGATTTCCATCGCCAAATTTTATCTTCGGCCAAGCGCCAAATTCTGCCATTTTCGGCAACATGCTTTTTGTACCATTCTCCTGAAAAGCCATTGGCATGAAGGCCTACTTCATATCCGTCCCTTTCAAAAGACCTTGCCGGAAATCCGTCAAGGTCGGGAAGGCTTGTCAAACGTTCCATGGCTTCAAATGCTTCGTAAGCATTCTGTTTCGCATCTTCCGACTTTGTAACCGCATACCTAAACAATTCACCTGCCAGATACATTGAGGTCCAAAGCCCATCATTATCGGTATCGTGGTTGTAACCCGTAGAGAGGTCTCCCGGCGTTGTCAGGGTCAAATCTGTCGTGAATCCGTATCGAATATGACGAGACCGCTGTATTTCTTGAAAATAGTTCGCCTTTTCTTCCAAAGTCATAGGCTCAAAGCTAATCTTGCTCATCCCTTTTTTGGTCAAGACCAAAACAGTTTCGTCAGGACCGTCTTTTAAATCAACGACATGATCATCAACCAACCACCGTTTTGAGGCGTAATAATCATATTTTCCATCTTTACGAAGCTTAAAGGCCCCTTTGGTCGATCCGAACCATAAGGCCCCACGAATGTTTTGCAAGCTCGTGATTTCTGTCCAAGGCAATTTCTGGTTTGAACTGTTCAAAGCAAAAGTTTTGCGATTCAATGAATGAATTCCGTTGGTGGTCCCCAAAACAATTTCTTCTTTGTAAAAACACATTGCGGTTAAATTCGAAGAAGTATATACCTTTTCAATTGTTTTAAGCGATAAGTTCAACTGATACAACGCATTTTCGGTCAGTATCATAAAATGACCGGTAGTGTCATCATACGCTAGTGCTATCGGATTCAAATTGTTGATGGAACTACTCCAAACCTTTTGACCGTTCTTAAAGACGGTCAAATCACTGGTTCCGGCCACCAACGTCAAAAAATCAGCGCCTATCGCCATCATCTTTGGATCTTGTATACCATGTTCAATGTAAAACTTACCGGCCCAAGCATTGCTCAAAACCACCGAATCCGTTAGGTATATAAACTGCTCTTGATACCTACTTAAAGCGACAATATGCATATCGGTAAGTGCCCGATACTGTAAATCCCTCCTTATATTTTTCTCATGAGGATGTAGCAACCCGTCATCAGAAAGTATTTTAATGGCTTTATTTCGATCACTGGCTATTTGCAATAGCCCACTATTCCGGGTTTCTTCGTTTACATTAAATTTCTCCGCCCGATCTTGCAAAAAAGGTTGGTCGGAATAGCGTTGTGAGGTTACGGTAAGTGATACCGCAAAGCAAAAAATGAACAATAATTTTTTCATAGTACAATATAGTTTAGCGCTGATAAAATTAAAAGTATCGTAACGGACTCATATCACTATTCTTGATTAATACATGTAGTATATTAACCTATCGAAATAGTCTTTCCATGAGCATATGAAATTAATTTCTCCTCGGAATAAAAAACAATGGCCCATTAATTGAAAATCAATATTTTCCAACTATTTAAATGCTTAAAGAAGTATTTCCTTTGACTTCAGAAATATCTAGCTTCTTGATCAACCCGGGATGATTTGTAAATTACCTTGAAAAAAAATATTTTCAAGGGGTGGCAAAAAAGTAAATATTCCATGCATTATGATCAAAAATGATGGAAGAATATTGTGCTTTATTATTTAGATTTACACTCTTCAAGTCTTATATTAATAGTCGTACAATGGAAGTATTATGAATGTAACAAAAAGTATTTTTCTAACAGGATTGGTGATGTTTTGCTCGTGCAAAGAACAAAAACAGTCTTCTGCCGAAGCACAAGTACCAAGCGCAAGGTTTGAAAGATTGCCATATAACAATCCTGATTTGACTGTAGATCTAGGTGTGGGTTTATGGGCTTCACCGCTACCTATGGATTATGACAATGACGGAGATTATGATCTACTGGTTTCCTGTAGCGATGTGCCTTTCAACGGGATTTTCTTTTTCGAAAATACGAGTGGTGACTCCTTTCCGGTTTTCGCGCCTGCCGTCAAAGTTAGCGATGACCCTGTAAAACATATACAAGTATCTTATGTCGATGGAAAACCTCGGTTTTTGGGACCTGGCGAAGAATTGACAGATTTTAAGAATGCTTTTGCCGATAAATCAGAAGCCCTTTATCCTGGAGATGCTTTTGGAAAACTTCATAATAAAATTCGATTCAATCAATGGAAATATGTCGATTATGAAAACGATGGCGACCTAGATATCATTGTAGGTATTCAGGATGGTGAAGACTATGGATGGGACAATGCCTTTGATGACAATGGTGTTTGGACGAATGGGCCGCTTCATGGTTATGTCTATTTGATCGAAAACATAAATGGCACTTACGAATTAAAAGATAAGATTCTTGCCGGCGGTGAGCCTATCGATGTCTACGGCGCCCCTACCCCAAACTTTGACGATTATGACAATGATGGTGATCTGGACATTATATGTGGTGAATTCATGGATAAGTTTACGTGGTTCGAAAATATCGGTACACGCGAAAAGCCAAAATACGCCAAGGGTAAATATTTAGAAAATGATAAGGGTACCATAGCCATGGACTTGGAAATGATTTTACCTGTTTCTTTAGATTGGGACAAAGATGGTGATATCGACTTGGTTGTCGGTGATGAAGATGGTCGGGTAGCTTTCGTTGAAAATACCGGAAAAATAAAGAATGGCATGCCTGTATTTAACGACCCAAAATACTTTCAGCAAAAAGCAGAACATGTAAAATTCGGAGCATTGGTCACTCCTTTTAGTACCGATTGGGATGATGATGGTGATGAAGACCTTATCTGTGGTAATTCTGCAGGATATATTGCTTTTATTGAAAACCTTGATGGAAAAGAAACACCAAAATGGGATGCCCCAAAATTATTGTCCGCCGAAGATGAAACAATCAGAATACAAGCTGGTGAAAGTGGTTCCATTCAAGGCCCTTGTGAGGCAAAATGGGGTTACACCACCTTGTCGGTCGAAGACTGGAACAATGATGGTTTGAAAGACATTATCTTAAACTCTATATGGGGAAAAATTGTGTGGTATGAAAATATAGGCACCAAAGGAAGCCCCAAACTAAGTGCCGAAAAACCAATTCAAGTACAATGGGAAGGTGAAACTCCCAAACCGGATTGGTACTGGTGGGATCCCCAACCAAATACTTTGGCGACACAATGGAGAACCACCCCAACAGCAATAGACTGGAATAAAGATGGACTCATGGATTTGATTTTACTGGATACCGAGGGTTATTTAAGTTATCACGAAAGGTATAAAAACGAAGATGGACTTATGCTAAAACCAGGCCAGCGTATTTTTAATTCAGGTAACGGTACTTTTGATCGCAAAAATAAATTGATCAATAGTGATAATGGTCCCTTACGCTTAAATGCCGAAAAATACGGTGCTAGCGGAAGACGAAAATTAGCCTTCGGTGATTGGGACAAGGATGGTGATATCGATATTTTGATCAATGGTATAAACGCCGCACTTCTAGAAAATATGGGCGAAGATGCCGAATCAAAAACGGTGACTTTTAACTTTATGGGTGATTTATCGGATAAAAAATTAGCAGGCCACACCACAAACCCTACACTGGTCAATTGGGACAATGAAGGAAAACCCGATTTGCTTCTTGGTGCCGAAGACGGTTATTTTTACTATTGGAAGAACGATTAGTGAAACAAGCCAAAATCATTTTTTAGACAAAACACATGTTACCGGCTGGCAGATCGCCTTCTCAGAACATGGGAAACAACGAATAAGCGGACCTGTCCGCTTATTTTGTTTCTATCAAATTCTGGTAACGCCCCATCCAGTAGGGCAAAAGCCAGTACACCGGCTCTTTTTCCTGTGAAGGATTTCCGGTGACCGCTTCATAAATATTGTTATCCCAACGCACGGTACGATATTCACTTGGGGGACGCAAGGCCACTTGCAGCTCTTCTAAAATGGGCTTCCTGACCACTTTTAAATCTTCCCGTTTCCCGTTATCAATATGCCAATCGATCAAATCTAACGGTGCATCCTTTAAAAAGGCAATGGAGGCATCAAGTTCATCACTACCGCCCGAAAGATAATTATAGGCAAAGTTTACAAAAGGACTTTTGGTTTTCCGGTTCTTTTCAAACCATTCGTTTAAATGATTTTCATATTCCCTTTGAATCTGAGGGTCATCTTCATATTTTATCAAGGGTGGATAAACATACAATGCCATATAAATATCGAAATAGGTTTCCCATGCCGGGTTCGTATGGTGCAACAATTTGGCATTTTCAAGGTAGCCCTCCTCATTTATCAATTGTAAATATTCGTTCTGATATTTTTCATTTTTGGTAATGTGGTACGTAAATTTCAAAAAAGAAAGCAACTCCAGCGAATTCAGTGCCTTTTCGGAAGCCCATTCAGGATCATGGTTTAGCATTTGAGGTGACCACACCCCCCATTTTGTATGCTTCCCATCAACTCCTATCAAATTAAAATCATTAGCTATCAGATGATCCATAATTTTACTAAAATGGTTCGCCACACGCTCTTTTTCTTTACTATCTGCGACTAATGTATAATAACAATAATAACCAAAGAGGTGACCACAAAGCTCATCGCTACTGGTATCACCCTTCCATTTCCACTTTCCATCCTTAGAAATGTGCCAACGTTTTTCTACGGGTTTTTGCCGTGGATTTCGGACTATTTCCTCGGCCAATTCCCGAGGCGTATAGGTACGGTTCATGTCGTGTGAGTCTTCCCAAGAGACAGGTATGATCGTTCGTGCAAAAAAACCATCAATTTCGGTCACCTCCCGTAAATAGTGTAAAAAATCAAATGCCTTTTTTGCTCTTTCCTTTGCTTCGGGACTTTTTGTGACAGCGTAACGAAACGATTCCATGGCCAAATACATTGCCGTATATTCCCCGTCATTATCGTCATCTTCTGGTACTATGGTCGTTGAATCACCGGGAACAGTTAATTTAGACCTCCCGACAATCCATGGCTCCCGCACATGGCGTTGGATCAATTTATTGTAGAAAAAATCTGCCTTAGATTTAAGCGTCATTTGTTTTTTCTTGATGGCACTAACACCCTTTGCTGTTGCGATCCATGCATTTCCCTCATTATCAAAGGCAATATCCCTTACCTCATTGTTCATCAGCCAACGGCTGCTTAACCGCACGGAATATTCCTTTTCCCCTGGGTTGAATCTTGTAATACCATAATTCGTACCGACCCAAATTGTGCCATTCGGTGCTTTTTTAACCACATTGATATGGGCATTCGGCAGGCCGTCTTGAGGTAATTTTTCCCCAATTTTTTCAGTGGCATTGCGAATTGCAATACCGCCCATACTTCCGACCCATAACTTGCCTTCGTCATCATAATCGAGCCCTTTTACATAGGCACTAACCAAGTCTCCATTTTTTTGATAAACGGTCGTTTCATTATCACTGCAATGATAAAGTCCGACATCGGTTCCGATCCATAAACCCTCATTATTATCCGATAAGGCTGCGCGTATACTTCTGGCAGAATCAAAATTCTTTTTCTCCCATGCCCCTTCTGTAAACAACCAAATACCATGTGGCCCCAAGGCATAGATCCCTTCTTCGGCACAAACGATTTTGGCAATGGGCGGTTTAGGCCCTTTCATTTTGACCACTTCTCCTGATTTATGCGTATAAATGGCGTTCCATGTGGCCATCCACACGGTTCCTGAGGCATCTAAGGCGACATCATAAGCAGGGCCTTGATCCACGTTGTCTATTATAAGTCGCCAGCCTGGGTCAGTTGCTTTTTTCTGATAAATACCATCTTTGGTGGCAATCCAAATATTAGCATCGGAATCTACACTAATAGCCCTGACATTGTTTGCATCTGAACTATTTTCTGCAACCAAAAAACCTTCGTGATATTCTTGTTCGAAAGGGGTATCGCTATAAACCGAAAATTCGGTCGCTAAGTCGTTTTTATACTCCCCAGTACGCTCATTACACGAAAAAAATAAAAAACAAGACACTAAAAAACATACTATTTTCATAATTACGTTTATTAGGATTAAGTTTTAGAATCGAGGTAAACGGGCATGTTCCACCCGATTTCAAACCTATAAACTTACACGCTTGCCCAAGTCATGGCTTTCTCTAAGCTTTTCAATAACAATCATGTTCTTTACGGCGTCATCTATGCCGAAAGGTACCGTCGTGCCGTTTCGAACAGCCTTAGAAAATGCATCGACCTGCAGGGTGTATTGGTCGCATATATCAAATGATATGCTCTTCTCTTCTTCTTCTTTGAATACCGAAAGTTTTACCACTTGGTCAGGCGGAGGATTAAACGGAATTTCGAATGCAATGCTTCCTTGAGGGCCGAACAATCGAACCTGCTGCCCTTCGAACAACTGAATAGCACTAAAAAAAGTGGAGTTACCTTGATTGAATTCAAGAATTCCTGAAGCCAAAATATCGACTTTGGTATCGGGGTCATAGGTTATCGACGCTACTACGCTTTCAGGCTCGGCATCGAATAAAAAACGTGAAATTGATATGGGATAACATCCGATATCCATCAAACTACCGCCTCCAAAGTCTTTTTTATTTACAATACTTTTCGGGTCATCGTCAAAAAAGGAAAAAGAAGATTGTATGGTCTTTAAAGGGCCTATTGCCCCTTGATCGATCAGTTCTTTGGCTTTTATCCATTGCGGATGAAACTTATACATAAAAGCTTCCATAATCTTAAGCTCAGGATGCCTTTCAGCTTCTTTCAATAAGTATTGCGCTTGCTCGCTTGACAAGGCTATGGGCTTCTCTACCAAAACATGTTTTCCCGCATTCATGGCTTTGATTGCCCATTCTACATGAAGGTGGTTGGGCAAAGGTATATACACTGCTTCAATCTCCTTATCACCGAGTAGGTCTTCATAAGAACCATAAAACTTCGGTATCTTAAATTCCCCTGCAGCCTTTTCTGCTTTAGCGATACCTCTTGAAGCAATTGCAAACACCTCGCAAAATTCACTTTTCAGCATTGCAGGAATAACCTGTTCCATGGCGATGGTCGCTGCTCCCATGATGCCCCATTTAATCTTTTCCATGCTTAGCTATTACATCTTATAAAACTCGGTTACCCTGTACAATTTAGCCTCGGCTAATTATTTTTTGTTCTTGTTGAACAATACAAAAACCAGTGCTAATAAAATCAATCCTGCAGTGGCCACGGCTCCAACGATAATAGGGTCTAGACTGCACTCTAACCATTTAAGGTTTTCGGGCATCGCTCTGAGAAATGTACCCCAAATAATTATTAGGATACTAAAAATGACCGAAACAATACCTTGCCAACGCTTCAGTTTGACATTAAATATTGCCAATAGAAACAAGCCTAAAATACCACCCCCGAATATTCCTGAAATTTGCCACCAAATATCAAGTGCACTTTTTGCGTTAATCAATAAGAGGCTAAAAACGATTCCGAGGAAGCCCCATACCACTGTTGTTATCCGTAGAAAATTAATACTACTTTTCTCAGAAGCATTGGGTCTGAAGTATTTTTTATAATAATCTAAATACAATACGGTTGCCGAAGAGTTCAAGGCAGAATCAACGGTACTCATTGACGCTGCAAGAATAGCGGCAATGATCAACCCTTTAAGCCCGACGGGCAATTCGGTAGCTATAAAAAACGGGAATACTTCATCGCCCTTCATAATGGAAGGGTCCAAAACATGGCCAGATCCCGAATAAAAAGCAAACATGGCCGTACCTATATAAAGAAATATAGCGGTCAATGGCAGATAAATCAACATGGCGATCCAAACTGATTTTTTCGCCTTTTTTTCCGTCGCGACCGAACTATACTTTTGGGTATAATTTTGATCGGCCATCAAATTTCTGATATTCTCGGTTATCCCATAAATAATCATAACCCAAATCGTACGACTGCTCAGCGAAAAAGAACTATCGCCCAAGCTGAACTTGTCTAGATCAATTGCTTTTTGAATCAGAAAGTCGGGTTTCGAAAAAACCTCCGTGGTCAAAATATAGGCACTAAAAATCAGGCCTCCGATCATAATGATAGATTGCATAACATCCGTCCAAATAACGGCTTCCATGCCGCCCATGAGGGTATACGCTATAGTCAGAATACCAATAATCAAAATAAGCATTTGAATATCAATATCAATAAAAGAAGTTAGCAGTAATGAAGAAAGGTATAGTATAACCGCCGTTCGCCCTACCATAAAAAGCACAAAGGACAATGATGCATATACACGGCCCCAATCCCCAATTTTTTCCTCCAAGTATTTATATACCGAAATGATTTTGTTTTTACGGTAATGGGGAATAACGTATTTGGTCACAAACCAAGTGACAGGAAGCGCGGTAAGCGCAAATATCAACGGATGCCAATTCGAATCAAAAGCTTTCCCCGGTACGGCGATATACGAAATACTACTTGTATATGCGCTCATAACGGCTATACCGGCCGCCCAGGCAGGAATACCCTGACCTGCTACCATAAATTCTTCAGAAGTTTTGGTCTTTCTTAAAAAATATATACCCATTCCTATCATAACAAGTCCGTAAAGAACTAGAATGGCCGTATCAATTGCTCCGAGTTGGTAATTCATTTTAAATGGGTTTGGTGTGGCTTTAGACGGGGAATGCACTTTTAAAGGTGTGCTTTCCCGGTATAAAGAAATTACATTATTATATCATACTGATTTTGTCGAACCTTTCAATATACTCTTTGATTTCTTCACGTTGCTCAGTTTCGAACTTTCGCAACGGAAGCGCCATATAATCTTCACAAATTCCCATCACAGCCAAAGAACATTTTGTTCCTTTTGTGTACCTTGATTCGAATTTGCCAACACTATATATAGTATCATAAATTTGCTTGACCTTTCGGCTTAACTCATCGATCTTAACGAAATCGTCTGCGACCGATGCATTGTAAAGGTCGACAAACAAGGCCGGAAAGAAATTCGCTCCCCCGGCAACGGCGCCATGACCACCGCGTTTTATAGTCTCGGGCAAATATGCCTCCGTACCTACAATGATAGCAAATTCCGGTGAGCTCTTAAATGCCTCGATAAGGGTATAGAGGTAATCAACATCTCCTGAACTGTCTTTGACGCCGATTGCGCCCAATTCCTTGGCTCTTTGAAGGGTTTCTACCGATAAATGCAATTTTGTGCAGCTGGGCATATTATACATCATAAATGGCAAAGGTAATTCGGGCACAAGGCTCTCAAGGTAATCTACCATCTCATCTTGTGAAATAGGGAAATAATAGGGCGGCGCAATAACTACGGCATCAGCGCCTGCAGCTTTTGAATGATGGGCCATCGTTATCGATCCTTGAAAAGAGGTATCGGTTATACCCACAAGAACAGGTACTCTGCCCGCTATATATTTGCATGCTTTTGATATAAGTTCTTTGCGCAATTCATAGGTCAAACTGGGGGCCTCCCCATTCGTTCCCAATAAAAAAATACCGTGTACACCTCCAGAGATCAAATGCTCTACAAGTTTTTGCAAACCTTTGTCATCTAATTCACCATTTTCGGTCAATGGTGTAATCATTGGAGGGATAATTCCTTTTAGTTCTAAACTCATTGATTTTTCTTTAGTAGGTTACAAATTAAAGTTAAATGAAAGCGATACGCCACAATAATATTATTTAAATCTTATGTTATATTACCCTGTATATCAAAATTATTACGTAATATTGACGATAAGAGTTAAAATACTAAAACATGGAATTCGTTTTTGAAAAAATATTTGTTCCGAATAATCACTCTTTTATATCAAGAAAATTGCCGCTTTCCTCGAATGCCAGAATACATTCGCACAAAAATTTTGAATTAAATTATATTACTTCTGGAACAGGACGCCGCATAGTAGGAGACAATATTTCCGGCTTTGAGACAGGAGATTTAGTTCTTTTAGGGCCAGATTTACCACATTGTTGGGAACTTCTTGACGCCGAAAACAATGAACCGCCGACTTGTATTGTAACCCACTTTTCGGAGAATATCATCAACTCCGATTTCTTTAAAATGCCGGAGCTTGAAAAAGTGGTCGCTTTGCTCAAACAAGCAAACAGGGGAATTCGCTTTAAAGTTGAAAATGACACTGAAATACGCAATATTTTAGGCGCAATGTCAGAAAGTCAAGGGTTGGAATATTATATCGGTTTATTGAAAATTTTCAATAGCCTTATTAAAATCGAGGATCTTGAAAAGCTATCGAACCCCATGAACCAATCATCGGTGTTTTCTAAAAACATCGAAAAAATAAACAAGATTTACGAATATGTTTTTCAGAATATTCAAGAAGGCATCAAGCTTGAAGAAGCTTCAGCAGTATTGAATATGGCTCCGAGTTCTTTCTGTCGCTTCTTTAAAAAGAAAACCGGCCTGACCTTTATGGAATATGTAAAGAACGTACGGGTGGGTATCGCCGCAAAACTATTAGCCGAAACCGACAAGCAAATTACCCAGATATGCTTCGAAAGTGGCTATAACAATCTTGCCAATTTCAATCATTATTTTAAAGCCAGTATGGGAAAAACTCCATCGGATTATCGTAAAAACTTTAGATAGCAGCCTACCGTGACTACAATCAACTATTTCAAAAGAATCATTCTTTTTTCTCTTTTTATACTACAGACATCTTACATTTTTTCCATAAATTCTATTAAAAGCGAGGACCCAACACTTCCGGAAAGGGGGGTTTGCGCACACCGGGGCGCACGTGAATCACATCCTGAAAACACCCTTTCGGCATTTAAAGAGGCCGTTCGACTAGGGGCCCAAATGGTAGAATTCGATGTGCGAATGACCAAAGATGGAAAATTGATTATCATGCACGATGCATCCATTGACAGAACTACGGATGGCACAGGTTTGGTCGAAGACCTTACGTGGGAAGAAGTTAAAAAGCTAGATGCGGGCAGTTGGAAATCAAAAGAATTTAAAGGAGAAAGAGTACCGCTGTTGGATGAAGCACTCGATGTTTTTCCCAAAACCATTTGGCTCAATGTGCACCTAAAGGGCGATAAAGCATTAGGAGCGGCCGTTGCCAGAACCATTCTTGATAAAAACAGGGTTCATCAATCGATAGTTGCCTGTAATGCAGCGAGTGCAAAAGGTGTCAAACAAGTAAGCACAGCTATCATGATGTGTAATATGGAGAGAACACCAAAGCGTAAAAAATATGTAAAGAACACGGTCAAGGGAAACTTTAAGGCCTTGCAATTCTTGTCGAAGCGCGATGACGCCAATTTCAGTACCGATATTAATGAATTAAAGCGCCATGCAATTAAGATAAATTACTTCTACAGCAATAGTCCCGAAGCGGGTGTTGCCCTACTCCAAAAAGGTGTCGACTTTGTACTGACCGATGAATTGGAGAAAATGCTAAAAGCAGCAGAAAAAATAGGAATAGAGCGATCGCATTGAATCTAGACCGATAAGCTCAACACATAAAACCGGGAGTTTACCGATGGTACAATAGCCCAGTATCGCTATCTTCTTCCGTACCAATTGATTGCAAATACGACGCGCTTTTAAGCGAAAACTTTGTTTAAATTATTGGCACTCGTAAATCTTACTCTATAGGAAATCTGTTATGCGCCCCGTGAAGCCCTTCATGAAAATTAGACGCTACCAAAGAAAGAATGGCTATAAAAACAACAATAGCCACAAAAATGATGGTCCATTTTTTAATGTTGACAGCTTCGGAAACCGACGCAAACCATGTCCACTTTCCTTTCTTAAACAGGATAAATATTAAAACGATATTGACCACATATAAATGATGGTTTAAAATCATATTTCCAGCGAATACGCCCTTGACCACATAACTTATAATGGCATAAGTCGATAGATACACAAAGAGAAACAAAGCGATATCTTTCTTTTTATATTTTCCATCACTTAATTTCCAGAATAAAAATACCGCTACCAAAACTAATAAAATAGCAACGAAGATGGTACTGGTCATTGCTACGGACTCTAGCGTTGCCATGTCTCCCAGGCGTCTGATTAAATGTTCATACGAAAGCGATTCTCGATATACGATTAAGGGAATGAACACTACAAGAACAAATAAGGCCACCCTATTGGTCCAGTTTTTAATTTTTGTCTCATCAACAGGCCACTTAGAGCTAAATACACCATAAGCCATACCAGAGCCCCCGAAAAAACCGATGCTATACTCCATAACGTTCCACATGTTGAAGGGTATTTCCATTGTATTTCCTAGAACATGTAGAAAATTGCCAAAGGCAAAACCAAAACCTCCGCCCAATGCCGAAAAAATAGCGGCACGAATGGCAGAATTTCTATTTTCACGGGCCATATGCCATACCATAGCAAGACCGGCCCCAAAAATAAAGGCCCAAGCCTCTGAGCGTGGGGGTGTCATTTTAATGCCGATTTGTTCTACTAAAAAGAAATAACAGATCAGGCCGCCAGCTACCATTTCAGAAATCAAAGCGCCCCATTTGACCCTTTTCTTTGCCGTAGAATCGAGAACCATTCCGACCAAACCACCACCTAACAATCCGAACAAACCACCAATAACAAAAAGCATTCCCAGTCCGTAAAAAGCATTGATAAAATTATCGGCGCGACCGTACCCCACCACTATTCCGTAGCTGATCATACCACCTGCACCCCACCCCAAGGCAGAAGCTAGGGCTACAAGCACCATTTTATTGTACCAATCTTTTCTTTGCGACACCAAAACCAATGCAAGACCACCTACCGCACCAGCCCAGGCAGCCCCTTGCTCATGACCGAATTGTCCTCTGATCGCCCATGCCGTAGCCAATGACATTGCCACAATTAAAATTCCCAAAACTTGATTGCTTATCTTCATTTTTTATCTTTTCTACGTTGTCGCCTTTTTAGTAAATTAAGCAAGAAACTTCATCTCGGCCATCAAAAAACTATGTTTAACTAGCCAGCTGTTAAGCCGCGAAGCTTTCAAAACTAAGGCATTAGGGACTAAAAAATTTCGTGAATCTTACCTCAAATGCATTAATAATTTTCTATTTGCCAAAGATTTATAGTTTGTTACTTTTTTTTCTTTTTAAACTGCGTCGTAATTTCAATAGCGCTTGACAGGGCATATGCCGCAGAAAGAAAAAACCTTCTACAACGTACTAAAAATCAACAGATCAAGTCTTTCTGTTAAAAAGATCAACTGTGATGTTTCGAATATCGGTGTTTTAACTATTTTTGAAATAACGTCTTTAAATATACTTCCACTATGAAAAAATCATTATCGATTTTACTACTTGTTCCTTTCCTTATTCTATCTTCTTGTCGAACCAATCAAAAAAACACTGCCGAAGCAGAAGAAATTCCGGCAGAAAAAATAATTACCCCTGAAAATGCTTTGGAAAGCTACCTTGATATCGAGGACGATGCTTTTGCGTGGGAAGTGAAAGACAATTTCGAAATTGGCGAGGTAACCGCCTACGATTTATTATTGACCTCCCAAAAATGGAGAGAACATACTTGGAAACATCAATTGACCATATTGGTCCCCAAAGAAGTTGCTTATGATGGTTCATTGCTGTTCATTACCGGTGGGAGTCTTACCGATGGTATGCCCAATTGGAAAACCAAAGAAAAAAATGGAAGCGAATCGGCCGCAATGGCGCAAATAGCACAAAAGAACAAAGCCATTGTCTCCATAGTGCGACAGGTACCTATGCAACCATTATATGATGGCGACTTGGTAGAAGATCAACTTATTTCCTATACGTTACACAACTATAAAAACGATAAAGACCCTACTTGGCCATTATTGTTCCCCATGGTCAAAAGTGCCGTTCGGGCGATGGATGCCGTACAAGAGTTTTCTAAGGAAAAATTACAGAAAGACATTTCAAGATTCACCGTTTCAGGGGCTTCGAAACGGGGGTGGACAACTTGGCTGACCGGTGCCAGTGACAAACGGGTTGAAGCTATCGGCCCCATGGTCATCGACGTTTTGAATATGCCGGTAAGTTTAGATTATCACCTTACGGCATGGAATGCCTATAGCGAACAAATCAACGATTACATCAAACTGGAAATTCCACAAACGGTGAATACCGCAGATGGAAATGCACTCACCCAAATGATCGACCCTTACTCTTATCGCGATAAACTGACCATACCGAAACTTATATTTATTGGTACAAACGATGAATATTGGCCTGTAGATGCGGTTAAAAATTACATCGAAGACATTCCCGGGGAAAACTACATACACTACACCCCCAACGCAGGACACAATCTTGATGGAGGGGAAAAGGCTTTAAAATCGTTAAGTGCTTTTTGGGGCCACACGTTGAAAAAAGAGCCATATACCGAACTCGATTATACGTTAAACACTGATAACACTTCGGCAACGCTATCGGTAACCTCTGACTCAGAAGACCTAAAATCGGTCTATTTATGGTCTGCTGATTCCGATGATCGCGATTTTAGGGATGAAACCTGGAGTTCCAGTAAAATTGGTCCAACGACCGGTGAAACGACCATCGAGAAAATCGAATTTCCAAAATCGGGCTACAAGGCATTTTATATCGATTTGGAATATGCCGACCCCAATGGCGGCACTTATACCAAGAGCACACGAATGTATTTGGCCGATGACGATGAAGTTCTCTAAAAAACTTCGAAATTGGTCCATAGGTATTGGCATTCCTGTTGTTGTGGGTATTGTTTTCTTTACCGTACTCAACGATACGACTGAAAATTTTCCCGTATCCAAATATTATGGTTATGATACCGCCGTGCCTTTAAAAGATTCTGTTTATACCGTTCGTCATACCGACAATTTCGAGGAAATCTCGATAACTTATCACAGCATTCATGACAAAAAAGTAACGGGCCTACTAAGTCTTCCCAAAAATACAACCGGCCCCCTACCGGTGGTTATTTTAATGCATGGCCTGGGAGACCACAAAGCGGTAGACTATGTGGCTTTTGGCAATGATCTCTTTTTAAAAAACGACTATGCCGTATTGCGATTGGATATTAGCGATCACGGTGACCGGAAAAGTGACGTCTACGATTTTGACCTGACTGGAAAATACAAATACTGGACACGCGACGTTATCAGCCAGACCGTTTTTGACCTGCGAAGAGCCGTTGACTTTATCGAAACCCGCAAAGAACTCGACGCCAATAGAATTGGTTATTATGGCATTAGTCTGGGCGGAATTATCGGCACTATTTTCTGTGGTGTCGAAAACCGTGTCAAGGTGCCTATTATCGCTTTGGCGGGGGGACAGCTGAACTTGCTTTACGAAGAGCAGGCCCTTTCCCAAGACGCAAAGGATTTTGTAAGCGTCATCGAACCCTTGAATTTTGTAAAAAGCATTGCCCCGCGTCCGTTTTTAATGTTAAATGCCAAAAACGATGAAATAATACCTCCCCTAATGAGTAAATTACTTTTTAATAAAGCCGAAGCTCCCAAAGACATTATATGGTATGATGCCAAACATAGGGATGCCCCACTTGAGACCATTTACGGGGACGGATTAAACTGGTTTAACAAACACTTATGAATATGAAAAAGTCACATTTAGGCAAAGGAATGGCAGTGCTGTGCCTTTCTATTCTTTTCAGCGGTTGCAATGAAAAGAAAAAAAGCGAAAAACAAACATCACAGAACGAACAGGCGATGGAACAAATAAAGGAAACGCCTTCTACTTGGGCAGAACGGTTGGGCTGGCCAGCGGGAAAAAAAGTTATTATGCTCCATGCCGACGATATCGGTATGTGCCCCGAAGCAAATACGGCCGCTGAACAACAGTTAACCGAAGGAGTCATTCAATCGGCCGCCGTTATGGTTCCTTGCCCCAATGCCGAAGAATTTATTGCATGGGCGAGAAACAATCCTGCCATGGATGTCGGCCTTCACCTTACACTGACCAGCGAATGGAAAACCCATCGTTGGGGCACTGTGACTGCACCTGCCGAAGTTCCCGGTTTACTTGACGAAACTAAAATGATGTGGCATACGGTCATGCAAGTGGTACAGCATGCATCGGCAAATGAAGTAGAAAAAGAGATTCGGGCGCAAATCGAACAATCGATCGCTTGGGGGTACCGTCCCGATCATATCGATACGCACATGGGAACGTTGTTCGGTGATCCAAGCTATGTAAAGGCCTATATCAAAGTCGCTCAAGAATATGGCATTCCCGCCAATATCATTGATCTTTCAAACCCCCAAGTATTGGGCGAATTCAGAAAAAAAGGTTACCCTTTGGATGATAGTGTAGTAGAAATGGTCGAAGGCTACTCCCTTCCGAAATTGGATTTTTTCACCAGCGCCCCCAAAGCCGATACCTATGACGAGAAAATTGGGGCTTTTAAAGCGTTGATCCAAGGGTTGGAGCCCGGACTCACCGAAATTATCTTCCATCCTTCGGTATTGACCGAAAATCTAAAAGGAATAACCGGTTCATGGCAACAGCGGTCATGGGAGGCACAAATGTTCTCAGATCCCGACCTTATTCAATTCTTTAAAGATGAAGGCATCATCTTTACCAATTGGAAGGAAATTATGAAACGGTTCGAGAAAGGCCAGTAGCCATTGAAAAGGTAATTTACAAGCACAATACCATGGTAAATAAAAGCATCGCTTTCCTTTTTATAATTATCTGTTTAACAGCATGTAAGACCAAGTCAATTGATGTATCGGAACCACCCGAAGGATACACCAATAACACCACCCTGAAAATCGCCTATGCCACCGGTGCGCTCAAGTTGATCGAAAACGAGTTTCCCGTTCCCGACGACCTAAAGGAACATAAAGATGTTATCTACAAAACCATCGATTCTACCCATCTTAAATTGGATGTCTACCATTCAAAAACGTTGGCCCATAATACACCCTTGATCGTTTTTGTACATGGCGGCGCATGGAAAAAAGGGGACAAGAAAAACTATTTGAGGTACTTGGTCGATTATGCGAAAAAAGGTTATGTTACCGCCACGGTGCAGTATCGGTTTACCCCGAAAGTTACCTATCGTGAAATGATCCAAGATGTCGAAGATGCCATTCGTTGGCTCAAAAAAAATGCGAAGGCTTATCATATTGACCATACCAAGGTGGCCACGGTGGGAGGCTCCGCTGGTGGACATCTCGTCTTGATGAACGCTTTTACAAATTCTTCGCATACAACAGCTGCCGACAGTTTATCATCGAAAGTGCAAGCGGTTGTCAATTTTTACGGCCCTACCGATCTTACAACGGATTATGCTAGAAACAATACCTCGGTAACCGTACTAATTGGGAAAAGCTACACCGATGCACCCGAAGAATATAAAGAGGCTTCCCCCCTATTTTTTGTTTCAAAGCAAGCCCCTCCCATTCTTACGTTTCACGGCACCCTTGATGAATTGGTACCTTTCGAACAAGCCGATTGGTTGCATGCCGCCCTTAAAGAAGCCGGGGCAACTTCCGATTACCATTTGCTCGAAGGTTGGCCGCACACTATGGATGCTTCCGTCAAGGTAAATGCCTATGCCCAATACCACATGGACAAATTTTTTGAAAAATATATTCCTAAGCCCTAAAAACGCACGTAACCTCAAGAGTATTCCAAAATAGCCAGTAAAAAGCAACAAATAAGTGCTTCAAAGGCAGTGGCCATAATGTTTAAATTACAACTATTCTAACTCTATATCTTGATATTTTATAAATATCTTGATTTAGAGTTAATATATAATGTGTTTTAAATAATATATGACTAGCACTCTATCTGAATAAAAGTTTTATTTGTATAACTTATATTTAAACCAAAAACCATGAGATTTTTACCTTTGTTTGCCTGTGTATTATTCATATTATCCTGTAAGGAAAAAGCTAAAGAGGAAGCTAAAGATATGGAGGAAGCTAAAGAAGAAACGTTTCAATTACCGGAGGTACAGCCGATAGATCACGCGGCAGTGCTAACACAGGAATTCATTTATGAAATGGAAGATGCTTTGACCCCTGAGTGTCATGCTTCCACTGTCGAAGTGAGCAATGGTGTTGTTGTTGCTTCTTGGTTTGGAGGAACAGAGGAAAAGAATAAAGATGTGGGCATTTGGGTTTCCCGAAACATAGACGGTTCTTGGTCAACGCCTGTAGAAGTCGTGAACGGCGTTCAAGATGAAACCACGCGCTACCCTTGCTGGAATCCGGTTTTGTTCAAGCCCAAAGGAGAGCCATTATATTTATATTACAAAGTTGGGCCAAGTCCGCAAGAATGGTGGGGACTTTATATGACTTCGAATGATGATGGAAAAACATGGTCTGACCCCATAGAACTTCCCAAAGATATATTAGGGCCCATTAAGAATCAGCCTATTCAACTGGCCGATGGTACGATTCTTTCCCCTTCAAGTTTGGAAACAAAATCGGGCGAATGGACATCCCATTTGGAAATTAGTACCGATTTGGGCAAAACTTGGACTTCTACAGGACCTTTAAACGATCCCAATGAATTTGGGGCGATTCAACCTGTCGTTTTAAATTATGGCGATGGGAAGTTGCAATTGCTAAGCCGTACAAAAAACGAGGTGGTGTCACAAAATTGGTCAACTGACTATGGAAAGACTTGGGATAAGATGACAGCAACCTCGTTACCCAACCCGAATTCAGGGGTCGATGGGGTAACTTTAAAAGATGGTCGTCAGCTTTTGGTCTATAACCCGACCGGTAAAAACTGGGGCGATCGTGTTCCGTTGAGTATCGGACTTTCCACCGATGGAAAAAATTGGGAACGGGTATTGGATTTGGAACCACTTCGGGAAAACACCGATAAAGAAGGTGAAGAATACTCGTACCCTACGGTCATTCAGGCCGAAGACGGTATGGTACATATTGTCTACACATGGAATCGCCAAACCGTTAAATACATTGTGCTAGACCCTAAAAAGCTCTGATATAAATAGATGGAATGAAGGTAAAAAGGTGGCAGCGCAGATTGATTCGCGTTTTGGGGGCAGTGTTCCTCCTATTAATGCTACTTTTATATGCCGCGACCAGTACCATCGATACGACCCCTTATTTTAAAACATCCTATTACGAGAATACCATTCAAAAAATGGATTCGGCAATCGAAAGTAAAATTGCGGTTGACGGTCCATTTTTTGCTGGTTTTGCCCGAACCCATATTACTCCTAAAGTGGTCAGCGGTGTACCCGACCCAAAAAAGGGCGAATTCAATACTATAAAAATGGCGGGTTTTGGTGATGGCCAAATCGCGGTCGGGGTGCACGATTCGTTATTTGCAAAGGCGGTAGCCGTTGAAGTTGACAAAAAAGAATTGGTTTTCGTCAGCGCCGATATGGTTATGATACCTGAATTGGTCGTACTTGAAGTCGAAAAGAAATTAAAGGATCGTATTTCAAGAAAGCAACTTTTTTTCGGGGCCACCCATACCCATGCCAGTATCGGCAACTGCATTCCCGGATTTGTAGGCAAGAGTTTCGGGGGAGAATATCAACCGGAAGTAGTCGCTTGGTTAAGCGAAAAATTTACACAACTCATACTTGATGCATTACATGATAAACGCCCAGCAAAAGTCGCTTCGGGCTATAGACACGTTCCACATCTCGTTCGTAATCGTATTATTGGGGAAACAGGAAGATTGAACGACAAATTGAACCTGCTTTCCATTATTCAAGATAACGGTACACAAGCGGCTATCGGTATTTTCGCTGCCCATGCCACCACTATTGCTACTTGGAACAATCAATTCAGTGGTGATTACCCTGGGTATTTTCAAAGAAACCTGGAGCAAAACGGGGTAGATCTGGCCCTGTTTTTTGCCGGGACCGTCGGAAGCCACTCCAATAAAGGCGAAGGCGAAAAATTTTCCAAAGCGCAATACATTGGGGAAACCCTGGCCGATGCCGCCCAAGTATTGCTTAACGAGATGGTATATGATTCAACGGCTGTCTTAACTTCCGTGACCACCGAATTGGAGATTCCGAAACTACAGGCGTTTTACGTGTCCGATCGCAGACGGCTTTCGGCATTTATGGGAAGCCAATTATTGACCGAAATGCAGTCCATTTACCTACAGGGCACCAGGTTGAATGATTTTATATGGCTTGCAATGCCCTATGAACTGAGCGGCGAATACGGTATTGATTTAAAAAATGCGCTAGAACTCAAAGGCTATAATTCTGCCTTAACCAGCTTTAACGGACAATATTTGGGCTATATCGTACCCCAAAAATATTATTATTACGATACCTACGAAGCGCGGTTAATGGGTTGGTACGGCCCCAGTATGGGCGATTACCTGATGGAGTTAAACTTTAAAATGGCCAATGCGCTGACCAACACCCGGCTTTAAACTTAAGAAATAGCGGACATGAAAAAGATTTTTAAATTATTGGGAATGCTGATCCTATTGATTGTTGTGCTTGTCGCTGCGCTCTTTGTGTACAATTGGCGCGATAGAAATCCCGATTATGCCCTTGATATCAAATTAAAGAATAACAATCCCGCCATTTTAAAAGCGGGATTCGCCAAAAGAGCCATCACGCCGACTATTGTAGATACGTGGAACGACGCCAATGGCGACAACAAATACAACGAAAAGGATGGCGATACGTACAATGACAACAACAATAACGGAAAATTCGATGCCTATTGGATCGCTGGGATGAGCAATGCCAAACCGGCACAAGGGGTACATGATGATGTCTGGTCGCGGGTGATGGTCGTGGATGACGGAAAAAGCAGGATTGCCATGATTTCTATGGATGCCATTGGTTTTTTGCATGGCGACGTGGTCGATATTCGAAAACGTATTCCCGAAGCCTTGGACCTCGATTATGTATTACTTTCCTCGACCCATACGCACGAGAGCAATGATCTGATCGGCATTTGGGGCGAAAACATGTTTAATTCGGGGGTAAACCCCGAAATGATGGAATATGTAAAGGAACAAACGGTCAATGCCGTAGTCGACGCGGTAGAACAATTACGTCCTGCCAAATTGGTCTTTGCGGAAGACCTTTCCGGCGATGATGCAGCCTTGATCAAAGACACCCGAAAACCCATCGTTAAAGCTACGGGTATTCATTTGATGCAGGTCTTGGATGCCGAAACCGATACAACCTTGGGAACGTTGATCAACTGGTCGAACCACCCGGAAACCCTATGGAGCCAGAATTTATTGATCAGTTCCGATTTTCCCCATTATGTACGAGAAGCCATTGAAAACGGAGTGTATAGCGGTAACGAACTAAAGGAAAAAGGCTTAGGCGGAGTCGCCATTTATTTTTCCGGGGTAATCGGCGGTTTGATGGCTCCCCACCCTTCGATTTCGATCCAAGATCCCTATACCGGAACGGAATACTCGGAACCGACCTATGAAAAAACAAAGGCCTTGGGTGACCAAATCGCCTTAATGTCTCTAAAAGCATTACAACATCAGGGCGACACCGTAGCCACTTCCGCTATTTCGGTACGGGCTAAAACCCTAAACGCCCGATTGGACAATACCGCCTTTAAAATCGCCAGTGGTATCGGCTTGATACAAATGGGCATGCCCAAATACTTTGAAACGAGAACCGAAGTAGGTGCCATTCGCATTGGTCCTGCGCTATTTGTCAGTATTCCCGGAGAAATCTACCCAGAAATTGTTTTTGGGGGCGTCGAAGCGCCCGAAGGTCGCGAATTCGATATACAGCCATTGGAAATTCCACCGATCGAGGAACTGATAACCGATAAATACAAATTTTACCTCGGGTTGTCGAACGATGAGATCGGCTATATTATTCCCAAAAGCGAATGGGACACCCAAAAACCCCATTTATATCATGACGAACGGGATACGTATGGGGAAGAAAACTCCTTAGGACCCGAAACCGGACCACTTATTTATAAGTCCCTGATTGAGGTAATTCAGGATTTGGAGTAGTCAAAATCTACGACTTGGCATGAGTCATTCCTGTTATTACACTTACAGGTATCGATTTATTGTCCAAAAAGGTACCGCATAAATAAGTCATACGAATGCGTTGAACTATTATTTGGTTTTTGCTTTCTTCCTGTGCCAAAACAAAACGGACAAGTCTCCACCTTTGAACCATCACATTGTCCGCACAATACAGACCGATTCGCTGTTCTTGGGGAATTTCTTGAATACTTCCATCCGTGGCCCGTTCCTTCACAGACAGTACAACTGACTATTAAAGATCCCTCGCACCAGTTGCACACATCACTATACCTTTTGTAATCTGCCAAAAGCTCGTCGGCCCGTGCAATATTACGACGTCCCAGCACTCCACTTCTGTGCATCTCTGAAAGCCGCAACATTGAATTCGTATTGGCATCCCGCAATATCAAAGCGTTATGCAACCGAGATGCCCTAACAACATCCTTTTTTGTGCCAATACCATTTTCAAGCATATGGGCAACAGGAAACCCGGCCGGCGGATACCCTTGTTTTGAACTCTCCAATAAATAGTTGAACGCCTTGGCATCGTCTTTTTCAAAATAGATACCTTTATGATACATCATACCCAAGGTATATTGTGAAACCATATCGGTGCTGCTCTTTAACAGGTATTCCGCGCCCAGACTTTCATTTTTAGGGGTACTCAAGCCATAAAAATGGTGCATGCCCAAATAGGGCAACGCTTCTTTGATTCCAGCGGCCTCACTGTTTTTTAAATACCCGTATGCCATTGCATAATTTTGATAGTTGGTAAAACCTTTGGAGTGGATCATAGCGGCATACACGTATTGCAAACGGGGCTTATCTTTTAAATAGGGCGCTGCGTCCACTACCTGAAAGGCAAGTGTTTTGAGCTCCTCACCTTTATAGAAGCGTACCGGTATTCTTGCTATTTCATCGTATGCCGGGGCGTACCTTCTTTGTGCGGACTCTAAATAATGCCAGGTGGCAGATGACAGACCGGTCGTCTTTTCCCTTAATTGAGCCACCTTAAAATGGAGTTCCCCCGAATAATCTTTGCTATTTTTTAGCGCTATCTCATAATATTTGGCGGCCAATGTGTCATTTCGCTCGGTACCCAGCCCTTTTTCATACATCTCGGCCAGCAACGGAATCAATGGTTTTTCTTTTTCTTCCAATGAACTGGCCAATTGAAAGGCCCTGTCTAAATCTTGGGCAGTTCCCTTGCCATAAAATAGTAAGGGCACCAGATCACTGATGACCTTTGAGGCCACCGATTTGTTTGCTTCGGTTTGGGCATAACTTTTCTCTAACCAAAAAACGGCTTTCTCATAGTCTTTAAGTTCTTTGTTCTCTTTATAAATTCTGCCGATAAAATATTCTGCCCAACCCGTTCTTCCCTTACCGGCCTCCAACGCCTTTTCAAACCAATGGAGCGCTTTTTTAAAATCTTGGCTTACACCATCACCATAGTAGTAATGTTGTGCCAAACCAAAGAATTGGTCGCTTTTGCCTTTTTCGGCTTTTTTAAAATAATACTTAAAATCTGATTTTTGTGCTTTTACGGGAATCGTAAATAATAGGGATAGACCCAAAACAACTGCAATTGTTTTGAAGTCGTATGCTAAATTTTTCAATGGCTCTTCTGGTTTGGTGGTTTGTTTTTTTAAAATTTTAGTGTCTTTTAACCTAAAATCAAGATAAAAGTACTAAAAGTTATGTGGTACGGGACCACTATACCTAACATTTGTAACGTTAAGTTTCTGTAATCTTTGACGTTTTGTGGTGTTATTTGTAGCAAGATAAAAAGTAGGCCTACTGGGAATTGAATTTATTGGGACCTGAAACCGGGCCGCTTATTTAAAAGGCCCTTATCGAAGTTATTCAAGATTTGGGGTGATTAAATATATCAATTGGATTTGGTGCAAAATCCCTAAACTTAGGGTTACCGCTCGCTTACCAAGAAAAAAGCGGCTTAAGGTTGGTATGCGAAACTGTTTTTTATGAATTAACGGCTTGTGCGGCTTTTTTACCCGATTCGTGTTTTAAGTTATAATCGGTCAGTGCATAAAGAATACGTTTGATTGCCGAATACAGTGGAATGCTTGCTCCTACTGGCAAATTTACCCGTGTCATCTTAAAATCTCTCTTGAAAACTTTCCTGTTATCCTAAACGCTTTAGATGGTACTAATAATCATTACCTTTTAAACTGTTTAATACTGATTTTTGCCATTCAAAAAGTTGCATACGTAACGCTTCAACTTTGTCAGGATATAAATGGGCAATGTTTTTGGTTTCTGCACGATCCTTTTCGATATCATATAGTTCAAATGCTATAGTATGCTGAGCATTTTCATTAACCATTAATTTGAAATTTTCATGCATTATCGTTTTTGATCCGTTAAAATGATTTTCAGAAATGCTATCGTACACATAATTCTTAAATGATCTTGTGTATTTATTGCCCATCTTTTTCACTAATGGGGTGGTACCTTGCTGTAATTCAGATGCTATATATTCAGGTGTAGCATCGTGGACTACCTCTTTTGTACTTATTTTCCAAAAACAGAGTTCTTTCTTTCGTTCGGTAGCCGAATTTTTCATCACTGGTAGTAAGGAGGTTCCATCTATGGGGCGATTGGGCAATTCTGTTCCGAATATTTCATTTATCGTAGGTAGGAAGTCACTGGTAACCGCGATCGTATTTGTAACACTCGGTTCTTTAATCATAGCTGGCCATTCCAAAACACCGGGCACAAGAATCCCGCCCTCATACAATACACCTTTTTCCCCTCTGACCGTCATTCCTGTTCGGGCCGCACTTTTAGGCGTTCCATTGTCGCCACAATACCAGACAATCGTGTTGTTTTTAAGGTTATTATCTTTTAGATAAATACGGAGCTTTCCTATTGCCCTGTCCATAGCAGTAATTTCAGCATAGCGTTCCCGTAAAACACCCCGCAAAGGTCTTTTGATTTGTTCTCCTGTTTTATTTGAG
Organism: uncultured Kriegella sp.; assembly: GCF_963975415.1. Classification (NCBI taxonomy): domain Bacteria; kingdom Pseudomonadati; phylum Bacteroidota; class Flavobacteriia; order Flavobacteriales; family Flavobacteriaceae; genus Kriegella; species uncultured Kriegella sp. The sequence goes on from NZ_CAXBGN010000001.1 coordinate 317,347, forward strand.
GTGAGCATAACCTCTTTATGGTTCAAACTATCTGGAAGATTATCGTATAATTTCAAATCAGCAGGCAAACCACTATATGGTTCATGAGGGGAACCAAACCAAACTACGGCCATAAACGGTTTATTATTTTGTTTTGCTTTGGTTATAAATTGAATAGTTTCATCAATAATAACCTCAGAGCTTTCCCCTTCAAATTTTTGCGGCGCTTCACCATTTCTGGATAGGACAGGATGCAGTTCGAAAAAATTATCGTGTGACAGGTACTCGTCAAACCCCATATTGCTTGGATTCGTTGGAGATTCTTTTTTTACTGGTCCAAGGTGCCATTTTCCAAAATGACCTGTGGTATAGCCCACATTTTTTGCGAGATGCGCAATCGTAATCTCCTCTGGCCTAATGGACCAACCCGGCGTAAATGTCCCATAACGATTCGGATGCCTACCAGTCATAAAACTTCCTCTTGTCGGGGAACAGCTTGGATGTGCCGAATAAAACCGGTCAAAACGCAAACCACTTGCAGCCATTTCATCAAGAACCGGCGTTTTTACGAATGGATGTCCGTTATAACTCGTTTCGTCCCAACCATGGTCATCTCCCATGAGTAGAATAATATTGGGGTGTTCTGAAATGCTGTTCAATCTTTTTTGTGCAGATATACTCAGTGAACACAATGCTATTATAAACGGTAAAATGTATTTCATTACTACTACTTTGAATTTATTTCATACTCATTTTATTCCTTTTGCAGTATGCCTATGGCTGCAATCAAGATCAATATACCCATTATAAGGAAGTGTCATTTTCTGCTTCGGAGTACAACGGTGAAGGTTTGTCTTAAAACCACCTATTGATTTCGAATAAATGTACACAATTTCGGGTATTCGTTGAAATGAGCATCCAACAACCTTTAGGACAGGTTCTGCTTTAAATTAAGTTCAAGAATTTGAATTTCACCGTCTGCTGATGGCAATGCCAACCAACGACTATCAAATGACCAAGCCAAGCCCGGAATGCCCTCTCCGATCAAAAAAGGCCAAGTTTCATATTTATAAAAAGTACTTAAAGCTATTTTTTTCATATCCCAGATGATTAGAAAATTATCTCGAGAAGTTGACGCCAGCCAGCGACCATTTGGACTAAAACGAATAGAGCGAATAGAATTACCAAACTGACCATCAGAGACATCATGGCCAAAAAGGGTCTTGAACAGTTTCCCTGTAGAAACTTTGTATAGAAAAATGACTCCTCCCTTGCCTCCAGCCGCCAGCATTTTCCCATCAGGGCTAAAGTCCAACTCACCAATAAATCCAGTATTCTCATGATAGAAATTATGGGTCCAATACTGTTTATTTAAGTCATAAATACCAATATGACTAGGGAATATGTCGCATGTTATTTGGTTTTCTTTTGGATTAAATGCCACTATACTTGCATTATTTTTAATTTTTATGCACGGTGCTGCTTCCCAAGAATTAGTATTCCATAGCCGGATTTCTTTTTTTTCAGTGACAGCCCCCAATATTTTGCCATCAAATGACCAATCCACACAGTGTACCTGACAAAAAAATAAACGTCGTAAACGACCTATGATCCCAAATAATTGAAATTTCCGCAGTTGTCTCTTTTCATTAACATCCCATATGCGGACAGTTCCGTCATCGGAAGCGGTAGCCAAAAGCCCATTATCGGAAAAAGAACCGCTGTTGGTTGCACTACGGTGACCCTTTAACTTGTAAAAAGCTTTTTTTTTGCCATCTTGATCTAAATTCCAAATTTGTATATCACTTTCTGCCCCACCTACGACTAAGATGTTCTTTTTGGGATGAAAAATTAACCACTTATGTTGAATTCCCGTCACCAACCTATTCAACTCTATTATTTTCGCCGTTTCAGAAGCGGCTCTGCGCATTTTTTTTACCTTGTCTTGATTGTCAAGAAAACTTATTTTGTCACTCTGGGCAAATTTCAAATTGCCAAGTAATTGCCGCTCAAACATATTCTGCCTACTTTTCAAATTTTGCTCAGGAGAAAACCTTCGAGCAGAATCAACAATTAACTTTCTGAAGCTTTTTTTAGCCCTGCCCCGTAGAAAAATTCTGATTTTTCGGCTTGAAGTACTCCCATTTCTCTCAAGATACTTAATTGGGTTAGTTGCTGCCTGTCTCAGGTCTACTGCTATGTGCAATATAGGGGAATTGAGAATGTTAGACCTGGAAGTTGGGACACTAAAAAAAAACATTTCTTCCAACGTTCTTGACCCCAAATATTTTTGTCGTTTCGTTCCAAGATTATCGCGGCCAATTTAGGTTTAACGAAGAACCGCAAAGAAGGAAACTTGGGATGTAGCAGAACTAGTTTCTTTTTTTCAAGCATAAGATACCAACCCAATTCGATAAGTGTTGCAACATACTGGGTTGTTGCCCGTGCACATATTTCATCGGCAGAAGTACATTCCCGATTAACAAAGTATTGCCCAGAAGATGGCTCATGTAAGGCTCCTCCCGGAATATACTGTTCCAGTTTTTCAATTAACAGGTTAATATCTGTTGTCTTTTTTAAATTAAAGACTTCGATTTCAAGCAATTTCCTGATGTCTGAGGGGAGGTCTTTTTGGTCCGGCAACTTTGCCTGAGGTAATAGAACAGGTATAATTGCCTTGCCCAAACGAATGGCCTCACTGATTTCAATACGTACAATATCTCCCTTTTCTTTAATGCGTGGCTTACCTGATTTACCAATTAAAGTGAAAAATTCCGGCCCTATTAGCAACAATAGTACTACCGCTTTTTCCAACTCTATAAAAAGTGTCTCTCTCCATTGACTACCCGTCTCTATTGATTCGCTGTCTTTAAAAAAACTTCGGGCTCCAAATTCGTTGGACATATACATTAAAATTGTATCTGCCCAAAAATCACCTGTATCTTCTCGTCTATAGGAAATAAATACTTTTGCCATGACTTTTCTCAGTTACAAGTCAGATTTGCAAAATTGCCGGCCATTAACCATTTTGTCCAGCTGGAAGCGTAGTATTAAAGGCAATAAACTTTCAGTTAAACACTATTTGCTCTATTTGGCATCCCACTTATGACCTAAGATAATAATTCTTAGAAACTTACAGTATTTCTTTGGCCTAACATCACTATCGGTAAAAGAATTTTTTAAACTTATATTACGAAACTCTGTAGTGGTTTTTTGATAAATGGTACCTTTAAAAACGAGACCCTATTATTGGATACGTATGAGCACCTCTTGAACAGGCTCAACCATAAGGATAAACACCATTCGGCTGGCAAAGACCAACAAGGTGATGCACCTTTCGGCCATCGCCTACAACAATAAAAACACTTGAAATTCATAGAAAAACGCTCGAAAAGCGGGGCGAGGCAACTTGCCCTGTCGGCATTAATGGAAAACACCTTGGAATACTTGTTGGGAGCTTTTGCAAAGCATGGAAAACTAGCTTTCCATTTCGGGCCTGACACCGAAAAAACCTCTTAAAGAGGCTTGATGAATCCGTTTTTTATGAATTAACGGCTTATGCAACGATTACAATTGTTGTACCCCGTTATTTATTCTGTAGTATCGGGATTATTCTGTCTTGTAAAACGCTCCAAGTTGACTTTTCAGGTTCATCATTAATATTCCAGCCATTAAAGACGATTATTAAATTGTATTCAGGTGCTATCATTAAATACTGTCCTCCATATCCATTGCCTGCATAAATACTGGATTTTCCATCCTTCGTATATTTCGGAATCCACCATTGATAGCCATATCCCATATCAGGTTTCCACTCAGGTTTTACGTCTTTGATTAAAGGACTTGTAGCTGTATTGACCCAATTTTCAGATACAATTTGTTTGTCATTCCATTTTCCTTTATTCAAAAACAATAAACCAATTTTAGCCAAGTCTTCCGCTTTTAGATATAAACCACCTTCTGTATCAATTTCTCCATCAGGTGTTTCTTTCCAGTAGTAGTCTGTTATACCGAGTGGCTCAAATAATTTTTCCTCCGCCCAGAGGTCAATTCGCTTGTCTGTAATCGTCCTAATGATTTTACCTAAAAGAACAGTTCCTCCCCCATTGTACACGAATCTTGTTCCCGGTATGGTATCCATAGGTTTACTCAGAACATATTTTATCCAGTTGTCACTTGATTCCAACCTAAAACAGTCATTTGTAGTATCATTATGATCAGTTTCCTCATTCCATTGCAATCCACTTCTCATAGTCAATAAATCTTCAATAGAAATATTTTGCTTTCGTTTATCTAGAAAGTCAGTATCATACCCAGCCAATAAAGGCATTGCTTTATTGCTAACATTATAATCCTTATTCAAATCCAACGCAATACCAAAAAGGATTGAAGTAATGCTTTTCGTGACAGATTGAAGGGTGTGTAGATTGGTTTGCTTGTAGTATGGGTGCCAAACCGTACTATTGAAATTGTATTGATGATTTGTTGTGTCATATTTTTGAACAATGGTTTCATAATCCTGTTCATATTTGAAATCTGCCAATAACTCATCATTTTGTATGATCATAAAGCGGTCAATTAATCCGTAATCCCCATTATTTATTTCTGAATTAATAGCGTCGATTACGGATGAAAGGACATTTTGGGAAGTTACTCTTTGAGTGTCATTAACAGCCTCTTTGTCTCTATTTTTTTGGTTACAACCAATTACCGTAACTAGATACAAAATTGAAAATGTTAGGGTTTTAATTTTGTTTATGGTTGTTCTCATAATTTTTGTACTAATTGGTATAACGATCTCATAGATGTCAAATCTAGAAATTTGGCGACTTCCAAAAGTGCCCAATCCTTAGTGCTAGCGACAACTTACACTATCTTTATATACATCGGCGGCAACTGCCTTTATTCGTGTTTATAGCTCTTTTAGGAATTCTATCAATTTCATTTTGGCGTCTTGTTTTGCTTTAAAATCACCATCATCGTTTCCGCCAAATTCATATTCATAATCTTTTCCATCGATATGTATTCTACCATTTCTAGAACTCGAATTATCATCAGGATTATTAGAAATTAAGTGTCCAGCGTTGTCATATTTTATATTCTGAAAGGAATGTTTAAAATTATTATCGTCTAATTTCTTTTCTATCATATCCGCCATCAACGACGATGGCCAAACCTTGTCATCGTTTCCGGAAAAAAGTAGAATTGGTCCGTTAATTTTTTCGACTTTGATTGCTGCTTGTATTACGAAATCCGATTTTGCCAAACCTCTTTTCCAATATTCCAACATTTCAATTTTATTCGATTCATTTCCTATGATTTTATTCATTGGCACATATGGAATATCAACTCCTTTATATTTCCAGCTCGATTTCAACTCATTGGAATTGTATGGCAAAACGGTATTGGACCAAGAAACAGCGCTTGGTGCATAGGCGACAACTCCGCTAATAGACTCCGTAAATGTAGAAGCGATTACTAAGGCTAATTCGGCATTTCTTGATGCTCCCATAACAACTATTTTGTTGGGGTCAACTTCAGGCTGATTTCTAAGCCAGTTGATGGCGCTTTCAAAGTACTCTAATTCAATTTCTTCAGGTAACCTTGGTAAACCTTCTTTTCCTGTATAAGGTATTGATAAACCGACCATTTCTTTTTTGGCAAATTGTTCTGCCCAGTAATCTCCCCATTGTCCTCCACCAATTAAAATTACTGTTGCTTTGCTCTTTGTATCTTCTTTCACAAAATAATTTGCTTGAAATCCATTTTCGCTTATAGATTGTGGTCTTATTCCGTTGAAAAGGATATTATCGGCTATTAAGTAACCAACAAAAAACAATGCCATGATTCCAATAAAAAAAATGTATTTTCTGTTGTTCTTCACTTGTTGGTTTAGGCTAATGGTAAGTGTATGCGTAGTGCGGAGGCAAGGAAACTTTTCGTTTCCGTCACGCACTTAGCGAAATCTTTTGGTTTTGTTTTTTCTTTATTTTGCTTAAAAGCCAAATTCATAAGATTTAGCGACTTTTTAAATATACACAGACCTTTCAGTTTTACCCTAAAGTCCGTATTACGTTTAGGTTTTCTTGTAACCAGTATTTATTTCATTAGTTTCCATTGTTCCCAACTTATGTCACGTCCAGGATAAGCAACTTTTTTAAACGACCATTCTTCGGAAATCCATTTTTTAACAGAATCAAATAGGATAGAATCAAGCCCGTTATCTACTTCACTTGCTCTTACCCACATCACTATAGTCGCATTATAATCTTCTTTTTGGGTGGGGTAAATATAGAGACAGCCAACTACTTCACTTTCATCCAAACTAACAACTGTGTAAGCAAATGAACTTCTTTTTTGAAATTCCTTTTGGTGCCATCCCAAATCAATTAAATCCTGTTCAAAAGTTAAATCTTTTGTGGGCCATTTGGAATTTGGGCCAAAAGCACCCTGAAGATGTTCAATACTAGACATTACAGCATCATAATCCTTTACAACATCGTTAACTGTCAGCATCCTAATTCTGAAATGTTCGTTCTCTAATGTATCTGGAACTTTAAAGTCCGCAGGTATGAAGGGGTTGTTTTGAGAGAAAACTATCTTCGGTAGCACAAATAAGACAATTGTTATCAGAATTATTATTGATTTCTTCATATGGTTGGTTTTATATTGGTTACAACGTTTCGGCTAAGCGTAGTGCGGTAGTAAGGAAACTTTTCGTTTCCGTCTGCGCACGAAGCTAAAGCTTATTGTTTAGTTTTATTTTTTCTTGTCCAAAGCTAAATCCATAAGATTTTGCGACTTCATAAATATACACAGACCTTTCGGTTTTACCCTAAAGTCCGCATTATGTTTAGGTTTTGTTACAACAAGTTGCGACGGATTCGAGTAAGCACGTTCTGATTCAATTCCGACTGAACAAACTTGCTCAGAAGTCCATTCCGATTTCCTATTCTAAAGTTAAAAGTCAATCCAAAATTTTGGAACCCGATGAATTATTGATAAAGATTATCAAATCATAATCTTCGCTAATATCTGTCTCGTAAAATTCACTTTCTAACTTCATAGATCCTACTTGTCTGAAGTCCAGCTTTTCTAATAACCATTTGGCATGCATTGGTTTTTGTTCTTTAACACTTCGCAGATCAATAATAAAAATAGGAACATCGATAGATCCGAAAAACCTTTCAAAAGTACCATTATAAGGTGCCTGCGCCTGATAGGTGGTTAGCCCATTTTCGCCTGTTGCTGTATACGTGCCTCCATAGAATGCAAAACCTACCGCCACATAATCATTCACCAAGCTATCAGACAGATAATTTCCCATGCCGTGCATCGTTCTCTGTATATGACCGTTGTGCGCCCAAACAGCAATTTTCGAACCTTGATTTTGGGATTTTATCCACAATAGGTTTTCTGCCATAAATTTATCCCGTGAGAAAACAGTTTTATCCATATATTGCTCAATGACCCTAATATTTTGGTATAGCCATGCTGTCCTATCCTTGGTAAGACCTAATTTTCCAATTGCTTTCCTCACATGTTCCAATTTTCCCACGATAGTATCTTTATCGTCTTGGGAAACAGCACCCATCCTTGAACCTTGATGTTTTGCTGAAGTTTTATCCAATATCCGTTCAATGGCTGTCAAATCGTCCAATATAGTATTATCATCTTTAAATGCTTTTTCCAATTCCTCTACCGATAAATTATAATACTGTATATCAAATCCCGTGAATTGTATTTTTTGTTTGGAAGCGTTGTGCAACTTCATCCATTCAACCATATTCAATACTTCCTGGGTGTTCCAAGTCCAAAAATGCATGCCTTTAATCAATTCCGTTGGGTTTCCCTTTCCATGCATAGTGTAGTCATTGAGCTTATATGCTTCAGGCATATTGGCCTCCACGGAAAAAATTTCGAAATCTTTTTTCTCGGCTAGAAATTTGATTATTCGATGCTTCATTTGGAATATTTCGCTTGAACCATGCGTAACCTCGCCAAGACCTACAACTTGGGCATCTCCTATTAGAGAACCGAAAATTTCAAGATCTACATCGGATTTCGTACTAGGGTCATAAGTTGATAAAGGGTAAACACTTTTTTTTAGCCATGCCAGTTCGTCGGTTGTGGGTTCGGTTGATCTTGGTTGTAAATCGTTAAATATTTTTCCGTCAATCAGAATTTCAAAATTATCATACCAAGCTACTCCGTTACCCACCAATAAGCCCCCAAAGGTAATTTCTGTAGCCTTCTCGTCAACGAGCATCTTTAGCGAGACTTCCTGCCAGTCATTCGTACCTTTTAACCCATTGTCCTCCATATTATCAAACCCTAAAACCCCATTCTGTCCATCTACTTTCCACCAAAGACCGGCATAACCGTTATTTATTGACTCGGTTTTTAAATAGCCTCTAAGCTCTATTCTTCTGCCTTTTGCAAAAGCGATAGGAAAACTTGCTGTAAAAACTCCAGTCTGATTTTCCTTAGGATTATTGCTTGATATCCTTAAGCTCTTTTTTAAATTATATTTTTCATTTCCATCCAACTTAAAATTATACCCAGATTGTGTGGCATACCACCACTTTTTTGGTATTTCAGAGCCTCGAAATTCATATTCGAAGCCAAGATTAAGAAATTCTTGGGAGAATGATGGACTAGCTAAACAAATAAAAATTAATAGAATTGTTGTTCTCATAATCTGATATTATTGGAGTTAAAATCTATCGTTCATTCGAACTCTTAATTTTTAACAATCCAGTTTTGAATTCAATTCAGTTCCGATTTTATTTTTGAAGCTATTTGTTGTAACAAGTGTATATGATCACTAATCATATTTACCTTATATGACTAAGATACCAAATGCTTGTGGATAAGGCCCTTATTTATGCCCGTAGATTTAAACCGACGATCCCCAGGGCAGCGCCACAGGGGTAGTAGCCCGGCAATTGTCGTTCTGGCCGGTTTCGCCGGTTTATTTTGATTGGGAATCAGAAACCGTCCCTAATTCCATGGAAAACACCTTTGAATGCCTGTTCAGCGCTTTTACAAAGAACCAAAAATTAGCTTTGCGTTTCCGACCTGACACCGAAAAAGCCTCTTAAAGAGGCTTCGATGGATCCGTTTTTTATGAACTAACGGCTAGTGCAACGGTTACCGTTAGGCACTGTTTTTTTATAAACTTTGAACCAACTTTAGACAAAAGGCAATATCTAAATAATTTTCCCTAAAAATCATAACTTCCTTTCCTTCGGAATCAGTTATAAAAAACCTGTCAGGTAGATTTTTAGGCAGTTCTCTCGAAAAAGTGTTTACAAAGGCACAAGCCGTTAAAAATGCTCCTAAATCTGTTGGATGACTACCATCTGGTAAAAACAATTGTATATCTGGTCTTAATGTTTTAGCTAATTTCCAAGCTTCTCCAACCATAACAAGTCCACAATCACTTTCTTTTGATGCTTGTTGAAACGTTTCTGTTATTGTTTCTTGATATTGTGGATTTTTTTGTGGAGCCCAAGTGACATATAAGTACGGTTTTGCACCAGACGCTTTAACTAGGTCAGATAGCTTTTTAGAATACATGAGAAATTCTTCCTTTTCCTTAACAGCTTCCTTACTTTGTCCTTGTAATACAACAATATCGTATTTTCCACTGCTTATTGCTTCTTTTGATTTAAGTCCTTTGTTGCCATTCCAATGGTCGCTTAATTTAGCTCCACCTGCAGTGCTTTTAGAGGTTATTAATTTGACTTTAGTACTGTCTGAAATCAGAGAAACAAGATGAGGCATATTAGAATAGTATGTGTAGCTGTTTCCAACAAATAAAACACTCAGGGTATCTTTTTTAACTTGGGCTAAACATTGATTTGTTATTCCAATAAAGAAAATTATAAAAAATAAGTGCTTAATAAATTTCATGTATTCTTTTTAATGGTGCCTAACATAGGTATATGATCATTGATCATATTTACCTTTTATGACTAAGATAGCAAATGCTTGTGGATAAGGCCCTTATTTATGCCCGTAGATTTAAACCGACTATCCCCAGGGCAGCGCTACAGGTATCCTAGCCCGACAATTGTCGTTCTGGCGGGTTTCGCCGGTGTCATTTTGACTTTGGGGATCAAAAACCGTCCCGAAAGCTTTCGGCCCTCTATTTTGCCCTACCCTAATTCTTTTAAAAAGTGAATCCGACCGTTCCCAAGGAGCGGTAATAAGAAAACCCCGGGGCAGAGTCCCAAGGAATTTTAGATTAAATTATGCAACTGGACAAATCAATCCCTGACGCAACGAACCGAGAGTCCCCCGAGAATATCGCCATCAAAACGCCACACTTTTGATTTAATTGACATATCAGGACCTCCATAACTGATGTCCCATAACCAAGCTTTACCGGCTTCACCCGTGGGTGTGGCCGACCACCAGAAACCGAAATATCCCAGAACGTCATACCCATTATTTCTGCGAATACCGGCCGGAAGTGCATTAAACCCGCTGCTATTGGTTCCATTTCCGCCTTCGTTCCAGCCGTTGGCGCTCTTTAGGGCCTCACCGGCCTTATCGGCTCCGCCGAATTGACGCACCAGCTGTGCCCATTCGCTATCCGTTGCTAAATGCCAACCGTTGGGGCAAGCTTTTTTCGCTGCTTCCCAAGTGTAAAGCAAGCCTAGCTCCTTTCGATGGTTCTCATTGTCATCATACGCATAGCTGTCTTGCAGCTTATAGTTCAGGTTTTGGGCCATCCAAGTAACCGTGGAGCCCGTCAAAGCATTTTTAAAGCGAATCGTTTTATACGTTTGCCCATCGCGCGAGTCGGTAAAGGTGCCCGTGGCTTGCGCCATTCCCAGCTGTGCAAAAAACAAGATGGAAAATAGGATAACGATATGCTGTTTTATCATAAACAATTCGGGATTACTTTTACGGGTGAAGTCATATTTGGTGGTTAATTTATTCTCTTGGCACGATCTAACCAATAATGATATTTTAAAACTTCTTTTGAGGTCCTAAGAGTGGCCCAAAACCCATAATACCGTCAATACCAGACTTAACAACCCGTTAATCCGAATGAAATGACCAGTTCTTGGTCGATTTTTTCACCCTTGGCATTTTCGGCCGGTTCCCATTTCCCCGGCGTATTGCTGATGAGTTTGATCATGGTATTGTCTATGGAAAGGTAGCCCGAAGTTCCCTCTATTTTTACATTTTCGATCATCCCTTTTTTGGTCACCGTAAAAACGAGCTTAAAAGGGGGCAGTTCGTCCATTTGCACGTTGGCCTTGACTTCGGCTTCTATGCTGTTTGCCTTGAAATATTCCCTTAGCGCCTTCGTGCCCCCTTCATATTCCGCTTGCTTTACACGAACATCGGTGCCTCCGTATAGCGAAAACCGAAATTTCTCCGGTTGGTTTGGACCATACATAAAATCGGACAAGATTCGCTCATTGATTTTCTCCGTGACGAGACTATTGATAGCCACAGCCTCACAACCCAATGTTTCTACCTGTTCGGTCTCGAAATCGTTCCAATTCATAAAACCAAAGGCATTTAGGCCAAAGGCTGCCAATGCTACGCAAAAAATGATACTATTCTTTTTCATATCCGATTGATTTAATGATTAATTACTATCAAATCTAACGTGGATAGCCCTTTCAATCGGTATCTCAAATGTAAAATGATGTAAATTTTGTGTAAAACAACTTAAACTTCCACAGATATAAATAGTTTTGTAGCATGGGCCCAAGACCGTTTAAAATAGCTTTGTTCACATTTGTATGCCTCTTGCTTTTTATTTTCAGGAGTACTGCCCAATTGCGGCCAGACGAAAGACATATCGAAGTCTCATTGCGGATGATCGGACATCAGGTACTGCTCAGCTCCGGTGATAGTATCTCTCGCGTATTACCGATCAAAAAGGAAGGTGATCGCTATAGCATTCCATTCGAAGCTGCCTTTGAATTCTACCCGGAAGACCTGGTGGCTACGATCAATCAAGTGGTCAACGAAACGGGTATGGCCAGCAGCTATATCGTAGAGGTAGCGCAATGCGAAACCGGTGCGGTGGTCTATAGTTATGAAATGAACGATTGGGAACAAACGGACATTATTCCATGCAAATCAAGGGTTCAACCCAAGGCCTGTTATCGTCTTTTATTCACCTTGATGGGGCCAGATACACCCATGGTATCAGTACAAGACGTTGCCCAAGGTGCTTCGGGCGGATCGTCGTTTAAAGCAGGGCAAGTACCCTATATTCTTGCGCTACTGCTCGTTTTTATGTTAGGGGCCCTTGTTTTTCTGTGGAGGAAAAGGCGTAAGGCCAGTGTCGATCCGAATTTGATTCCCTTGGGTGACTACCAATTTGACAAAAGGAATACGGCACTAGTATTTAAAGATCAAAGAACGGAGTTGACCGGCAAAGAAGCCGATCTGCTCTTATTACTGTACAACGCGGTCAACACTAGTGTGGAACGCGAGGTGATTCTTAATAAGGTCTGGGGAGACGAAGGCGATTATGTGGGCAGGACCCTGGATGTTTTTATATCGAAATTGCGCAAGAAATTCGAAGCGGACCCCAAGGTAAAAATTGTAAACATTCGCGGGGTCGGGTATAAACTGGTTATCGGTGTTTAGCGGTAATTGGGTAAAAAATCGGCAATGGGGTGATAAAATCGGAACATTGGAAATTAGCTTGCTACAACTGCCTTGACGTCAAAAAAGCTTCTAAAGGTGGGTGTTTAACCTTTTTTCTGAATTAATGGGTTTGTAACGGTTACCCGTGTTACGCTTTGTTTTTTATTGTCTTTTTCGTTTTCGCATATCATCTAAATAATCTTCTAGTACTTTAATATCAGCTTCGATTTCATCAGAGTCTGGCATAGTTTCAATTAAAGCACCTGAGGAATCATGCCCCCTCATATAAGTCGAACATTTTTTCATGTTTTCCTCAATCAGATTATAGTCGTTATCTGTTAGGTCTGTGAGCACTTTAATCCTTAAAGTTTGAATTTCTCTTCCAAATCTTTGAACAACCTTATTTAATAAAACTTCCTCAATAAACCTTTCCCAAGTTTCTCTTAGTTTACCATAAAAGGGTTTTGCATGTTCTCTGTAAACCTCTTCGGTTTTATTTTTTTCAATTGATTTTAACCTAACTAAACCATTTTTCAAGACTCCAAGACGTTTTTTAACCGAAAGAGTGTCCCAAGGTGGGTTCGTTGCAATTATGCCCGTCTCAGTTTTTTTCCTAGTCAGACTTTTTACATCTAAGTCACAATTTAGCTTTGAACAATGCTCCTCTATCATTAATAGAAAAGTAATATCGTGGGTAAATACAATAACTTGTCTTTCTAATGCTTCTTCTGTAATCCTTTTAGAAATTTTATTTCTCCACTTGTGGTCAAGTGAAGATACAGGGTCGTCAAAAATTATTGCGCTTTTGTGTTCCGAAATTGACAATTCAGATAAAAAAGTAGATAAAGAGATACACCTGTGTTCTCCTTCACTTAGGACATCTTTTAATGCGATTCCGTTTGTGTTATTTTCGTCAAGTCTAAGGTAGTAATATTGCTTGCCTCTTTGCCCTTTAGTTTCAGTTTCAATCTTGATGTTTTTAAAACCTAATTTTTTTAGTTCCGTTTGGAAATTCTGTTTGAGATTTTGATTTACGTAATTAGTTGTTAACTCATTACTTAGAATTGTAATTGTTCGAGTATTACATATACTCAGGCATTGATTTAGTAGCTTAATCTTTTTTTGTCGATAAACTTCACGACCCAATTTTGATTTGTAATCAAAAATCTTTTTTCCTCCTTTTAGCTGATATAATTCCTTGACAAGTGGTTTTAAATCTTCATCTATGGATTGAACCTTTAATTTCTCGTTAGTTGCTTCTAACTCTTTAATGAGTTCTTGAATTAAAGTTTTAGGGGTGTCATCAATCTCAACAGGGTAAATACTTTCAACTGTTTTCTTTGAGTTAAAAAGCTTCTTTATGTAATCTTTCTGATTTGAAAGTATTTTTAAGTATTCAGCTTGTATCTCAGAGTACTTTTCAACGATTTCGTCTAATTCAAGGGCTATTGGTTCTTGCTCGCTAAAATTGAACTCAAGTCTGTCTAAATTATCAATTGCTAAATCATATTTTTCAAGTGCTTCATCATAAGATTTTTGAATGTCATTCCTTACAAATTCTTCGAACGTAGTGAACCTATTTTTTGCTTGTTCACCTAAATCTTGAAAACAGAGAGGACAGTTGCTGTTTTCAGTAACTTCTGGAAAGTTATCTGTTTGAGTACTTTCATTGTAAAATTTTCTAGCACTTTCCCACAGTAATTTCCAAGAACTATTCCCAACTCCATCCATTGGTAAATCTGAAAAGGCTTTTTCTGAAGAGTCAGCGAGTGCTTTTTTCGTTTGTGAAAAACTATTTAGTATTTGCTTAAAGTTAACTAAAGCCTGCCCTGTCAAGTTGTTCTCTAAAGCTTGAAATTTATTTTGTAAAATACGAAAGCGTTTAATTTTTTCTTCATTCGATTTTAAACTTTTTTTTGGGTCAGACGCCTTTAGTTTATCTATTTCTTTGGTCAGAGTTTCTACTCTTGCACTTTTTGCGTTATTCCATATAGATTCTGCTCTTAACTCGTCAAGTGTTGTTTCTGAACTTAAATTATCGAGAAATACTTTCGCTGTTGTACCCTCAGCAACTTCCAAAAGCTCAAAATCAAACTTGTCTAAAGTGGGATCTGATAGCTCAACGTCTAGTTGGGATTTAACTTTATTAACCGCTTCCGCCAATTTTTCCACGATTGATAATCCTTGCGGGATAAAAGCAATCTCATCCTCACCTTCAATGTAATGGTTGGCACTAAAAGTGTCGAATACATCAATTTTTTTTAGAGTATTATCATTTACACTTTCATTGATAAGATTAACAGTTGAAAAGCTTGTTCCATTAGTAGTATATTCTACATCTGCTTTTTTATCATTTCCAAAACAAGCTGGGTCATACAAATTGTCATTTATTTTTGGCTTATGCCCTCTTGTGTTACAAGTATGTTTTAAAATGCTGACATAACTTGATTTCCCTGAACCATTATCACCATAAATCAATGTTAGCCCATTAGGTGCAAATTCTAATTCACTTGTTTTCGAAAGGGCATTTATATTATCTACATTGGTGATTTTAGAGAGCCTTACATTTTCATTGCTTGCTGAGTTATCGGCAAATTCTCTTAAATCTTCAAAATCTACTTCATCAAAATCAAAATCCGATAAGCCATAATCACTCATACATATCTCCTTCAACTCAGATATGTCATCATCAGTTAGTTCACTATTTCGGATTAAGCGGTCAATTGCTACCTGCCAAAATATAGGCTTGTTTTCCACCCAATCTATTATCTCATTAAGTATTGGCATTTCTTGGTTTATTGGGTTTTGTCATAATAAAGCATAACGGTAAGTGTATGCGTAGTGGCCTTGGCGGAGCGCCAGAATTTAGCGGCCATTGCGCATACATAGTGTTGTAAAACGTTTTTTTAGAACGGTAAATTATCTCCACTTTTAAATACCGGGTTACTTCTAGATATTCTTATTCCACTAACATATTCTTTCCAGAAAAATCTTCCTTTACGGGTGAAAACATAATTTATTGATTGCTCTTCTTTATCGACTATCTTTTTTATTATTCCGGCATAAATGTATTTTTCAATTATTATTTTGTCAATTTTAGAAGGTATTGAATTGTTTTGACTTACTTCTGAGCCAACTTCGGTAAAATATTCTGAAAAATCTTCGTTTCTAAATTCCGCGTATTCTTTATTCAATTCTTTTTCTTCATCAACAGTAAAACTTAAGTTCATTGAATCAGTAGATAATTTTTTTAAGTTTTCATAATCCGTATTAAGCGTTTCTATTTTGGATTGTAGGCTTTCAATAAATTCATTCTTTTTCTCAATGTTTGTAGACAATTGTTGAACTTTTTTATTCAAATCCGCTTTTTCTCGGTAATTAGCCTTTATATCTTCTAACTCACTTTCCCCAATAGCTAGTTTTTTTCTCCCTTCAATATCATAAAATCTATGGTCGAATAAATTTTCTTTTCTTTTTTTCAAGGCATTGTTAGAAATTAGGTCAAATACTAACATTAAATAGGGTAAAACAATAATATAAATACCAGCGAAAATCAATGGTAAAAATAGAATATTCCAATTCGATTCGTAATTCAGTTCAATTAATGCAATCCGCTCTTGTATAGATGTGTCAGAAAATAGAAAGGTAACTATCGGTTTCCAATTAATGGCTATCCAAGAAATAGCAAATGCTCCAATAAAAGGATTTTTTAATCTGTCTTTTGAAGTGTCTAAAATGGCTGTTATTATTCCTTTCATTGGAGGTTGGTCAAAATGTTTTACAACAATTGTATATAGTCCCTAGTAACTATATTTATATGATAGAACTAATATACCAAATGTTCGCAATAAAGGCCCACAAATATAAACCCCTGGTTTACCACACCATTTTCTAAGTTTATGTATAGCTAAAGGCTTTTTTATTGGGTCTTTTATATTCGTTCTGCTTTCAGGGTAAAGCTCCTGATTTTTTTTAAATATGCATTACAGAATTCCGTAATGAGTGTATTTTTTATTTGTTTTTAAACACCATTAGCTTTATTGCTTTTTCAGTAGTTTCCTTTACCAAAATTTTATAAGACTTCCACGGTAGGGCTAGTTCGTTTCCACCTTGTGTTTCCAGTGACGTAAACGATAGGGTTTGCTGCTCCTGCGCTTCCGAAACCGAAATCGTATAGGTCGCAAAGGCATCGGTCTGGTCTCCATTACTATCCGTTGACCATTCGCTTATACAATCTTCAAACCGAAGGGTCAGGTTTCCGATAACCGCTGTTTGCCCTAACTCTAGAAATAGGGCCTTTTCAAAAGTTAATTTCTTAACCACCAATGCTACCTCCGCTGTATCGATTTTTAGATCAAAGGCATAGTTTTGATAGGCTTTGGGGTAGTTTGTTTTTGCGCCTCCATTAGCCGCACCATAGTACCACAGAAACGTAGTATAGCTATTCGTATCTTCAACGACATTTAATTCGAGTTGTATATGCGGACTGGTATCGGTTATCGGTTGTGTTTGCATAAAGAGATTGACCGGGGCAATGACCAATGTCTCCCATTGCACACTAGGGTTTTTGCCGGTTTTTAGCGGCAGTATAAGGGAATGGTTTGTCATATCATTTTCTGATTGGGCATAGCTTGGTAATTGATTGCATACCAGCAATAGCAGCACCATATTAATTTTAAAAATTTTTATCATTAGGTTGTTTTATGGAAAAGCACAGCATCACCTTTTCTACTGATGCACAAACGTCATTTGGCATTAAAAAAGTCTATTCAGTTTGAATGTTGCCATATAATAAAGCATTCCCAAGGTCGCTAATAAATGAATACCAAAGCCCATATAGTTTATAGCTTTTACCGCCGTTTTATTATTAAACCCTCCAATGCCATAAAGGGCGCCTATTAAAATACCCACTTCAAGACCGAGTACAACCCATTCACTAAATTCAAAATTATGTTATTCTACGGGAAGATTATCGATAGCCAAAAAAACAAAAATACCGATTACCATAACCGCGTTTACATACGAAATCAATACCCTTATTTTTTGCATTTTATACCCGATGATAAGGATCGCTAAATGACAATTCAAGATCGCAATCATTGCGTTACTTACGTTTACATCACTCATAACTATTCTTCGGTATTTTATTTTGATTACTGGTGCCAATTTTGGCACTATTTTAAACGAATTTTGTATTCCATTTTTATATGTAATGCCGCGGCGCTATAAAAACCTTCGCGAAGTCCGCGGCCCATCATTTTTGCAATACATAATGATAATAGACCATCTCCCCATTGTCCAATAGCTTATGAATGTTTGAACCCTTGACTCCCAAAAAATTATTTAGCGGCTTTTTTAACCAGCCTTTTACCCTGCTTTGAAAGAAGGCTACCTTATATTCGTGAATGGCCTCCATGGCATTAACGACTTCCTTCGAAATCAATTCCTTTTTAAGTACTTGAAACCCTGCAGCACGGAAAGTTGTATCAAGTTCATCAATCGCTTCCGAAGGACGTAGGTCGGCAAACAAAAAATACCCGCCAGGCCGTAGCACGCGATGAACTTGTCCCACAAACTTTTTCATTGACCCGTAGCAATGGGAAGATTCGATATTCACGACGGCATCGACACTTGCATTGGGCAACGGTAAATTTTCTGCATCCCCATGAATAAAGGTCAACCCTGTAACCGAATGCTGTTTATTGCTAAATGCGATGGCGTTTAGGGCATAATCGATTCCCGTCATCGTTTTTGGGTTCAGATAACGTTTGATATACGATGAACCGCCTCCCCTACCACTGCCGACTTCAACTACGACTTTATCGGTAAGGTCGACGGCTGTTGCCACATGGTGATATAGCTGAATCATATACCGGTCACGCTCTTCCTCGGCTTTCAAAGGGATTGGAGCAACTTGGTCGTTCGGTTCGTAGCCGTAGTTCATATAGGTCCACTCCGCAGTCGGATACTTCTTGGCCAAATACTGATATAGTTTTTTCCAAACCGCGCGCTTCAGTCCTGGAGAAATCTTAAGAAAAAAAGCAAATATATTGGAAAGCATAGTTTGGCAGAATGTTTTATACTATATGAAGAGGGAACTACCAAGTTAGTATATTTTTAGCGCACCGCTGCTACAATAAAAGAACCGTTGCAAGCCACTGGCTTTTGAGGCTATGTAATCGTGGTTGCAATTTCCTTTTGCATAACTACGACATCTTCCCCATTATAATTTACCTCTTCGATCGCCGACCAACCCAATTCTTTATACAATCCTCCGCTTCGGTTTTCCGTTTGAAGATATAGTTTGTCGATATGCAGTTCGCGTGCTTTCTTAATGGCTTCAAGTACCAGGAGTTTCGCAATGCCCCGATTTCTATGTTGTTTCCCTACAAAAACACCACCCACCCAATATTGGTAGTTCGGGTATATGGTCATTTCACGTATTTTAAGTTGCACAACGCCTAACAAGGTATCCTTTTCAAAAGCCACCAATATCAAGGGCACCTTATTTTCATTGCGATACGCCTGTAGGTTTTCAATTTCTTTTTGAGTCTCTTCAAGGTCTTTGGTTTGTCCCCATTCTTTCACATACCAACTGGCAATGGTGGGCAGCCAATGTTGGTGCTTTGCTAGTAGCTCAATTTTCATAGGTGTTTAACGGTCTTTTCCAATTAGTAGTTAACAATCGGATAGCCTATTGCGGCTTTGTTATTTATAAACTTCTTCTACACTTCTTGGTTCCATGTTCAAAAAATGATATTCCACAAATTTCATGTATTGTTCCCAATCGTACAACTCAAGGCCATGTACACCTGAACGAACGTGGTAACCGATCGTACTTTTAATAATGGGTTGGTTGATCGGAGGTTGCTCCGCTGCCGTAAACGCCACGTCTTTTTTGTAAAGTTGATATGCAGGGGCTGCATTGTACGTTCCGATCCATTGTCCCTTTTGGTCGGCCCATAAGTCGTGCTGCCCATTACTAACATAAAGGGGGCGTGGTGCCATTGCAGCTAATAGTGAGTGCTGGTCGACAGGCAAGTCATGTACATTTTTAGCGTATGTATTGGCATTTCTACAAATCCAGGTGGGCAGGTAGGTACACATGTTTTGTAAGGTTTCGCCATATTCACGGCGCCAGATGGCATCACCTCCGTGACCTGCCGTTGCCAGCAGTGTCATTCCAAAACGTGTATCTGTTACTGCAGCCCAAAGCGCGACTTTCCCAGCTATGGAGCAGCCGAGTGTTGCCACCTGATTTTTCTTCACCGCTTTATCGGTTTCCAAATAATCCATTCCGGCGCGTAAAGCGTAAGCCCAGATGGCAATCATGCCCCACTCATTTTCCTTTGTGAATTTTTGGCCATTTTTAAAAAAAAGATTTGAAATTCCGCCACTTACTTTTCCTTCCTTATTTTCATTGTCGCGGCCAAATGCCTGATAATCGACCGTTGCCACCCCAATTCCACGGCTCATTAGCTGATGCAAGGGAATTCCATTTTCGGTTTGACCGTAACGCTGTGAGTCGTTTATTTTCAGGGCTTCCCGTTTGATGTCATTGCCATTTGCCAGTAGAATTGCCGGAACTTTATCTGCTGCCTTGGTCGGAACAAACAGCACTAGTGGCATCGTGACTTTTCCTAATTCGTTTTCAAAAGTTATGCGTACATCTTTTCTAGTACATAGCCCATCAAAAAGGGTTTGGTCTTCAGAAATTAATTGGAACGTTTTTTTAATTGGACTTGAAGGTGTGGGCACTTCGCCAAACATGTTTTGGGCAAAAAAGTCGACGATTTCCGGTCTTCTAATTTTTTCCCAATCTTCAACCGTTTTTATACGTTTCCCATCGAACGAGGAAAACAGGTCAGGGAGTTCGTACTCCGGTACTTTGGATTCGTCGTAGTTCGCTTCAGCAAATTTACCCTCGTACGGTTGGGCTGTAACATTGTAGGAAACACATCCCGTCAAAACGAGTATTAAAAGCTTATGGATCATATATTCACTTTTATTAAATTCTTCGAACAATATAAGAACAACATCTCGAACCGTAAGACAAGTCGGCCGTAAAAGCCCCGTTTTTAGTGGGGTTCATTTTTTAAATTGATTCCGCTACGTTTTTCCAGGTCTTTTTACTTTGACATCCCCAATAAAGTGCATGGGCAATATTCGAAGTGTCATATTAGAAAATGCGATCCTATAAACGGTAATCCGCATTACGATCCACTATACCCAAATAGAGTTTCGGTATCTGTCCGCACCCATTGTCCCGCTCAAAGCCATCGTTTATACTTATAGGTTCTCCCTATTGTTCAAATTTCTTTAGGTATATCAAATACCACCAAATCCATAGCGCGTAGAGCAATAAGAAGGGTATGGTCAAAAGGCTATAAAAAACGATTTGATACAGGATAGTTGGTATAAACTCCTTAAGAAAGTAGGTAGCCATAAACAGCAAAATTTGAATGAGGACTATGACCATAACACTACGCAACGATCTTTTAAGCTTCGCCGCGATGTAAGCCTTAATGTTTGTTATGCGTTGGGCACCAAAATAAATATTAAGATAGGAGGCTATAAAAATAGTGGCAAGCAAAATATTATATAGGGAAAAGATGATTTTTCCTGTTATGGATAAGGGTCTAACGGTAGAAACGGTCACATCGAATATATCACTGATACCCATTGTCAAACCACTTATTACCGAAGATATACCAAACAAATACCGATCGAATAAGGAAGTCGTGCCCTCATAATTAAACCAATGTAATTGAAAGAACTCATTCTCTTCAAGTACAATATACCCAAAAAGTAAAGGAAGGTTTAGAAATAAAGTGGCACAAACAATACCCGCATAGTGGTTTATATTTAGAACTTTTATCCATCGGCTGTCATTTTTATCAGCAAATATTTTATCGGCCCAAACGATTCCGTTACCCATTGACACCAGGTATTGCAAAAGCGATAATATAAATACATAATGGATAAAGGTTTGCCAAAAATCAAAATACTTAAATAGCTCAAATACGGCAATGGCAGCTAACGGAGCCAGGCTTGAATAGCCAAAACCAATTAAAAAAGAACCGCGTCTGCTTTTGTGAAAGTTTGATATAATTATTAGGTCGTTAAGCATCACTTGTTTTTGTGGATCTATTTACTTTTTTGAACGGTCTCATACAATGTTCGCCCCCTAAGGTAGGCAGGGTGCTAAAACTAAGGTACTAATTCTTAGTCGTATGAAAAGAGGCTCCTCTTCTTTAAAAACCGGAATGCCTAAAATTACGTTCAACTATTTTCAGCAAGGGGCCGGGAGAAAATTGACCATCTTATGGCAAAGTAACGATTTCGAGAAAGTGGAAATTCCATCACACGGGCTTTTTTATAAAAATTGATCAGCTCAAGTTGTTTTCCGTTCGTATTTTGAAAAATAGATTTTTACTTTTAGGTTACGTTGTGCCGTTGCCAGCGCCAATTTTCCAACTAAGTGCGGGAATGGATCGGCAACCTCGTATTTCTTGACAAACGCCTTGTAAATAATAGCATCGGCAAACAAGATATGCGCTAATTCCGATGCCGTTACAGCAAGGTCGACCTGTTCTTGATGCGTAACGATTTTAGAAAAATCATTCGTGTCGTCAAAATTTACCTCAAAATCATAATCAGATGGTGATTCGTCGAGCCTGATGTCGCAATACTGTAGCACATCATCCAACAAAACGTTGAAATCATACGCAATAATCGTTGATTGGTCGCGACAGACCCTACGGAGCTCTTTGATAAGCGCAGGTGATTTCGCATAAAATAAAGAGCCCGCAAAAGTGACAACATCCACCGAACTATTTGGTATGGGCAGGGCACCTCCAAAACCATTAAGATAGGTTATCGTTTTATGGGGCATTGCTTTTTTTAGCATTGACGCACTAGGTTCTACCCCATAAACTTGGGAACAATACTTTGCCAATGCCATAGCAGAATAGCCCGTGCCGCAGCCTATGTCAAGTCCGTCTTGAAATCGCTCATCATTTCCCAGTACTCGACTTAAAATCACCTCGTGTAGCGGTGGACGATAGGCGTTATAATGATAGGCAATGGCCTCATTGTATTCTTCACTCATATCGCATGCAGTTAAACATCTGTTTGTCTTATGCCAACACGAAACGCTTCTTTCGGATTCTCTACCAAAATTTGATTGATATCATCTTCCGTAAACCCGTTTTCCAACATTTCCGGAATTAAATTTTCGAATATCGCATTAAAATCCCGAATCGCACCACCGCTTGGAAAGCCATTCCCGTCATGGGACAATAGTACTTTATGCAATAGTTTCTTTTGTTTGAAAAGTTTAAGGCGCTTTAGGTATTCCTTCGTATTGGACGCCTTTACGCCATCGAGTGAAATCCATGCTCCTTTAGCGGCCAAATCAATTAAGATCGTATCATCTTCAACTTTATTGGCGTGCGTCCAAATCCATGCACTTGGATCAATATTATGGGCATTTAAAAGGTCGATCTGTAAGTTTAGGGCTTCCCTATTGTTTCCGGTATGTACGGCCATAGTGAGTCCCGTACTTAAATGGGTCAGCATTCCCGCTTCGAAGAGCTTTTGGTCAATTGCTGAAGGCGGTTTGCCATCATCAAAAGCCATTTTGATAAAGCCCGGTTTAATATGCGTTCCATCAATTCCGTTTTCGAATTCATCGATCCAAATTTCCGAAATCGATTTTGCGGTTGCCGTATATGCGAATTCTGGAATATACCGATCATTTGCAGCTCCGTAAAAACCCGTATTCGTAATGATTTGAACCCCCGTAGCATCCGATATTATTTCCAACAGGTCACTTCTTCTACCGAAATACGCCGTGGTACAATCAAAAATTGACTGTACCCCTAACGCTTTCAAGCGCTTTACATATGGAATAACCTGCTCGAACAACTTTAGGCTGTCATAAGTCGAGGTCGCTGTTATGGCTTTACCATAATTTGACATGATGTGTTCATGGGTTAAAGTCAATCCTAATCCTGACGAATCAATGCTTCCTTTGACCGTATTTATTTGACCCCGATTTTGGTTTTCTTGACATGCTATGAGCAGAAGAATCAGATTGATGAGTAGAAAGCGTTTGACAATGGGGATTTTCATATATGAATGGTAGTGCGTGTTTTTGATTTGTACGTTTTTGATTGTGGACTTATGGGTATTATTCTACTTCTATACACTAAGGTAAGGAATATTGTTTGTTAAGGCAGCTGCTTTACTGACGTGCAGTATTAAACATGCTACCATACTTCAGCTTCCATATCTATAAAGCGTTAATAGTATAGATGCTGCAGATCACACAACAAGCCTTGGAAAACATATACATTAAAAATGGTATAGACCGTCGAATTTATTTGAAGGTATTTAAATATTTTTCCAACATTGTATATCCATCCGAAGCTACACTATTTCGGTCATCAGGGTTTTGTTTGTCGAGTTGGTTCTTATCCTCCCAGAAATCGGGCATTCCATCATGGTCGGTATCAACAGGAGCCGGAGTACTTTTCAATTCAGGCCAGCCACCAACATCTTCGGGGCTATCAATAATACCTTTATTGCCATATTTGGCAGTACCATGGAGTACATCACCTATAATATCCGCATCTACTTTATCACGAATAGGGAGTGTACAACCCGCATGGTCAAGAACAGATTGAAAGGCTTCTTCGGCCGTTTGTTGATTAATTTCCATGGCGGGCCAAGGCTCACTTAATCGGTATGCCGAACTTATTTTTGTTACACCCAACAAGTTATTTTCAGTGACTTTAGGGCTTCCCTCAACAAAATTTTCGGAAACCCACCATTTTCCGGCATCGGCATCTTCATCACGTGATGAAGGAGCAGTAATACGGTACTGTACTTTTTGGTCCGTGGCAGGGCCTGGCTTATAATAATTCGCAATCATGTTAATGGTAGAATGTTCAATTGGAGGTTTTCGTCTATCCCCTTTCTGATGGGCTTCACCTCCATAACTACTAGCATATTCCCAGTTATAGATTACATTGTTCCTGTAATCGTTAAATCCACAACCAGAAGCCCAACGTGGGTTTCTGCTAGCGTTATGTGCGAAAAGATTATGATGCCAAGAACCGTAGTTATTTCCCCATATGCCCCCGAATCGATGTTCATCAGTAGTGCCTTTGGGGCATGCTTGGGCTATAATACTCCATTGAACGGTAGTATGCTCATTATGATAAAGCGTCATCGTCTCATCGGTACTCCAACTAGCCGATATATGATCCAAAATAATATTCTTATGATACCTGCCACCTATGGCATCATTTTCACGCATGGAAGGGTCAAATCGTACTCGAATATACCGGATGATGATATGATCAGCTCCAATGGAAAGGTTTCCTTTAATACATATACCATCTCCAGGTGCCGTTTGGCCGGCAATAGTTATACTATCGTTTTTAATACTAAAATTACCCGTTATCGTACCCGAAACGCGAAACACAACTGTTCTGGGTCCTTTGGCTTCCAGCGCTGCCCTTAAACTTCCTTCCCCTGAACCATTGAGATTGGTTACTTCAAACACCGCTCCACCACGTCCGCCAACGGTATATTTCCCATATCCTTCGGCTGTGGGGAAGGCTAATTGCTGGGACCGCGCATGAAATAACGTCAGTAATGAAAGGGCTCCGCTTAAAATTAATATTCTCATATTTTAATTTCTTAATGTGGTTTAGAAGGTTCTTCTTAAATGCAGCCAACAAGGGATAGCCCTGACGATGCAGATTGACATACCGAAACTAAGATAAGAAATATTGCCTATTAAATAATTTGTTTTACAAAATTCAAGGGCTGCATTCCCTTAATCCATTTTCTGCGCTACCCAATCGTTTTTTAAGTATTTTAGAGCATCTATTAAGGCTTTTTTTGAAGGTTTAGGATTGAATCCTAATTCTTGTTTTGATTTGGTAATATCGTAATCTTGTTTTAAACCATAAAACATAGCTACATAATGGCGTTGCAATTGCGGTTCTTTTCCTGTTAATTCACTCCAAAATTCCATTAATCCAGCCACAGCATAAAGTGAGCATTTAGGAATTTTCTTAGGTGTTTTCAACTTTAATTCAGGATATAACTCTGAAGCAATTTTGACACTCTCTTGTAATGTAGTATGTTTCTCGTTCGAGAGAATATATCTTTCTCCATTTCTTCCGTTTTTCATTGCCCGATACGTTCCAAAAGCCACATCTTTTACATCTATCCAATTTAATGTAACGTTTGTATCTACAGGGATATTTCCGTTTAAAATTTGATATACAAGGTTGTTGGTATAACTTAATTTGTAAGCTTCTGAACCAATCATTGCAGAGGGCAATACCAAAACGGTTTTTATGCCGTATTTCTTTCCCAGTTCCAATGCCAGTTTATCAGAATCGTTTTTAGAATTATAATACCAATTTCTTCGGTCTTTATTATATCCATTATCCACATGAGCAGGCAAAATGGCGAAATCTAAAGCTGCCACCGAACTTACATATACCACATTCTTCACACCACATTCTTTTGCGATGTCAAACACATTTTGAGTACCCTGCATGTTATTATCATAAATTTCAGTCTTAGAGTTTTTAGCCCACATACTGAAATTTGCCGCTACGGCATATACGCTTGTAACTCCTTTAAATGCCTTTTTTAGCGATAGGGCATTTGTAATATCAGCTTGAACAACTTCGCAGTTCAGATCTCTAAGAGACGCTTGATAATTACGGTTTCTTACGGTAGTTCTTACGCTTATATTTTTGGAAAGTAATAATCGAACTAAATTGTTTCCTAAATGTCCGTTGCCACCTGTTACCAATGAAATTTCTTTGCTCATTTGCTACGCTTTTTGCTTGAGCAAATTTCTATAGCTTTTAGCGGTTCAGAAATAACATTTGTTAGAAAGTGATCTGTTTGCGTATACGGCTCAATGATTGAGGTTCCATTCCTAAAAAAGAGGCAATAGTGTCAATGGAAACATTTAAAGCTAATTTCGGGTTTTGATTTACAAACTTTACATAACGTTCTTTGGCCGTTAAACGTTGAAAATCTTTTACTCTTTCCAGTTTACAATTTAAGTGTTCGTTGGTAACATCCCTTACAAATTCTCCCCAGAAACTAGTTTCCTTTTGTAAAATGTCAAAAGCTGGTTTGGAAATTTTTATCAAACTACATGCTGTAATGGTTTCGTAATAGTCCAATGAGGGTGTTTCCGTCATAAAACTATCCAAAGATGTAAAAAAATCACTTTCAGATACAAGATGTTGAACAACAATTTTTCCATCCATATTTTGATAACCTTTTACGATTCCATTACTTAAAAAGTAAATATATCGTTCTACTTTGCCTGCTTCTAAAAGACTGGTTTGGGCAGGGACTGTTTCACAAACGAAATAGTTTTTGATAAAATCTATATCGTTTCGATTTAAATGGACTCTTGACTGTATGGTTTTTAATAAATTTTCCATGGTCCTTTGTAATGATATGAAGCAATTAAATAGCCTCAATGACACTATCTTAGATATGCGCACTAAGATAACGAATATTAGCTACTAAGCGATTTACCACACCCTACCCCAAGCTTTGTATCAGGTGGTCGGTAAGCTCTGAATACTCGTCAATAATAAAATGGGCACGTGTTAATTTACCCCGCTTTTCGGTATTTGGTATCGCGATACATTTCATTCCGGCAGCAACGGCCGACCGTACCCCATTTTCAGAATCTTCAATAACCGCACAGTTTTCACAGGCCACCCCCAGTTTTTGAGCCGTTAATATATACGGTTCGGGGTCGGGCTTTCCCCGTTTGACATCCTTGGAACTGACAATGACCTTAAAAAGATTTTCAAGTTGCAATTGGCCGACCACGGTCTGCACCTCTTCAAAGGTTGAACTGGTCGTTAGCGCCAAAGTATATTTTTGATGTAGCCGTTCTATTAATTCTATGACGCCGGGGTATACCTTTAAATTATCGGCAATAAGCGCTTGGTAGCTATTTGTTTTATCGGCAATTAGTGAACCTACTTCTTGTTTTTGCAGCTGAAAATCACGTACCAGATCCACAAAAGCAGCCGCATCGGTTCGACCCAAACAATATTGACGATAGATTTCCGGGGTGATTTCCAATCCGACCTTTTCAAAAGCTTTTTGCGTAGCCAGTTCATGCAGGTCCTCATCGTCGGTTATCACCCCATTCATATCAAAAATCACTGTGCTTATCATAATTGTAATTTAAAAATGAAATATCCGTTTCAGAATAGGGCCATAAACCGTCCATATTCCAGTGGGCGCTCTAAGAAAATACAACATGCTGTCTTATTCGATGCTCCAATTGCATGACGTGTGCTATATGTTCATCTGCTATTTCTTGGTGCAGCGTATCAAAGGGCACAGTGGGATTACGCACGTTCGGGGTCGGATAAATACCTTGCCGAAACAACAGCCGTTTAAAAAAGTGTACCGAAATATCCAGGTGTTGATTCGAAAATGCCAAAACCGGAAGTATTTCTAGAAACAATTGCTTGGCCTTTGCGTGTTTCCCTTCCTCAAAAAGCCTATAAATGGTGGTATAAATAAAATGCATTCCCGTGGGCATAAAGGCATGAACCCCGCGTTGCAGGCCTTCCATCATCTGTGAAACCGCCCATCCCCCACTGATATGTAATTTTCCCTGGGTCAATTCGAGCATGCGGGAATATTTGACACCTGCGGGAACGGTTTCAATCTTCAAACAACGGAAAGCTTCCACCGTTTCGAATAGGTCACAAATCAATTCGTCATTTAAGCCATAGCCCGAGGCATCCCAATCTTGGAGCATAATCATTTTTGGGTCAAGATCGGCCAATTCCATAAAGTGTTTCCGAAATTGTGCCTCTTCTTGAAACGGAATTTGAAAAAGTACATTGGTGCAACCTATATTCAAATAGCCCCGTAACAACTTTTTACTTTTTTCAAGGTCCGTTTCCCCCGAACCTGCAATAACAGGCACACGGTCGCCCACCGTTTCCAAGACAGCTTCGACCATCTTTAATCGCTCCGTATGCGATAACTTATAAACCTCCGCGGCCATTGCAGGTACTAAAAAGCCAGCAACTCCCGCTTTTAATGCTTCGGTAACATTTTGCTGTAAGGCCTTTAAGTCAATTGTATTTTGATCGGTAAAAGGGGTATTCAATACCGTTACAATACCTTTAAGCGCATATAATTGCTTTTTCACATGATTGAATTATACGTTTTTCTTAAAACTAGGCTATCCTCATCCGTAACACACGCCTTTGAATATTGCCGTAACCTAGAAAAAAAGTCCGTCTTAATTTGGTAGAACGATAGCCTGTAAAAGCGACCTTTTCCTATTTAAAAGTGGTGCCTGCCACCGCAGATCCCCGACTCCGCCGCTAAAAACAAATATATCCTTTTTCAAAAAAAACCGATTATAATATTTTGTTCAAAACCCATGGTATTTTATCAACCGATTTATTTATTTAGCCATATTTTCGTTATTTAAGTTAAAATTCCAATATATTTCTTGAATCAAGCACCGACTAAGGAAATAGGCGAAAACAACGTATAAAAACAATTCAAAAAATTAAAACAAGAACAAAATGGGAAACCGATTAATAGGCAGACTACCAAAAGTGGGAATTAGACCCGTAATTGACGGACGCGAAAGGGGTGTCCGGGAATCGTTAGAATCACAATGCATGGAAATGGCTAAGAACGCCGCCAAGCTTATTGAAGAAAATTTAAGGTTTCCGAGCGGCGAAAAGGTGGAATGCGTCATCGCCGACACCAATATCGGAGGCGTTGCCGAAGCCGCCTTATGTGCCGATAAATTTGAGCGTGAAGGCGTTACAGTTTCTTTGACCGTTACCCCCGCCTGGTGCTATGGTACCGAAGTAATGGATGCCGACCCAAATACCATCAAAGCGATTTGGGGCTTTAATGGTACCGAACGCCCCGGAGCAGTCTACCTTGCAGCCGCCTTGGCCGGGTACGCCCAAAAAGGGTTGCCCGCATTTAGTATTTATGGTCGTGAAGTACAAGATACCGGAGACACCGAAATACATGACGACGTAAAAGAAAAAATTCTGCGTTTTGTCAAAGCAGGTTTGGCCGTTGCCCAAATGAAAGGCAAATCATATCTATCGCTGGGGTATTCCTCTATGGGCATCGTTGGTTCTATGGTCGATCAAAATTTCTTTCACGATTATTTGGGTATGCGTACCGAATTTGTCGATCAAACCGAGGTTACCAGAAGAATCGAAGAAGAGATTTATGACAAAGAGGAGTACGAAAAAGCGTTGCAATGGACGTACAAAAATTGCAAAGAGGGAAAAGATTACAATATAGCGGCGCTAAAAGGCGATACGAAACGAAAAGAATGGGAGTGGGAAATCGTTGTTAAGATGACCTTGATCATTCGTGACCTTATGATCGGAAACCCGAAATTAAAGGAAATGGGGCATGGTGAGGAAGCCTTTGGAAGAAATGCCATAGCAGCAGGTTTTCAAGGGCAACGGCAATGGACGGATCATATGCCGAACGGGGATTTTCCCGAGGCCATATTAAATTCCTCTTTCGATTGGAACGGAATACGGCAAGCCTTTATGGTCGCTACGGAAAACGATAGCTTAAACGGGGTATCCATGCTTTTCGGACATTTATTGACCAATACGGCCCAAATCTTCTCCGATGTAAGAACGTATTGGAGTCCCGAATCGGTAAAGCGCGTCACCGGAAAAGAGTTAAAAGGAAAGGCAAAAGACGGTATCATCCATTTGATCAACTCAGGATCCACGACTTTAGATGCTACGGCCCAACAACGCAATGAAGACGGCAGTCCAGCAATGAAACCTTTTTGGGATATCACCGAGGAAGAAGCCCAAAAATGTTTGGATGCAACCCTTTGGCCACAAGCGGTCAAAGAGTATTTTAGAGGTGGTGGCTATTCTTCACAGTTTAAGACCGATGGGGAAATGCCCGTAACGATGTGCCGAATCAATCTGGTCAAAGGTGTCGGGCCCGTTTTACAAATAGCTGAAGGCTGGACCGTAGTTCTAGAAGATGATGTGCATAAAACATTGGATGACCGAACAAACCCAACTTGGCCGACAACCTGGTTTGCCCCTATAACTACGGGCAAAGGTGCTTTTAAAGATGTATATACCGTAATGGCCAATTGGGGTGCCAATCACGGAGCCATAAGCTACGGCCATATTGGCGCCGATTTGATTTCGTTGGCTTCGATGCTGAGAATTCCGGTAAACATGCATAATGTTGATGAAAGTGATGTTTTCAGACCCGCTTTGTGGTCTTCTTTCGGTACCGATAAAGAAGGACAAGATTATAGGGCCTGTAAAGCTTATGGTCCGCTTTATGGGATAAAATAAAGGATTATACTTACGTTTGTAGTCGGTAAGTTCAAAGTCCGGATCTATGAAGAAACTCGTTCTATTATGGCTATTGTTAAGTCTGCTTGGATCATGTGCCGAAAAGAAGGAGTCCAAAAAACCAACCCCGGGAGACCTACCCATTTCAAGTCTTTCGGGGAAGGAATTGGCGGAAATTCATTGCGCCAGTTGTCATGCCTTTGTGCCTCCCTCCTATCTATCGAAAACCATTTGGAAAGCCGATGTGCTTCCGGCCATGGGAAACCGGTTGGGCATATATAATGGAAACCGACAGCCAGATAGTATCTTCGGTCCACCACCGAACAGAACTGTTGTTCAAAATGCCAAGATTTTTCCGGAAGAACCACTTTTGGCCAAAGCCGATTGGATGAAGTTGGTGGATTATTATGTAGAAAATGCGCCTGACGCTGATAGCGTTCCAGCTCCTAATAAAAAAATCAATATCGGATTAAAATCATTTGAATATAAGGAGGCATTATATAACAATCGCCCGCCGCTTACTTCCCTCGTTAAAATATTACCTGAAAATCGAGGTATTGTCTTTGGTGACGGCAAAACCAGAAATAACATTTTAACTTACCTCTCCCCTGACCTTAAACTCGAACAAAACTTGAGGTTAGATGGGAGCCCCATCGATTTCTACGAAAAATCGGACACCGTATTTTTAACAACTATTGGAAGAAATTTATATCCGAACGACCTTTCCCACGGTGCAGTTCTTAAAATAAGCCCTACCGAAGAAGATACAAAAACTACGAACCGACACCTTATCCTCCCCAAGCTGCAACGTCCCGTGGCTATGGCCTATGGAGATTTAGACAACGATGGTTTAGAAGATATCGTTGCCTGCGAATACGGCGATTTGACGGGTAAACTTGTTTGGTTTAAAAATGAGGGGCATGATCGATACATCGCGAACACCCTAAACAGCAAACCCGGAGCCATTAGTGCTGTTATTAAAGACATCAATAAGGATGGTTTCAATGATATTTTCGTGCTTATGGCGCAAGGTGACGAAGGTATTTTCTATTATGAAAATCAAGGGAATGGCAGTTTTAGCGAAAAAAAGTTGTTGTCATTTTTACCACTTTACGGATCGGCGTACATGGAGCTGGCCGATTTTAACAACGACGGATTCGACGATATTGTTTATGTCTGTGGCGATAATGCTGACAAAACACCTATTTTGAAAGATTATCACGGAGTTTATATTTTTCTCAATAATGGTAAACTCAATTTTGAACAGGCCTTTTTCTACCCACAAAATGGTGCCTATAAGGCGATGGCCAGAGATTATGACCTCGATGGCGATTTAGATATCGCCACGATTTCTTATTTTCCAGATTACTTGAACAATCCGCAAGAAAGTTTTGTGTATTTAGAAAACCAAGGAAACTTAACTTTTGAAGCGTTTTCCTTTCCGGAAGCCACGAACGGAAGGTGGATGGTAATGGATGCTGGTGATATGGATGCCGATGGTGATATTGACCTAGCCCTCGGTTCCTTTGTTTCTTTTTTGGCAAAGGGCGACACCACGGGATTAAGTAAAAAATGGTTAAAAGAAAGTCCTTCGGTCATTATCCTTGAAAACACAACCAAATAGCGTACAGAAATGACGAAGGGAGGACTCAAAACCCGATAGCATTAGGTTTTTAGTCATATACAATATGGGAGTAGACCAGGGTGTGTTTTACGGTGTGCACGCTAGAATTTGACGCGAACCCGATATTGTTTAAAGGGTTTACAATCGTGCAACGTATTTTTCATTTAATCGTTTTCCTTTTTCTCAAATTCCAAATTAATTCTATCCCGTGTTTTAAAGGAGGCCAAAGCCATACATACAAGAAACATTGTCATTACCCCCAATAATCCCCAAGGAGTATATTGCTCATTGACAAAAAATCCGAGAAGTGATGTAAGAAAGGGAATCCATGCATATTTTATCAAATTTTCGGCAAATACTTTTTGCGAAAAATCCCATTGCTCTTGGTTTTTCATAGAATGTTTATTTCGAAAACCATTTATATGCCCAATTTTTGTCGGTTTCCTTTTAAGGATTAATCCCATGATCAATACAATTGCGCCCATTATTATGGAAGAAAGTGCTATAGGATAATTGAAACTCATTGATATGGAAAGTGTTTTTTGGTTTTAAGCAGTTGATATGTTCCTCAGCTTCCCATGAACATTACATCCTAACAAATTTATCGTACTCCGCTTCCAACTGTGCTTTGTCCTTTTTACCGTCCAAAATTGCTATCCTGTAGGTAAAAGTAACCGCAGTATTCGGTTCTAAGGAAAAATTAAGTGATTCTTCCTTCCCATCTGTAAATGCTTTTTGCCCCAGTGGATTTGCCGCAAACAAACCGTATCCTCTGGCATGCCAATACGTAGGATAGCCCACATTCTGGGGTTGGTCCATAATCATCAGCGTAACATCTTTTTTATTAAGGCTACCGGAAAGTGCCATCCATTTGGCCCTAGTGCCCCAAACATCGGTACCGGTGATGCCCTCACTACTCAAATATTGGCCACTAACCCCTGTATTGTCTGTAACAGGAACATCGGTTTTGTTACCGTTTGCATCACTCAAGGTAACGGGGCCGTCACTGAGGTGTTCCAAGGCTCTAGCCGTTCGAATAGCAAACATTCCCTCTTTGGTGTCATTAAACGAAACGGTCTCTTCCAAGGCTTTAAACGTGGTAATTCTATCTATAATTCTTTTGTCTTCCTCTGCATAAAAAATAAACTTGGTGTCTTCTTTCATCAAGACCTTCCCATCGGGCTTTAACCAATTTGCGCTAACGACCAGGGTGGCACTTTCATTTCCACTTTGAAGGCTAACTATTTTATCGTGCCGAATAGTACCCAGCTTATTCTTTGGTGTTTTGATTTCATCGGAGTTTCCCCAATAGTCTAGTCCGTTGACATCCCCGAAATTAAACCACGCCCCTATATGGTGCGGGTGGTCGGTTCTTTCATTGGGCCTGGTATCAAGAGGATAGCCACGGGTAACCGCCTCCCCGTTTGCTGCAATAATCGGATAAAGTGTGGTTTTTTTAAGGACGGAAATATCGTCGGCATATAAATACGAGGTAAATAACTTACCGTCTACAAGAACATCGACCTTCTTATCGGTTTCATTATTCGCTAATGTGATGTGGTTTTTTGTTATTTCCTCATTTTGGGCGATGTCTCTATTCTTTTCTTTACAGGCACTACTGATCAATACGAGTGCCAAAACTGCAGGTATAGTCCTCATGTATTACGTTATTTATAGGGCAAGGGGCATAGTTGGCTATGCCCCTGATAATTTAAAATGAATTTCCGTAGCAATGGAATACCATAAAAAATGTTCGCAAAATGATGCCCCCTTTAAACGGAAAAAGTGAATTCGAAAATTCTAAAAGACACTAAACGTTATTAGGAACAACATATCCTTTTCGATACTCCCTAGTCAACATTTTATTGGCCTCTTTATCTTTAATGAAAGACTCTTCTTTACCATCAATAAGCAATTCCCTGCCCAATCGATATGAAACGTTTGCAATCAAGGGAAGTACACTAGACTTATGACCGGTTTCAATATCACAGGTCAACTCTGATTGATCATTGTTACGAATGGCAGAGATAAAATTGGTGAAGATAGCTTCTCCACCACCGCCACCGGTCAAATCTAACGGATCGTACGAATCATCTTTTTCTCCTGATGTTGGGCCCGCTTCATTATTTCTGCCGAAGAAAGTCTGCCAGTTTCCACCAGCGTCAATTTGCATCCAACCCTCGGTACCTAATACGATTACCCCAATTTTAACAGGAGTGGCTTTACTTGATGCTGATATTTTTCCACTACCCGTTACATTGATATCCGGTAAAAGAACACCCTCAGGGTTTGTAAATATTCCTCTTGTCCCAAATTCCAGAATTTTTCCATCATCATATTCAAAAAGCGAAGTTTGGGTATTCGGCGTATTTTGAGCGGACTTCTCTCCGAAATATCCCCCCATTGAATTCACACGTAAAGGCAATTCTTCTTTACCTAGGGCCCATCGTGCAACATCAAATTGGTGTGGCCCTTGGTTACCGGTATCACCATTGCCATAATCCCAATTCCAGTGCCAATTATAATGGAACCTGTTTCTATTGAAAGGTCGTTCTGGGGCAGGTCCGAGCCACATATCGTAATGTACATTTTTGAGGTAGGCTTCTGTATACGCCGGCTCAAAACCACCAGACTCAACGTTCATTTTAAACTGTTCCCCTGGCTTCATTGGTCCATCAGGGTACATTCCAATACTTGGTCTTGGTTTAAAACAGAGTCCTCGGGTCATATAAACTTCCCCTAGTTTGCCATCACGAATAAATTTGATGGCACGTTGGGTATTTGTAATCGAACGGTTTTGAAAACCGACCTGAACCAAAACATTATATTTTCTTGCGGCCTCGATCATCTTTCTTCCTTCAAACACATTATGTGTAGATGGCTTTTCTACATAGACATGTTTTCCCGCTTGAGCGCCCCAAATGGTAGAGAGTGCATGCCAGTGATTCGGTGCGGCTACAGAAACCGCATCGATTTCCTTATCATCAAAAACACGTCGCATGTCCCACTCGGTCTGTGGTCGATATCCTGCATATTTCTCTACTTGATCCAGCCTATCTTTAAACAGATTTTCATCGATATCTACAAGGTATTTCAACCTTACATTCTTCATTTTACCAAAGTTCTCGATATGGCTCCCCCCTCTTCCACGAATACCGATAACTCCCATTTGTATGGAATCGTTCGAGCCTAAGATTCTTCCGTAAGAAAGTGCGCTTGTCGATAGCATAGAAACTCCAGCTATTCCGGCAGAACCTTTTTTAATAAATTTTCTCCTTGTTATTCCTTTCTTCATTTCTGAATAAATTTTAGATTTAATATAATACGGTTTTATAATTCTATAATCTTGCCCGAATGCGGTAATTAAATATTCTGAAGCACTAGATTCGCTACACCCTGTACATCTTTTGAATAACTACCAAAACCCTCATAAGTTATAAACTCCTAATGTTTTCGTGCATGTCTTTTTCAATATCTTGTAAACTATCTATCAACAATTTAAATTTATATGGCTATGGAAAGATTCTTAATCGGCTTTAAGCCATTCACCATTAATGTCGGAGACAAACAAAGAAATAGAAAATACGAATAGTATACTTCAATTATTTTGCTGAATTTACATAAACATTTAACCTAAAGCAAGCCGATTCAAGCATCCCTAGGCTTCCTTTTCCATCCACGTTTCGATTTACCACATACTTTTCAAGGCGGTGTTGCCCAAAAGCTTACAACCCTTATAAAATTATTTTTTTCCTAGATTCAAAGAGTCAATATATAATGTAAAATGGACAAAATAGGGGAAGCAAACCACCAACCCGATGCTATATATTTGTTTAAACACCATTACAAAGCCACAATTCATATAAGGTTTTACTTGAATTGAGCGGTTGACCTACCACAGTGAAATGAATCACCATAAAATTTGAATTACATGAGAAAAGTAGTTTTGTTTTTTTTCATCGCGCTCACCGTAGCCATAAATGCACAAAGTGAAATGTTGTGTACCGGCAAATATTGGACCGAGGATGAGGCCAATCTGGTCATGAAGGATTTCGCAAAAGAATGGGACGATCTAGCATCGTGGGAAAGGCGTTCGGAAGTCATTCGTTCAGGCATTATCTCTGGTATGAAACTGAATCAAATGCCAAAAATCGAAGGTAATTTCAATCCGATAATTGGCCGAAAACATACTTTTGACGGCTATGTTGTAGAGAATATCGCGATTGAAAGCTTTCCTGGATATTTCATTACTGGAAATTTATATCGTCCGGCCAATCCAGATACTAAAAATGCCGCTATCCTTTCGCCTCACGGCCATATGGCTGATAAAAGGCTAAAAGAAGATGTTCAGGCGAGGTGCGCCACCTTGGCCCGCATGGGCGCCATAGTCTTTGCTTATGACATGGTGGGATATGCCGAATCGAACCAAACGACACACAAAATGCCCATTGCCTTATTGCTACAAACATGGAACAGCAAAAGGGTATTGGAATACTTACTTTCGCGCTCCGACGTCGACGCGGAAAGAATCGGCATGACCGGGGGCTCTGGTGGGGGTACACAAACTTTTGTACTGACCGCAATTGACGACCGTATCAAGGTAGCCGTACCTACGGTTCAGGTTTCCGCCCACTTTTTTGGAGGATGTGTTTGTGAAAGCGGAATGCCCATTCATAAAAGTACCGCACATCAAACCAATAATGTTGAAATTGCGGCCCTATGCGCTCCGCGGCCGATGCTGCTGATTTCGAACGGATCAGACTGGACGCGAAATACGCCAAGAATAGAATACCCATATATTCAGAAAGTATATGCGCTTTATAATGCCGAACACAAAGTCGAAAATGTACACCTTCCAGCTGAGAAGCATGACTACGGATATTCAAAACGTGCCGCTGCCTACACGTTTTTGGCGTATCATCTAAAATTGAAACTGGGTAATGTCACCGTTACCGATGGGGTTCAAGAAGATTTTGTAACGATTCAACCGGAAAATGATTTAAAGGTTTTTACGGCCGACAATCCACGTCCTTCAAATGCGATTATCGGAGATAAGGCCATAATAGCACATTTAAATTTAAAATAATCAAATAAGTTGGGTGCCCAACCCACTAAAAAAAGTAGTTTAGAAAATGACCGATTACAATGACCGAATT
Source organism: uncultured Kriegella sp. (assembly GCF_963975415.1). Lineage (NCBI taxonomy): Bacteria > Pseudomonadati > Bacteroidota > Flavobacteriia > Flavobacteriales > Flavobacteriaceae > Kriegella > uncultured Kriegella sp. Next base: position 355,152 of record NZ_CAXBGN010000001.1, read on the forward strand.
TTAAAGTTAAAAAATGAAGTACAGCAGCATCTAACCGAAGAATTACTCCCCTTTTGGTTTGATCGCTGCAAAGATGATGTGAACGGCGGGTTTATAACCCATTTTGATAAAGACGGTAATGACACGGGCGTTGATGAAAAATCAATGCTCGGTCAGGCACGTTGCATTTATAGTTTTGCCTCCGCCCATAGAGCGGGCTATGGAAATGGAAAATGTTTAGAATATGCCAAGCACGGGGTCGACTTTGTTATCGAAAAAATGTGGGATGAGGAACACGAAGGTTTCTTTTGGTTGACCGATAGAAAGGGTAATGTACTTATTGATGAGAAAATAATCTATGGCCACAGCTTTATAATCTATGGTTTTTGCGAATATACCTTGGCATCGGGGGATCCACGCGGACTTTATTATGCCGAAAAATGTTTTGACCTTCTTCAAAAATATGGGGCCGATACCATGTTCGGAGGCTATTTTGAAATGTTTCAAAGGGATTGGACATTAAAGGGTCAGGGTGCTGCTGGGGGAGATAGAAAAACCCTCGATGTACACATGCACTTGATGGAAGCTTTCACTACACTTTATGAATGTAGCGGCAAGGAGGTGCACAAAAGGAAGCTATTGGAGATTATCGAGGTTTTGACGAAAAGAATAATCCATCCGAAATACTTGACCGGTATTCCTCAATTTACAGCAGATTGGAAGGTTGCCCCGCAAATCAAGTTCGATATCATTTGGGGTTGGGATCGCTTTTCGGAAGATGGCATCAAATCTTCACCTGAAGATAATACGAGCTACGGACACAATGTAGAATTTGCCTGGTTACTCATGCACGCCATTGCTATCGCCAATATTCCTTTTGAGAAATATGATAAAGTAATTCAAACCCAGTTTGATCATGCTTTGGCCGATGGAATCGATTGGGAGTATGGAGGAGTCTATGTTGAAGGGTCGCATTCTGGAGGTGTAACCGATCGAGAAAAAGAATTTTGGCAACAGGCCGAAATGCTTATTGCCCTATTACAAGCGTGTATCACGTACGATTTGAAAAAATATCTTCCTATCTATGAAAATGTACACCGATTTGTATTTGACAAGATGGTTGACCATACCGTTGGGGAATGGATTCCACTGATGACCCGCAAAGGCGAACCTATCTGGAGCCATATGAGCCACAATTGGAAAATAAATTACCATACCCTCCGTGCCTTGGTACAGTCGATAGAACGTATGAACAAACTGTTGGAATAAACTAAAAATTACCATCATGGCCTTAAAGTTTTTAAAAACCCATTTACACCTCTTTGTTCTTCTGTTGTTACCGGTAATTGCCAGTGCACAAAATACTCCGGAACACGATGCCATCCTATCCGTAGAGCGTATTTGGGACCGGGCAGCACATAATGCCTTTACTTCATTAATCGAGTTCAAGGGTACCTTATATTGTGCTTTTCGGGAAAGTAATGGTCATGTATCTGGCATCAACGGAAGTATTCGGGTAATTGCCTCCGAAGACGGTCAAAATTGGCATTCGGTAGCACATCTTTACGAACAGGGAATAGATTTCAGGGATCCACAATTGTCTGTGACCCCAGACGATCGAATCATGCTTAATATTGGGGGGTCCGTTTATACCGCTGGAAAATTGACCTCGATGTCCCCAAAAGTTAGTTTTAGCAATATGGAAGGAAAATCGTTTTCCAAGGCCCAAAATATTTCTTTGGACCCAGCGATTCATACGGGTACGGATTGGCTTTGGAGGGCCACCTGGCACAAGGGCAAAGTATACGCGGGGGTATACCAACCTAAAAAAGAAAAATCGGTACAATTGGTCGTCAGTGACGATGGCATCGACTATAAGTTCGTCACTACCTTTGATGTTATGGAGGGGAATGAAACTACTTTACGGTTCAACAAAAACGATGACATGATAGCTGTGGTTCGACGTGGTGGACGCCATAACGGGGCCATTGGCGTTAGCGCTCCTCCCTATAAAAATTGGAAATGGAATGCCTTGGAACAGCGTCTGGGAGGTCCTGATTTGATTGTACTCGACAATGGCCTCATGCTCTGTGCGACACGGGAATATTTACCCTCAAAAGAACAAACCATAATCACAAGGGTTGAACTTAATGGTAAAACCACAAAATTACTTACGTTACCTAGCTCAGGGGATTGTAGCTACCCAGGTTTTTTGATGCAAGACGACACTTTATTAATGTCCTATTATTCCTCACACGAAGAAAAGACGGCAATTTATCTTGCCAAAATGGCCTATCTACCGGCAATTTTCGAAAGCACAAAGAGCCCTTAAATACAGCGTATACCTAAAAATTTCTATATCTAAATGCTTTCGGAAGTCTTCTAGTTTTTGAAGCGAGCGAAGTAAAACAATACTAAACATCTTGTTGTCCAGCTATTTTCAAACGTTCGTTTTCCCATCCATGGTCGATATATTCCCATGAAAAGTCATCACCTGTTACTTTGATTTTCATAAAGCCTTCTTTGGTATTGTGTCGTCGGCCTTTCCAACCGTTTCCTGCAATGGAACCTCCGGTAAGAAATTGGAATCTGTCGTTTACAAATCCATATTCCTTCCAATGAATATGTCCTTGCAACACCAATTTTAAATTGTACCCTTCCAACATTTTGAATACTTCAAAGCCATTACTTACTGTACGGGTTCCTTCGCTTCCATTGAGTTGCGAATAGGTACACATCATCGGAATATGCGTAGTAATCACGATAGGTGTTGCCTTAGCTACTTTACCAAGGTCTTCTTGCAGCCATCGCAATTGTTCCTGATGGAAAACTCCTTTGTACCGTTTGTTGTCCGTCACATCCAACGAATTCAACGTAATAAAATGCCAACCCTTATGGTCAAATGAATAATAGGTGTCTCCGAAATGTCGTTCCCACATGCCATATTTGTAGTCGGGATGGCTCTCATCTTCGGGGCTTTCTTCATAAATACCGAACAAATCATGGTTTCCGATGCAATTATAAACTGGCATTTCAAACCCTTTGCTCATGTCTTTGTACAAATTAAAGAGCGATTCACTCTTTTCATAGTTTCCGCGCATAACATCATAAACAAGGTCGCCTCCGGTTATTACAAAATCGGGACTCATTTCATTTACTTTATCTATAGCCATTTGAAAACCTCTTGGGGCATTCATCTCCGGTTTAATATGGATGTCTGTCAAAAAGGCAAACTCAAAAGAATTTTCGTTTGGTTTTTCTTCAGATTCCTCGGCATTTTGCCGACATGAAACCGGCAAGAAAGGAACCGACGCTACTGCCAGTCCCGAGCGAAGCAAGAACTTTCTGCGTCCTTCATTTTTGTTTTTAGCATCTTTCATAGTTATTATTCTTTTTGAGCAACAGCATCCCTTATAATCCAAATCTCAGATACCTGAGATCCCCTTTCCCCTTCCCCACACGTCCATTCTAACTTAAGATTCCCATCTTTGGTAGCGGCCACCGGAATATTAAATTCATATATAGGCTGTACCCCGGTCTTTATAAAATCATGTACTAGCGTATCATCGGCCGTCATTTTTATTCGTGAACGAAAACGCCCGGTATATGCCACCCGAATCTTATAAGAACTTTTGGGGTCTAAATCAGTATACACAATTTCGAGGGGTTGGTCATATAGTGTTGTGATTTGATTCATCCATGCAAGTGGTGTTGATCGTCCTTCAAAACCTTTAGCGGTTACCTCATGTACCCATTCTTCTCCTTTTAGACCGACGCCAAAACCGGTACGGGGCGATACCAGGTTCCCTGGGTCTAATTCCCGTGGAACATGGGAGACGATCCGCGCCCAACTCTTTAGGGAACCAAAATTATCATAAAACCCTCCCGGCCCCGGATTGTTTCGTTGTAACATTCTATCAATTTCTTCAAGGCGCTGCTGCTCATTTTCATTTTTTTCAATACTGCTCAATTGATCTAGCAACCACATGGAATCGTTTAAAGGCACGTCTATATTATCTATAAAGTTACCCCGACCAGCAGCCGCAAAATGCTTCTCGATTGTCAATTGAGCTCCAACACTCTCAAATAAGGCATCGGCCAGTTCCAGGCAGCGTTCTTTCCATTCCTTCATAATCGGAGCTCCCCAAGCCTTGGCCAATGTTTCCCTTGCGTTTCGAATGGCAATTTGCGAACCTCCCTCTGGTGCCAACCTCAAATGGTCGCGGGCCATCTGCTCCAATTCCGTTTCATAAACCAATCTACGATATTGGTAGGCATCAAAATAGGCCCTAATCAATCCCATCTGAAAACGAAAATTCAACAATACCTCAGGAGTGGCCTGTTTTTCCAATACCTGCCATTGCTGTAATGTACGAATTACTCCTTCATTGGTGAGCAATGGTCCCTGCAAGTTTTTTTCCAAAGCCATAAAACCTTGGGCGACCGCCTCGGTATATTCATTACCGACGAAATAGCGTGCATAGTCTCGAAGGGTTTCTATTACCGGAGAATCGGGATCCCAATCTTGTACAGTCCATATCATTTTGTTGACGTCATCATTGGTTCCTTCCGAATAGCTAATGCTTCCTTGTGCATATTCGTCAATGGCATTATGTATCATTTTCTCATCGCTCGGACGCGGATTTATACATTCTCGTCCTAAAGTTATGGCATACGACAAATCCCATTTCGGAATTGGGTATTGGCTACTTAAACTATGTGTAATATCAGGGTATCTTCTAATCGGGATGCCTGTGTTTATTCGCTTTCTAATTTCTTGAATGGGCGTTTTGATCCACGGGCCGAAAACAATACCCCCGAACCAGGAATATTCTTTATTCACATGGGCGTAAAAAGCATCGAACCACGCTTTGGTTGGCCTAAAGGCTTGGGGAGAAACCCAAATTTTCGCATCAGGGTGGTATGTTTTGAGAACTTCGGCTTCCTTAGCAAGCCAATCGAATAAAACGTCGGGCTCTAAATCACCGGGATCGCCTCCTGGAACAAAAAGCGCATCTAAACGGGGTAATGCCTTAAAAACTTCGTGGCGTTCTTCGATTTCTGATTTTAGGGAATCGGAATTCTCATAATCGGATCCCAGATTGGGGTACCACATCCAAACATCCATACCATAGCTGTCACAAATTTTTGATTGTTCGGAAATCATTTCCATCGCCGGAATTTTCATGTGAACACTAGTAAAATCATCATCGGTTCGCGGTGGCATAATTTCTATACTATTGGCCCCAAAAATGGCCAAGTCCCGAATATAGCTGTCGAATTGCGATGGGGTCCATGCATCGTATGAATTGGTCTTGGGTCGATATCCTAATTGATGCCCCCTAATTGGATATTTCGGCGATGAAGAAATTTCAATATCAAGGGGCACTAAAGCCTTACCTATACCCATTTCCATTTTTCGCAACAATTTTCCGATTCCATAGAGTACTCCCCGGGCATCGTTTCCAATAATCAAAACGGTTTTTGACTTTGCAACAATGCCAATTTGGAATCCCTCATCATTGGTCGTGGGCATCGTCGCTACCTTTGTCTGATATTCCTTGGGGAATTTATCCAATTGTCCTTTTAGGCCAATTGCTATTGTGGATTGAGATTCCCGTGGCCATTTACTTTGCCGCCCGAGTTGAATTTGTGTTCTTTTAAAGACCTCTTCCTGAAGAACTGAAATCGCTTTCATAACAAGGGGGTTCTTTTTTTCAAAGCAGACAATCTTTGATGTGCTCATATCAAGTGCCTGTGCATTCAAGGTATTCAGGGTCATGCCGGCAAACATGATGCCGAACAGCACCCATCTAAACACGTTGGTTCCCTTTATTATAAATGGAAAAGTTTCTTTCGCATCAAGCATCTCGTTATGGTTTTTAAATGGTCAAATCAGAATAGTCGACTGGTTTGATATCATCCCCAGCGCTGTTTTTTATCGTTTTCAAATCTTCCTCCAATTTTTGCGCAAAAAGGAACATATCGGAACTGTGCAAAACAATGTTTGCTCCCTCTTGCATCCATTTTATCTGTCGATTGGGATCGGAGGGAAAGTGTATTCCTGCCGCTATTCCTTTATTTCTGGCTTTGCGGATTATTTCTTTTACCGCCTTTTCAAAATCTGGATGCCCATATTGCTCGGGCAGCCCCATATTGATCGATAGGTCGTGCGGACCAATAATGACCCCATCTAAACCGGAAACATTCAATAGGGCATCCAGATTATCCAAAGCAGCTGTACTTTCAATGTTTATCAAGCATAAGCTACCTTCATTATATGTTTTGAGGTATGTGGCAAGGGCAGGTTTCAATGTTTCAGTCCCCTTCAAGACATTTTGTAATCGCTCTCCCTTTAATGGCCGATATTTTGTAGCTCCCACCATTTCCTTTACCTGTTCCACATTTTCAATGTAGGGCGCTAGTACTCCAATTGCACCCGAATCTTTTGCCATACAGGCCAAATATGGATCAGGACTTGGAATTCGAACTACGGGTGAAATACCCATTGCTGCGTACAATTGACATAGCAATGTCAATTCGGTTCTATCCATAGGAATGTGTTCGGTATCGATAAAGACAAAATCAAGCCCTATTCCCTTTACCGCTTTTGACCAAATTGGTGAAGTAGATAAAATACAAGTGCCGTATATATTTTTGTTTTTTCTTAACTTCTGAAGAATTGTATCTGCCATTTTTTTAGTATTCGAAAAAGTAGAGATTATACATTTTAGACACCGTTAGGCATTCACAACATTTATCGGACGCCCCCCCAAATAAGCTTCTAGGTTTTCTATGGCTGTCCCCATCAATCTGGCCCTTGACTCTCTAGGTGCCCATGCGATATGCGGTGTGATTATACAATTATCAGCCTTTAATAATTCATTATTTCCATCAATAGGTTCACTTGAAGCTACATCGACAGCGGCATAAGCTACTTTTCCCGTATCCAATGCACTTTTAAGGTCTTTCTCGATTACGAGCTGCCCCCTAGAAGTGTTTATGATCATCACCCCGTCTTTCATTTTAGCTATGTTTTGAGTGCTAATTATACCTTTGGTATCCTCGGTCAATGGGCAATGAAGGCTAATAACATCCGACTCCGACAACAGTTCGTCCAAATCGGTATACCGCATTGTTGAAGTCTCTAATTCGGGTCTTCTACGACTTCCTGAGGCTAAAATGGTCATCCCAAAAGCTTCAGCCAGTTTAGCCGTAGCTTGACCGATGCTCCCAAAACCAATAATCCCCAAAGTTTTGCCCTCTAGCTCTATCAATGGAAAGTTCCAAAAACAGAAGTCTTTGCTGGCCGCCCATTCACCACGTTTTACGGCACGATTGTGTTCGCCAACATGATGGCACATTTCAAGCAATAATGCCATGGTCATTTGCGCTACTGCGGTGGTCCCGTAGGTGGGCACATTGGTGACTACAATACCCAAATCTTTTGCAGCCTTTACATCGACCACATTAAAACCAGTCGCCAATACGCCAATGTATTTCACAGTTGGGGCCGCCTGAAGCACTTCCCTTGGTAATGGCGTCTTGTTTGTAAAAATAATCTCGGCATCGCCTATGGTCTCAATAATTTTTTCATTGCTGTATTCAGTTCTATCGTAAACAGTGAAGTCTCCTAAACCTTCCAACTTTCCCCAACTCAAATCACCTGGGTTTAGGGTAAATCCGTCAAGTACTACTATTTTCATTTTAGCTCAATTTTTTCACTAGCGTTTCGAATATGCCATCGAAACTGTTTCGTTAATATAAGGACTCCTTACAAATATAGGGTTTAAGACCATCCTTTTGTTTCCGCTATTTTATCTCATTTACATGATATATTAACTTTTGAATTTAAAAGACTAGTATATATTTGTAATCCAAGGCAATATTCTTTAAGATTCAAAAAAGTCTAAAGGTTTACAAACGTTATAATAATTGAAAACAATAAATAAAAATCCATGAAAAACTCCTTTAAATCAATTTATACATTCACCCTGATTTTGGTTGTTGTTTTTTATCAAATCGGTCACTCCCAGACCAAGGAGCCGGTTGACTATGTCGATCCTTTTATTGGTACTGATTTTTTTGGCCATACTTTTCCGGGAGCATCACTCCCCAATGCCTTGGTACATTTGAGTCCGGATATTAATACCGAAGGATGGACCTACTGTGCAGGTTACGTTTATTCCGAAAGCTCTCTTATGGGATTCAGCCATACGCATTGGAGCGGAGTTGGCATGGTCAATGGCGGCGAAATATTGTTGATGCCCACGACCAGTACCAAATTAAAGATAGTACCCGGTTCGTTGGAAAATCCTGATGAGGGATACCGCTCCCGGTTCGACCATAAAGATGAAAAGGCTTCACCTGGTTACTACTCGGTAAAATTAAAAGATTATGATGTCACCGCAGAGCTAACGGCAACGCAAAGAGCCGGGTTTCATCGCTATACCTTTCCAAAGTCGATGAATTCACGTATTATTTTAGATGTAGGTCATCAAATTGGCGATATGACCCAAGGTGAATTTTCCGAACTAAAAATAGTTGACAATAATCGCATTGAAGGCGCCAAAGCAGCGGGACTGGGAAAAGTATATTTCGTTGCCGAGTTCAGCAAACCTTTTCTCTATTATGGCACTTTTGACGCCAGTTATAAAACCCCAGAATCCGACGGGAGTGTTTTTCCATATAAGAATGCGGAGGTTGGCGATAAAATCGGAGCCTTTGTGCAGTACCATACCGAAGAAAACGAAGAGGTACTGGTCAAAGTAGGTATTTCGTACACCAGTATTGAAGGTGCTAGAAAGAATCTACACCAAGAAATACCGGATTGGGATTTTGATGGCATAAGGGAAAATGCAAAAAAAATCTGGAATAAAGAACTTTCTAAAATAACCGTGAACGAAGCCACCGAAGATCAAAAACAAATTTTTACTACGGCTCTTTACCGATCATTACTATCACAATACATTTCACAAGATGTTGACGGAAAATATTTCGGTTCTGACGGAGAGGTACATGAAGCAAAAGGTTTTGATTTCTATGGTTCATTTTCTTGTTGGGATACCTATCGAACACAACATCCATTGATGACGCTGATTTCCCCAGAACATGTCAACGATTATGTTAAATCGATTGCTGCCAAGGTAGAAAACTATGGTTGGTTACCCGCCCAACATTTTCTAAATGTGTATGGTGAATCAATGGTCGGTGACCACTTGATCCCCGTTATAGTAGATGCCTATATGAAAGGTTATCGTGATTTTGACATTAACCTCTTGTACAAAGCCATGCGAAAAAAGGCATTGGAACTTCCTAAGGCCCCCGTTCCACACGAAGCGGGCAGGTCAGGCTTAACTTTTTATCTTGAAAAAGGATACGCGCCTATCGACAAAGTTACCGAGGCCGTACCGAATACACTTGAGCTCGCCTATGACGATTGGTGTATAGCCCAATTGGCCAAAGAACTAGGCAAAACAAAAGATTACGAACTATTTACCAAGCGAGCCTATAACTACAAAAACGTATGGGATCCCAAAACCAAGTTCATGAGACCAAAAAAATATGATGGTCAATTTTTACCGGAACTCGGCACCAACGAGCAAGAAATCGTTAAAGTCGGTGACCACAGCTACTACAAGTATTTTGACCCCTTGTTGGTAGGGCGTCGCCCCAATCGCCATTATACCGAATCAAATGCTTGGCAGTATGTTTGGTCGGTACAACACGATCCACAGGGACTTATCGATCTCTTTGACAGCAAAAAACAATTTATTGACAAACTCGATACTTTTTTCGAGATGAGTCCAATTATTTCTCCCCCAAAATATGTAGGTGTCGTTGGTACCATAGGCCAATATGTGCAGGGTAACCAACCCTCCCATCACGTTGCTTACTTATATAACTATGCCGGTGAACCTTGGAAAACACAATATAGAGCCAGACAGGTTACAGAGGAAATGTACAGGGTAGGCCCGGGAGGACTTCCAGGTAATGATGATATGGGTTCGCTTTCTTCTTGGTATATACTGAGTTCAATGGGAATTTACCCCATGGCCCCAGGAAGCACAACCTATACCATTGGTAGCCCGATTTTCGGAGAAGTAACGCTAAAACTTGAAAATAATAAGACGTTTACGATCCGTACCGATAACAATTCGAAAGAAAACAAGTATATTCAATCGGCAACCTTGAACGGAAAAACATTCAATAGAACTTGGATAACCCATGAAGAAATTACCAAAGGAGGCACTTTACAGTTTAAAATGGGTGCCAGACCTAATAAAAAATGGGGAGTTTCCGACGTGCCTCCTTCCCTAACTAAAAAATAATATATTTCAACTATTCTAACACTTTGTTCTAAAATTATGCTGTCAGCGCATTTTTTGGTTAATATACCGTGTAAACCTTACAATATATAGGAAGTAAAAAACGTCAAAAAAAAGTTAATTTGTAAAAGGGTTTTAAGCTGTTTTCTAAATGGTCGATATACCCATCAACAAACTAACTAAATTTTGATGTTTCTATGAGAAAAGTAAACCAGTACTACGTTTGGGTATTTTCATTGCTAGTTTTATCGTGTGCCAGTCCAAAAGAAGAAAAAGAGGTAGTTTCTTCAATGCCCGTTTATAAAGATGTACCATATATTCAAGATTATAGTATAAAGTATAACGCTTCAGATGTGGATTTTTCAGAAGTCCATATGGATAGAAATGGTGTTATTCAGGTACACTCCTCCGAAGGAATGCTACGCACCCATGATGGGCAATTTTTGTATCCGGGCATTCTGATGAAAGACAAAACGTACCGTCCGCTTACCGATAAAAATATAAGTGGCTTTACTACGTACCAAAATCAATTTGTCTATTTAGATGACAAAGCGGTCTTGAGCAATGCTTGGGCAGGTAGCCTTTATCTTTCCCACGACCTACCCAACGCTAAAATATTGGCCGCAGGGGATGATTTCGATTTCTTGATCAGTGATGGAAAGTCGTTACAGTTCCTATCAAAGGACAAGGCTCCTTGGAAAGAAGAAATCGATGACCAAATATTAGAGATAAACTATAATTCCGCAAAAAAAACATTTTGGGTTTTGGGAGCGCAAAGCATTTCGAGTTTTGATGCTACCACCAACACCTTAAAAACAACGCCTCAAGAACAGAAATTAACTTCTTTTGCCCTTATTGACGACAAATTGGTTGTTGGCACATTAGACGGTTATTTCGAGATAGATTCAAGAACAGTCAAGAAAATAGGGGAAGTTCAAAATAAATTACCGGCTAATGATATAACTTCGGTTGCTGTCGTGAACGGTCAACTTTGGTTCGGTTCTTCCCAAGGTGCCTTTAAATTACGCGATGATGGCAAATTCGATTACTACTATGGAAAGCGTTGGTTGCCGGGCAATGCCGTAAAACATATTGCCCAAGGTATAGATGGTTCAGTTTTGATATTGACCGATGCTGGTCTTGGCCAAATCGTCTTCGAAGAAATGACGCTTCACGACAAAGCCCAATACTATGAATCACAAGTACGAAATCGACATATCCGCTTAGGATTCAATTCGACTTTGGTCGATTTAGACCATGGAAATATTGATTCGGGCCGACTTTCAGATTCTGATAATGATGGCCTATGGACAACGATGTATCTTGCTGGTGAGGTTTTTCGTTATTCGGTTACCAAATCGGCCGATGCACTCCAAAACTGTCGTGAAGCAATGGAAGCAATGGAGCGGTTGTTCAGTATCAATTCGGTACCAGGATTTCCCTCCCGCTCTTTTGAGCGCAGTGGTTATATTGACAAATTACACGACCCAGACCGATGGCAACACTCTGAAGACCCTGAGTGGGACTGGAAATCGACTACCAGCAGTGATGAAGCCATCGGCCATATTTTTGCCTACGGGGTTATGGCCGAATTGATGGATAATGATTTAAAAAATCGTGCCATAACCTTAATCGACACCTTGATGAGCCATATTGTTCGGAATGACATGTATATGGTTGATTTTGACGGAAAGCCAACTACTTGGGGCAAATGGAATCCTGAGTATGTAAATGCCAGACCGAAGATGGTAGGCGATCGAAAAATAAACTCTTCCAATATTATTGGGATGTTACAGACGGCCTACCATTTCACAGGAAAAGAAAAATATAAAGAAAAAGCTTTCGATCTAATGGATAACCATGGTTATCTCGAAAACCTTATGTGGCCTATGAAAGATGTAGCCCCTGCCCCTGACGACGCAGATGATTGGAGCAAGATGTTGTCTGAATCGTGGAACCATTCTGATGACGAAATGTATTTTGTGGGGTATTGGGGATTATACAAATACGCTTTTAATGATACGCTTAAAACAAAGTTCAAAGAATCTATTCTTGAACATTGGGAAGTTGAAAGACCTGAAAAAGAAGGAGCTTGGAACATTATGACAGCATTGACAGGTGCTTCGGAATTTGACCTTGGGGAGGCGATATGGTACCTTAAAGAACACCCATTGGATATGGTTACCTGGGATATAAAAAACAGTCACAGAAAAGACATTGAATTCATAGCACCCAACTTTAGGGAGCAGACCACAAAAGAAGTATTACCTCCCGACGAAAGACGGGTGCAACGCCATAACGGAAATATGTTTCGGCTAGATAAAATTGGAAATGATGGTGGAGAAGAATATTCGGCAGGAGACATTTGGCTTCTTCCCTACTGGATGGGCCGCTATTTAGGAGTAATTAGCGCGCCCAATAAGTAATCAGCAGCATAGGTTGCAAAAAAATACACCATTCAATTCGATTCCATATGCGAACCATTGTACTGATTTCAATAGCCATTCTACAATCCTCATTTACAGCAATTTGGGGGCAAGATAAATTTCGACAAGATGTTGCCGTTATTCATAGTAGCGAACAGGGACTACCCCCTGGGGTCATCAACAAAATACAAATCAGTGACAATATACCCTTTGCAATAGCCTCTGGGGAAGTCTATAAATGGAACGGTGAGCAATGGATAAAATCAAAAAGAAACCCTGAGATACAATCATTATCTAAATTCAAAAAATTACCTGAGGGAGCGGGAAAAATACGTTCCGAAGCTACTTATAAGGGCGCTACCTATATCGGTTGTGACAATGGTCTCTTCCGGAAAACCGGGAAAAAGAAATGGACCCAAGTATTGCCTGCCGACGAAACCTATAGCTGGGCATTGAAAGAAGTGGCGGCCTTAGTAATTGATTCAGATGGCAATTTATGGTTTGGGTCAAAAGAAGGTATTGGGAAGTACACTAATGGCACATGGCAATTGTTCACAGGCAAAGAAGGTGTACCTTATACCCAATTTACCTGTGCTTCGGCCGGACCAAGCGGTGAAGTATGGTTCGGCACTGAAAATGGGGCCATAAGAGCCGAAAACGACTATTTCTACTATCGTTCTACACGGCGTTGGCTACCTGACAATCGCGTAAACGATATTGACGTAGCCAAAGATGGTAGTGCGTGGATTGCAACGGATAAGGGTATAGGTCAAATTGTCTCCAAGGAGATAACCTATGAGGAAAAAGCAGCTTATTTCACCCAGCAAACGGAGGAAAGGCATACCAGAATGGGATTTATTTGTCAAAATCAGCTTCGCGAGCAATTTAACATTGATAGTTACCAACTTGCCATTTCGGATAATGATGGCCAATACACTTCTATGTACGGAGCGGCTCAAGCTTTTAGATATGCCATCACAGGAGATAAGGAGGCCAAAGAAATAGCCGATAGAAGTTTTAAGGCCGTAAAGTGGTTGGTCGACATTACTCCCGAACCAGGGTTTCCCGCCCGGGTTATCATTCCCGTTGATTGGCATGAGCCTGTTAACGAACAATATAATAAGGAATACAATAAAAGACACCAAAAAAATGACCCCTTCTGGAAAGATATCTTTCCCCGGTTTCCATTAAGTGACGATGGCCAATACAGGTGGAAATGCGATACCAGTTCTGATGAATTGGCGGGACATTACTTCTATTATGGCATCTACTATGACCTTGTCGCCGAAACCCAAGAAGAGAAGGCGGCCGTGAAACAAGTAGTTGCCGATGTTACCGATCATCTTATTCGACATAGCTTTAAATTGGTCGATTACGATGGTAAACCCACACGTTGGGGCAGCTTTGACCCCGATTATTTTAACTCCATTTGGGGATGGGATCAACGCGGGCTAAATTCTATGATGATGCTATCCTTTCTCAATGTAGCCAGTCATGTTACCGAAGACCCCAAATATGATGAGGTCGCCAAAATGCTTCGTGATGAAGAAAATTACCATATCAATGCCATGCACCCCAAAGAGTTTTTCCCTCCTGAGAATGTTGTGCCATGGGACAATAACCTGGGATTGATGAGCTTTTATGGTTTAATAAATTATGAAAAGGATCCCGAGCTACTGATGATGTACCGCATTTCCCTAGAATATGCCTGGTTGAACATTAGCAAACAAAAGAATGCTTTTTGGGATGGACTTTATGGAGCATTGGCGAATACCTTTAGTAAAAAAGTAGACGAAGGATATTTTAAACCTAGTACCTTGTTCAAAGAGAATCCTTTATTTTCACAATATGTCATTGATCGATACGGAAAAAGCAGTCTTGACACCAAGTACATTAAAGAAACCTTACAACGTATTCCCCTTGATCTTATCGGATACGAAATGGACAACACCCATCGTCTCGATGTACTTTTCGACCCTACTCCGGCTCAGGAGGCCGATATGGGTTGGCGCGTAGACTCTTATGCGCTTCCTATTGATGAACGCGGACACGTACGGTTAGACAGAGATGCTTTTGACCTTCATGATTCAGAAGGAAACGGCTACTCGGAACATGAAGGTACTTTCTATCTTTTGCCGTATTATTTTGCGAAATATCATAATTTAATTCCTCACTGAAACAATGGCATAAGCACCAAAAATAGCCCCTGTTTAAATTTTACCTTGCTATTAAATTCGGCAATCAAATTTAAACAGGTGCTTCTTGTTTTTTCAGCGGAACACTAATTGTGCGCTTCGACCTGCGCCAATTCATTGGCACCTGGTTTATAACCATTTACTGCATAATAAATAATAAACGCGTAACATAAAAGTGGTAAAATATAGGAGAGATGAAGGCCAATTGACGGCATATCGGCCAAAACTCCTTGCAGTAGTGGCAAAATAGCTCCGCCAACGGGCGCCATCACCAAGATACCGGCAGCTTTATTCGTGTATTTCCCCAGACCACTGACCGCCAATGTAAATATATTGGACCACATTATCGAGTTAAACAGACCAACGGCCAACATCGCCCACATAGCCACATAGCCATTTGTGAGTATGGTTACGGCAAGCAGTAAAACAGAGGCCAAGGCCGAAGTGAACAATACTTTTTGGGAACTGGCCTTTTGTAAAATAGCAGACCCCAGAAAACGACCTACCATCAGCCCTGCCCAATAAATCGGAATATATGTTGCGGCCTTTTTCTCAGCAAAACCAGCAATATTCTCCTCCCCTAAAAAATTTACTATAAAACTTCCAATGGCTACTTCGGCACCCACATAAAGCATCAAAGCAATAGCCCCCAATCGCAATTGTCTAAATTTTAATACATTACCATTAACCTTTACCCCATCGGTTTCCAACACCTTCGGCAATTTCAAGAAAAAGAAAATGGTAGCGATCAAAAAGGCAAAAATCGCCAGACCGACATATGGGCCTTCTACGGCAGCCGCAGCTTCTTTCGGCGTATTGTAGTGGCCCAATATCAAAAAGCCTCCTGCCAAGGGAGCTAGCGTTGTGGCCAAAGAATTGATGCCTTGTGCCAAATTTAATCGACTTGAAGCGGTTTCGGGTTTTCCTAAAATAATCACATAAGGGTTCGCTACTACCTGTAAAATCACACTACCCGTGGCCATGGTGAACAATCCGAATAAAAATAAAGGATACGAAACAGCCCATGAAGCAGGCAAAAACAATAGTGCTCCCAAACCAATTGTAATCAATCCGGCAGAAATACCTTTTTTATATCCAATACGCTCAATAAGCAAACTGGCCGGAACCGCCATTAAAAAATACGCCCCAAAAAAACAGAACTGTATCAGCATCGTCTCCGTATAGTTCATATCGAACAAACCTTTGAAGTGCGGAATCAAAATATCGTTCAGCGAGACTATGGCCCCCCAAATAAAAAAAAGTGTGGTCATCAGGGCAAAAGCTCCCCTAAAATTCTTGTTTTGTGTCGCGTTTTTCAATAGAGTAGAATTAAGTTGTTAGTATTTAAGATTGTGTTGATTCGGCTTACGGAATGAGAGCGTCACGGAGTTCGAAAATAAATATTTGCTTAAATGTATTGCTCTGTTTTCCGTCAATTATTCGTGATTCGGTTGTATCGGGAATATCGATATTGTATGCAAGTATTTTTCCATCGGGAGATACCACCAATGCCTCCCGGATCAAATCATCGGGAGTCAACAAAATCGACTTTCCGAAATCGGTCGAGCCACCAACATAACTGGCGTAAACTTTTCCATCACTAATGGAAAACAACCATTTATCGGAAGGGTGCCACCGCACATTACCGGCATCTGAGCTATAATTTGTCACCTGTATCGGTCTTTTATCAGGGTCATTTGCTTTGTCTGAACCATCAACAGCAATAACAAAGACTTGCAGTACGCCCTTCTCATCTTTGGATAAATAGGCAATTCGTTTACCCGAATATGATCCTCGCACAATACCTTCATCGCTTGTGCTATGTGTCAACCTCTTAATTGAGATACCTTTCGGAGGCTCCGGATATGTATTGGCATCACCCGAATTGGCAGAAGTAATTTCCGTTGAAGCCGGTATTTCGGCAATAAAAAGGGATGTTTCATAATCAATTCCGTTCGTGGCACGTACTTTTCCGATAAAAGCGCGTTTTGAACCCAAAGAATCAACCCAAGAATCACCATAGGCCTTTTCAATCTCCCCTGGTTTTGATTTGCCTTTTTTTGCAGGTTTCAATAATACCGCAAAATAATGGCCAAATCCCTCAGGTGCATTTTCATTGGCTTCCATATAGCCAATGGTACGATCGTAATCTTGCTGTAAAAAGTCATCGTAGGTAAATCCGATACGTTCTCCATTTTTCGAATATTCATGACGATGTGTACCCCCACGTTGCGCTCCCGGGATCGTTGGCCTATCGGTGGCTACATCCCTTAAGTCGGCAATAGAGAATTCTCCTTTTCCGTCGGCGCTAACAAGTGCCCCATTTCGGTTTCTTATATCATAATATCCCCTATCTTCAACCTCTTCCAATTGTGGCCCATGAATAAAAACTACCTTGTTTTCCGTTGGATGATAAGAAACCGCGGCAACACCAGGAGCGGCATTTTCTCCTGAAACAGATTCGGGTTGCCACAATACTGTTTCCTCTCCCGTTTCCAAGGACACTTTTTCTACTGATTTTGAATTCGCCAAGTTGGTATTGAACACCATGTATCGGGTATCATAGCATAAAAAGCGTCCGTCTGGAGAAAAGTTATCATTGTTATCCAAAGCATGGGTCTTTGCATTGAAGGTGAGCTGTTTTTCGGTCATTATGTCGTTTTTAGACGCAACTTGTTCTTTACAACTTATCATGAAAAGAAACACCATGATGCATAAGGAACCTGAAATTTTTAAAATGCGCATTTGTTAAGTCGTTTCTTTAATTGCAGTTATATGAAGCATTAGTACTCAATGTGCTAGAAAAAAGTCTCTTCGGCCATAATACAAAGGGCATGGTAAATGGGCAAATGGTACTCTTGTACCGCCGCGGTACTTGTAGCAGGGACGCATACCGCCACATCACATAACGCCTTGATCTTACCTCCCGTTTCCCCAAGCAAACCAACGACCTTCATACCCAAAGCCTTTGCAGTAATACAGGCGTCTAAAACATTGACGGAATTCCCCGAAGTACTGATCGCCAATAAAACATCATTCTTTTCGCCATAACCCAACACTTGCTGAGCAAAAATGAAATCTCCTCCGATATCATTTGAAATCGCGGAAATCAAACCACCGTGGGCATTTAATGAAATTGCCGGCAACCCTCTTTCTAATTTGGAAGCCAATAACGCTCCTCTTTCTCCTGAACTTTCTTCAAGTTTTTTGCCGAACTCAGTGGTAAGCGGACGTTTTTTTGAAAAACTTTTCATCAACTCCCCAACAATATGATCCGAATCGGAAGCGCTGCCACCGTTACCACAAACCAATAGTTTACCCTTGTTTTGATAACACTCGACAAATACTTCACCAGCCTTTATTACCGATTTCCTACAGATTTCAAGTGCCGGATATCGCTGCACTAAATTTTCAGCTATATCATCTACGTTCATAGGTGCCTTCATATTTTTCAGCATTAAGGTTATTCATATTAATTTTTATTTTTTTCAGGTTCCCTGGTTTATTGCATGGCTACACCCAACGCCGCATAATCTCCAATTTTATCACCTAACTTGGCCGGTAAAATGCGACATACATCAAGGGCCTCGGGAATGGCCTCTATCTCGAGTACCTCATACACCAACGGTTTCAGCAATGCTTCATTTCTCGCATAAATACTGCCGATTACAAAACATTCAGGATTTAAGGTATCGATAAGTATAGCCAATGCCTTACCAAGATATGCTGCAGAAATTTTCACAATTTCCAAAGCTACCCGATCGCCTTGCAGCGCTGAAGTAAAAACAGATTTGGCAGTAATCGCCTCAATGTCTTCCGCAACTGGGCAAAACCCAACGGCAATATTGTTTTTTAATTTATGTGTTACGATACTTTGGGCCAATCTTGCAATACCCCCGCCACTGCAGAAACCTTCAAACGACCCTGCTTTGCCAAAACCTATAGGTCCGTCATCGGCCAAACGGATATGGCCCACTTCGCCGCCAAGGTCATTGGTGCCGGAATATATTTTACCGTTCAATATGAGTCCCGCCCCCATGCCGGTTCCAAAGGTCAGGAAGACCATGTTTTCGGTTCCTACCCCCGCCCCCATCATCCATTCCGCAAGTGCACAGGCGTTGGCATCATTTTGAAGAGCTACCCCTACCCCGAATTCTTTTTCAAGAATATCGACGATAGGAATATCATCCCAGCCCGGTAAATTTGGTGGTGATTTTATCAATCCTTTTTTCGAATTAAGCGGACCGCCACAACTTATTCCAATTTTCAACAGTTTATCGCGATCGTATTTTTCAAAAATTCGATGAATATGTGCTTTAAATTCATTTATGATAACGGTAGGACCACGTGCTACTTTTGTTTCAAAAAATACTTTTTCATAGATATTGAAATCATCATCTCCCAAGACTACGGCACATTTGGTACCGCCAATGTCTAAACCTACATAGTAAGCCAAAGGTTCTTTTGAATTCGTTTGGTCCATCATTTATTTCGTATTGTTTTGCTTAAAGTATAAGAACAACAGTCTCGGTACAAAATACTAAAGAATATCTATTATTGTTTTAACACCCATACATCGGTGACTCTAGATTGTTTTCTCCAATTCAAGTGTTCCTCATCGGGTTTATCAAAAGTGATCTTTAATTTTCCATCTTGAATCAGATTTTTTGGCAGGGGAAATTCTTTAAATTCCTCAAATCCCTTTTCATACTTCGTAGGTTTCAGTCTTTGGCCATTGGCCCGTAAAAGCGCCTCTCCATATCCTGACACACGTATGAGATAATTTGCATCGGCATCAAGTTCATCATATTCTAACGTAGGTGTAAATTGGAATAATTGGGTCGAGAGTCGTTTTCTATTTATACCGTCATTTTCCCATAAATAATCAATAGCATCATCAGTTTCAGAGGTCACATGTTTGGCGTCGGCGCTCGAAATGTTATCGTAAAAACTACCTTCGCCAGGAAATTCGTACGTTCTAATAAATTCGAGTCTCGCCAATTTTTCTTTTTCGGAGGAGCTTTTTTTCACCTTTTTAAATTCATCTTCTAGCCACCACCTATTATTCAAAGGGTAGTCTATAAAGTCTAGGATAGCACCACGTTCAGCACTTTTCGCATTATATTTTGGCACACTGGTCTGTGCCCCAATAGCGTGAAAAAGTGCCTCGGCATATTCAAAAACTTTCTGCTTTAAATTTTGGGAAACCAGTTCGGTATCCGCCTTATTCAAATACGCAAGTGCATCGTTCATAGCTTTCTCCGCCCCTATCACATCAGCATTTGCAAGAACTTCATAGGCTTTCGATTCGAGACCTTTTTCATAGGCCAGTCTCTCCTTGATATAAGCATCGTAATAAGCGCGCATAACCAATTGCTGCCACCTCCAATTATCGGTCAACTCTGGATGTTTGATTTCCATATTTTGCCAAAGGGTCAAGGTTTCAGTAATAACCTCATTACCCAAGGCGGGACCGACCCAGTTTTGCTCTAAGGCAAAAATTCCTTTAACAGCTTCTTCTGCGACTTTCGGACCAAAAAAGAACTGGCAATACTCATAAATAATTTCGTGTACATCTTGGTTGGGATCCCAGCCCAATTGGCTCCACAACACCTTATTTACATCATCGTGAGAACCATCGGAATACGTTATAAAACCATCGGTATAACCGATATCTCTTTTAAACAGCTTGGTATATTGAAGTGGCAACGGATTGCAAGGTTCTCGACCCAAGGTCAATGCAAAAGCCTGATCCCATCGCTCTACCGGATAATGACACCGTACCGTATGGGTGATATCAGGATAAAAACGGTGGAGATACTTTTCAGGTAAAAGTTCACGCTCTAAATCAATTGGCGGACTACTTGGCCCATAAACAAGACCTCTTAACCAATCAGGATTATCGGTTTTCAGATATTCAAAAAAATAAGCAACCCTTTCTTCATTAAAGCCCTGTAGGGATACCCATATTCCTGCATCGGGATGGTATTTTTTTAATAGTACGGATAAATCCTTAAGGTAAGGTATCAATTCGGAAGGATGATTTTCACCTGGGTCGCCACCTGGAACAAATACTCCGTCTAGTCTTGGGCATCGGGCATAAAATGCCGCTTGCTCAATTAGCCCTTCTTCATGGGCATTTGGGACTTTTAGATCATGTGGGGCAGGGGTCCACACCCAATAATCAGCATCATATTTTTCACATATTTCGCTCAACCGAACTTCCATTTCTTGAGGGTCTACCTTAAAATGCACACTGGAAGAAGGGTCTTGAAAAGGAATATTTTCAAAACTGTTGGCACCAAACAACACTTGTTCCCGAAAATGTTGATCGAATTGTTCGACCGTCCAAGCATCCCAAGAATTCGCTGTTCTTCGATATCCGAATTGATGGCCACGTAGTGCATATTCCGGAGCAGAAACAATATCCAGGGCCTTTGCAACCTTGATGCGTCCTAATTCCATTTCAGCAATTCGCAACAGTTTACCAATGCCATAAAGTACCCCTCTAGCATCTGCCCCAATAATCCACAAAATATCCTTATTCCCATTTTGCTCATGAACAATACGAAAGCCTTCCTTTTTTATTGGTGTTCTATCGGCTCCCATGAAATCAGGAATCTTTTGTTCAAAGAGCTCGGTGTCGTCTTGTAAAGCCAAGGCAATTATAGTGTTGGAATCCCAATCAGTTGCCTTGACAAACTCAATTGTAGTACGTTTTTCAACTTCCTCGACCAAAACATTGCCCGCGGTTTCACGTATCGGGTCTTTAATACCCGGAGATACTAAAATAGTCGCATCGGTTAATTCTAACCTATCATTCCCTTGATCGGCACAAGCAAAGTTCAAACCGATTAATAATAAAAATAATATCACTTTTGGCATTGCTCTTTATTTAAATTCAAATTCTCGATTGCTACTTCTTTTGTACGTCCAACACGCATCTAAACCCTACCGGATAATTACTGATTTTTTCGGGCAATAAATAATACCGCTGCGAGGTACGAATAAACGAATGGTTATTAAAATTCGAGCCGCCGCGCATCACTTTATATTTTTCACCATACTGTTCCATTGGATGTTGGTTGCCAGGATAGGGTTTATACCAATCGGCTGTCCATTCCCATACCCCTCCTGCCATGTCAAAGCAACCATACGGACTCGCAGGTTTCGCAATCGAAGTGCCCCTCGTACTTTTTTGATCCCAAATAACGTACGTATTGTCATAAGTATTTCCCCAAGGAAATACCCGACCATCAACGCCCCTTGCGGCTTTTTCCCATTCTTTTTCGGTAGGCAAACGCTTTCCGGCCCATTTGGCGTACGCATCGGCTTGAGACCACGTAACGATTGCGGCATTATCTTTTTTTGAAGCTGGAAACTTAAAGCTGGAATCAAATTTGGAAAACTCCGTATTGCTTATCTCATACTTGTCAATAAAGAAAGCTTTCGTAAATGCAATTTGTTGCGGCTTCTCATCATGGTCACCGTATTGACTACCCATAATGAACCCTCCCTCAGCTACTAAAACCATGCCTTCCGGTGGCTCGGCCAAATCTTGTGAAAAAATTGCCGATGTACCAATTAAAACAATAAGGGTGCTAAAAAATATTTTCATTCCTACAATTTTAATTTACCATTTTTCATCTATAATACCGTAATACCTACCGAACCAATAATTTCGGATCATAGCCGCGGCGGTTCCCTCTTCTTCCGATTTTACCTTTTTAAAACTTCCGTCTTTTTGAGGAATATTGAACTCTTTTGTGCGACGTTCGAATCCCCACATATCTTTAATGGCCTGTTCTTTCTCTGCGGTTATAATATCTTCACCTGTCAGTACTTTATAAACCATAATAAACCAAATGGTACTTTCCCAAGTAAACTCTATGTCTTTCCAATCGTACCAATGTCGATTTAAATTCATTCTGTATTTATTCAACAAATTTGGGTCGTCTTCATAGCGCATCAACATGTATAGGGAGCGTGCGGCATGATAATCATCACCAACATTTCTCCACTCTTCAGGGAATAAAATTTTAGAATTTATTTGATGATCATCATAATGATAGCGATCAATAAGCATATGGTAGGCTGCATTAAAACGTTCTTTACCTGTTATACGATGAGTAACCTTAAGCGCGGCTAACATTTCTAAAGAATTAAGCGGTTGGTGAGGAAGATCGGGACAGAAGTTGCCCCATAATGTCATTTTACCATCAAGATCCGTAAGCTTGAAATTGTTGTCTATGATTCGTCCAATAAAACGATCCAATAAACCAGCGGCTTTTTGTCTATATTCTTCGTCGGCACAGATTTCCCAAAAAGTTCCTACCCCATAGAAAATCGAAGTGAATTTATCTGCACTTAAATCTCCCAACCATCGGTATCCGGGCATTGATGTTGATTGATGCCATTCATGGTACCACATAACTTCTTCATGCCATAAAGGTTCGTCGGTTTGATTAAAACTACGTGCAACGAGACCACTCACCCCGGTTACCCTCTCTAGTTTTAATACCGCTTCAAATATCTGGTTGGCTATTTCTCTATCTTTTTTGTCTTTTGTGAGCGCATATTTATGGGAATAGGCGGCCAACATTTCGGAGGTAGGGTCTAAACAGTCAGCTTGAGAACCGACAATGGGTCTATCTAGACCTGCTGGAGGAAAAATAACGTGCTGCATAATCGCACCCTCGTTCCAATGATTGCCCCGCATCAATTTATCATACTGGGCCACCTTCTGGTGGAGCGGATCTGTTTTACTTGGAAATTTATTTACTTTTTGTGCCCATATCTGCAAAGAGACAAATACGAAACAAAGTAATATAAAACGAAGCTGTAATTTATTATGCATATTTAAAATTTATTCCTTGATCACTTCATATAATGGTCGCTACACTTTTGGTCCTAAAAGTGCCACTAAATTCGTATTTACTGTAAAGAAAATTACCTGGGTTTCCCCAGGTAATTCACAACTAATTAACTCAAATAACAATATGTAAAACAATAAAACTAACTCTTATTTTAAGCTGCAATACTACCATGGGGTAGCAACACCTTGTACGATCCATGGTCTAGCATAAGGGCTGTCATTAGGATCCGTTGTGCTATATGAAGTACCTTCCAATGAAGATGCCGCTGTGGTATAATTGGCAGTATTTGTATTAATTTCATCATCTGGGTAAATAAATCTTAAAGGCATAACATCTTCTCTAGCAAAAGGACCCGCATTCAAATCAGGTAGCCCGGTTCTTCTCCAATCCATATAAGCCTCATCACCGTTGAACATATTGGCAATCCACTTTTGCTCCATAACCTGCTCTAAAGTGCCTTCGAAGGCAACTCCTGCATTCATAATATAATCGGAATAGGTATCGCCAACCCCCCAAACATCTAGCGATGCTTTAATGCCTTCCAAGTAATTACCTTCGGCATCTGAACCCCAGCCTCTAATTGCTGCTTCGGCCTTTAAGAATGATAATTCTGCATAAGAAAACAATCTAGATTTTAAAAGATTTCCACCATCATCTTTCTGGTTAAAAACTTCGTTCATTCTTGATACATAGGCATTTGTACCCCCTCTTGAACCTTCCGAGTTTAAGTTATACTCATAGGGATCTACGG
The DNA here is from genome assembly GCF_963975415.1 of uncultured Kriegella sp. Classification (NCBI taxonomy): domain Bacteria; kingdom Pseudomonadati; phylum Bacteroidota; class Flavobacteriia; order Flavobacteriales; family Flavobacteriaceae; genus Kriegella; species uncultured Kriegella sp. The sequence continues at coordinate 379,707 of NZ_CAXBGN010000001.1, forward strand.
CACTTACGGCCACAGGCAATCCAACATAAACACTACTAGTATCGATTAGCTTTTTACCCGCTTCCAAATCTGCAGCATAAGTCGCTTGATTGTATATTGCATAATCATTGGCATCTAAAGTTTCTTCGTTGATGTAACGAACACCGTCTTCTTCAGCAATATCACCTCCACCGGGTACTTCCGCTGCAGGTACCACTTTAGTTGGTGTTACTACCGGCGCAAACCAAATAGCAATTCTTGGATCATCAAGCTCCTTTAACTTATCTGTTAAGGTTGTACAAGGTTTAACCCTGTAAAAATCAGAAGCTGTACCAAACTGGCCACTACTAGGCCAGGATTGACTATCAATACCTCCGATATAGCTTAGTACCAACTCATCATCAATTTCGCTAATCAACGGCTTTGCCAAAGTACTGGTAACTCCTGCTTGCGAAAAGGCAGGTAGTTTTTCCGATAAACGCATATAGTAGCGTAAGGCTAAAGAATTGGCTAATTTTTGCCATTTTGAAGCATCACCACCGTAAAATACGTCTTGATCCGCTATCACTCCCTCATAACTTGTAGCGCCCAACAGACTGGAAGCCGTTTCTAAATCAGCAATAATGCCTTTATACACCGCTTCCTGAGAATCATATACTGGTCGTTCATCTTCAAAATTTGCGCCCAGTAATGCATTGGAATAGGGTATATCACCATAGTAATCGGTTAAATTACCGAACAACATTGATTTTAATATCAAAGTTACACCTTCATGAAAAGGTAATCCAAGTTCTACGGCTCTCTCGTACGCCACCTTGTTGGTGCGTAATAATCCGTAATTTGAATTCCAAATAGAGCCTGTTTCCCAGTCGTAACGATTACTCGACCAAGAATCTTTCTGTATAAACTGTGATCCAGCCCCAGTATCCCCTGAGTAACCTCTACTCGTAGTGCTTGTTGCCAAACCGGTCATTACCGAACTGATTAACAAATTGGGGTCGACCACATTGGCCTCTACCCCATTTGGGTTCTCATTTATTTCAACAAGTCCATCATCACAAGAAACTATAACTAACAATGGAGCAAATAGAAATAGTAGTGCTATGTTTTTAACTAATTTCATATTCTTATTTTTTTATTTTTTTTAGAAACTTGCGTTTAATTTTATACCTACTGGTATCGACCAAGGCTGAATATTATATCTTTCAACACCTTGTGAGAGATTACCGTTGGAATATTGAAAAGCAGATTCTGGATCGATATTGATACCCGCTTTGGTCCATAAAATAATATTACGACTAAATAGGGAAAGTGATAAATTTCGCATTGCTAATTTCTCAGCAATTTTGCTCGGGAAGGAATAACCAATTGAAATTTGTCTAAGCTTTACATAATCAGCATCAAAAGTTGCGTTTCTGGTAAAATCCCATCCATACTGATCACCATAAGTATGGTACTGCGTGCCAGGCCCACCGATGTTTTCTTGATCGGCTATAAAGTTACCATCGTCGTCATAAGAACCGATAACACCCGGCAAGAAAACACCATCATTTAAACCATCAACCGGAAACCCACCGTATTCGGCAGTTGGCCCACCAACGAGGGGGTAGAAATCACCATCTGGAGACAAGAATATATCTGCATTTTCTTTGATGTAGGTCGGTATGTCCCCAACATCGCTAAGATCATATACTTTATCTAACCATCTTGTTGTCTGAAGATCTGACTCTCCATATCGATGCGTTTGAGAAACAAACTGTCCACCATTTCTCCAATCGAAGTTCATTGATAAATTCCAATTCTTGTATTGGATCGATGTTTGAAGGCCTACTTTAAAATCGGGGTTATAGTTGCCAATTACTGCCGCTGCTCGGGTACCATCTTCATTGGACAACGTTCTATCGCTGTTCTCCCAACCCTCATCATCTAATAAAGGCCATCCGAAATAAGGTGAGTTTTCGTCCTCTACACGTACAAAATCTGCATCGACAATCTGGCCTACTTCTTCACCAACCCACGTATATGCACCACCTCTCGCTTGACTCCAAAAATTTACATAATCGGTTCCTTCGGCCAATTCGGTAATAATCGTTTTGTTAGTCGTGTAGGTTAAATTCATATTCCAACGTAAATCTTCACTGTCTATCAATACACCTCCTAAACTAGCTTCAAAACCTTTACTGTTTAAGTTCCCTGCATTAAATAGTTTACTTGTCGCACCAGACGATATTGGCAGGGCTTTTTGAAATATTTGATTTTCGTTATTCGATTCATAATACGTAAAATCCATATTCAAACGATTTTTGAAAAGGGATAAATCAACACCATATTCAGTCGAAGTGTTAAGTTCAGCCTTAATTTCATCGTTTTTTAATGCCGCATTTACAGCCAACTGAGAAGCTGTGCCCCAATCGCCGGTATTATTTAAAATAGCATACAAATTGTGTGGACTAGTGTCATTACCAGCCTGTGCCCAACCAACACGTAATTTAAATAAAGATACATTATTACCCATATCAAATATGTTGTTCACTAGAAAACTAGAAGAAACAGAAGGGTATAAGAAACTGTTTTCGCTTCCTGGCAAGGTACTTGACCAATCGTTTCTAAGGGTTGCATCTACATACACCATGTCTTTATAGCTAATATTACCTAAGGCATACAAACTATTTACACGCTCTTTTGATTGTGTTTCATTATAATCGATATTGTCAGCAGCAATATTCGACAAGAGGAATAAGTTTGGAATAATCAAACCTGACCCACCATTTTTGGTCTGGGTTGAAACGTAACTCGTATTTACATTTCTTACGTTACCACCAGCGGAAAGACCAAAATCAAAATTTTCACTCAATTTATCGGTATACGAGAGTAAAAAATCAGCATTGCTCTCAACGCCGTTCAAGTATTGTAACCCATAGGCGCCATTGATTTCCCTACTAAAACCGCTTGATATTTTTGTTTCCCTTTCTTCTTGCGAATCATTGTATGCATAGCGCACCATTAAAGAAAGTTTATCTGTAAACTTATAATCTGCTTGAATATTCCCCATCAATCTTTTTCTCTCAAAACCATTATTTATTTCATAAGCCATGAAATAGGGGTTGTTATATTCAAAATCAGATGGATCATCACCAAAATTATACGGTGCATTCTGGGTTTGACCCTCTACCAACCAATAATCGCGTAAATCACGAATATCGATATGGGGGTTAATATCATATACGGCCTGCAACGGGTTTGCATTTCTTTCCGTAGTTGACGGTCGATTATCTGCCCCTGAAATAGTATACTTCAAGCTTGAAGTTATCTTCAATTTGTCATTGACATCAAAGCTACTATTGATACCGAAATTATCACGACGTAAATCAGAATTTGGAATAAAACCTTCATGCCTCATATTGGTATAAGACATACGATAATTCATTCGATCGGTATTATTCTCTACTGCAATTGTATTGGTCAAAGTGTATGCAGATTCAAAGAAGTTCTTGGCATTGTTCGCACCTCTTGAAGTTAAAGGTGTGGCAATCCCCACACCGCTTGCTATCTCTGCATCGGTATACGGCCATTGAATAGCGCTTAAGCCTTTATCCAATTCCGGTCCTACCCACCCAGATGAAGTCTCATCGATTTGAGAAGTGTTAGGATCAGGTCGACTTCCGTTTGCAAAAAGATTACTCTTTTCAAAAAATTTATTAGGTGTCTCATATACATTACTTGAACTGAATGAAATACCTAAGCCCTTACTTTTTTTACCTGATTTTGTTGTAATCATAATCACACCATTGGCTCCTCTAGAACCATACAGAGCCGCTGCACTGGGTCCTTTCAAAACAGAGACGTTGGCAATATCATCAGGGTTTACATCACCTATTCCACCACCATAATCTACGGCAACGCCGCTACCGACGCTACCGATATTGGTCAGGCCACTTGAAAGTGGCACACCATCAATAACATATAGCGGTTGGTTGTCGGTAGTTAACGAAGATGCCCCCCGAAGTATCACACTTACGGTAGAACCCGCACCACCTGTTGAATTTATCTGAACCCCTGAAACCCTACCATTCAATGCATTCAGCGCATTCTCTTGGGTTACGGTAGTTATATCATCACCATCAACTTCAGCAACCGAATATCCGAGGGATTTCTTTTCCCTGGAAATACCAAGGGCGGTAACGACCACTTCATCTAATGTCTCTGCCGATGCCGCTAAGGTAACATCTACAGTAGAACGGTTGCCCACAATCACTTCTTGTGTCGTCATTCCTATATAGGAAAACACAAGTACGGCATCATTGCCCGGTACTTCAATACTATAATTTCCATCAAAATCTGTAGATACCCCAGTGATAGTTCCTTTCAGTACTACCGAAACCCCGGGTAACAATTCTCCATCAACACTGCTGACGACTCCTGTAACCTCTTGTTGTGCATGTGCAATACCGCAAAACATGCTTAACAAAAGAAACGCCAACCATTGTAAGTTTCTTTTTTTCATAGTTAATCGATTAAAATAAATATTCAGTTTAGTTTTAATTATGAAACAAATTTATTCTAAAAATTGTGTTAAAACATATAGTATCATATTATATTCATGTGATATTTTACCCATTTTGACTTTTATTTGGATATATATTTAATGTAAGGTTAATATTGCATTAGTTCAGATCATGAATCTGATAAAGAAAAAACTTACTTTAAACGTAATTATCATACCCTAAAAAGCACTTCTTAGTAAGAAAAGACATCCCACATAATGAAATATTTAAAAGTCACAACACTAACCCCATTTACTTAATATTCGGGTTCAAAACACCAACCTTTCCGAATCGAAGAAAATCATACCCCAAAATCATACTAACCTTCTATCGCTAAATTTCTCAACTGAGCTATAAAGAAGTATGAATAAATAGAACACAAAAAATCCAGGCCTATATGAAATCATACAGACCTGGAAAAACTAAACTCAATGAAAACTCTTTAAGCTATTGTAATAACCACATTAATGACCATTGATCATTTACGGCTGGTTGCAATCGACCGGTCGCCTCTGTCAGGTTATCTTCATTAAAGGGATCTGACAAGATTTGCCTTTTAGGTATATCTTGACCATTTGCACCCTCAATAACATTCTTTTCCAACTCTGGTAAGCCGGTTCTTCTCCAGTCGAACCACGCTTCAGCTGTTAGCCACCCAGCAATCCACTTTTGATGCAGTATAGGTTCCATTTTATTTGCTGCATTGGTGTAAATAGATTGGGCATTGGAAATATAAGCGGCCTTATCAAAAGTCTCCAATGAATTGCTACCTTCATCGTATACAGCACCACTGGCACCATCAACAATTTGCCAGCGATCAAAAGATAGTTCAATTCCGCTGATGTAGTAATCCATAGGGCTACCGCCAATCCACCCTCGTTCACTGGCTTCCGCTAAAATAAACTGGGTTTCAGCACTACTCATAAGCATAACTGCCGACAATTCATTTGCATTCTCTGAATATATATTCGTTAGGTAAGAGATATGTGGATTTGAGGAATCTCCTAAATATATATCGGGATCCAGCGCGGTAATACCAGAACGGATATCGGTAACAGTATTTCCCATGTTGTAATCATTTGGTGCGCTAAGGGCTACCCCTAGACCGACGAACAACGAAGTATTCACATCATTAGTCAAATCTGCATCGGAATTTCTACCGTCAATATCTACGGTAGTATTTCGCCTTACCCTGCCGTCAACCAACTCAACTCCGTCGGTGGCACTCGGGAAAATTTGAACATCTACCGGTCTTATCCATTTAGTTAATCTTGGATCATTTAATTCAATAAGGTCTTTAACAATAGTAGACGACGGTTTTCTGCGATAGAATTCCGATCTAAAAGTATAGGAAAGTGGCCCCCCGGGAAAGCTATTGTCCGAAGCGGAACCTATCCATTCAACCTTGGCGTTATCATCAGCATCGGTCATAATAGGGTTTTCAGTAGGATTCGCGGCTATAGAGGCTATCTCGGCCGAAGGATCCAAACCTGAAAGCGTTTTTTCCGATAAACGCATACAATATCTCAAACGCAATGAATTGGCAAATTTTCGCCACTTGACGGCATCGCCTTGGAAAACCACATCTGCACTCGATACCGCACCGATGGTGCCAACACCTTTTAGCATATCATTTGCTGTTGAAAGGTCAGATAATATGCCCAAGAAAATATCTTCTTGCGCATCGTATTTCGGTACAAAGGCATCACCTCTTTCTTCTCCATTGATAGCCTCTGAATATGGAATATCACCAAATGTCGAAGTCAAAAAACCATAAGTATATGATTTCATAATAAGGGATACCGCCTGGTAAAACTTCTTTTCATCACCTTCCTTCTCCTCTTCCGCACGGTCAAAAATATACTGGCTGTTGGTTAAGATCGGAAAAAAACTATTAAAATTCTTGGTGTCCCAAACAAAATAGAAACTATAGAAATCAACGTTATCACGCTGAAGGTATTGGCTGCCCGCACTTACCTCTCTTGCTTTGTAATTGGTTTCAACATCATTTTTAGCCGTAGAGGTCAGTATATTAGTAAGAACAAAACTAATGTCAATTTTATCCTCCGGAAGGGTGTTGGAGCTAATGTTGGTCTCATCTAACGAATTGCTACAAGAGAACGCGACAAGCATACTCATTGATAGCACGGACCATCTTAAAGTTTTATATATCTTTTTCATTTTTATCTATTTAAAATGTCACATTAATTGTAAATCCTACGGGAGCAACCCATGGGAGGGCATTCCATTTTTCTTTTCCTATATCGTAAGAACCGTTATTTTGATAATAGGCAAGTTCGGGATCAATACCAATATCGGCTGCATTCCACAACATAATATTCTTTGTAAAAACAGAAAGTGATACCCTTTGTGCCGAAATTCTTGAGGCAAATTTTTCGGGCATATCATAGGTAAGTGTAATGTTCCTCAACTTGACAAAAGAGAGGTCATACATAAAGGAAGACCCCACGTCCCATAATCCACCACCTGGTTCAACGACTTTATAAGCATCGAACAACACCGTTTCAGGACCACCAAAGTTCTCGGTATAGGTACCATCGCCATTATCTACTACCCCGGGCCAGAACGAACCATTGTTAAACCCGTTGTACTCGAAACCACCAGTTTGTGCATCTCTACCCCCTATCCAAACATTATCAGCTTGATATATTTCAGGATTGGATTTAATTTCGTTCGCAAGCGCGGTGCGATCACCGTTAAAAGAATTAGAACCCAAAACCCCGCTAAAAGTCCCGGCATCCCCTTGCCATTTATCAACCCAACCAGAACGCGCTGTCCGCTTCATGGTTTCAGAGTAGAAATTACCACCTTGTCGCCAATCAATATTAGCAGCCAATGTTAAATTCTTGTACTTTACAGAAGTACTGAATCCCATGGTAAAATCATTCGTGCTCTTGCCCACCTTTGGTTTAAGTGCATTGTCTTTTTGAAATGTCAACCCTCCATTATTATCGAGTATGGGCCAGCCCTCGTATTCGCCTGATTCGACTCTTAACACGCTGGTTGAATACAGGTCGCCAATAATACCGCCAACAAAGGTCTGTTGTGTTAAGCTTCCTGCGTTACCCACACCAATTCTATCGATACCGTCTACCAATTCGACTAATCTACTATCTTGTTTGGTAAAGTTAACACCCAAATTCCATTCTAAATTCGCCGTTCGCACGGGCACCGTATTCAAAGCTAATTCTATACCGGTGTTTTGAACATTACCCGCATTAATGGTTGCACTACTGAAACCAGACATGGGTGATGTGGTTACCCCTATAATTTGGTTTCTATTTTGGGTCCTGTACCAAGTTCCTTCAAATCCAACTCGATTGCTAAAGAAACCTAAGTCGGCCCCAACTTCATAAGAAGTCGCTATTTCTGGCTTAAGCGCAGTATTCGGCAAACTCGCCGGTACGGAGTATTGAATATCGTTACCCCAAAAAGTTTGATTCAACACCGGATTTATGGTATACGGATCAGTGTCTTTTCCAACTTCTGCCCAACCCGTTCTAAGTTTGACCAGGGACACCCAACTTGGCATCTGAGTCATTTCTGAAACTAACACACTTAGTGAGGCCGACGGATAGAAATAAGATCTATTTTCTTTTGGCAACGTACTCGACCAATCGTTACGTGCGGTCAAATCTAAGAAAACCATTTCCCGATAACTTAAGGATGCCAATCCGTACAGACTGTAAATTTCCTTTTCGAATACGCCCGAGTTATAACCAAGCCCCGGCCTGGCAACATTAGACAAGGTATATAAGCCAGGTAACGTAAGAACATCACCACCTCCATAAAGGCTTGTATTTCTACTATTCAAATAGTTTCCACCAACGGAAGGGTTAATTCTAAAGTCACCAATTTTTTTATCATAAGAGAATAAGAAATCGAGATTGGCCTCTCTTTCATCAAGCTTCGTTTGTTCGTATGCCCCGAATGGTTTCACGGCAGAACTCCCAAATCCGTCATAAGACCAAGGATAGATTGACTCGATTTTTTCATTATTAGCACTATAAGACACCCGGCCCATGGCGGTTAGCCCAGGTAAAATATCGACATCTAACCGTACATTACCAAAGCCTCGGATCTGATCTAAGGTTCTGTCTCTTTCATAAGCAGAGAACCATGGGTTGTTAGGGAGCGCTCCAGCTCTTCTTTGTTGCGAACCTTCTACTTCCCAATAATCTTTAAGGTCATTAATATTCACATGGGGTGCGTTAGCGAAAATATCCATATATATATCATCACTTCCGTTGTTCGTCAATGGTAAATTATCTGATGTAGGTTTAGAAATCGTGATATTGGCAGTAAGCTTTACCTTATCCGTTATATTGTAACTTGTCGCCAACGAAAATCCAAGTCTTTTCAACTCCATTCCTGGGGTAATTCCTGTCGTTTTCATGTGGTTAATGGATAGATTAAAATTGCCACGGTCATAATTTCCACTTATACTGGCATCCGTTTGGGTCGACAACCCTGTTTGAAAGAAATCTTGTAAGCTATTATCGTACATTACTAAAGGTTGGGCCTGCCCATCGGTATTCCACTGCACTGCTTCAACACCCGCTCTTGCACCATACCAATATTGCCAAGACGATTCGTTAAACTGCCCCTTTTGACCTGTAGTAAAGGTATTCTGTAATTCAAAATAATTATAGGGCACACTTAGCGTAGTACTCTGTGTGAAGGAAACCCCGATGCCTTTTTGCGCTCCCTCACCAGACTTCGTAGTGATAAGAATTACACCGTTACCAGCTCTTGAACCATACAGGGCAGCGGCGCTCGCTCCTTTTAGTACCGAAATACTGGCCACATCCAAAGAGCTTATATCGGCCATAGCATCAGTATTGCCCACAGGAGAACCATCAATAACGAGCAGTGGCTCGTTGTTACTGGTCAGAGAGGTCTGACCTCTAATGATCACATTCATTTTGGCATTGATATCGCCTCCCATTTCGTTTATTTGTACGCCAGACATTTTACCGGAAAGTCCGCTTAATACATTCGTATTGGGCTGCTGGTTTAATGCTTCAGCTTCTACTACCGCCACGGAATAGCCCAAAGCCTTTTTTTCCCGTTTCATACCAAGAGCGGTAACCACGACTTCATCCATTTTCTGAGCAGAGAGATCCATAACCACAGTCATGGCGGTGTTATTACCAACAACGACTTCTTTTGTCTCCATTCCTATATACGAAAAGATAAGAACAGATTCACTATTAGGCACTTCTATAGAAAAATTTCCATCAAAATCCGATACCACCCCTTTGGTAGTACCTTTAATAACGATGTTCGCTCCCGGGAGCGGTTCTTGTAAGTCATCAAGCACAACGCCCGTGACATTTACTTGCGCCAAAGCGCTGCTAGTACACATAATTATCAACGTGAATGTTAATAATTGTAAAAGTTTATTTTTCATATCACTGAAATAAGTTGTTAAATGTTAGAATTCCGTATAGTTTTCTCCTACAAACATATTCCAAAAGTTTTCTTAAAATGCACGATATTATATTAGATATTTATGATATCTTATCTTTTTTAAGACTTAAATTGACAATTACTTAACCTAAGGGTAATATTATGTTAGTATTGATAATATTCCATAAATTGTTAAAACTGGTCAAAATCAATGCTGTAAAGTCTCTTTTACCTTAAAAACCTATGAAAGAGATCAAGAGTGCTATTAATTTTATAAGGGAAGAAATAATTAAAGGAAGTTTGACAAAAAAGAATAACCTAGATAAAAATGTTTCCGACTTTATATCAATATGCCCTAAATACCTTTTTAAAATTGCAAGATTAACAGTTCAATTCACTCAAAACTATATATATTTTAACTCAATTATCGGTGTATCGATAAAAAAAGCTACACATAGGTTGATATTCCGTGCAAATAAAATAAGATATAACAAATTAGTTCTGTCGATTTCAAGTTAATTTGTATCACCATAAATAAAAGTAAATTATGCTAGCAGGAATCGATTATTTTATAGTTATAGCCTATATCGTCGGAATGCTCTTATTGGGCCTCTACTTTAAAAAATACGTCAATAGCTCTGAAGATTACTTTCTGGGAGGCAGAAGTTTACCGTTTTGGGCAATAGCAATGTCTATTGTAGTTTCCGATATCGGTGCCTTAGATTTTGTCGGGGTATCAGGCCAGGCCTATAGATATGGTATTTCAGTAGGTAATTTTGATTGGGTGGGCTCGGTTCCGGCAATGCTTTTAGCTGCATTTATATTCATACCTTACTTTTGGCGTGGGGGTATGTACACCATACCTGAATATTTAGGTAGACGTTACAACAGGTCAGTACGTACTATTGCTTCAGCTACTTGGATCTTGTTCTTCGCGTTGGATTTAGGCGTATTGTTTTGGGCAAGCGCGGTTCTTCTTAATGTCTTAATGGGGTGGCCAATTTGGATTTCCATAATGTCTACTGCAGGTGTGGTAGGCCTATATACTTATTTTGGAGGAATTACGGCAGTAATTATGACAGATGTAGTGCAAATGGTTATCATGTTTATTGGTGGTTTTGCGTTGGTTTACCTTAGTCTTGATGCAGTAGGCGGATGGGAAAATATGGTAGAGAAAATTGGTACTATGGGGCCTGAATATCGAAGTCACTTTGATATTATTCAACCCGTAAATACCAAATCGCCCTTTCCGTGGACCGGTATTTTGTTCGGGCTTACCTTTGTTATGTCCAATGCATACATGATAGGCAATCAATCGATTGTACAACGCTGTTTAACGGCTAAAAATGAATGGCATGCCAAAGCAAGTATGGTTTTTGGGTCTGCGTTAAAGATGTTTATTCCTATACTTGTATTATTTCCAGGTCTGATGGCCGTTGTAGTACATCCAGATTTAGCCGATGGTGACCAAGCTTTACCCATGATGATAAAAAGTATACTGCCCCCAGGTCTGGTAGGCTTGATGTTCGCCGCATTTTTTGCGGGATTGATGTCAAGTGTTGATTCACTTTTAAATTCGACGGCCACTTTATTTACCAAAGATATTTACGAACCCTTCATAAAGAAAGATGCAGATGACAAGCATTATTTGAAAGTGGGTCAAATTACTACTTTAGTATTGTTGGTATTAGGGGTTGTAACAGCTCCGATCAGTAGTGATTTTCCGGGCATTTATGTAGCTATACAAACCTTTATGTCTTATTTTCAGGGGCCTTTGTTCGCTATTCTTTTACTTGGTATATTTTGGAAACGGACAACACAATGGGGCGGACTTTCGGCATTGGTTATCGGTATTGGTTTTGCAATATTCCTTAATGTATTCAAAGCGGATTTCTTCACAATTGAAGATCCCTTTTTATATATTTCCTGGTGGTCTTTCTTATTAGGGTTTATTATCAATATAGCAGTTAGCTTATTGACCAAGAAACACTCAGATGCTGAACTGGAAGGTTTGGTTTTCAATTCAAAAATTATAACTAAAAATAAAAGCTAAGACTATGTTGAATTTTGATTGGCTTTCCGGAGTTTCCGCAGAAACGGCAAAAATGATATTTTTTGGCCTCTATTTTTTAATTGGTGCGCTAGTGGTTATGCTCCCTAATGAATATATATACGAAGGCATTAAAAAAGAAGACCGCCATTGGTGGAACAATTTAAAAATTTGGTCCGTTGCCGTTCTGGGTATTTTGGCAACCGTCTATTATCAGTTCTAAGATGAATCGCAGTATTCTTATATGAACTTAGTTAAGCAAAAGCATAAACATTATGAACGAATTAGAGCGGCTTTCAAGAATTAAATCGGCACAAATAAATCAAGCCTTGGGCGTATTTATATTCATTTTTGGCATTATTATCACTTTTGCCATGGTATATACGGAGACCTTAGTGCAGCAAATGACCGATTTGGTCGCCGGTTTGGTTTTGATTACCATAGGCGGTGGAATGGTATGGAAGGCAAAAAGAACCATACGGAAATTCAAAAAGACAAACGATAAATAAGCAGTGTGTAGATGGAGTGTCTGAAAATTGAATTACGAGAGAATTGGAAAATTCAATCCTCTGAGCAGGTTTCCGAAACCGGAAAAATGCTTTCAAAAGAATATTCACTTGCCGAAGATTGGCAACCGGCCCAAGTTCCTTCCACAATATTGGGTACTCTGGTCGCCAACCAAGTATATAAAGACCCTTATTTCGGTGAAAACTTAAAGCATATACCGACTGAACCATTCGAAGTTCCGTGGTGGTATACAACCGTTTTTCAAATAAATGGGAAACAAACCGAACTTAATGCCACATTGAATTTTGATGGTATAAATTATAAGGCCAACGTTTGGCTTAACGGAAAGCAAATAGCCGATTCAAAGGCCATAAATGGTGCATTTCGTATTACGTCGTTTGATGTTAGCGACGCCATTGTTTCCGGAAGCAACATATTGGCCATAGAAATTATTCCTCCGCAACCCGGGGACTTCAGTACCGGATTTGTCGATTGGAACCCAGCTCCTCCAGATGGCAATATGGGCATATTCAGACCCGTAACACTGCACTTATACAAAGGTATACAGATTAAGAATCCTTTTGTGCAATCAAAAGTAGACTTGGCAAATCTGAACAAAGCAGCATTAACTGTTTCCACAGAATTAATAAATACGACCAATACAACTATTTCCGGTGTTTTAGTCGGAAAAATAGAAGATATACGCTTTGAACAAACGGTCGTTATTACGGCAAATTCATCATCATACATAGAATTTGACCCTACAAAATACCCGCAATTGCAGCTAGATAATCCCAGGCTCTGGTGGCCCGTGCATTTGGGAAATCCCGATTTATATAAATTGGAAGCACAGTTTGTTGTAAATGAAAAGGTATGCGATGCTACCGAACTCAAGTTTGGTATACGTGAAGTTGAAGACTATTGGTTGAACGACATACACCGAGGCTATAAAATCAACGGAAAAAAGGTGTTGATTAAAGGTGCCGGATGGACGGACGATCTCTTATTAATGGATACCGACGAGAATATCGAGGCACAGGTAAAGTATGTCAAACAAATGAATTTGAATACAATTCGTTTGGAAGGCTTTTGGGGAAAAGACCATAAACTCTATGATCTTTGCGACGAGCACGGCATTTTACTCATGGTCGGATGGAGCTGCCATTGGGAACATGAAATTCATATGGGCGTACCCGTAAATGAACGCTTCGGAGGTGTTTATAAACCAGAAGACATTGACCACGTGGCCCAAGCCTGGGAAGATCAATTGATTTGGTTGCGCAACCATCCCAGTATATTTGTCTGGACGGTCGCTAGCGACAAGGTACCCATTACCGAATTGGAACAGAAGTATATCGAGACTTTCGAGAAGTTTGACCCTACCCGCCCCTATTTGAATTCAACAGGCGGTGTTGGAAGCGATCAACATGTTATCGGAAGTGAAGATGTTATCAGTGAAATTAGTGGATCATCAGGGGTGAAAATGTTGGGGCCATATGCCTATACCGCACCGGTATATTGGTTCACTGACACTAATTTTGGTGGCGCCTATGGATTTAACACCGAAACAGGCCCAGGTGCCCAGATACCACAGCTAGAAAGTTTAAAGAAATTTATTCCAGAAGACCAGCTTTGGCCCATTGGTGATGTCTGGAACTATCATTGTGGCCGTTACGAGTTTGCCGATCTAAGTCGTTTTATTACGGCAATTAACGAGCGTTATGGAATTCCAAAAAACCTTGAAGAGTTCGATAAAAAGGCGCAGTGTATGAACTATGAATTGATGCGCCCAATGTTCGAGGCCTTTCAAGTTCATAAAGATAGATCAACAGGTATCATCCAATGGATGCTTAATGCGGCTTGGCCAAAAATGTATTGGCAGCTTTACGATTATTACCTTATGCCCACTGCGGCTTTCTATGCCACGCAAAAGGCTTGTGCTCCATTACATCTTGCATATAATTATGGCGACCAAAAAATTTATGTGATAAATGACTTTTCACATAACGTTGAAAATTTACAAGCCAGAATCCGAGTTTACGATATTGAATCACAACTAATTTTGGATAAGGCTCTTGATTTTCAAGTACTTTCCGATACTTCCGAACCAATATTTAAAATTGATGACATCGAAGACCTATCGACAACCTATTTTGTTGATCTTCGGCTGTTTGATGATACTAGGAAAGAAATAGACACTAACTTTTATTGGCTGTCGACCAAAGAAGAGGTATTGGACTACGAAGCCGATCTTGGCGAATTCGCCTTTCACACGCCCAGTAAGATATATGCCGATTACGCTTTACTCAACACGCTTGACAAAGTTGATATCGAAGTGGATTACAATTTTGAAAAAATAGATGACCAACAGCAAATTACAGTCCACATAACAAATAACGGTACGGCAATTGCATTTTTGATTAATCTCAAATTGGTTGACAAAAGTACTGGTGAGCCTATTCTGCCCGTTTTTTGGGAAGATAATTTCATAAGCCTCGTGCCTGACGAACAAAGAACACTACAAGCAAGGTTTAACTACAACGCCCTGGCCGATCTAAAAGTCGAAGCCTGGAACTCAAATAACATTACCTATGGAAAAATTAGCGATTAAAGGTGGAAATCCCTGTCGTGATACCACTGCACAACCATGGCCAAAATGGCCGGTATGGGGCAAAGAAGAAGAAGTTGCGCTTATTGAAGTACTCAATAGTGGGGTTTGGTCGTACAACGGACCAAAGGAAATGGAATTCAACCAATTATTTGCAGAATTTACCGGCACCAAATATGCTATCTGTACCGTAAACGGTACAATCACTATGCAACTTGCATTAGAAGCCCTTGGTATAGGCGTAGGTGATGAGGTAATTGTTCCCGGTATCACTTGGCAAGCTACGGCAGCAACCGTAATTGACGTAAATGCCACTCCGATTTTAGTCGATGTTCTAGAAGATACATGGTGTATTGATCCGGTTGCTATCGAAAAAGCTATTACGCCAAAAACAAAAGCAATTATTCCAGTGCATTTATATGGCGCATTTGCTGATATGGATGCCATTATGGATATCGCTAAAAAACACAATTTATATGTAATTGAAGATTGTGCCCATAAACATGGCGGTGAATGGAATGGGAAAAAAGCCGGTAGTATTGGTAATGTAGGAAGTTTTAGCTTTCAATTGTCAAAACACTTGACCGCTGGTGAAGGGGGGTCCATGACAACAGATGATGCTGACCTAGCCGAAAAATTAGATGCCCTAAGAAATGTGGGACGTAGACCTGAAGGAGATTCCCTTATTGGAGCTGACAAAGGAATCGGAGATTATGGTGATGACGGTAATTTTATTCAATCGGGCAACTTTCGAATTACAGAATTCCAAGCAGCTATGCTGATTGAAGGTTTAAAGAGATTGCCAGAACAAAATGCCAATAGAGATACCAATGGTGCTTATTTGAACAGCTTGTTAGAAGAAATACCGGGAGTAACACCTTTAAAAAGAGATGACCGGGAAACGAAAAAGGCATATTTTAATTTTGCGTTCCGGTATGATGAAAGTAAATTTAAAAATTTACCCATTGCAAAATTTAGAGCGGCTTTAGAAGCTGAATTGGGTATAATTGTTGACGCATGTTATGAACCCTTGAACAATTGTTCACTTTATGTTCCGCACACTAAACCAGCGCGACACAGACTGAATGAAGATTATTGGGCGGCAATAGACCCCAAACGTTTTTCATTACCAATTTGTGAACGTATTTTCGAAAAAGAGTCCGTATGTTTACACCACAAAATTCTTATGGGCACTACCGCAGATATGGATTTGATTGCCCGAGCCATTCGAAAAGTATATGATAACGCCGAAGTCCTGTTTTAGAGCCCATTGTAACAAGAACACTTTATGAACACCCTTAAAATAGCGCTTATCGGAGTTGGCTACATCGCAGACTATCATGCCCGCGGATTACAAGCTATTCCCAATGTAGAAATTGTTTGTGTAGTTTCCAAGCATATTGAAAGTGCCGAGAAATTTGCCAACAAATATGGCATACAGGAAGCTTATACCGATATTTCCAAAGTAATCGAGAACAGCGAAATCGACGGCGTCATCATTAGTACACCCAATAAATTCCATGCGCCATATGCTATTTCATTTTTAGAAAGTGGAAAAGACGTTTTTCTCGAGAAGCCTATGGGAATGAATCCCATAGAAGGACAGCAAATTGATGCAGCGGCCAAAGCGAACGACCGATTGGTCATGGTGGGTCACATGTGGCGTTTTGATATCGATACCAATTACATCAAAGATGCTATCGATTCAGGAAAACTGGGCAAAATTTTTAAAACAAAAGGCTATGGCATTCACGAAAACTGGGGACCTGAAGGATGGTTCACTACCAAAGATTTGGCTGGTGGCGGGGCACTTGCAGACATGGGCGTTCATGCCATTGACACCGTAAGATATCTATTGGGAGACCCAAAACCGGTTAAAGTTTATGCCAGAATATCTACACAATTCGGAGACTACGATGTAGATGACACCGGTATTATCGTTATCACTTGGGATAACGGAGTGGAAAGTATTATTGAAAGTGGGTGGTGGCACCCACATATGGATGGCCCCGAAGCAAGTACGGGACTATCGGGGACCAAAGGCTATGCAAGTTTGTTTCCGACATTATTGAAGCTAACGACCGGTGTAGAATCTTCTGAAAAAATTACACCTGACCTTCCCGCACGTGAGGATCACTGTGCCCAAATAATATACACCAAGCAAATGGAGCATTTTGTAAATTGTATAAAAACTAGAACAACCCCTATACCAGGTATTGTAGAAGGACAAATTGTATTGGATATTGTAAATGCTGCCTATTCATCTTCTGAAACAGGGCAAGCCGTTAATCTTTAAGCATATGATATTCAATAAAAATTTGAAATATGCGGTTGGCGTCGATCTTGGAGGCACCTTCGTCAAGGTAGCCCTGATATCGGAGCTAGGAGACATTTTTTTCAAAAATCTATTACCTATAGGTAGTGATGCTACCAAGGATATTATATTAGATACCATAGAAAAAATTATTTTAATCACTATCGATCAAGCCGACGAACACGCATTAAATGTTATCGGCATTGGTATTGGAACCCCCGGAATAATATATAAAGGCGTGCTCTACGGAGGTGCCGATAATCTTAAGGGTTGGGAAAATATCGACCTTGCCACTCATTATTCAGAGGTTTTCAACCTCCCTGTTCAAGTAGATAATGATGCAAATTTGATGGGTTTGGGAGAATTCTATTACGGAGCGGCAAAAGGATGCACTGACACCGTTTGCCTAACTGTTGGTACAGGAATCGGAGGTGCCGTTATCGCTAACGGGGCATTATATGGCGGATTTAAAAATAGAGGCGCCGAATTGGGCCATATTGTGGTTGAGCATAATGGACCACCCTGTAATTGTGGCGGTCAAGGTTGTCTTGAACAATATGCTTCAACTACCGCCTTGATTCAACGGTACGCCAAGCTGTCGGGAATGGACGTTAAAAATCTCAACGGACATTATATTGTAGAAAAGTACCATGAAAACGAACCGTATGCTATAAAATGTTTACAAGAGCAGACCAACTATTTAGGGCATGGAATTGCCGCCTTTATAAATATTTTTGCTCCCCAAAAAGTTGTTATTGGGGGAGGAATTTCAGACGCAGGTCAATTCTATATCGATATGGTCAGTGCCGCGGCCACCAAATACATGATGTCTGATTGTGGAGGGCATACGGAAATTGTCGGGGCACAGCTCGGTAATGCTGCGGGAAGCCTTGGTGCGGCAGCATTAATTCTTAAAAGTGCAGCTACAACATAAAACATCAAACTCCCCAAAAAAGGGTTGCCATTAATCTCCATTATTATGATACCCCTAACTTCAAAAATCATACGGTCGGCCATGCAAGAAATCTTCGGAATCCGAGAAAAAGCTACGCTTCTCCCCTAGGCGGATATTCCTTGTCGACAATATAATCAATAGCCTTCAGCAAATCATCAAATTCGGGTCGCGCAAACGGCATACTCTGTATGGATGCACTGTACAACGTATTGTCGGGTCGAATCAAAAAGAGTCCCGGTTCAATGAAAGTTTCCGGTTCATCTTTAATTCCTTTTGAAATAAAAAGCCTCCATTTGCGTGCCGCCTCTATATTAAAATCGTAGCCAATCGGTATATCGGCCACTTTCCATTCATCATAGGAAGCCTGTGCCTTTTCTTTTGTGTCGGAACTTATTGCGATTACATTTACACCCCGCTCGGTAAATTTTGATATTTTCTTTTGAAGTTCCTGTAAATAGGTTTTACAAACCGGACAGTGTTTACCACGATAAAAAATAACCATGGTAAAGTGTTCAGGTTTTTGGTCTTTTAAAACCCAATGGGTATCGTTAACAAGATTTACTTCTATTTCAGGTACTTTATCTTTTGGTTTAAGCATTAATTACTTTTTTAAATTAATATTTCATTTCAATTTCAGTCCCTAATTTTTTATCCAATTGCCTCTGCGGCTTGTCGAATCGGTGTATCACCTTCCAATATTTCAAAGGTTTTTTTGTTCACTGCATCAATGTGTAAAACATCGACTAACGTTTGGGCTACATCGTCTCTACTTATAGAACCTGAAGTTTCCAGTTTTTTATCGAGCCTCACTTTTCCAGTACCGTCTTCATTGGTCAACGTTCCCGGTCTTACAATTACATAATTAAGGTCGCTATCTTTCAGATATTCGTCTGCATTATGCTTTGCCTCTAGATATTTGCGAAGGTTAGCCACCTTTTTAGGCTCGCCCGCCCCCATAGAACTGAGCATCACAAATTTTTTCAAGCCGACCTTTTTCGAGGCATCTATTAGTTTTTTAGCACCATCCTGATCTACCCCTACAACATTTTTTCCTCCAGATCCAGCAGCAAACACCACTTTATCTATATTTTGAACTGCATGGGAAACATCCTTTTCCAAATCGCCCAAAACAACGTCAATTTGCTCATCTTCGAACTGCTTCATCTGACTTTCTTTTCGTACCATCGCCACCGGATTGAAATCTGTTGAGGCCTTTAAAAGTGACGTAATTTTTTTTCCTGTGGTGCCGTTGGCGCCCGCTATTAAAACATTCTCCATAGTATTTGTTGAATTTAAGTAAAGTATTTTTCTTTAGTACAAAGCTCCCATTTCCATAAGAAATGCATTGATGCATACTCGTCAAATATTGACGCAAATCAAAAAGCAACACTATTCCCCTCCCCTGAAAATTCACGAATTCCTATACATTGCTTATGCGTCAATTATTAAACGAATACCGTCAATAATACTACTTTAAATGGAAGAGATTGAAGATGTTTTGGGAATACAAATTACCACGTAACATTGCGGAAACTGAAAAAAGCTTTTTGACAATTTGCCCAGACCAGAACGAAAGACAAATTTATTAATTAGTAAAAGCAAAAAAATGAGCACAAAAGAGCAAAATAAAACGTACAATTCAAATATCACCAAGGAAGATAAAAAAGCCCTTCGTGATAGAATCGAAAATATACGATCTGACCAAGGTGATGACACCCAACTAAAAGGTCGGGAAGAAAATACCGATTTTGCGGGAAGCGATTTAGATGTGCCCGGGCGCACCCTTCCCAAGAATAAGAGTCCTAAAAATTTGAAAGACGAAGAAAACCAACTCTATAGCGAAAGCCAAGAACAAACCGAGAATACGAATTAAATATTCTTGGTTCAGAAGAGCTTCGCTTCCACAGAACTTTTTGTTACATAAACTTGTTAATTCCCTTCAATTCTTTGTTGAACGTCGTAATTTTAAGCTTCAATAATTTCTTATGACTGCTACTTTTAATAGCTTTGTAAGCTTAGAATTATCAAAACAAAATGAGTACAAAGAAGACATTATTTGACAAAGTGTGGGATTCCCACGTGGTACACCATATAGAAAACGGTCCTGATGTATTATTTATCGACCGACATATGGTTCATGAGGTGACTAGCCCTGTTGCATTTTTAGGAATCAAGAATCGTGGTATTCGGGTGATGTATCCTGAAAAGACATTTGCCACCGCTGACCACAACACACCAACGATCAATCAACATTTACCTGTTGCCGATCCACTTTCTGCCAATCAGCTAAGAGCATTGGAAGAGAATTCCAATGAATATGGCATTTCATATTGGGGGCTCGGCCATGAAAAAAACGGTATTGTACACGTTGTAGGTCCCGAATATGGTATTACTCAACCCGGGGCGACTATCGTCTGTGGGGACTCGCATACCTCTACTCATGGTGCTTTTGGTGCCATTGCTTTTGGTATCGGTACCTCTGAAGTAGAAATGGTATTGGCAACACAATGTATTATGCAGACCAAACCCAAGAGTATGCGTATTACTGTCAATGGAAGTTTAAGTAAGGCAGTGACCCCAAAAGACGTTGCCCTGTATATTATCTCTAAACTGACTACATCTGGCGCTACTGGCTATTTCGTGGAATATGCGGGTGAAGTGTTCCGTAATATGACCATGGAAGGGCGAATGACCGTTTGTAATCTCAGCATAGAAATGGGAGCCCGAGGTGGTATGATAGCACCCGATGAAAAAACATTTGAATATGTCAAGGGCAGGGAATTCACTCCAAAAGGTGCCGCTTGGGACAAAGCCATGGCATACTGGGAGACTCTTCCTACCGATGAAGGTGCCGAATATGATAAGGAAGTTGTTTTTGACGCTGCCGATATAGAACCTATGATTACCTACGGTACCAACCCAGGGATGGGCATCGGAATTTCCCATGGTATTCCTGAGGCAAAAGCGCTCGAAGGTGGCGTTGCTACCTACAAAAAATCGCTGCAATACATGAATTTCAATGAAGGCGACAACATGATAGGCAAAAGAATAGATTTTGTTTTTCTTGGAAGTTGTACCAATGGCCGTATTGAAGATTTTAGAGCCTTCACTTCCCTTATAAAAGGAAGACAAAAAGCGGATCATGTTACTGCATGGTTAGTACCTGGTTCACATAAGGTGGAAGCTGCCATAAAAGAAGAAGGCCTTTTAGATATCTTGACAAATGCCGGATTTGAACTTCGTGAACCTGGATGTTCTGCTTGTTTGGCCATGAACGATGACAAGGTCCCGGCAGGTAAATATGCAGTCAGCACCTCGAACAGAAACTTCGAAGGAAGACAAGGACCGGGGTCGCGAACATTATTGGCAAGTCCATTAGTGGCCGCAGCGGCAGCCGTTACCGGAAAGGTTACCGACCCTAGGGAACTAATGGAATTAGAAACGGCTTAAATGAAATCGTCTTTTTTAATGTAAACGGACGTAAAACCTGTTTGAATCATTTTAGATTTGACACCGATTGTTCCGTTTCATTCAGATTGATAGTTAACAAACAAATATACAAAAATGGCATACGATAAATTCAATATACTAACAAGCAGTGCTGTTCCATTGCCTATCGAGAATGTAGATACCGATCAGATCATTCCGGCACGTTTTTTAAAAGCCACAGAACGTAAGGGTTTCGGTGATAACTTGTTTCGTGATTGGCGTTATAATGCAGACAATTCTCCTAAAGAGAGTTTTGTATTGAACAATCCTATTTACGGCGGAAAAATTTTAGTAGGTGGCAAGAACTTTGGTTCGGGATCTTCCCGTGAACATGCGGCTTGGGCCGTTTATGATTATGGGTTCCGTTGTGTTGTCTCCAGTTTTTTTGCAGATATCTTTAGAAACAACTGTTTGAACATTGGTGTTTTACCGGTTCAGGTAAGTGCTGAATTTTTAGATGAAATCTACAAGGCCATCGAAACAGACCCGAAAACCGAACTGGAAATTAGTCTGCCCGAGCAGACCATCACCATTAAGGCAACAGGTGCTCAAGAGAGTTTTGACATCAACGACTACAAAAAAGCAAATATGTTGAACGGATTTGATGATATTGATTACTTGCTGAACATCAAAGAAAACATTCGGGAATTTGCCCTGGACAGACCACTTTAAAATTCGTCTTACGAGAAGCATTTTCGCAACGAAGCAACCTATTGAAAACTATTAAACATCTTAAAGTATTGCTTTGCTGCGGAGGTGGGTCGACAAGACTGGCTCGCAATGATGAATGACCAGAAAATGAAAAGAACCATCGAAATAATGGATACTACCCTGCGTGATGGGGAACAGACCTCTGGGGTATCCTTTTCCGCTTCTGAAAAGTTGACACTGGCCAAGTTGTTGCTTGATGAATTGCAAGTGGATCGTATCGAGGTGGCATCGGCAAGAGTTTCAGAAGGTGAACTTAAAGCCGTACAGCAAATTACCGAATGGGCCGCGTCACAAAACTATTTGGATCGCATTGAAGTATTGACATTCGTTGATCGTGGGGTCTCTTTGGAATGGATGCAAAAGGCAGGAGCCAAAGTTCAAAATTTATTGACGAAAGGCTCTTTAAACCATTTGACCCATCAACTCAAACAAACCCCCGAACAACATTTCGAGGCCATTGAAAAAAATGTCGTTCAAGCCAATACCTTAGGTTTTACCACCAATGTATATTTAGAGGACTGGAGCAATGGAATGCGTAATTCAAAAGAATATGTTTTTCAGTTTTTGGATTTTTTGACCACACAACCTGTAAAACGTATTCTCTTACCCGATACCTTGGGTGTTTTAACCCACACGGAAACCCATGAATTTCTGGCGGAAATTATTGAAAGATATCCGAACAGCCATTTTGATTTTCACGGCCATAATGATTATGATTTGAGTGTAGCCAATGTCATGGAAGCCTTAAAGGCTGGTTGTCATGGGTTACATTTGACGGTAAATGGTATGGGCGAACGGGCAGGTAACGCCCCATTGGCAAGTGTTGTAGCCGTAATTAACGACTTTCATCAAGATATAAAAATAGGCGTAAAGGAAACCGCACTCTATAAAGTCAGTAAATTGGTCTCTGCTTTTACAGGTTTCGGAATCCCCGCGAACAAGCCCATCGTAGGAGATAACGTGTTTACCCAAACAGCTGGCATACATGCGGATGGGGATAGTAAAAAAAATCTATACTTTAACGACTTACTGCCAGAGCGATTTGGCCGTAAACGAAAATATGCTTTAGGAAAAACTTCCGGAAAAGCCAATATTCAAAAGAATCTTCAAGAACTAGGTCTGACCCTGAACGACGAGGAAATTAAAAAAGTAACACAACGCATCATAGAATTGGGTGATAAAAAGGAGCGGGTCACAAAAGAAGACCTTCCTTATATCATTTCCGACGTCTTGGATACCGTTGCCAAACAACAACGTGTATTTGTCAAGTCGTATGTGCTGACCCATGCCAAAGGATTAAAACCTTCTACGGCAGTGGCCCTTGAAATCGACGGGGAGCTCCATGAAGAGCATGCGCAGGGAGACGGTCAATACGATGCCTTTATGAATGCCCTCCGCCGTGTATATAAAAACAAAAAAAAGCCATTTCCCAAACTTACCGATTATGCGGTGAGAATACCTCCTGGAAGCAACTCTGATGCCTTATGCGAGACCATTATCACTTGGGAGCACGAGGGTAAAGAATTTATCACCCGTGGGCTGGATTCCGACCAAACCGTTTCGGCCATCAAAGCCACAGAAAAAATGTTGAATATCATATAACCTAAATAGAAACACTAGTACATGAAACTGAATATAGCCCTTTTAGCCGGAGATGGTATAGGCCCCGAAGTTATTGATCAAGCTGTAAAAGTATCGAATGCGATTGCTGAAAAATTCAATCACGAAATAAGTTGGACACCCGCTTTGACGGGTGCTGCGGCCATAGATGCCGTTGGGGAACCTTACCCAGACGAAACCCACGAAGTATGTGCCAATGCCGACGCCGTTTTATTCGGTGCCATTGGCCACCCTCGTTTTGACAATGACCCATCGGCAAAAGTACGCCCGGAACAAGGATTGTTGAAAATGCGTCAAAAATTAGGTCTTTTCGCCAACGTACGACCAACATTTACTTTTCCTTCCCTTATTGACAAATCACCCTTAAAGCGTGAGCGAATCGAGGGAACTGATTTGATCATCCTTAGAGAATTAACTGGAGGTGTTTATTTCGGGGAACGCGGAAGAAAAGACGATGGCAACACCGCTTTTGACACCATGACCTACCAACGTTTTGAAATAGAACGATTAGCAAAAAAGGGCTTTGAAATGGCTCTAAAGCGCTCTAAAAAGTTGTGTTGTGTAGACAAAGCCAATGTTCTGGAATCTTCACGTTTATGGCGTGAAACCGTTCAGGCAATGGAAAAGGATTATCCTGAGGTAGAAGTTTCCTATGAATTTATCGATGCCGTTGCCATGCGTTTGGTTCAATGGCCTAAAGACTATGATGTAATCATCACCGCAAACCTTTTTGGAGATATTTTGACGGATGAAGCGTCTGTTATTTCTGGGTCTATGGGATTAATGCCCTCTTCTTCGGTAGGAAGCAAGGTGTCTTTGTACGAGCCCATTCACGGTTCTTACCCCCAGGCTGCGGGTAAAGATATTGCCAACCCATTGGCTACTGTCTTATCGGCCGCTATGCTTTTTGAAGATTTAAATCTTAATGAAGAAGCCCAAGCGATACGTGACGTAGTCAACAAATCGTTATCCGAGAGTATTGTAACCGAAGATTTGGCCGAAGGCGGAAAAGCCTATAAGACCAGTGAAGTTGGAGACTGGTTAGCGAAGAACGTCTAAGTCATTTTTAGAAAATTAAAAATTAAAAACCCCGAAACGTAATATTCTACGCTTCGGGGTTTTAGGTTTGAGTTAGTAATTCGGTTATCTGCCACTAAGGGCCATTTTTCCTCTTTTAGTACTACGGTTTTTCCGCATTATGATTACGGACACCGACATAACCACTCCTAGTCCTGCTAGAACAGCACCTACAAGTCCTGCTGATGTATAGCCGTAACCCAATGTAATTGGCAATCCTGCAAGATACGCTCCCGAGGCATTACCCATATTAAATGCACTTTGGTTCATAGAGGAAGCTAACATCTCAGAACCTTTCGAGGTGTTTATGATAGCCATTTGTATGGGGGTTGCAACACTAAAGGAGACCATTCCAATAATAAAAGTCAATACCAATACCGCATTCGGATCGGAAGCAACGAAAGCGTTGACGAGTAGTACAACCACCATCACCGATAGACTTATGGCAACAGCTTTTAAAGGGTAAAACCATTCCGCCATTTTGGCACCGATAAAGTTTCCTAAAACCATACCCAAGCCCGCAATGATCATGGCATAGCCCACAACATTATCAGCATGGCCTGCCACCTTGGTAATCAATGGGGCAATATAGCTGTACCAAGCAAAGAATCCTCCAGTACCTATTGTTGTCAATAGAATTAGTATCCAAAGTTCCATGTTTTTAAGGCCCTGATTACCTTCCGTATTCGATTTAGAAGGTTCTGGTTCGAAATGGGGCATCCAAAAATAGATACTCGCCATCGTAATAAGGCCGACCACGCCGACCATTAAAAACGAAATACTCCATCCATAATGGTGTCCTAAATATGTTCCAAGAGGCACACCGATTACATTGGCTACCGTTAACCCGGCAAACATGGTAGCAATGGCCTGAGCTGCTTTCCCCGGCTTGGAAAGTTTTCCGGCCACGACCGCTCCAATTCCGAAAAAGGCACCATGCGGCAAGCCCGACAAAAATCTATAAAAAAGTAAGCTTCCATAACTATCTGCAAAGGCAGATAAGGTATTGAAGGCGGTAAACCATACCATTAAATAGAGTAGTACTTTCTCTGCAGTCCACTTACCTGCAATTTGGGTAAACAGAGGTGCACCGACTACAACTCCTAAAGCATAGGCCGCAATAAAATGGCCCGCTTGCGGAATACTTATTTGGAGTCCTGAAGCAACATCGGGCAATATGCCCATGATTACAAACTCTGTAAGTCCAATGCCGAACCCTCCAAGGGCCAAGGCAATCAGCGCTTTTTTGTTTGATGCTTTTAGTTTCATAACTAACATTTTTAAGGTTAAACTTTTAAAAAAGAGTTGGGGCTCTTTAAATTCAATAACAATTATAATTGTCTGGACAAAGTTAGGACGGACTTTTATGATTATGATATGTGCTATTGTCCAATATCTATCGGATATTACCTCGTATTTTTCTTAAATAGTGTTAAGAAAGGTAAATTGCTACAGAAAATAAATAGGGAAAGGTATCGTCTCTATCGGCTACCGAGGCTGTTCAAGCTGATAGGTTTTATCATATAGACTCAATTGTCTACGCTTCCATTCGGCTCCTTCAACAAATACAGGGTGGGGTAAATTGACATCCCATTCCCCTAATTTGTGTAATAATTCCTTAGTTTTGGCCAAATTCTCAAGAGAAACATCTTTTTCTTCCGAAATATCGGTAGGCAGATGATAAAGCATAGGAAGCCGATCTGGCATCCGAATCAATTTCCAATCTCCTTGACGTATGGCTGTACTGATTGTAAAGCGCCAAAGCAGTTCTTGACGAGCGACTGCCGTAACCTTGCCGGTGAGGTAAGGCATCAAATTTACTCCTGTAAAATATTTTTGATCGGCAACATTACCTGAGGCCAATGTTAAAAAAGTTGGGGCCAAGTCCAACGCTGTCACCATTTCCCCTAAAGTTTGGCCAGAGGGTATAATTTCAGCACCTTTAATAATAAAAGGCACATGAATTCCCCCTTCAAGTACAATTCCCTTCTGACCCCTGTAGGGTGCGTTCAATGAAGCATTTGTATCTGTAGGACCACCATTATCACTTATAAAAACAATGATTGTATTGTTTTCTAAACCTTCCTTTTTAACTGCTGCCATAATACGACCAACGTTCACATCCAAACGATGTACCATTGCCGCATACGTTCTTCTTTTTTTATTCTTAATATGGGCATACAGCTTAAGGTCTTCTTCCTTGGCTTGCATCGGCGTATGCGGTGCATTGAATGAAGCGAACAAAAAGAAGGGAGACTGCCTATGGCGTGTTATAAAATCGACACATTCACTACCCTTGTCGTCTGTCAAATAAGTAAGCGATTGTGGCGTACGGTAGTTACTCTCTATAGGAGACAAATACCCCTTGCCTTCATCATTGGCGGAAAAATAATCATGCCCGCCACCGGTATACCCCCAAAACTCGTCGAAACCTCTGTTTAAAGGATGAAATTGCTCTTCATAACCCAAATGCCACTTTCCGATTAGTCCACTGACATAACCAAAGGGTTTTAAATGATCCGCTATTGTTTTTTGTGAAAGCGGCAAGCCCAAATATTCTGAATCAAATCCGGGCTCCGCCTTTCGAGGAAGGTTGTTGTCATGACCAAACTCAACTTGGTTGACACCTGTGATAAAACCAGCGCGTGAAGGACTACACACTGGGGATGAAACATACCCTTGGGTAAAAATAGTTCCCTTACGAGCCAGCTCATCAATATGAGGCGTCTTTATTTGATTACTTCCCGTAAATCCGAGATCACCATATCCAAGATCATCGGCAACAATTAGAATGAAATTGGGCTTTTCTCCAGAGTTTCTTGATTGCCCTGAAATATTAGTATAGGCAAGCAAGCCAAAAAAAATACAAATTGGCAATCTTCCAAAACTCCTCATAGGTCAAAATAATTCATTCATCTTTATAGCTACCAGCCGTACTTTAAAATAACCCTGCCAATAGAAAATAATAGAGACGCATAACGTCTTTTGTGACATTAAGCCGTTTAACCTGCCTATTATTTACAATATGTAATCTGTGCTAATAAAATTCGACAGCTTTGCATCTAAAAGGTGCTCAATCGTCTCATTATTCAGATCGTTATCTTTAAAGGCAACAAACGTACGTATGGAAAATGAGCGCAGGGCATCGTGTACACTCAATGTAGCCTGTGCAGAGTCTTTTCTTCCCGTAAACGGATACACATCAGGTCCGCGTTGACATGAGCTGTTCAGGTTAACACGACAAACCAAATTTACCAATGTATCGATCAACGGAGAAAGCGCATACACGTCTTTACCGAACAAACTGACCTGCTGTCCGTAATTGCTTTCCGCCATATCATCCAAGGGTTCTTCAATATTACTGAAGGAAACCACAGGGATAATGGGACCAAACTGTTCTTCTTGGTACACCCGCATATCTTTCGAAACCGGGTATAAAACCGCAGGCCAAATATAATTATCGGTCTGCTTTCCGCCCTTTTTATTTTTAATTTGTGCCCCTTTGGTTAGTGCGTCATCGATTAGTTCTTGAATGTAGGCAGGTTTGCCAGGTTCTGGTAACGGAGTAAGTTTCGCACCAGAATCCCAAGGGTTGCCGAATTTGAGCTCATCTACTTTTTGGGAAAACCGTTTGATAAATTTCTCCTTAATATCCTCGTGCACGTAAAGTACTTTCAATGCCGTACAACGCTGTCCATTAAAAGAAAGTGTACCCGCAAGACATTCGTCAATGGTCAGGTCTAAATCCGCATCTGGCAATATAATCGCCGGGTTCTTGGCTTCCAATCCCAAAACCAATCGCAGTCTATTACTCTTCGGATGTTGTTCTTGCAAAGCATTGGCCGACTTACTATTCCCAATTAAGGCCAATACATCAACCTTTCCGGTTTGCATAATCGGTGCCGCCACTGCCCTACCTCTGCCAAAAATAATATTGACAACGCCTTTAGGAAAACTACTTTGAAACGCCTCTAAAAGCGGGGTAATCAACAAAACACCGTGTTTTGCAGGTTTAAAAATAGTCGTATTTCCCATGATGATTGCGGGAATTAACAGGGCAAAGGTCTCATTTAAGGGATAATTGTATGGCCCCAAGCATAGTACGACCCCTAAAGGGCCTCTTTTGACATGGGCATAAACACCGTCATGTTTTTCAAATTTGGCCGAATTTCTGTCCAATTGCTTATAGTCTTCAATCGTATCTGAAATATATTCTACCGTTCGGTCAAACTCTTTCTGCGAATCAGGTAGTGATTTACCAATTTCCCACATCAACAATTTTACGATCAGCTCACGTTTTGTCTTCATCTTCTTCACAAAGACCTCCATACATTCGATGCGGTCTTTAACGTGCATTGTAGGCCACACTCCTTTTCCTTTATCAAAGGCTACTAAAGCACCATTCAAGGCTTCCATGGCCTCTGGCTCCCCCATATCGGGAATACTACCTAAACGGGTATGTGCATATTTTTCCGAAGAGGAAATCGTTGAAAAAACATCAGTGGTATTTCCTTTCCAGTCTTTTAATTCACCATTTACCAAGTATTTTTTTTGTTCTATGGTTTCCGTAATTTGGAATTCAGTAGGTATCGTAGTATTTGATTCTCCCATTTTCGCTTTTAGTTAGTTAGAAACTGTTTTAGATAATTCGATATCCATTCAGTTTGTTATTCATTAAAATGTGTCCGTTCGATGGTTTGTATACTTCTAATCTTTAAAAAACAACGCTTATTTCGTGTAAACGCATACATCAAAAATAAGGCATAAAAAAACGAATTGCACAATTCAAAATGGTCTTTTGAATTCATAATCCCATTTTGGTTACTCTCCCCTACTGATTCAATAAGGATACCCGAATACCAATCCATAAATTGTTCGCTATACCAAATACTGGAACAAATCGGGCTTATCGTTCAAGTAATCCCCAAAAAAACCTTTTGATTTCATCCGCTGTATCAATGGAGACAAGTCTTCAGGACTTTTCAATTCGATCCCCACAATGGCAGGTGCGTTTTCTTTACTCGATTTCTTAGAATATTCAAAATGCGTAATATCATCATCGGGACCTAAAATTTCAGCAACGAATTGCTTAAGTGCCCCTGGACGTTGCGGAAAACGAACAATGAAATAATGCTTTAATTTGGCATAGAGCAGTGCTCGTTCCTTTATTTCGGGAGTACGTGTAATATCATTATTGCTGCCACTAAGCACACAAACCACATTCTTACCCTTGATTTCTTCGGCAAATTTATCTAAAACCGCGATAGTCAGAGCTCCCGCAGGCTCTACGACAATCGCATCGCGATTGTACAAGTCTAGAATAGTCTGACAAACTTTTCCCTCTGCGACCGTTACCATATCGTAAAGATTCTTACTACAAATAGAGAAAGCAAGGTCCCCGACTTTTTTAACAGCTGCCCCGTCAACAAACTTATCAATTTGGGCCAGTTCGGTATTAACACCCATTTTTATGGAAGTTACCATTGCCGGTGCACCTTCTGGCTCGACTCCTACAATTTTGGTTTGAGGAGATAATGCCTTAAAGACACCACAAAGACCGGAAGCCAAACCACCACCACCAACGGCAACGAAGAGAAAGTCTATCGGTGCTTTTTCCTGTTCTACAATTTCAAGCCCTACTGTGCCCTGACCTTCAATAGTCTTAGGGTCGTCGAACGGATGCACAAAAGTTTTACCGTGCGTTTTACAATAGTGATGTGCAGCATGGGAAGCATCATCGTAGGTGTCTCCCTCTAAAACGATTTCTACATTTTCGCCTCCGAACATTTGGGTCTGCTCTATTTTTTGTTTCGGCGTAACCGACGGCATGAAAACAGTACCCCGTATCCCCAAATGATTACAGGCAAATGCCACACCTTGAGCATGGTTACCGGCACTGGCGCATACGACACCACGGCTCATTTCTTCCTTTGAGAGCGAGCTGATTTTATTAAAAGCACCTCTTATTTTATAGGAACGAACACGATGCAAATCTTCTCGTTTTAAAAATATATTAGCTTCATAAAGCTTGGATAGACGTATACTTGAGACAAGAGGGGTAATTTCGGCAACTTGACGTATCGTTTCCGCTGCCTTTCGGATATCGGCTATCTGCGGAAAGTAAGGTATCTTTTCCAAGCCCTCACCTCTTGGGGTGACAGCATCATTCGAATTCATAGTATGAATTTAAATCTATTGGTTCTTCCGGTTAAACAACATTCCGGATGTTCATAATAAAAAAACCTGTCAGGTTTTACTGTTGAAATAAATTCCGCACAATGAAACATGACAGGCTAAAAAATACCTTTCTCAAAAGAAGGCATTTAGATAGGTATATCTTACACTATGGGTTTCATAGCAGTCATAGACTCTCGTAATCTTGTACCCACTATTTCGACAGAGTGCTCACGTAGTGCTTTATTGACGGTAATCAATTTCGCATTGTCTACGCCATTGTCTTTATCTTTTCCAAAAGGTTTGCCAATAACATCGGTATCGATTTTCTTCATAAAATCGCCCAAAAGTGGCTTACAAGCATGATCGAACAAATAACAGCCATATTCTGCCGTATCGGAGATAACCCTATTCATTTCGAATAATTTCTTTCTTGCAATAGTATTTGCAATCAAAGGAGTTTCGTGCAATGATTCATAATAAGCAGATTCACCAATTATACCCGATTCGGTCATTGACTCATAGGCCAACTCCACTCCCGCTCTGACCATCGCGACCATTAGAACACCATTGTCATAAAACTCCTGTTCCGAAATTTTATCGGTACCGGCCGGTGTCTTCTCAAAAGCCGTTTCACCTGTGGCGGCTCTCCAACTTAACAAATTCTTGTCATCATTGGCCCAATCTTCCATCATCGTTTTTGAAAAATGACCACTCATAATATCATCCATATGCTTATGAAAAAGAGGACGCATAATATCCTTTAATTCTTCGGATAATTCAAACGCCTTTATTTTCGCAGGATTTGACAAACGATCCATCATATTGGTGATTCCACCATACTTTAAACCTTCGGTAATGGTCTCCCAACCGTACTGAATCAATTTAGAGGCATAACCGGCATCGATTCCCTTTTCGATCATCTTATCGAAACAAAGAATAGAGCCTGTCTGTAGTAACCCACAAAGAATGGTTTGCTCACCCATTAAATCGGACTTCACCTCTGCAACAAAGGAAGACTCCAATACACCAGCTCTATGCCCACCTGTTCCGGCAGCATAGGCTTTTGCCTGCTCCAACCCTTTGCCTTCGGGATCGTTTTCAGGATGTACGGCAATCAATGTTGGAACACCAAAACCTCTTTTATATTCTTCGCGCACTTCTGAACCGGGACTTTTGGGAGCCACCATAATTACGGTAAGGTCTTTTCGAACCTGAGTACCTTCTTCTACAATATTAAAACCATGCGAATATGACAAAGTAGCACCTTGCTTCATTAAGGGCATTACCGCCCCAACGACAGCCGTATGCTGTTTGTCAGGTGTAAGGTTAATTACTAAATCGGCAGTGGGCACCAATTCTTCATACGTGCCTACGGTAAATCCGTTCTCAGTAGCATTTTTATAAGACTGGCGTTGCTCTTTTATAGCAGCTTCCCGTAAGGTATAGGAAATATCCAAGCCTGAATCACGCATGTTCAAACCTTGGTTCAAGCCTTGAGCACCACAACCAACGATTACTATTTTTTTTCCTTTTAATGCAGATACACCATCTGAAAATTCACTGGATTCCATAAACCTACACTTGCCCAGTTGCGTCAATTGATCTCGTAATGATAGTGTATTAAAGTAATTTGCCATTTTGTGTTCTCTTTTTATTCGTTTTAAATTATTTATCTTGATAAAATTCGTTTAATAAAGCACTTATTCGCATTTCCGATTT
Organism: uncultured Kriegella sp.; assembly: GCF_963975415.1. Lineage (NCBI taxonomy): Bacteria > Pseudomonadati > Bacteroidota > Flavobacteriia > Flavobacteriales > Flavobacteriaceae > Kriegella > uncultured Kriegella sp. The sequence continues at coordinate 412,890 of NZ_CAXBGN010000001.1, forward strand.
CGTGACCGCGATACGCCCCGAGCGTACAAATTGCATGATACCGAAAGGTTTCAGTTTATCATGCATATCGTCTATCTCGTTACGACGTCCCGACTTGGCCAATACAAAGAAATCACGGGCCACAGTTACAATCTGGGCCCCACTATCTTTAATAATATTCTGTATTTGTCGTTCATCGAACAACAAATCCGATTCAATCTTGAACAAGGCAGATTCTTGATAAATCGTTTCATCATCTGTATGATAATACGCCTTGATCACTTCAATCTGCTTTTCAATTTGCCCTACAATATTACGCGTCCATTTCTCGGTCGTATTGACCACGATGGTAAATTTAGAAACCCCTTCAATTTCTGATTTGGAAACATTCAAACTCTCTATATTGATATGACGTTTCAAGAATATGCCTGATATTCTATTCAATAATCCGACATTATTTTCGGAATATACCGAAATAGTAAACCATTGTTTTTTCATCCGCTCTTTAAAAAATCCTCTTCGTAAAGAAAAGGAATTGATTTAATTTTATTTACTAATCATTCTAAAACCGACCGACTTAGAAAAAAATAAGTTGTTATTGCGTCCTAAATTTCAAAAAAAAACAGAAAATTTATTCTTAAGATTTCTATATTTCTTGATGGATTCCCGGCCCCGTCTCAACTATTTATATCTTTCATTTTTTCTAATTCCCAGCAGCCATATGTGTGTTCTTTAATTCAAAAGATAGAACCACTGTCTGATGGTGTCTAAACTTATTTCAATCGAATATCTGAAACAGAGGCCCCAGACGGAACCATAGGAAATACATTGTCTTCCTTTTCGACCGATACTTCCAAGAAATAGGCATCTTTGGAGGCCATCATCTCTTCTATCGTCGCCTTAAGTTCTGATCGTTGGCTCACTTTTTTTGCCTTTATGTGATAGCCTTCGGCAATTTTTACGAAATCTGGATTGGTCATCACGGTCGATGCATAGCGCCTATCAAAAAATAATTCTTGCCACTGACGTACCATGCCCAAATGCTCATTGTTCAATACCACAATTTTTACTGGGGTTTTGTTTTGAAAAATGGTTCCCAATTCCTGTATGGTCATTTGGTAGCCCCCATCACCGATTATGGCTACTACTTCACGATCCATCGCTCCCATTTTAGCGCCGATAGCTGCCGGAAGGGCAAAGCCCATTGTGCCCAAGCCCCCCGAGGTGACGTTACTCTTGCTTTGCTTGAACTTGGCGTATCTACATGCAATCATTTGATGTTGCCCTACGTCTGAAACGATAATCGCTTTTTGTCCCGAAGCGATATTTATTTCTTCAATAACCTCGCCCATGGTGAGCCCTTCTTTCGTCGGATGGATATCGTTCTTAATAACCGCATCAAACTCTTCTTGATACTTTTTCTTAAATTCGTTATGCCAAGCCTCATGTTTATTCTCACTAACCAAAGGGAGCAACAATTCTAAAGTTTCCCTCGCATTTCCGAGAACAGCAACATCGGCCTCAACATTCTTATTGATTTCAGCGGGGTCTATTTCAAAATGAATGACCTTGGCCTGTTTGGCATAAGTATCTAAACTACCTGTTACCCGATCGTCAAAACGCATGCCGATAGCGACTAACAAATCACATTCGTTGGTCAATATATTTGGACCGTAATTACCGTGCATACCAACCATTCCCACATTTAGCGGATGGTCGGTGTCCATGGCCGAAAGTCCTAAAATTGTCCACGCTGCGGGAATTCCCGTTTTTTCCACCAATGCCTTTAACTGTGCTTCGGCTTCGCCTAAAATAACACCTTGACCAAAAACGATATATGGCTTTTTAGCACTGTTGATCAAATCTGCTGCGGCCTCGATCGCTCTTAAATCTGGTTTAGGAACAGGATTGTAACTACGTACACCGGTACATTTTTCATAACTAAACTCGAATTCTTCGATTTGGGCATTTTTAGTTATATCTACAAGCACCGGCCCTGGACGACCCGATTTGGCAATATAAAATGCCTGGGCCATTATTTCCGGAATTTCGGATGCTTTGGTTATTTGATAGTTCCACTTGGTAACCGGGGTAGAAATTCCTATAATATCCGTTTCTTGGAATGCATCCGAACCTAATAAATGCCGTGCAACCTGACCTGTAATGCAAACCATTGGTGTTGAATCAATTTGTGCGTCTGCCAAACCGGTAACCAAGTTTGTTGCCCCAGGACCGGATGTCGCCATAGCCACCCCTACCTTACCCGTAACACGTGCAAAACCTTGGGCGGCATGTGTTGCCCCCTGTTCGTGTCGTGTAAGTACATGCGTTAACCTATCTTGAAATTTGTATAATTCGTCATAAACGGGCATAATCGCCCCACCAGGATAACCGTAGACCAAATCAGCACCTTCTGCCAATAAACAATGAATTATCGCCTCTGCGCCACTTATTTTTATAGTGGTCTTTTTTGCCGTAGCTGTCTTTTTTTCTTTTACTGTTTCCATAATCCTATCACCCAAATTTCCTCAAATCTGAAATTTCTATGGGTCAATTAAATTAGACTCCAAAATTTGTTTCCGCCATCAAGCGGTATCCATTTATTAAAATTCGTCGGTCACACAACCCTGTGAGGCCGATGATACAGAACGCGCATATTTATATAACACACCTTTCTTAAATTTCAACTCAGGTTCAACCCAAGATTCTTTACGTTTTGCAAGCTCTTCATCAGATACGTCAACATTAATTGTATTTGTTTCCGCATCAATTGTAATGATGTCTCCATCTTCCACCAAGGCAATCGTACCCCCATCTTGGGCTTCGGGCGAAATGTGTCCCACAACAAAGCCATGGGTACCGCCAGAAAAACGGCCATCTGTAATCAATGCGACTTCTTTACCCAAGCCTGCTCCCATTATCGCAGCGGTAGGTTTAAGCATTTCCGGCATTCCTGGTCCACCTTTGGGCCCTTCATATCGAATAACCACTACGTCTCCCTGTTTGACCAAACCTGTACGTATACCGTCATTGGCATCGTACTCACTATTGAATACTTTAGCGGTTCCCTTAAACCGCAGACCTTCTTTGCCTGTAATTTTAGCAACAGAACCATTCACTGCCAAATTTCCATAGAGCATTCGTAAATGCCCTGTAGCTTTTATAGGGTTTTCCAATGAGTGAACAACATCTTGTCCTTCTTGCAGACTAGGTACATCGGCTAAATTCTCAGCGAGTGTTTTACCAGTAACCGTAAGGCAATCACCATGTAGCAATCCTTTTTCCAACAAATACTTTAATACCGCAGGTGTACCTCCAATTCGGTGTACATCTTCCATTAAGTACTTGCCACTAGGTTTCAAATCTGCAATAAACGGCGTAGTATCACTTATATGTTGAAAGTCTTGTAAAGTAAAATCGATATCGGCAGCTCGTGCAATAGCCAAGAAGTGAAGCACGGCATTCGTAGATCCTCCCATAATGACAACCAAACGAATCGCATTTTCCAGAGACTTTCTGGTTACAATATCCAATGGTTTAATATCATTCTCTAGCAGGTGAAACATTTGTTTCCCTGCGGCAATACACTCTTGCTTTTTATCATCGCTAATCGCCGGGTTTGAAGAGTTATATGGCAAGGCCATTCCCAAGGCCTCAATAGCGGATGCCATTGTATTTGCGGTATACATACCCCCACACGCCCCAGCGCCCGGGATCGATTTTTTGATAATACAGCCAAACTCTTCCTCTTCCATGGTACCTGCTACCTTCTCGCCCCAAGCTTCGAAAGCAGAAACAATGTCTAATTTACGAGTATTATGACAACCCGAAGCAATAGTACCGCCGTATACCAAAATAGATGGACGGTTCAAGCGTATCATTGCCATTAACGCACCTGGCATATTTTTATCACAACCTACGACCGTAACCAGACCATCATAAGACATGCCCTGAACAACAGTTTCCATAGAATCTGCAATTATATCTCGAGAAGGCAGTGAAAAACGCATTCCTGGTGTCCCCATAGAAATACCATCACTAACCCCAATAGTGTTAAAAATAAGGCCCACAGACTCATTCGAATTTACGCCAGCCTTTACTTCTTTGGCCAAATCGTTCAAGTGCATATTACAAGGGTTGCCCTCATAGCCCGTGCTTGCGATTCCGACTAACGGTTTCATAAAATCTTCATCCTTAAAACCTATTCCATAAAGCATGGCCTGAGCTGCCGGTTGTGTGGGGTCTTGTGTAACGTTTTTACTGTATTTATTAAGTTCCATTAAAGAGAGTCTTGCTATTTTTAAATTTTATTATGCATAGTCAATAGGTCAAAGATAAATGTTTATAAATCCTTATAACCTTTAGATTTAACACCAATTTAAATCCAATCAGAAAAAAAATTAATTAAAACACTGTATTTCAATACAATAAGGTCTTTTTTTTATCATATTCAATAGGTATTAAGGAGTGACATTAAATACAAAATTGTGGCCATAGGTTATTATTTTATAGTTAGAACCCGATAGCATTATTTTAAACCAATGTTCTTTTTTTTACTTAATTTAGAACAGTTCGATAGGTAGTATCACAGATGGGCAGAAAAAGCGTCATTATAAATTCAAGCATTTCGGGTATTCTTTTGGTTACTGTTTTATCTTTTTTTTTGATTCAAGGCAATTCGGCACCTTACGAGAGAATTTACCAATTGAACCCGAACTGTCCCCCTGGTTTTAAACGCAACCAAAAAAACGAATGTATTGCCCAAAACCTATACATGCAGTACAACTCGCCCAACAACAAGGGTGTTGGAGGATTAAAAACTGCACTGCCTGAAATAAGGGACGGATTTTCTCCGCAGCAGATTGATTTGGGCCGATATTTGTTTTTTGACCCTGTACTTTCTGGAAATGGAACCATGTCGTGTGCCAGCTGCCACGACCCACAAAAAGGTTTTTCCGATGGGATGCCCACAAGTATTGGCCACGACAATCAAAAGTTACAACGGTCGGCACCTACACTTTGGAACGTCGCCTATTTAAAAAGTTTTTTTTGGGACGGCCGTGCCATTTCTTTGGAAGCACAAATGAAGGGACCTTTGTTTTCAGAAGTCGAAATGAACAATACCCCTGAAAATCTATTGAATACCCTCAATTCAATTGCGGCCTACCAAGAACTCTTCAAAGAGGCTTTTCCCAAAAAAAAGAAGGAAAACCTCATAATGTTAGATGAAATTTACACGGCCATTGCCGCCTTCGAATCTTCCCTAATCTCACTGAACAGCAAATACGATCGATATGCCCACGGGTTTCACAAGGCATTGAATCAAGATGAAATAGAGGGCTTGAACATTTTTAGGTCTTTTGTAGCGCGATGTGCCGAATGTCACACACCTCCCCTGTTCACCAACCAGCAATTCGCGGTCATAGGAACTCCCGAACCAGATGGAGCCCCATTAGACCCTGGTGCACAAATTCCTTTTAACGACAAAACCTTGAGAGGCGCATTTAAGGTGCCTAGTTTGAGAAATATTGAAAAAACGGGGCCATACATGCATTCTGGAAACTACAAGACTTTACGGGAAACCGTTCAGTTCTACACCGATGGTCGTGGCCACGCAGTGCCGCAAAACGAATATCTGCTTATTCATTGGCATATTTGGGAGCCCCATTTAACCAATTACGAATTGGATAGATTGGTCGATTTTTTAAAAACACTGACCGATGAAACCTTTATACCTAGCGTACCTGAAATACTTCCTTCCGGATTAAAACCTGTAATTTAAATAGCCATGAAAATAAAATCTATCCTGTTGAAAATTATGGGAGCACTTATCTTACTAGCGATTGGAATATACATAGGAAAAGTGCGCTTTGGGAATAGCACTGCTGAAACCATTCCATTACCCTCGACCCTAAAGTATCGAAACATAGGGTTATCACAAGATACCACACAGACCGATAGTTCAGAAGAATTTAAAGGAAACATCATTGAAGTAAAAAAGGGGGCATCTATTCAGGCAGCTGTTAAAGAAGCCAAGCCTGGAGATTTGATACGGGTTTACCCTGGCACCTATTCAGAGAATGTATATATTGATAAAGACAACATTAGTCTTCAAGGGATTGTTATTAATGGAGAATGGCCGACACTTGACGGAAAAAAGGAGATAAATGATGCCTTTCTATACTCCGGAAACGGCATTTTGATAGAGAATTTCAAAATCATCAATTACAAAGGCAACGGAATTATGGGCCAGGCCGGAAACAATTTTGTAATTCGTAACAATTGGATTATAGACACGGGAGTTTATGGTATTTTTCCGCAATATGGAAAAAATGGACTTGTTGCACACAACGTACTCAGCAAAATTGCAGATGCGGCGATTTATGTAGGCATGTGTGATAATGTAGATGTACTACACAATGAAGTTTTTAACAACGTGGCGGGAATAGAAATTGAGAACTCTAGGCATTGTCTTGTCGAAAACAACTATGCCCATAATAACACTGGTGGTATATTGGCCTTCGTAACCCCTGGCCTACCTATAAAAACTACCTTTGATGTTATTATTAGAAATAATTTCGTGGTAGACAACAACCATGAAAATTTTGGTGCACCGGGTTCTACCGTAGCAGGAATACCTGCCGGCACCGGTATTCTAATTATGGCGGCAGATGATGTTATTGTAGAGAACAACATCATAACCGGAAACAATAATACGGGTATTACAATAGTAGATTTAGCAACTGGTGCACCAAAAGCCAATGATCCCAACTCTGAACCTAACCCAGATCGGGTGGTCATACTTGACAACACTATGTTCGAAAACGGCAACGAACCAACGGGAGAAATAAAAGCAATAATGCTAACACAGTTAGATACCAAAGGTCCTGATATTTTTGCATATGGTGGTGGCACGGGGAGCACTATACGAGACAAACATAAATACCGTACCTTCGGTCTTGACGATTATGGGCAGGCACAAATTACCGACACAAAAGATGTGACTACATTTTTATTGGACAAGCCGGTGCCTGCAAGGTCGGTCTCTAAAAAAGAACTGGGAGAACTTACCTATTATGGGGTGTGCGCCGGTTGCCATGCTTTTGGCAGTCGATTGATCGGTCCACCGACCGATATTATCCAGGCCATTCATAATAACAACCCCCAAGGCATCGTAGATTATATCAGCAACCCTAAAAACCTACGCGATGACTATCCTGAAATGCCGCCACAAGACTATTTATCCGATGAGGCCAAAATGGCCGTCGCCGAATATATTCTGGCCATGAAGGAATAAAGTCTAATTTCCAGCTTGTTTCCCATTTAACTTAAAACTTCATACAATCCCTTCCAACAATGAATTTAGTAAAAACGCAGCGTAATTTTTTTCAAACACAAAAAACGAAGGAGCCCTCTTTTCGAAAGGCTGCGTTAAAACGTTTGATGCAAGAAATTATTAAGCGCGAAGATGACATCTGCGGGGCCATTTTTGCCGATTTTAAAAAACCAAAATTTGAAACTTTAGCGGCAGAGACCCAATTTGTCTTGGCAGAATTAAAACATGCCATAAAAAAATGTAACTCTTGGGTACGACCGCAAAGAATTCCATCGAGTTTGATGAACTGGCCATCTACCGATTTTATTTACAAAGAACCTTACGGTACGGTATTGATCATTGCCCCTTGGAATTACCCTTTTCAATTGGCCATTGCCCCACTTATTGGCGCCATAGTTGCAGGCAATACGGCAGTAGTAAAACCCTCTGAAGTTACACCCAACACAGCCAATATTATATCGGAAATCATCAAAGCGGTTTTTGAACCGGAATATGTTTCTGTTGTCAAAGGTGGTATTGAAACTTCCCAAAAATTACTGGCTGAAAAATGGGATTATATTTTCTTCACCGGAAGCACGCGAGTAGGACAAATCATTTATGAAAGTGCAGCAAAAAACCTGACTCCCGTTACCTTGGAACTCGGTGGAAAAAACCCCTGTATCGTCGATCAAACAGCCAATATGGGAACTGCCGCAAAGCGTATCGTGTGGGGTAAATTTTTAAATGCAGGACAAACCTGTATTGCTTCAGATTATATTTTGGTGCACAAAAGTGTCAAAACCAAATTAATTGAAGCGTTGAAAAAAAGTATTAACCATTTCTTTGGAGAGAATATAGAACAATCTTCAGATTATGCCCGTATAGTAAATGAAAAGCATTATTCAGGTTTAAAAACCATGTTGATAGGGGAATCCATTCTTTTTGGTGGAAATACGAACGATACCGATAACTTTCTTTCACCAACATTGGTTGATGAACCTTCCTTAGATAGTAAATTGATGGAAGGTGAAATTTTTGGACCCATACTCCCTATTATTTCCTATGAGGATGAAATGGATATTCATAAGCATATTATGAACTACGGAAAACCCTTGGCCACTTATGTATTTTCAAAACGTAAATCTTTTCAAGAGAAAATTATCGAAACCTATAGTTTCGGTGGGGGTGCGGTAAATGACACGGTTATTCAAATTACCAATAAGCGATTGCCTTTTGGCGGGGTTGGAAATAGTGGTCTCGGAGCTTACCACGGCAAATCTTCTTTTGATTTATTTTCACACCACAAGTCAATTATTAAAAAAGCGAATTGGTTGGATATTCCCTTGCGTTACCCTCCTTATACCATACCTACTAAGTTTGTAAAAAAAATTAAAAATTTATTCTAAACTTTAAATCAATTTAAACGAAACCTTATCGCCGAACTTTTTTTGGGCGAGAATAGAAATTGCACGATCCGTAAGTTGTAATACTCTGGGGTAGCCCCCAGTGGTCTGCCCATCTTTCATTAAGATAATCAATTTTCCTGATGGAGTCAGCTGCACTGTGCCAGGAAGTGTGGCCGAAGTCAACATCGATACCTTATGGCCTATTATTTTCTCCTCAATTTGGTAGGCCATTCGATCATTTTGATTCGAAATTTTGAAATCTTTGAAAAACAATCCTTCCAACTGCCTTTTAGACAAGATATGAAATTCAGGCCCATGGGTAACGGTCAAAATCGTTTCGCTCAAAAAGGAGTCAACTTTAAGTTCGGGTGTCTTTGATTTGAATTGTTCGCAGATGGAATAATCAACACTACTGCCATCTTCTAAATGATTTTTCGATGTTATCGGCAAATAAAGAGATTGGCTTCCTAATATTTTCGGGGTTACAAAACCGTCTTTGACGCCCAAATAGCTACGGAAACCTTTTTCTAGTTTCCCATAGGAGAGCTTATCTCCTTTTTCAACTTTGTATACTTTGTAATCTTGAATCGGTTCATTGTTCAAGGTAACCGATAATTGAGCACCTCCCAGGCAGATATATGTACTTTTCCCAAACTCCAATGTTGGTCCGGTCATTGTCGTTTCGATCAGTGCTGCGTTGGTCTCATTTTCAAGAAGTAAATTAACTTTGTATGCAGAAAAAGTGTCCATAAACCCGGAAACCGGAACACCTTTATTCAAATAACCATACCTGCCACCATCTTGTATGGTAGTAAAAAAACCGGATTTTAGTACTTTAAGCATACCAATTTTCCTTTTCCAATTTATAAATGCCTACTTCTCCTTCGATTTTATGTAAATCATATTCCGCCCTTTCAATAGCGTAAAATTGTACTTTATCACCAATGTTTACAAAGCAGGGATTTTCTTTCGAGGCATCGAACATAGCAACTGAACAATTACCGATAATATTCCATCCGCCGGGAGAAATTTGCGGGTATATTCCTGTTTGCCTACTAGCCAAGCCGACCGCCCCTTTTTGTACTCTAGCTCTAGGCTGTGCCTTTCTCGGCACTTCCAATTCCTTTGGCAGGCCGCCCAAATACATAAAGCCGGGTAAAAAACCGATGCCATAAACGGTATAAGGCGATTTGGTATGTAAAGCGATGATATTTTCGATGCTCAAATCTAAAACATCCGAAATTTCTTTTAAGTCGATTCCGAAATCCAAATCATAACAGACCGGTAATTTCCATAAGTATTTTTGCGGAAGAACCGCTTCTTCCTTATTGGAATACCAATCATGTAATGTCTGGCTAAAAGCGAGAAAATCAATCGGGTCTTTTCGATATAGTAGCGTCAACGAGTTATAGGCCGGTATCATTTCCCAAAAAGTTTCGTCTAAACAATTTGTTCTTAAATGCCTCATGAATAGTAGAATGTCATCTAAAATAGCCTCTTCTACCTTATTTGGCCACTCAACAAGTACCGTATGAACCCCGTAGGGCCGTATTGAAATAGAATAGTTGCTCACCTCTTTATTTTGATGTTGTGTTTGGGTAATTCTTGGTCAAGATACATTAATATTCGTAAAGCGGAAGGCGAATCGCCATGAATGCAAAAGGTCTCAGCTCTCATTTTTATTTCGACAGCGTCAACGGTGCTAACCTTTGAATGTTTTACCATGAATAAAAGGTGCTGCAATACCTTTTGGCAATCTTGAATTAATGCTTTGGGATGCGAACGCGAAACCAAACCTAAATCTACATTATAGCTGCGATCGGCAAATGCCTCATATTTTATTTTAAAACCACGTTTCAAGGCTTGTACCGCGACCGTGCTACCATAGGGAACATATATAAAAGTCCTTTCTTTATATTTTTCTATGGCGGATAAAAAAGTTGAAGCTAACGCAGTATTCTTGACCATATCGTTATAAAGTGCTCCATGGGCCTTAATATGATGTAAGTCTACGCTTTGGTTATCAAGAATGCTTTCTAAATCACGTATTTGCTCTTGAATACTATGGGCGAGTACTTCGGAAGAAATTTCCATGGTGCGCCTCCCAAAGTTTGGCCTATCGGGATATGAGGGATGCGCCCCTATTTTTATTCTACTTTCTTTCGCCAGCCGCGCCACTTTTTCCATTGATTCACGATTCCCGGCATGCCCTCCACAAGCAATACTACAGGAAGATATATACTGAAACAGTTGATGCTCATTATCTAGACCTTCCCCTACATCGCAATTTATATCAATGTTTACTTCATTCATTTAATCAAATGGTTATAGCCAGAAATGAATTTCCCCTTTATATTAATAAGGTATCACCCACTTTCATTTAAACGAGCAATATATAACTGCTTTCTTTAAATAAGCTGATGGTAGCGCAATACTGTAAATATAACGGTAATCATCGAAATTAATCCATCCTTTTAAGCTTCCTTCACCACAGTTTTAACATTTAGATTTACCGTTTATCTAAAAAAATGCCGTTCGTCTAAAAGTGGGATGTCGTACAACGATATAATATAATATTCCCGAAACTGCAGGGTTATTATAGTCCCAAATCTACCGATATCTATCGGAAAAAAACTAATAAAATGACTTGTTTAGAGTGTACTAAAGAACTCAGTTACCTTGATCATAAAAACGCCATAGATTCAATAGGTCTAGAGCTGTGCCCTAACCACCTCAAAAGGATGCAGAAGTTAATGGCGAGCAAGGGCACCCCTCTTGAAGCAATTCAATTATACTACGGACTTAAGGAAGAAGGTGTTAATGCCATGCTGGAATGGTGGGACGGAAAAAAATCTGTGGATATAGCGATATCAAGAGTGAAATTGAATATAGAAATAGATGCCACCTATGAAATGATGACCCATGAACAGGCCATGAACGACCTTGAGGAAACAATGCATTCTTTCAAAAATGGTTTCACGACTATCCGTATTCCACATGTATTGATCAAGCACTATCTAAAAGATACGGTCATGAATGTCATCGGTATCATGGATGGGCTCAAAGCGAACATTAAAGTAATTTAAAGATACAGGTATGGCTGCACAAGATAAAATTTTAAAGGTACCCCTTAGAATTTCTATGACCCTTCTTTTATTGGCAATGTTGGCCCAGATATTTGATTGGCCATATGCCAACAAAATGCTGCTGCTATGCTTTAGCCTGGTCGGAATATTGTATACGATTAGGTTTTGGAAAAAATTAGAGAAAAAGTTTATCGATTATGTAAAGGTTACGCTAGTCTTCTTTTGGTCAATCAACGGTATTTCGAGCATATTGGGCTTTCAACACACGGTTTATTTTCAGGCTGTCATTGGCTTTACATTTCTTATTTGGTTTATTATGGAAGGTACTGCCTACTTTCTAGATGAAGACAGAAAATCAAAAAATACTCAGTCAAAGATACTTTGGAATGTTTTCATGGTGGTTGGAACATTGGCTATAATAATCGGGAGTCTTTCAAACATGCTTAACTGGCAATTCTCCGTACCCTTGCTTGCCTTTGGAATTTTAACCGTAGCCATATACATTTTAAAAGATGTTTTCATCGTTTCCAAAATAGAGAAAGATGATAGAAATAACGAGGAATTTCAGTTGTAGCACAACTATTAATTTCAGACCATTTCTTAACATTTTTTTGGATTTCCTATATTCCGTACATGCCTATATTCTATTTCATATACTATCAAAGGGCAGTCGTTTTGCCTTCTTTCAAAAGTTCTTTTTTTATTCCTTCTAAAACATATGATTCTTGTATTTCTTTCTTTTTGGATGCAACGGTCTTAAGACAGGCATATTGAACAACGTTTATAATATTGGCTCCCGTTAGTGCGTACTTTTTGGCCAGATCTTCTAATGACATTGATTGTTGCAAGGGCACTTTTGCCGGAAAATTATTCTCCCATAGTCGAAGACGCTCTTTATAGCTCGGCAGTTCAAATTCAATAATCGACTGAAATCTTCTCGTAAAAGCCGTATCGATATTATTCTTGAAATTCGATGCTAAAATCACCAATCCCGGATGCGCCTCTATACGCTGTAATAAATAGGAAACCTCTTGATTGGCATATTTGTCGTGAGCATCGCGAACACTGGTGCGCTTGCCGAAAATAGCATCTGCCTCATCAAAAAATAAAATCCAATTTTTATTGGTGGCTTTATCGAACAGACTGGAAAGGTTTTTTTCGGTCTCACCAATATACTTGGAAACAACAACTGAAAGGTCGATGCGATACACGTCTTTGCCCGTATGCTTTCCCAAGAGACTTGCCGTTAAAGTTTTTCCAGTTCCAGGAGGCCCGTGGAACATGACCCTAAACCCTGGCTTTATCTTGTCTTTCATGTTCCAATCATTCAACAGGACATCATTATATTTTAACCAGATTTCCAACTCCTTTATTTCATCAAGCGTCCGTTGATTTAAAATAAGGTCGTCCCAATCCAATCCAGTTTCAATGGGACTAGCCGGGAAATTCGGACTCAAATGTGGTTTTATAACGATTCCCGTGCTCAACTTCGCAACATACTCCTCCTCCATTTGAAGCTTTCCGCTCATCAACGGTTCTCCTTTTGGAACGGTTTCTAAATACAATATGCCATTTTTGAACAGCTCAGATTTCCCTGTCATCAAGTTCGAATATTCCAATCTTTTCTCCATGTCGTTTCCGGCCAAAAGATATAATGCGGTTTCTCCCGTTGGAAGAATTCCCCGATGGTTTTTTCCTTTGGTTCCCCCAAATTCCGGGAAGTCCCCGCCTTTGGGCAAAAAGTCTGCCACCACTCCACTTAAAGCATTCGGACATACATGAGGTACCAGAGAAAGCAATACCAATAGGATCTCATCGTTCGTCAGCTTCATTTCGCTGATGAATTTTGCCAAATGCGATTGGTTCTTTGCTATGTCAAGCCTAGGAACAGGCAAGGGTTCTTGGGTCAGTTCTTTAGCCAGTCGGTAGGTTAGGTATTTTTCTAGATAATCAAAAAGCTGAGCAATCGAAAGCTCATTTTTTTTATTGGTTGCGGTATCGTTCATAAGCTGCTCTTAATTTGCTATCATATTTATTTTGTTTGTACCCTGGTCCGTTGTAACCATGGGCAAAATTGGCCCAATTCTTTTCTTTTAACCAATCGGTCAAGGTTTTACCCCTAAACCGGTTAACGGAAATGAATTTTCCGAATGCCAGTAAATGCTCCCTTTCATGCTCCTGCATTCTTGTAACAAATTCGTTTATCGAGGCATAGCCCAAGTTTTCATAATGGTAGCCCATAATTTGAAAGGCACCCCAAGAAGCCGCGCTGTGTGCGGCATCTGCCACATCTGGAAGGTCTGACATCTCCACGGCCTTTTTTAATCGGGTATATTCTCCCGACCCGCCTTTATAATTTTTACGCGTCCATTTTTCATACAACACATCTTCGGTTTGCCCATTAAGAAAGTCTTTGGCGTTTAAGCCCCTCTTATTTAATTCTCGCCAAAACACATGACCTTCAAAAAGAATGACCGCCCTACCATCGACCAAAAATCCTTTCCCCCTGCTTTCCACGGTGTTTACGGCTTTCACTGCAGCCAGCTCCAAATCATAACGATCAGCAAAATCTTGAAGGTCCTGTTCTGCCAATAATTTAGAGTTAAAATTGGTGAGGAGGTTTTTCTTTTCTACAAGTTTGGCCCAGGTCTTTAGCCCGACCAACCCATCAACGACCAAGTCATTTTCTTTCTGGAATTGCATTATAGCCTCATGGGTATCCCTTCCAAAAAATTGGGAAACATAGACCTCATACCCTAGGGTATTTAAAATTTCTTCAAGCAGAAATACTTCAGGGCCTCGGGAACGGTATTTTAGTGTTTTCATAATAAGTAGATTTAAAATGTAAGGAGGTACATCACCCTATTATACTGAACAACCGCTATTTATGCAATGAGCATTTAGGTGAAGACAAAAATAGCCATACTATTATAAGTTAAATTTTTTGTTGTATGGATGGCAAAATTTTCTTCATGAACCGTTCAGGTTGTTAGATTTTGTGCCTAAAACCGGAATAATATTTTATTGCCTTGCAACATTATCTCTTGTCATATTGGTATCGCAATGCCTTATTTTTGATCCTATTATTTGCATTTTTCAGGTCCTCGATAATGAATAAATCGTTTATATTTTTAAGTACACTTCCAGAATCTTCATACCCCTTTAAATACTGCTCTAACAATAACTTCCATTCTTTTAAAAAATCTTCTTCGGCTATTCTAACAATAGCAAGTGTATTAATTGCCTTTTCATGTCCCCCTGCAACTTTATAAAAATTTCCGCTAATGGTCAGCATCTGATTTTTATCCAAAGAAAAATACCAGCATGCTTCAAAATGATTAGACTTAAAATCAATTTGCCACTCTTTCTCCGTTCGTTCAAGAAGTGTTTTCAACATCTTGGAGAAGGGTACGATAATACAGGGAAGGTCTTCGGTATAACTTAGTCTAAATGGAATTCCATTCCAAAGTATCACGCAATACTCCTTATTATTCCCAAAAATACTTCCATACATTTTTGTAATATCATTAAAGGTGCGTTTCCCTTCAGCAACGCCCTCTACGAAACCGGCCTGAACTTTTAAAGTCGCAAGCTGCTTGTTTAGGATTCTGTACTCATGAACTTCTTCTATATTATTTGACATATAGTTCGCCATAACTATTTATTAACCCTTCAACCTGCTCTAATAACTCTAGTTTTCTCTGCTCCGTTCCGTCAGCTATTTGAATATTTCCTGCTTTAAAAGCCATAATAATTTGTTTTAACAGCGTATTCCATTCCCTTAGAAAAGAGGCTTTAGATAAGGTATATTCACCTTTGTTATTAAGTTCATCGGCATATGTTTGATATAAGTCTTCAAGGGCGCCAAAATGGGCTTTGACAGTAAGGTCGCCATCATGCCAATATAAGGCCATGGTAATTTCAAATAGTGGATTGGTCAGCCTTACTTTGGTCTCCCCTTGCTGTTCTTTTTGAAGCAACCAGGCCATGGCCAAAATAGCATCAAAATTATAATACAAATCTTCTTGATACCTCAATTGTATGGGAATCCCACCCCAGAACACATAGATGCTCTCCTCGTCTTTATGGAAGAGTTTTAGGAATACATCCTTTACCTGCTTAAATTCCTGAACGGGGGCGGTGTTGATTTTCGGATGTCCTAGTTGAATGGTGAGCATTTATAAATCGTATTTTTTTTGTAAATAACTTAAATATTTCTTCCTTTCATTTTTAAATATTTTTAATCCATCAAATAAATATGCCTTTAAAAAATAATCATCTGCTTTTTCGTTGTCTTTCATCTCAAATAAACATTGACCTATTCTTAAATTGATGAATGGATTTTTGTCACCCTCAACACAATAACTTGCATCATAAAAGTTTTTTAAAGCATATTCATAATTCTTGAGAGCGAAAAAACTATCCCCTATTGCCGTATACAACCATTTCGCAGCTTCCCATTCCGTTTTAGGATCTGGAACAATTGAAAGAGCCTCTTGGTATTGACCTATTGCTTCGGCGTATTTTCCTTCTTCAAAATAGCACTCACCTTTTAGACTTTTATCTTTAATTATATTGTAGGTTATATTTTCTAAGACTTTACCGCTCATTTGGATTTATATACTTTAAAATAATTCATGTCTTTTTCCCCTTTCCAAACCCTGCCATCAGATTTTTTATCTGCGATCTCAAAATATTTTTTAGCTTTTTTCGTCTCATTTTTTTTAACAAGAATTTTACCTAACATAAATTCGCTTTCTCCATAATCCCGACCAGGGTTAGAATCGTTGAATTTTTTTGCCCAAACTAACGCATTGTCATATTGTTCTGCATTAAAATAAACATGCGTTATATATTTAGAAATTAAGAAACTCTCTTTCCAATCTTCCTTTTTAGCAGGCAATATATCCCATGCCTCTTCTAAAATCAATATTGTTTGTTCAATATTTTTAGGATCAAAAATTCTCATGGCATTTTCAATTAAATCATCTATTTTTTTCTTCTTACTATCATCCAGATCTTTCATGCTTAATATTTTTCTAAAGTTAGATAAATTCTATCAAGAACCGTTAATTGGAGGTTGGTACCTACTAGACGTTTGACCGCCCAATGACCTATTATAGCCAAAATGTTGTAACTCATAATTGGATGAATCAGTCATCCATGCTCTAACTTCGGGACTTCTTGGACTCGATTCCCTACCTGGCCTAACAGGGGGGGGGCCAGGGTCGCCATCGTTCCAAAAGTCCACGGCATCAACTGGATGATGACCCATGTCAGCATCGTCTATATCAAACCATCCCTCTTCAATAGTTCCATCCGATCTTCTTATTGGTCCAAGGACCTCTTCCCTACCTGTTAGAGGGTTATCTCGTAGCCTACCTTCACTTCGCATTCTATCTTTCACTTCTATTCCGGTAGAAGAAGATTTTCTTGGAGTACTACCTAAATATTGCCTTCTCTTACTTCCGGATGTACTAGGATTTCGAAATCTACCAGTATCTTCATTAAGGCGCCTTCCACTTTCTATTTCTTGTCTAATTCTTGCATCATCAAAATCACCACTGGGATTAGCTTCTCTATATCGATCCCTAATTCTATCCATATTATCATCAAGAAGCCTTCTATCTCGATGGAATTTTTCAAATTCTTCACGGGTTATATTGCGGTCACCATTTGCAATTCTCTCTTCCATGTCACGAACACGAGGGCTAATTCGTTCTGTTTGCGCTTCTGTAAGTTCGTTGTAAATTCTCCTCTGCCCGTCAATAGCATCCGCATCATTTGGATTATTTCTTAGCCTTTCTTCATATCCTCTCAATTCAGCATCCATTTCAGGTCGAGTGTCCAAATCATCACCAAATTTTCCCCGTATTCTTTCACAATTACTGCAAATAGCACATTGTCCATCATCTAAGACTCTCGCTCTATGTCCTTCCGGCAGATCCATTTCAGCATTCACCCGGCGACCTTGAAAACTCCCTAGCGAATCACCATCTGGCGTCGTAGTTCTCACTCTTGCTGGACTATCGATATCCAGTCTACCAGATCTCCTAAAGAAACCGGTAATCTTATTCTTAAAGGTGATCAATCCTTGACGACCGGAACCCAATAACCTTCGCGCTCCCCGAACGGTGTGACCGGGCAAACTGGCAACAGACGATAAACCTTCCCTGGCACCATCAATTGTTTGTCTCGCAAAAGCGCCAGGAGATCTGGGTACATTTGCCATAAAGTCCCCGTTACTCATGCTTGGCCCCATTTTAACAGCTCCAATACCTTCAACCACGGCCATAGCACCCTGGAAGCCATCTGTCGTGTTTTGCTTCATTTGCTCGGCATTACCAAAAAGCTCCCTCGCCGTTTCGGCCGTTCCGGCATCATGCAGATTTTTGATATAGGCAAGACTGTTAAAGTAAACCGAAAGCAGACCTGACACGATGGCTCCCCACCCTGCATAGGTCATAACAGTGCCCATCCACCCGATTACAGGTGCAGTTATAGGGGATAATGTGCCCCAAGAAATAATGGTGAGGGCGATCATTAATGCCGTAATCATTCCTGCAATTCCCAAAATGGAGGAAAAAATCATTGCCAAGCCCGTTGAAATATCGGCAGCGACCTGCAAAAGATTTCCAAGAGGGTCAGCGGCCCATGCTTCTGCATTAAATATATTGGCAACGCCCGTAAATGTTTTTTCAAACCCTCCAACAACTCCTTGCAACGCCATGGCAGGATTTACCATTCCAAGGAGCATATCCCTACCCATTTGGAGAATATTAATATTCTTGATATCATCCGTGATGGATTCACCGACAAGACGCTCTGCAAGTTGTTGTTGCTGTTGCTGTGTGAGGAAATTCATGTTCTGATCGGCAATATCCAAAACACCACCTACCCTTTGGGTTCTCTGATTGTCTATTTCCTGGATTTCAGGAGCCCTGGGATCCGGTGGAGGTTGTTCACCTACACCTAGGGCATCTGCAGCGGCAGTTCCTACCGGACCAGCCACACCTTCCATACCTGCCCTGACAAGAGTACTCTGAGCGGAGGAAATTGCATTGTTTACCCCACTCAAATCAACCCTGGTCCTCGCGCCTTCTGTTGCATCCGTGCCATTATCAGGGGCAGAAGCAATCATGCTGTCCAATGCGGCCATCAAACCAGTTTTTTCTTCCTCTGTCATTTGACTTATGGACTGCTCCTGTTCTTCATCAGACATGGCACCCAGTTCGTAAAGCTGTTGTTCTTCTGGACTAACATCCGGTTGATCTTGTCCCTGTTCTTGCTCCTCTTGTATTCTTTGTTCGGCAGCCTCCTTACTTTCCAGGACGGCCATGCTATTGAGATATTCATCTTGCAAGGCGATGAGCTCCAATTCCATGACAATGGAAGCAGAGATAAGTTCCTCACCAGAAGCAGCCGTTTGCTGAGCATGTTGCCGAATTAAAGCCGGGCCTGGTCCTGCATTTTCTATGCTAGCGTTGCTCGCTTCATTCTGTGCCGTCATTTCTGCTGAACGACCATCAATTAATGCTATGGTTGCGTCGGTTTCCTGAATGGATGCTTGTGACTGTTCATTGTCTTGTGAAGCCACTTCGGCGTCTTGACCATATTGTCTCGCACGTTCGCCTGTTTGCGTAATAGCGTCATCCATAGATTGCGCGCCTTGTGCCGTTTGTTCCATTTCGCCGCTTTGCTGCTCCGCATCCGCCCTTGCATCAGGATCATCTGGAATTTCGCTTTGACTTTGAGTTGACTTTGAGCTTGCATCACTAGCAAGAGCCGAAGAATCACTTTTACCGCCATCGGCCTCTTGAGCCAAACCAGGTGCTTCGGCTGCTACAAATTGCTGGCGTTCTATGCTTTCATCCAAGGCCAATTTGGATTTTTCCGAAATTTCTTTCCGCTCCGCATTCTGATCTTCTATTTTCTGGGTTCCTTCTTTTGCCAGTGCTAAATCTTCACGCTGCTTTCCTAAAACCGCATCTAGGCCGTAGGCATGAATTTCCTTTTCGGCAGCATGGCGTATCATCTCATACCCTTTTCCCCTTAACATTTCCCCTATATAGCCGAGACCCCTCACCTGAGTATCAATACTAGCTTGCCTAGGGATTGCCTCGCCAGCACTGTCTACAGGCGCAATAACATTTGGATGCCGAAATGGTTGTGGTTCTTCAGGAATTTCGACTGACATGGCCATCTGCTCCGCTTGCAAAGATTGCTGCGCTGCCGCATCAGCCTGACCCATATTTGAAACTGCGGTTGGTACTTCGGTCGTTTCGCCTTCAGCTTCGCCTTCCCCTTCTTCGGAAAGCTGTTCATTCATCTGTTCTCTCTGTGCGCTAATTGTATCGAGAGCCTCAGCACCTCTATCTACTGGTGGTGTAGAAACACCTTCTGATTGTACTTCGCTCCTTTCCTGGCGGACTTCACCTCTGGGAGGATCCTGTTTTTTTCTTTTTTCATCATCGCTCAGGTCATCTTGGTCCTGGACATTCTCATCATTATTGATCTTAGAATTTGATTTGCCCTCAACTTCTGCCCCGTCATTCGGCCTTTCAGGATTTCCCTCTGGTGCAGCCACTTTTTCAGTTGGCACAAAACGCTGTACGGTCTCACCAGCTGCTCCTTGTTGCACGGTATGGGTCAATTCATGCGCGAGCAAATGTTTTCCGGATTCACTTTCAGGATTATACTTGCCTTCATTGAAATAGATATCACTGCCATGTGTAAAAGCATGAGCTCCCAACGCTTTATTCATATGTACCGCAGACGAATCGGTATGGATGTTAACATTACTGAAATCAGTTCCAAAACCACTACTCATTTCCCTTTGGGTAGCACTAGGCATAGCGGTTCCATTACCTTTTGAGGAAGCCAAAGAACTTTCAATGCTTTGGAATGATGAACTCTCAATAGAGTTTTTTCTTTGGATAGTGTTTACCTTGGTCTGAATAGGGGATTCTTCCTCTTTTTTATCGTCTTTTGTTGGACTAGGAAGTTGAATTAATCCTTCCGCAGCAGGAACGGTTTTTTCCCCTGCCTCTACAGATTTTTGTTCTTCAATAGAAACATTTTCTTCTAATTCTTTTTCCTTCGTAGCTGCTTCGGGAACAGGGGGAAGTTCTACACCCCCACTACCTTTCCGTTGAATTTGTTGCGTCTGAACATTTTCCTCTTCTTGACACTCAGCACATTTCTCTTGTACTCCTCCACTGAAATTATTTTGCCCTAGAGGTGTTATATCTTCTGAAAGCGATTTTTCCTGAATGGCTTCTTGCTGTGGTTGGGTTTGAATCGATGGTGATGGACTAAAAAATGAACTAGGTTGTTCATTTCCCCTTGCTACAACGGTCTCAGCGACCCGGTCGGCCTCTACTTCATAGACATCGCCCGGTTTTCCAATGTTCAGTTTGGGCTGTATAAAGGCATCACTCCCCTTGTCCCTCTGAAAAAGGGAAGAATTGCTGGGTTTGGCATTTGCCTTTTGCGCCGTTGCGAACATTATTTAGGGTTTAGGGTTTAGGGTTTAGGGTTTAGGGTTTAGGGTGAAAATTTAATTTTCATGAATACAATGACCACTTGCAGCTTATTGTTAATTGCTTATTACTCACTGTTTACTGCTTACTGTTCACTGTTCACTGTTTACTGCTCACTATCAACTCCATACACTTTAAACTAGCCATCAATAAACTAAACTACATAGGTTACAATTTTGGTAAAAACCACACCCACAACCTTGTTTTTAAAATGCCCTAGAGATATTTTTGAAACCCCTGTCTGGTAAAGCGACTGCATTACAAAAAGGTCTTTTTGACTAGCCAGTAGTAGTTCGAGTTCATCTTTTGATATTTGTCCACTAGCGAACAACAATGTCCATCGATGCAACTTTTCCCTAGATTCATCTAAAAATGCAGCTATCTCATTTTTAACCGTACTGCTTTCCTCCCCAAACTTCTCTTTGATCAGTTCCGATATTTCGGTTTTTAGTTCTTTAAATAATTTTTCCGATTCCATAGTTATTTTATTATAGGTTACTTAAAAAGGAAGTAATCGCATTACCAGATGCCTTACTTTTTTTATTTTCATAATCGATCATCAAATCAAATGCCTTGGATATTTGCGGACTAAATTGCTGTACGAATGCCGTACTCATTGTACCTTGATTTTCCCATGTGTTCAAAAACTGATGAAGTGCCGAATTATCTCGATTTAGATATTCCCACATTTTAAGGGTTATCTGGTTTTTGTCTTTGGCCCTTTCGTAAGTTACCATAGTCTGTAACTGTACTTTTAAATCATCTACAAGCGAGATATTATCGGAATAGGGCGTATTCGATTTTTGGACCAAATGTTCCGCCTTTGCCTTGGTATTCAAGGTTTCCGTAAAGGTATAGTGGTCGTAGATACTGCTCGCACAACCCGATAATACGGTCACCGAGATAAAAATGATGATAGTGTTCTTTAATTTCTTCATTGTTCTTGATTTTTCATTATTGTAATTAATTTTACAGTCATTCAGCAATGGAATTTTGCCCTCGGGTTTTACTTAAAAAGACGCCCTTACTTATTCCGCATGAACTTCCGGTTCTTCGCCCTTAGGTTTTATCTTTCCTCCTTTTTGCTGTATGGTATGTGTTAGCTCGTGCGCCAATAGGTGCTGGCCTTCCTTGGAGTTCGGGTTGTACCTGCCCTCGTTGAAATAGATATCCTTTCCATGGGTAAACGCCTGTGCGCCTAGTTCTTTGCTCATTTGTACAGCATTGTCATCGGTATGAATTCGGATGCCGCTAAAATCGACTCCAAAGCGTGTTTCCATTTGCTGTCGAACCTTAGCTTCCATTTTATTTCCGCTACCTTTACTTTGCTTTAGGCGATTTTCTAAAGATGGCGTAGATTTCGATTTACTGTTGGGTTTGGTCTGGACAGCTTCCTCTTCCTCCATTTGCTGAACGGGTTCCTCCTCTTCCATCATTTGGACTGGCTCTTCTTCCTCTTCGGACTGGGTTTGAACCTCCTCTTCCTCTTCCGCCATTTGCGCGGGTTCTTCTTCTTCAGACTGCGTTTGCACTTCTTCTTCCTCCTGTTGTTGTACAGGTTCGTCCTCTTCCATTCTTCGAACAGAATCTTTTTCCAGTAGCCCCTCTCGCTGCACGGTAGATACCGAATCGACCAACGGTTTTTGTTGCATTTCTTCTTCCGTACCGCCCCTCTTTTGAACCGCTTGCGAAGATTGGGTGTTATGAACCACTTTATCTGCAACGGCATCGGCCTCCATTTCATACGCATCCCCTGGCCGACCGATCTTTAGCTTTTGCTGTACGGGTGGCTTAAAGAACATTTCGTTCCCCGAAACTTGTTTTGGGGGCAATCTTCGATACCTTTTTCTCATGGCCTTTTACTTTAATATTATCCTGTCTTTGTCTCTACCATAGCATCACACAGGTATTTCCCGTGCTTTCTTTATAGTATAAACGTATGTTCACAATGTATTTTTTCCCCTTGATCAACTTGAATTTTATATAGGAATTTCTATCTTCACCACTATCGTCATCCCCCGATAGGTAGACATTTTCCCCGTTAATTTCTTCAGAAAGTATCATTACCGTATCCATAGTCCCAAAAGTGGAAATGGTATAGGTGCGCGTTTCTTCTGGTTCAAATTCTAAATTGATCTGTCCCCCAACATCCAAAGAAATTATTTCGGAGTGAAATGGTTTAAGCTCCAAAAACGTCCTTTTATCCATTTTTGGATAAAATTGTTTTACCCAAGCAATATCCCTTGACGACAGCCCTTCTTCAGGAGACAAACCGTTCTTATATTCAGCTGGGGACTTAATCATACCGGGGCCAAATGGATAATGCATAATAGAATCCGGGTCCCAACTTGAGCCTTGTACGGCATCAGGTTCTATTTTTCGGATGATGTTATGAAATGTCTTTTCCCTCGACCATGAATTCGGAGGTTTGGCCAAGGCGGTATACACGGCTTCCTCATCCCAAACGATACCCGCATTGGGATTCTGATGTTCATGCGGAAAACCCATAGCATGGCCAATCTCATGCAAAACGGTATCTTGATCATTTAAAATATTCCATCCAAAATTCATGGTACGTTGTTCTTTGGGTATCCCCCACGAATCACGACCAACATAAGACCATGAGCCTTCTCCCTTTCCAAAACCAATGCGCACATGAGCTTCAAGTCTATCGGTAGTCTCCTCGAATTCCAACCCTATGCCCTGATCTTTCCATTTTTTAAAAGCATTGCGAACTACATCTTTTTCACCAGAACTCCCTTTCCAAGGAATTTTTACTTGGTTGCCACCACTATCTATGGCGGTTGTGAAAAATGAATCATCGCTAAAAAGAAAATATTTGAGTTTGGTTCCGTTCACCCATTTCTTTTCCAACATAATAATCGCCTCCATTCTGGAAGGATTCATTGCCATGGCGAAGTTTCTGAGTGGCATCTCAGGCAAATTGCAATAGTGAATCTCGCTTTGTTCTTTCATGATTTTACGTTATAAAAATTAATAATCCGTTACTTGGCTTTTTGATTTTGTTGTTCAACTTTATGTTTCTTTGAGGTCGTTGACTTTTAGGTCACCAATCCGTAAAAATTATTTTCTTCTTCCAAGTGAGCTTGCACAAACCAATGCCCCATGGTAGTTTTTCCAATAGAATATCTTGGGTTTTTCGCTCTACTATTACCTTCGGGTTGTCCTCGTTTAAAATAAGTTTCCCCGGTCTTTGTAAATACTCGTTGCGTAATAGATCAATGGAGGTATTCCCTAAAGCTTGCCAATTGGCCACTACTGCCCGCAGCATTTCTTCGGCGTGTATTTTCAAATCAGAAGCCAATAGAATATTTCTGTTTATCGGCTGGTCAATAGGGATGTTGCACAAGAATTTCTCAAAGACCATGCGGTGCTCGAATTGCATTTCGTTCTTTGTGGCGATATACTGTAAGAGATGCGCTGCAGTCTCGGGGTCGCTTATTTTATTGCCTTCAAGCAATTCGCAATTCAAAAACAACTGCTTTAAATACGGATGCAAAAGGATTAATCCAGCATTTTCAACGTAAAGTTCCGATGAAGTTTTATCCGTTTCGAATTCCTCTAATTGTACGTCGTGCTTATCGACTTCTAACATATGATCATTTTCGTCCGTTTTTTCAAAACGCCAATTTTTAAGGGGCTCTTGCTCGTCATGTTCAATTTGTTCCTTTTCGTAATCTTGCGCTGGCTTTTTGGTCTGCGGCATATCAAGTGAAATAGAATTCGTTAGTTCCTTGTTCAAGGCCTCCAATACTTTAACAGTAGTTTTTATATCGACCAGTTGCACTACTTTTGATTCAATCGATTCCGCTTTAAATTTTTCAGGAAACTTTTGGGCAATGCTCTTCATTAAAAACAACAACTTGTTCTTCAAGGTAGCCTGATCAACATTCAATAACTGACAAAATATGATGTCCCACAAGACCAGTCTTTGTTCTAGAAATGATAAGCCGTGGGCCGCTATTTTTTTTGGTAGGATAACAAGGCTGTTGATGGCTTCGGCCGTTGTTATGCTTAGCCTATCACCGTCAGCACCCAACAAACATTGCTGACAAATATCGGACAGTTGTTCATCGCTTAATTGTTTGATGAACCGCTCCCTAAAACGATCGTTTAGTAAACGCTGCTTTAGTTTTGGAGCAAAATCCCGTGAAACCAAAAGTGTTTCAAAGGCTGTTTCATCCTGAAATATTTCCATAGTTTTTGGATCGCTCCACCACGGCAGCATACCCGTTTCAAAAAAATGGAAGAAGGTATCCTCAGCTCGTTTTTCAGAACTTGAAATGTTTTTTTTAATGTTTGTCCTTCTTTTCTTTTCCAACTCATTTTCGATGCCCCGCTTGATCGCTTCTTTTAAATCGGTATAATCTAACGAAGCTCCAAAAGAAAGATCTATGCCTATTTTTTCAATTTGTAGATCGCCTTTGGAGGGCAAAGTTTTTTGAAATGCATCAAAATAGGCTTCCAAATAAGGGAAAACCTTTTCTTTAAGGAACACATCAAGATTATCTTTGAGATGATACGCCGTTTCTATCGAATTGGTGTTGACCTCAAGGAAAACCTTGTTTATGATGTGTTTCCCGTTTTGCATTAGCTATATTAGTTTTTCCCTTTTGACAATTACAAAATGGTTATTCAAGGTAGGTGTATCAGCGTCTACCCTATTGGCTATATATTCCGTTCCAAAGTTTTTGTAGCTTTCTGAAAAGGAAATAGATTGATCTTTAAATTGTCTTTTTATCTGTATCGTTCCTTCCAAAAGCGCTTTAATCTCTGAAGATGATGAAAGCTGGTCCTCGTTCTGACATCCTAGCACATTATAAAAGAGCTGCAGCTGTGTTTCAAAAATTTGTAGGGCCCTGACTCCTTCTTCCGTACGCGTCCCAACTTCCATAATTACCGCGCTTGTGGTTTCCAACGGTTGCTGGAACAATTTTTGAAGGTCTCCGTTTTTCTTTCCAGAGCTATAGTCTTCCAAATTATTCAAAACCTCTTGGTACTGTTCTAGGGCATTTGTCCAAAGGGGCTGGATAATGTTAGACCCCTGCATGTTCAGACGTCTCAACATCTCATTATCCGCATCAACCTTAGCCGTAGTCTCTTCTGTACAATTGGCTTCGACCCCGTCTCTTTCCACGGTAATCGTACGAGGCCCATCAAGATGGGATCCGCAAGATTCGCTTCTGGCCTCAAGGCTTACCACAAAAATCCTAGGGGAGTTAGCATTTAACGGTATGCGGAGTGCCAATCTATTCGCCCTATTCGTAATTTCGCCATTTACCGTCCAGATATAGGAACTGGCATTTTCAGAGGTATTTGACAGCACCAGTTGGCCATCTAC
The DNA here is from genome assembly GCF_963975415.1 of uncultured Kriegella sp. Classification (NCBI taxonomy): domain Bacteria; kingdom Pseudomonadati; phylum Bacteroidota; class Flavobacteriia; order Flavobacteriales; family Flavobacteriaceae; genus Kriegella; species uncultured Kriegella sp. Next base: position 439,580 of record NZ_CAXBGN010000001.1, read on the forward strand.
CTGTTCTCCTGAGAAAATGGCCTTCGGCATCGGATTGATGGTCAGGGTTTCGATAGTAGAAATACCATTGACCGTAAAACCAATGGGCGTATCGAATTTGGCGAACGCAGCGGGATCTATTTTAATAACTTCCTTCTCAATAGTAAGTCCTTCAATTTTTTCCGTGGTAGCCACAAGTGCATCTCCGGGCGTCACTGAAAATCCGACCTCGATCTCGACATCACCCAAACACACTTGCTTCTCTTTTAGAGCAAAGGAGGCAAAGCCAGTTTCAACGGTAATAGTGCGAGGACCGTCGATATCGGAGCCGCAAGATTCACTTCTGGCCTGAAGACTGACCACGAAAGTTCTCGGGGAGTCAACATTTACCGGTATACTGAATCCTAATCTATTGGCCCTATTGGTAATTTTTCCATTTACCGTCCAAATATAGGAACTGGCATTTTCCGATATGTTGGCCAACTCTAGAACCTCACCGACTTGATCGGCAGTGAATATGGCCTTGGGTATGGGATTAACGGTCAGGGTTTCGGTAGTAGAAATACCATTGACCGTAAAACCGATGGGGGTACCGAATTTATCGAACGAAACGGGGTCTATTTTTATAACTTCCTTTTCAATGGTAAGTCCCTTAAATTCTTCCGTTGTAGCAACAAGTGCATCTCCGGGCGTTACTGAAAAACCGACCTCGATCCCGACATCACCCAAACATACCTGATTTTCTTTAAGGGCGAATGAACCAAAACTGATATCTTTTGTTTCGGTCGTACTGCATTTGCCATTGGTAACCGTAAGTGAGACCGTAACCGTATTTTCTTCGTTGACCGGTAAACTATACAAATGCTCGGGATTTTTGTCGGTATTGTTATCAGGTAGGGTGTCATCCCCAAAATCCCAGAAATAAGTGGCATTTTCGGGAAGTTCATCTCCCTGTACCGTAAAGTTTACTCGTGCAACCGTATTATCTTTAAAAAGCCTTGGTTCTGATGCAGTAAAATCAAAGACGGGTTTTCTAAAAACGGTTATTTTGGCATCGGTAAATTGCCCGTTTACCGTAAACTTGATCTCCTGACCCAAAAGTTCTTCGCTTAGCAACGAAGCATCGAAGAAGAACTTACCATCGGTTTGCACCACGCCTCCAATAAGGCCGTCACCAACGTCTGCCGCCACGATTCCATCAACAGGCGACACTTCGAAAGGTAGCGGAGTAGTATCCTCATTCAGACAAACAAAATCTTGCGGTAAACGAAGTGACACAGTAGTCTTAGGTACGATAAAAGCAACTGGCGAGCAGTCAGAGCAACAGATATAGGGCAGGGCAAAATCGGCCACGACTGTATTTTCGGTTACATTGGCTGTCGGTCTGAGAAGCAACTCATCACGCAGATTAATATCAATCAATCCAATATCCCGAATATCAATGCCTACCTTGGGATCAAGTTTTGAAATGTCAATTTTTTCTTTTCCGACATTCGTAGTTAATGTACCACGTTCGAAAACATTTTTAATGGAGTCTATGGAAACGTTAGTACTAGAAATAAGATCAGTCAACCCGGTCACCGCTCTTGTGGCCACAGTTCTTCCTTTATACACCATGACGAAAGTGCCCCCTGGTTCCACACCTGCCTTATGCTCCAGTCCCGAGTGTTTTTCCACAAATTTTGAAAGCAACTTAAGTTCAAGTATTTTTCTCTTCCGCTCTTGGACTTCGGCCAGTAAAACCTTCATTTTTTCAGCAGCGCAACAATTTACCGATAGCTGGTTCAAGAGCAGGGCATACTGTTCTTCATAACCCTTACGGACATAACTGCTCTCTTTATTGAACAAAAGGCTGGTCATACTTTTCTTAAAAGTCTCGACCCTATCGCATAAATTTCTTACCGTGATATCGTATCGGTCTATTCTGTCGAATGTTATTTCCGAAACATTGTTCGGAATATCACGAGTTGCCACTTTGGTATAGGCCAATATTTCATAGGGCTGTTCAAGGGCCACTTTGCGCACCTCTTTGTCCCAATTAGCAATTTCAGGATCTTTGTCAATCTCCGTTTTAACAATGGCTGCAATATCTACTGCCGAACCTTCGGATTTTTCCTTTAGGGCCTTTTCCACGAAATTTCCTAACACATCTTCATCGGTCTTTAGGTTATCCTCGATTACCGTATCACGCTTATAGATTAGGTTTTGAAAATTTATCTTTAGCGCCGCAGTATCTAATTTAAGGTCACCAAGCAATTTGGTTCGCGGTTCTAGCAGCGAACCTATGGTACCCGTATTTGTGGACTTGCTACCTGTAGCACTGGTTGCTTTGGCGCTAGCGGCGGCAGGTGCACCAGAAACCTTACGGACGTCTTGAAGCGTGTAATATTTGTGGATTCCAGGATCCTTTAGACTAAAACCCGAGAAGAATCCGGAGATGCTGGCGTTAAGGCAGTCCTGTTCCGCCCTCCATGCCTTTAAAACGGCGTTCAAATCTTCGAATTCACATTCATAATCAGAGGTATCGATGCTATCCAAGGATTCATCGATACTCAAAACCTTGATTTCAAAGGGGAGGTTTTTTTCCGTCTTTATAGCATCAAGATCTGCCAGGGCAGTTCGGTAATCTTTGCCCAAATGACCTTCGATCCTATAAAAGTCATTTGTACAAATATCATAGTCAAGCGGATTCTGAACGGCATCGCGTTCCGACAAGTTAGCGGTTCTGTATCCTAAATTTTCTCCTGAGGCAAATTTGTTGGTCTTTTCATGGTTCCAATGCTCGACAAGGCTCGAAGTGGTGGCAAAATAATAAGGAATAGAGCGGTCGCCCAACGCCTTATCGCACTTTTTCGACGGTGTTACTTTTATCGAAGTTGTTGATTGTGGAATGCCATATTCCGTAACCATATAATGAAATCGTAGCAACAAGGCCCGTATCTTTTCAAGCTTCTCTTTTCCATGTGGAATAATAGGCGATGGATAAAAACTGTGCCTGTATTGCAAATAGCTTTCTACAGGTTCCAATTCGGCCAATAGCAGGTGTTTCGGAAAAGCGTCTACATCAGGACAGCATACTGCCCTGACATCAAAGATCAGACATTTGATTTCTTTGTAGGTATCCAATAAATCCAATAAAACATCATAACGGTATTGGATATCCAGCGGAACATTTTTCGCATTAAAATTATATAGTTCATCAATTTTTTTATTGATGTTGGCGCTTTTTATTCCCAAGGAATCTGTTTCCAACAATCTTGCAAAGTCGGTAAAAAGTTTGTTCACCCCGTTTTTTAACTGTGCCAATACGCCGGTTTCCTGAATAACTTTTCTGTAGCTTTCCTTTAACCGTATATAATCGGCCGTATTCGAGTTTTGCGATATTACCTCTTCCCCATTGGCATTGGTGATATAGCTGTTTTGGAGGATGACCCTTTTGATATCGATTTCAGGTAAATCGATGTATTTTTTTGTATTGTTGTGCTTATCGAATATGGGATCGTTGTCGACATTGCTGATCCGTCTTGCATTTTCTTTGGAAATCAACAATATTCTGACCTTGGCGGCCTGCTCTTCACCTTGGGCATCACAATCGGTCGAGGTACAGGGCGTTTCTTCGGTCGCATAATATTCTACATAAAGCACGGCAACCATAGTAGCGAGGTTCGAAACGGTATCGAGAGATTCGACACCACTGACCTGAGCCTCATCATCCGTCATAAGTTCCAAAAGTGGAATCCCTGTAAAACGATCATATTTGGCTTGGGTATCCTCGAAAACCCGTGCGTTTGTGAAAACGGCCCCTTTAAAGGAAACCAAATCCCCATCGGTAGTCAGCGCACAACCCTTGGTCACCTCAATGGAGGTTTCTTCATTATATCTCACCTGCAATCCACATACGATACCCACCCCGCTGAGGCATATGCGTGACAAGCGGTCTTGACGTTCAAAATGATCCACAACATCGTTCAGCTGAGAAGCCGTGAGCACCTGATCAGATACAAATCTCCTATATGCGGGTTCTTTTCCTTCCTTATTCAATTGTGTTGTCGCCATGATATTACTCTTTAAGGTTGCCCATATTTGTTCTACCCAATATTATTTTATTTCCTTTGGTCTCCGTATCGTCATTATCGCAATCGTGCAGCTTTCCCGATCGGTAGATACTATGTATGCCGTTCAGGCATGGAATAAGCGCTGCGAGCGTATTTCTATAGGTGGCTATTTCATCGGAATTGGGGGTTCCGTCCCCGCATTTCAGTTGCAACTGCTCTAAAAAAAGTCTGTATTTTTCCTGAATTTCAAGCATGTCGTTTTCGCTGTCGGGAACTACACCCCTGACATGTCCGACCCAACATATTTTCGCCAATATGTGGGCCGGAAGTTCTTCCCGAATAATTCTTTCCATATAATTTCTAAAATCGGTGTTGAAAAATCGAAGGGACCATCCCGGAAGAATTATGGAAACCCTGAATGAATAGGGGTCCAATGGACCACAGGTCTCACAGTCCCCGTCGAGACAAGAAGGCATAAAAGTTTCCGCAGGAGCATCAGGAAGGTCATTTTTTGAAGGAAGGTTTTCGCCCTCCTCACTTGAAGTATTATAGGTGTCGGGCCGCAATAAAATATGCTCGACAAGATACATGCCCTCTTGATTGGCACTGAGATCCTTCAAATACGCAACGATTTCATCCCGTTTTTGAATAGATGTTTCTTCCGCAGCGGTATAGGCGATTTTTCGAGCCACGATCCGATCTTCACTTTCAATATCCTGAACAGCAGGGTTTACTATGTTGAAGTAGGTTCTACCGTTTTTGGTCTTTTTCAGATCGTAATTGGCTGTATCCTTTGCCAATTCGAAAGATAGAAAAAGCTCCTCAAAGGCATCGGTCAGCGAATGGTAGTGTTTGCTAGAAGATAGTAAAATAGCATCCCCGTTTGTGATCCTCCAACGATATTCCGTAATATTGTCCTCGACTTTATCGGTTTCGTCGTAAACCTCCATCGCATCGGTCAAAAGATTTCTGCGGCTATAATCGGAAACTCCCGTAAGCCTGGCAATTCTTTTTTGTGCACCTGATACATTTTCGGTGTCCCACACGGTGGGGTCGCAATAATTGAATCCTGCCCCCCTCTCACAGCTTATTTCCTGGTATTCTTCGACGAACTTGGTCTTTGCCTTTAAAATCCGGTGTTTCGAATTGCCTTCACCATAGATCATTTTCATTATAAAAGTATAATCACTGAACTTTTCCGCAAACCGCGCAATGAGGTGATCTAAAAATTGATTTCTCCTATCATAAAAAGTACGGTCTTCCCCACCTTCCGAATTGTCTTTTAGGGTGTTACTGAGCCCTACCAAAGTTTCATCATAAGAGGCGGTATCCAATAACGTATCAATATCCGTTATATCAGGAACACCTTGTGTAAAGTAGGTCTGCTTTTCGATTGCTGTGAGCTCGGAAAGCGCATTTACAGTGTACAACTTTCTTAGGTTATCATCGACCGATAGCAAATCTTTTGCCTTTGAAAGATGTGCAAAATAATTCGCCAATACCTGATCAAAAAACAATAGGTATGCCTTTAATTGTTTGGCCTTTGCTCTTCTTTCCTTGCTCGCGCGACCTGGTAGTCCGACTTCGGAAATACCGTAGGTTTCAGGAAAATCGTTTTGTATGGTAGTGTATTCGCCCGCATCGGAGAAAGTACCCAATGGAAAGGAAACATCTTCAGTCGAAATTGAGGACAATTGCTCTTTTTCTTCCTGTTCCAACTCATCCAGAATTTGTGACACCCGTGTTTCATTCACTCCGATAGGTAGCAGTCCCTTACTAAAGTTAAAAACGCTTTGGCTACAATCTGAACATTCTTCATCTTCAACTTTCCAACACAGCACAGGTTTGTGATTGGGTTTCACACAAATAATCCATGGATCTTGTGCTTCCCCGTTCTCGCCGCATGTTTTTATCGAAATGTCCTTAATGGTCAGGACACCTTCAATTTTCATAATAAGTTGTATGATATCCGAAAGTCGTACCTGGGTTCTCAAGTCTGCGGCCTTAAGGTCTTCGTTGTCGACAAAACCTCCTTGAAAATTATCCGGTTCGATACAACCTCCGACAAACGGAACCGGACCTTCAAAGATTTGGTCTGTTGTATATCCCTTATCATACATTTGCTGTAACGAATAAAAAGGAACCGAAGGCGAAAGGTAATCGCCAACAGCTTTGATAATCAAGGCTTGTATGCGTTCTTCGTCTGCATCAGGGGCAACATCCAAATACACGCAGATGTTTAGGTGTTGCTCAGGAATTTCGCAGATGTTCACAAGATCTTCGCAAAGATTTCTATTTTGATGATAGATTTCCCTCACCCTCTTAAAAACTACTTCGGGGTCTTTAACGTTTTCCTCAAGATCCAGATATATATCGTTCAACCCCTGAAGTGCAAATTCCTTTTGGTCCTTTTTATCTATTTCGAAGGGAGTGTACGACATAGTGTGATTCTTGCAATTGAGGTATACTTTTCTGTCGTGTTTAAGTATCCAAGCGTTTTTCACCTCTTTCAAATGCACAAACAACTTGCGATAATCTAGTGCAGTCACTGGTTTTGAAGGAAGTATGTTTACAGCCGAAATAAACTGCTGATGCATTTTAGCGAAATTGTCGGTTTCCGAGGCCAACAGATTTTCTATGGGCATCTCCATACGCTGGGAAAGATCGGTAATGGCATAACATAGCATTTCCAGCATGGTAATGCCAGGATCGTGTACATTGTAATCCGTCCAAATCTTGCTACCCATATTTTCAAGATAGGTAATGCCCGCCTGGCGCAAAAAGTCGAAATCCAAATCGTCTTTGGTAGCAATATTCTTCGGTATGGTAATCGTTTCGCTCATATACTTATCATTATGCGGTTACACATTCATCTATGCCGATGGCCTCGACAACGTGTAGCTCATATTTAACCGAGGTCAAAATGGTCTTTGAATTCTTAGGTATGACCTTGTCCACACTTTCATAGACCACGTCGCCGTTCACATCCAACCTATCTGTTGCCAGCTGCAGCTCGAAATCTTTCATATAGTCTACATACCCCAATTTTTCTATATAAAAAATGACAATGCTCTTATGTAAGGTTATTCCAAAATTGATTTCCGCGGTTTCTTCATAGGCCCATGGAGCCAAAAACTTGGCAATATCCTTTCGAAGTTCCTTGGAATAAAAGTTTGCATCCTTTCCTTTGTGGAATTTTACCTTTAGGGAAATCCTGACTTCCTGATAATCTGGATTTTCGACCAGGGCATTCACATGTAGCGTATTCAGCGAATTGATAAATTCCTGTATTTCATTTCTTTTGGCTTTGCTAATCCTTGGTTTATAACTATCAAAGACATTCTGATCTACTATATTGGGGATGACGATAACAGTCACACTTCCTGGCGCCAGTTCGGAGGTAGGGGAAGTATGTTTTAAACAATTTACTTTATAGATGTCGGAAAAATGTTCTAGAATCAGTTGTTCGTAATCGGAAATGGTGAGCGCCCGCTGCTTGTGGCGCAATCGTTCACTTACCCGTCTGTAAAAATTGTCATCGTTCTCTTTGGGCACTCCGTCTGAGGAGCTATGCGGTTGTGAAACCCCTTTTAAGGTAGCGATACGTTCAACCAATTTAGAGATGGTACCCGCTGGCAGTCCGGTCGCCAAATGGGAAACTTCATTATTATTGTTCTCAAATTCTGCCAGGGCAGCCTGGGCATTGATGCTTACCGCTTGGCAGACCGTGTCGAACTTCTTGATATTCTTGATTTTTAGCCAAAAGAAATCTCCCGGCAACCTCGTGTTATTCTTGGTCGCCTCCCTAGGAATAGATATACGGACGATACCCGATTTTAAAAGATTATCAGTACCATTGGAAATTATAAAGACTTGGTTCAAGGGTTTCCATTCCTCGTTGCTTAAGATCAACCACTCCAATTTTTCATCATCCTGAAAAGTAGCTAATCCTTCATATTCCGGATTTTCACTTCCTTCGAGTACTTGCACCAACAGCGCCACTTGTTGTAGTTGTTCCGCATTTTCGAGAGCCACATAAAGCTCGCCCTTTTCATAATTGGGAACCAACGTGCATCTTTTACCTTCCTCCTTAATGAAATCATGACTTGATTTCAAATAGGTATGCTGCTCCGATTGTCCGAAGGGGTGTTCATGAAATAGCTCTAACGATTCATCGAGGTAGTCTGCAAGATTCGTTTTGGCACTCGTGGTATCGGTATTTAAATCAAATTGTTTGCTGACCGAGGCATCATAACTAATTCGTAGGGTATCTACCAAAGGGGTATAAGGTTCATTGGGTACCAAGGCACTGACATCAAACTGTGACAATGCCACTGCATAAATTTTTGGATACAGGGCATGCAAAAACGATTGTTGTAGCGACAATCGAACAAAGCCCTTTTTTGCGGTCGCTGAAAAGTTCTCCTGCTGTACGGCATTATCGAACAACAATTGGGTACCTCCCATAATTCCCTGCTTTAAATCGAAAAAGGTATTGTCAAAAAGAACATTGATATCATTTATTATTCCTTCGGTCGTTTTCTTTGAAAACCCTTTGGTGTTTTTGGTAGAAGAGTTGCTGAACTTCGCTATCAGGGTGTGCTTTGAAGACGAAGTGTTCTTGTCTTCTTTTGGCTGTTCCACATTTAATGTTGTACGGTAGGCATTACCGTCTTTCTCAAAAAGAACCCCTTCGTTTTCCACTGTTCTCGGCTGCCAGTTTCGATTGTTCAGCGTTTCCACATTAACCTTAAAATCACTATCGTTTTCAATAATCAGACCACCATCCAAAGAATCGGAGTTTGCTGCAGTAGTGAGCGTATACGTGCTTTTACCTAAATTGGTCAAATGATTTTGGCGATAGGCATGATAATGCTTTACAATATTTTGATCAACTCCCTCATAAAATGGGGTATCTTTCCATTGAATATCGATATTTATCTTGGTCCATGGTTTGTTCAACGCTTCTTGACAGCCGATATAAAGCTTTGATCCTTTGACCGGCTGAGGACCAAATGGTAGAAATGGCTTGGAAGCATCCAGTCTGCCTAAATCGTTCTCCAAAATAAATTCCTGCATTTCCGCTACTTGAACATCAATACTGATTTTTGCAAGCTTGTGGGTTCTTAGTATATTATAGAGTGTATACCCCTCATTTTCATCTTTCGATTTAAATAAAAACCGCGCAACCGGGTTGGCAGAGTTAAAGTTTTCCAGCAACACCTCCTTATTGTAGGGAAGTACGGCGTCAAGACCCTCGGAAAGTTCCACAACCAACACCATCTTTTTATTCGACAAAGACGATTCCTCGGTCTTGACGGTCGCGGGAATCCATTCCTTTTCACCGCTAAAAAGAACTTCAAGTGCATCATCGAAAACCGCATTGGAAAAAGAGGCTTTCAGATTTGCGTCAAAATCAAACGTAAAGGTAACCGTACGTATTCCTTCCTTTAGCAACAGGATAGGGGATGCAACTGCAAAACCCAATTTGGCATTGGGAAGGTCGGGAATACTGTCTTCGCTCTCAAAATCGGGATGCCCAAAAGGCCACCACTTTATTTCACCATCGGGAAATGCCTCCCCCAGACCATTGTAAGAATTGGCTACCTCTGAATATTTCACTGCCTTGCCCTCTTCATGAAATACATTTTTTAATGCAGCTACCTTGGCCTTGTTTACGATCAGTTCTTCCCTAGTTTTATATATTCTTTTAGCACCATGACCGTCTTTCCCCCCATCCAAAGCGGTTTGTTCCACAACCCTTGCTTCCGATGCATTCTTTGCCAATTCAAAAAGCACATGTACCTTATCGGGAGTTGCCGCCTTATGGTCTAGGTTCAGTACCTTTTTATAATAGAAGTCCAAATGTTTTTTAGAAAGATTATTCAGTCGCTTTTGACTTAATTCGATAAGGTTTAGGAAGCATACGAACAGGGTCAAGTGTGGGTTTAGATCTTTATTGATTTTGGCATTGGCAAGTAATGTTGTGAGCTTATCCTTTTCCTCAAAGAACTGTTGCCAATTCTCGCCGTCTGCCGTGTTAGTCTCCGTTTTAAAATAGTTGATATTGCTCGCAAAAGCATGGGCAAAAGCCATCCAGTCTTCAATGTTTAAATCATGAAGTTTTACCGAATCAGGGTCCAAGGCAGCAATAAATCGCTGATTTTGGTCCGTTCCGTTTCTTTGAAGAAGAATGTCGCTATGGTTACAGTCTTTGGCCATTGTTCGCTTTATTGTTACTTGTTTACTGTTCCCTTTATTGCAAACAGCTCATTGAACTACACATCAGTGCCTTCCTCCCTATAAAAGGGAAATACCAAATTTGCCCTGGCATTGGTTGCCCGAATCAGATATTCGACCAGAATCAGGAATTTTCCTTCCAAATCGTCCGATTCGGAAATATCTATTTTTATCACATCGATCCGCGGCTCGAAATACAGGATGGCCGTTCTGATCAATTCTACTACATAGGTCTTTAAGGTGAGGTTCAATGGCTCGAACAACATGTCGTCTAAATTGCAACCGTATTTGGGTACCATAATACGTTCACCCAAACGTGTTGACAGTAAAATTTCCAAACTTTTCTTGATATCTACTTCGTCAGAAGTCATCACAACCGTTTTTGACTCTTTGTCAAACTCTGGGGGAAAACTCCAACCTGTTCCTAAAAATGATGTATTGTCCGCCATATCTTTATCCTATTAAAACCGTGGGTAATCCTGCCACAATGGTGCCTCCATGAGCCGTTGAATCGCCCATTCTTGCCGCTGGCATACCCCCGATCATTACTGTTCCCGATCCGACCAATATGGAATCTGGTGGACCAACACAAGTGGCCATATCACCAACCCTTGCTGCGGGCAATCCGCCAATTAGTACCGTTGGTTCGCCTGCGGGTAATATTGGACCCCCAACATGAGGGACCGTACCTGTTGTCATAGGACAAACATGCATATCGGTTATTCTTGCAGCCGGTGCTCCCATTTCTATTCTATTAATTTATTTGTACCAATGACCCTTTTACCGTCGCTGTCGCACTGGAGGACATTTCAACCCCGGCCGAACCTTCGGCCTTAAATTGGGCACTGGCCTTGATATTTACATTTGTTCCCTCAATATTTACATCACCGGTTGCCTTTATATTGATATCGCTACCGCTTTCAATCGCTATTCCGTTACTGTCAATTGTAATGGTATTTGAATTGTCATCTTCAACAACAATGCTCCCCGCATCCTCATCCAATGAGATAACCTTGCCCGCCGGGGTTTCTATTCGTATCGATTTCTTATCATCATCGAAAAGCACTTTCATTTCGCTTCTGGTAACCAATCCTTTTTCATGATTATCATCACTGGCCGTCAAAGGTGCCGGTTTGGCGCTACTATGTAACATGCCCAACACGACCGCATCATTGGGGTCATCATTTATAAAACCAATGATGACCTCATCGCCGATTTCGGGTCTAAAGAAGAAGCCTCTATTCTCACCCGCATCGAGGGATGCAATTCTGCACCAAATACCTTGCTCTTCATCATTTATAATCGGAAGCTGCACCAAAATTCGATCTTCTCCGTCCGGATCGTCCTGCAATTGGCTCACAACCCCAATTTGAAGGCCGTTTACGGCCGCCAAAAGTCCCGAGGCCGGCAATGGATTGATGTCATAGGTTTCTGAAAACCATTTGGGATTGATGCCGAATTGTGCATTAACCGTCCAATTTCCCTCAGCTATTTCATGCCGCACAGCGGTTACATATACATTCCCATTAAAACGGTCACCAACACCTTCAAGCTTTAAAACAACACCAGGTTTTACCGCGGGAATCCCTTGAAATTTAACCCGTCCCCGAATTTTCGCCAATTGTTGGAAGAACAGTTTTGCATCGGCCCAATCTTGAAGTTCCACATCACTGACTGCACCGCCATGGCGTAGCTCTAGATTATCCAAGCCTATGGTTTCAGAAAGATCGGATGGTGAGAGATTTCCATTCAGCGAAATGGCCGGGTCATTGGCCTCGATTTCCAAAAGTTCTTGATCCGCATGGTTCCAAGCGTAGGACGATACTTTACTGAATTGGTCTCGAGCGTCGATTTCTGCATCGAAATCTAGCATGGTCGCTCCAAAAGCCACCGTTTCGACAGACTCCTGCGATATGTCTGGTTTTTTTAGGGTAACCTTTCCATCCTCTAAAAAACATAACTTTCCATTTGCTTGGGCCCGTGATATCAGAAAGTCCCAATCGGAAGTATGGTACTGCACCAATTCCTTATGTGTAAAATTGGTAGCTTCCACATCCTTGTCGAGACCATACGTGTCAATAATCGATTCGAAAATATCACTGTCGGAGAGTTCATAAAAATATTTGCTCTTCCGGCCCACGGTCATTTTTACTGCTTCATCTTTGCATTCAACAATCAATAAGGTAGAATTGTTTCTTATCTTAAGGCTATGGGTGATTACGATACCCTTAAAAATTATCTCCTCGTCAGAGTGATATCCAACAGAGATTTCAATCTGCTTGCCCGGGATGAGCAATTCTTCGTTGCTCAACTTAAAATCTTGTTTTGATGCTTCTCCATCCAACAGTATCAATGTTGCAGTAGAAATTCTATTTACCTCCTTTTCCACCAAAATTTGTTTCACTTGGTGCTTTTTTGAAAGTTCTTCGCCCTCCACAAGAATCTTATGGGTAACGAGGTCTGCATTTTTTGCCGTATTTATTACTCTGCTGTTGTTCATACTATGGGTTTGTCTTGGCTATGGGCGGGAAGGAAATACGTGTCCCCGCTTTTAATTTTCTAAAATTGCCGATGTTGTTTACTCGGGCCACCTCTAAATAATACTTGGAATCACCATAAATTCTATGGGACATCAATGGAAGCGTATCCCCTTCCTCCACAATTCTGAGATGCGTAAGATCGGGGGATTGGTTGTTTTCCATGGCTACCCGAAGGTCATCTTCCACAAAGCCTTGAAATTTGGCTTTGGCCACTGCCCTCAACGGGGCTCCGTTAGGCTTAAAAAGCTTGAATTCAATGTCCATTTCCTTAAGACTGCCTTTAAAGAGCAAAGTTCCCCATGAGATAATCACATAGTAAGGCTTGTGCTCTTCGCCACTATAGTCAAGCACAACTTTTTTGAATTTTTCTATATCTTCTATAATTCCTTCTTCATCTGAAGAAACCTGGGGTATAACACCAGTACGGTCGAACAAAAATTCCAGTTCAAGGTCCTCGGGTAATTTTTTGTTAAATTTTGGCGAAAGATCGCTGGTGCCGGATGCCTGATCGTTGTTTGACTCAATCGCATATTTAAAAGTATACTTTTCGGGATTCAACAAAGTGTTGAACTCCCCATCGTCAGCCTTGTCGTTAAACTCTGGGTCTTTGTATGCTACAATCTTTAATTTTGTTAGTTGTGCGTCGTTGGCCATAGTCACTGTCTATTATCGTTCCTTTTGTTTCTCGATCAATGTCATTACTTGCTCCACGGTGGTTTCAACAACCGCTTGTTGGTCTCCTCCAGTTTGTTTTTTTTTCGATGGGGTACTACCCTCCCCATCAACATTTATCTTAATATGTAGCTCCTTTATTTCTATCGCCATAGTTATATGATTGTAAAATAATTATATACCAATTCTATCGACTCTATGACCAGTTTACTCTCTTGGGCATTAAGGTCTTCCACTGACCATTTTACCGGGTAAGCACCAACAATATTCCAAGTTTTTAATGGACTATGATTTTCGTTCAATAAGTCAATAGTGATGTTCGCAGGTTCAAAAACAAAGTTTTCAATAGCATTTTGGCACCATGCAATCACCTCTGAATCGAGTAACATTCCCCGTTTTAAGACTAAATTTGGAAACTTGGTTTTAACTGGTAACTTATGTTTAAACCTGTTCTCTCCTCCCTCTGCATAGTCCTCGGTCTCAATATCCACAGAAAGACCGGACACCGATTGAAATCGGTAGTCTTTATCATTTTGCGATACCCCATCAAAGTTTACTTTAAAATGAAACCCGACGGGCGGATAATAGTTGACCGACATTAATCTGCTAATTGAAGTTTTTCATGTGCAAACTCTGCCGTTTCAATGGCTATTTCATTACCATCGGCCTTTAAATCAGTAGACTGGATTTTTAGCACCCACGCATTGGCAGCCATCCAAGTGACAACAGGTTCGTGGGCCTCATCTAACATGCTAATGGTCATGTCTCCTCTAAACTGCTCCCCTTCCTCTTGAAAAAATACCGTTTTCTTCCACTCATCGAAGAATTGATTTTTTGAATTCTTAAATGTGCCCCGCTTTAGGGTGATGTTACTATATTTCTTTAATCCCGGTTGTTTGGTCTTATGGTACTCTTTGTCAAGACCTCCTCTATATTCTATGATTTCAGTTTCAAAATCCAGTCCGGATACTTCGGTACAGTTAAATTCTGCGTCACCAAAAGTTACTTTGAAATGAAACTTTGGTAATGGGTAATTACTTGCTGCCATGATGCTGTTTTTAGATTATTAATTGAACTCTTTTGATTATGCCTCCTGCATTTTGTGGGAGAACTTTAAGATGATAAACTCAGCTGGTCGTACGGCGGCCATACCAATTTCTACAATCATCTTACCTTCTAATATGTCTTGAGCGGTCATCGTTTCACCAAGTCCTATTTTGACATAATAAGCACTTTCAGGAGTTGGACCGGCCAATGCACCAGCTTTCCACTGCAGGTTTAAGAAATTGGTAATCATAGCCTTTACTTTAGTCCATGTGTTGGCGTCATTCGGTTCAAAAACAAATTGTTCTGTTGCTTTCTGCACCGATTCCTCAACCATATTGAAGAAACGCCTTACCGGCACATAGCGCCATTCGTTATCATTACCTGCTAGTGTTCTAGCACCCCAGACCAATGTTCCCTTTCCCGTAAAAGTTCTTATGGCATTAATTGATTTGCCTGCCTGGGTATCTACATTGAGGCGGTCTTGAATATCATTGGTGATTTTCTTACTGGGTTTTACGATATACTTAACCGAAACATTGGCGGGTGCCTTCCAAACGCCTCGGGAGCTATCTACTCTGGCATATATACCTGCCATGGTAGTTGAAGGCGGTAATCGAAGGGGCAGATTGTTGATAGCCGTTTTGATATTGTTGTAGGTGGCACTGTCGGTGCTTTTAATGGCACTTAGAATAAGACCATCCAAGGAACCAGCATCTGGATCCACTACGGCCGCATTGGTAATGGCGTCAATAATCGGGCTATCGATTAAATCTACAACGACCTGAATCGTGGCATCGACCGTAGTCAATGCAGCAACCGCTGCGGTAGATTCTGTTTTTACCGCTGTTCCCCCTGTTGCACTTTCAATAGTCGTCACATTTTCATTTAGCGTAGTGAGCAAGGTGTCTATCGCCGATCCGGTCTCGACAGCGGCCGCCAAATCATTAGCGGCGGTTGTTGCCGCTGCTGAAACCGTGGGGTCTTCATTAGCATTGTTAGCGGCCGTATTTGTATTCGCAACGATATTGGTGGCGTCATCAACTACCGAGGTCAATGCATCGATAATAGGCTGTAAGGCATCTGTAATGGTAGAGGCGTTGGTCAGGGCATCAGGCGCAGTCATTGGTTGTAAAGCAGTATCGGCGGTAGTAAGGTCGGTCACTAAAGCACCCATACCACCTTGTGTGTCAGTGATGTTGGCCAAAGAGTCATTGACATCAGACAACAGTGCGGGTTCATCTGTATTGTGCGTAATCTGAAGACTGTTCTCATCATAATGATAATCAAGAATGGTATCTAGATGTGGGAAATAAACCGCACCGTACTTTATCTCTTCCACATCGGAACTGATGACATTTCTGACACCTTCAGGGTCGTTCATTTCGACATCTTCGTCATCGGTATAAGTGTCAATGATGGTAAATCTGTCTTGTAGTTTCTTGCATTGGGCCAAACCGTTGTTATAAAGATTATAAAAATCAGAATGATTGGCCAAAGACGTTGCATCGGGAAATACCAACAGAGTAGGTTCGTCTTCCTTTTCCAAGGCTATCAATCCATCACTTAGATCATTAAACTGCACTGGATCGACCGAATTATTGGCTAAGGCATCGGTATAGGTATTTACCGATACGATAAAACATGGGCCGCCCCCGTTGGCAAAGTACATCTGCATGCCATAATACATCAAAAAGGGTGATTTCTCGGCTGTGGCCGGCTCGGTGACTTTAATTGATTTTTCTCCTAAAACCTCAGTGATAGTAATGCCCAATGCAGTTTCCTTTTTAGGAAAACCGAAATGTACCTCATATTCCAGCATCGAGGTAATTCGCTTGGGAACAAGGTGCAATGTATCGGTAAGGTCTTCTTCTTTTTCCTTAGCTTTCTCGGTGTACCCTATAAAAGCCGGAATTGCCGTCTCTACTTGGGCCACCGAAGGTGGAAACTTCGATATCTCCTCAATGTAGACTCCAGGTGTTCTGTACGCTGCCATAATTCTTGTTTTTAGATTAAATTGTTATTTCAAATAAATATGTCTGAATAATAATTGCTGTCTTCCTTTTTGATAAGGTTGACCTTGGGGTTCGGGAAATGATGCTCTTCCACCGGTTCGGGATTGAAATCAGCCGACTCGATCTGAACAAAGCCATTCTTGACCAATGGTTTTGTATCAGCCGTAATCAGTGGCGCATCATCAAAATCTCCATTGTATCTCCAAAATGTTCGCCTATTCTTAAAACTTAGCGTAAACTTCAAGGGTGAATTCCACACATATTGTTTAATGTTCCCTGGATCGCTCTCGTCGAACTCTAATAGATTATGGTCATTGCTCCCTTTCACTGTCACCCGTACAAAAGCGATCAAGCCTTTGTTTTTCTGACTTTTGATATATTCTTCCAATAGTGCAACATTACCAGGATCATCTATACTTGTTTTATCGATGTGTGCTATGGAAAACCTATCGCGATGTGAATTGAAAAATTCATCTTCCGAAACTATAGTATGTACAATTTGTCTAGCTCCCTCTTCGGTCAAGAGAAAATCAGGATCTGCACTCACATCGGAAGAAAAAATATTAGCAAAGTCAGATGCTTCGGAATCAGGCTTCAAGTTGGAAAATAAATAAAGCCCATTATCGGCCTTTGAAGTGATTTGGGTGTAGTTTTCAAAGTGTGGGTCGGTAATATACAACCCAAAAGTCAGTGTCAAATCATTAGGCAATTCAATTATTGGGGTATATTGTACTGAGTCTGATCCAGTTTCCTCTATCGCTTTGGCAACAATTCTAAACCCTTGCGAGTGTGGTTTTAGCACTAAGCGATATCTGTTGATATTATGTTGTGTCGACCGACTAGGAACAAACTTCAGAAAATCGGAAACCCTGTAGGCTCGTAGACGTTTCACCTGTTCTTCAGCCGACATATCTAAAAACAAATTCTCCCCTTTGTCTAAAAAATAGGCATGATGCAAAATAAGATTGAAGAGCGAACGATATATCATGATTCGATATTTTTAAGTTGATTGTCAATTTCAGTAATCAAACTGCCGCTCTCGACTATCACATCGTTTCGTTCTAACTCAATAAGTGAAATTTTATATAGTACCGATGGATATTGTTTTCCTCCCAAAGTGCCCCAAATAAAATTAAGCTCCTCAAATGTGGGGGTGTACAAAGCAATGCTAAATCTAAAATCACCCACATCCAACATTTCGCCTTCCCTGAGAAAGTTCGAATTGGCCTGGGTAAACACATTCTTTCCCTGAAAAAATTCAATGATTTTTGAAATCCCCTTTAAAGCTTCAATATAAATTGAATTTGTGGCGCTAAAAAGAACATAGAGATTCAGGTTGACACGGTGGTTTTTATATTCGACTGTCGTTCCATTCGTATAGTTGTTCGGAATGTTTTTCATCGCAAACTCTTCTTGCATATTGAGAAGAGATAGTACAATGTCAGTAGCGGTATTTTGATTATCACTCCCATCTGAGTCCATCACCGTAGCAATGTTTTCCAAAGAAACCGGGTTCCCTTCAAAGTAACTATTCACTTCTTCAGTAATGACCTGTAAAACTTTGTAAATCATAGCGCTATTTATAAGGTACCAACAATAAAGTTCACTATGGCTTCTGTGTATTCATACAACATCAACCAAAAAAAAAGGACGGATTCGGGGAATTCTACGTCGATTTATTATCTAAAATGAGCGGGCCAAATCAAATTGCATCGAGGGAGTATGCTGTCATGTCATGACGGTGCATTGCAATTTTTCTTAATGTAGATTCTGTCTTAGGAGGAGTGGACAGGAGTAAAATTGGGATGGATTAAAAATAGCTAATCTTATAAAATTCTTTAACAAACATGTATAGATGGCATAAAATCCTGTATAAGCCGTGTCTGAAAATGCTTTTCGGGGAAATACCAAACCTATAAAAACAGGGCAAAATTGCAGACTATCCCTAGATGAGCTATAAACAAATTAAGGGAAGAACACTTCAACCCTTTGTAGGCATTCTAGTACCGCAAAGAAATACGTTTATAGATCAAAAAAGCATTTGAACGAAATCGACATCAACTCACCGAATATCCATTCCTTTTATAGAAGAAAAATCTTACATTTTCAATTTTCCCGTTTTATAAAAAAACCATGTTATGGATAAGAAAACTACCTACTCTTACTTTATTTACATTTTTTGCACGTTTTGCTTTCTATGGTCATTGTATATGCTGGTGTCTAGAATATAATTCATTAATCGCCCTGTATAAATTAAGGATGCTTTCCGCCAGCTTCCAAGCGTTGTGGTGTTAGATAATATTGCCACATTATCAACCCTATCTTTTAGGTGTACTTTTTTGTATTTGTACATTGTCTATTGACTGATTTATTCGAAAATTATTGTAATTTCTACGCTAAATCTCAAAGTCATGAAAAACCAAAGACGTGTATTTCTACAAAAATCTGGAATTGTTGCCGCAGTATCCGCTTTTTCACCGCATGTGCTGTTGTCGGCCACCAGGCCCAAAAAAGAAAAGTTGGGCGTTGCGCTAGTGGGTTTAGGGTATTATAGTACCGACCTACTTGCCCCTGCCTTACAATTGACCAAAAATTGTGAACTCAAGGGAATTGTCACTGGAAGCCCTGAAAAAATTCCGGTATGGAAGGAGAAATACGGCATTGCCGATAAAAACATCTACAATTATCAAAATTTTGACACTATTGCCAATAACGCTGATATCGATGTCATCTACGTAGTTCTCCCTCCCTCTATGCACGCCGAATATACTGTACGTGGTGCTAATGCGGGCAAGCATATTTGGTGCGAAAAACCAATGGCCCCTTCCGTTGCCGATTGTGAGGCTATGATAAAGGCGTGTAATGATAATAAAGTGAAACTCGCTATAGGTTACCGATGCCAGCACGACCCAAATATTCAAGCTTATATGAAGGTGGGGAAAGAAAAACCCTTTGGAAAAGTTAAAATGATTACTTCGGCCGCTGGATATTTTGACGGAAGAACCGACCATTGGAAACAAAAAAAGAACTTAGGTGGTGGCGCGATGGGTGATATGGGTGTTTATGCATTGCAAGGTGCTCGATTAGCTACCGGGGAAGAACCTATTTCTGTGCTCGCACAAGCTTCAACGACCCGTCCGGAAGTCTATCATGAAGTTGAGGAAACTATGATGTTTCAACTCGAATTTCCTAGCGGTGCCCGGGCCTCGTGTCAGACCAGTTTTGGTATTCGAATGAATCACCTTCAGGTCAATTATGAAAAAGGGTGGCTTAAAATGGAGCCACATTCCTCCTATAGAGGCAATAAAGGAAGCATGTCAAACGGCACCGAAATCAATTTTTCTATCGAAAGTCAGCAAGCCAAGCAAATGGATGAAGATGCAGCTGCCCTAATGAATAAAACTGAT
Source organism: uncultured Kriegella sp. (assembly GCF_963975415.1). Classification (NCBI taxonomy): domain Bacteria; kingdom Pseudomonadati; phylum Bacteroidota; class Flavobacteriia; order Flavobacteriales; family Flavobacteriaceae; genus Kriegella; species uncultured Kriegella sp. Next base: position 459,532 of record NZ_CAXBGN010000001.1, read on the forward strand.
TTACTCGTTCCCGGAGAGGAAGGGTTGCGCGACATTCGCGTGGTAGAAGCAATTTATAAATCTGCGAATGCCAATTGTATTGTAAAAATATAATACTCTTACTCAAAAGTATTCGATGACAAGAATAACCGATACCCCTCTCGCATCAGATTACCCTTACTACTTCTTATCGTTTACCCATTAATCATTAAAAAAATAAATGACCCAACATACGTTAACCTCTCACCCAAAAATCAACTTCAAATTAGTTTTTCTTCTGTTCATTATAGGAAATTCATTGGTCACCGCACAAACGGATATTGAGCGCATCAAGGAAAGAATTGTTCTCAGACTAATGGAGTCTTATAGCACAGATAAACAAATCGAATCGGTAATCACTACTTTTCGAGAGGATGGAACTTGGCCTAATATTGACTATGATGACGTTTCTCGTGAGGGATTTCTACATCGTATTCATGCCAGCAATATGTTATCATTGGCAAAGGCCTATAAAACCGAAAACTCAAAATTTTATAAGAGCAAACGGGTCAAGGAAATTATAGAAAAAGCATTGAAAAATTGGGTAGACAACGATTACATCTGTGATAATTGGTGGTATAACCAAATTGGGATCCCAAACATTCTGGTCGCCTTAATGCTGGTCATCGGTGAGGAATTGCCTCCTACGCTGGTCGAAAAGACACAACCTTTAATCGGTAGGGCCAATATTGATGCACAAGGTGCCCGACCTGGGGGAGACCGTATCAAAATTGCTGGCATTGAAGCGAAAAACATGCTTTTCTTAAATAATAACACGCAATTCGATGTAGTTATCAAGGTAATCGAAAATGAAATAAAAAACGTCGAATGGATCGGTATGAAATATGGTTATGGTTTCCGTCATGACCCGGGGGGATTTGAAAATCGGTCCGCCGGTGGACGTGGAATTCAGTATGACAACAGTTTTCATCACCGTCAAGATGGGGTGAACAATACCCTATCTTATGGTTTGAGTTATGCCAGTGCTTTTGTGGAATGGGCCGTCTATACCGCTGACACCGAATATAGCTTTTCCGATGAAAAACTAGCACACTTGATCGACTACTTTTTAGATGGTATCTGTAAAACGGCTGTTTTTGGGAAGTATCCCGATGCCGGCGCCAAAAATCGTAGTATGAGTCGCGAAGGTTCACTTCACCCCTATGGTTCTGCTATGGCCAAAGGGTTATTGCTTACATCATCCTATAGAAAAAAAGAACTTCAGGAAATCATTGCTATCAGGGACAAAGGAATAAAACCTACTACCTCACATGCAACATTTTATAGGCATTCAGAGCATTTTTCTTTTCAGCGTCCAGATTTTTTCACTTCCATTAGAATGTATTCCACCCGTAACCATAATATGGAGAGCCCTTATAATAGTGAAGGGTTATTGAACCATTACCGAGGAGATGGAACAAACCATATTTCGCGTACGGGAGATGAGTATTTCGATATTTGGCCCGTTTATGATTATCAAAAAATACCGGGTGCGACCATCGTTCAAAAACAAGAAATGCAAGCCCCTGAACAAATTAAGAAACGAGGATCTACCGAATTTGTCGGAGCAGTTACCGATGGTGAATATGCTGCTGTTGCATTTGATTTTGAAAGTCAGCACGATACGCTCGCCGCACGAAAGTCATGGTTCTTTTTCGATGAGGAGTATGTGGCCTTGGGCGCAGGTATTTCGTATGAAAATAAGGTCGGAGTAGCGACAACACTAAATCAATGCTTACTTCGTGACGATGTGACTGTTTCAATGAACAACATGCCAACGGTCATTAAAAAAAATGACAGAGCCTATGAAAACATAGACTGGGTGTTCCAAGACAAAATTGGCTATGTTTTTCCGAAACCGACCAAGGTGCATATAAAAAACAATGAGGCTACTGGATCATGGTGGAAAATCAACAAACAGGCCGATTCCCCGAAAGGTGAAGTAAAACTTGATGTTTTTAAGCTGTGGCTTGACCATGGGGTCAGACCGTCCGATGCATCATATGCGTATATTGTAGTGCCGGCTACCTCGATTGAAAAATTAAAACAAAACAGTTCTAAAAATCGAATTACCATAGTTTCAAATACGCCGGAAATACAGGCCGTCAGAAATTCCGGACTGAACATTTTCCAAGCCGTTTTCTATAAGGCCGGCGCCGTTGCCATCAATAAAGATTTACGGTTAGCAGCAGATAGCCCGGGAATCGTGATGATCAAGACCGACCCGAATGGCGTGAATGCCATTTCAGTTTCAGATCCCAACCGCGAATTGGGTAAGATGCATATTTCTATTTCCAGGAAGGTAAAAAAGCAAGGCGAAAATTTCAAAACAACTTGGAATAAAAAGGAAGAAATAACGGAAATAGCAATTGATTTGCCTCAAGGTGTCGATGCCGGTAAAAGCGTGACCATAGAATTATAGCACGTATGAAATTCTTCGGTAAGAAGAACTTATTGCTGTTTAAATAAAATCCTATAATCAAAAAAGCGCGACCGAATTGGACCGCGCTTTTTTGACTTTGTAGTTCTACGAACTAAAAATTCAGCCTACCGTAACCTACGTTACCCGTACTGTAATAGTCCCAACCACTCGATGTCGAATTATCCAACCATACCTCGGGATCAGAGATAATATGGGTGCCTCCCGATGCGGTTGCGGTTTGATCGCTAGTATACACATGTATGTCAAAATAGCGAACATACCAACCGTCGGTACCACCCAAAGCCAAAGTTGCACTTTCGGCTTCTAACCAACCTATTGATGGATTCTGAATGGGTGACTTAAAAAGATAGGTACCCCAACCTCCTTCATGGTCATTATACGGCCAAGCATGATCCAACTTCATCCAGCTTAAATGCCGATGCCCCCGATCAGTCAAAAAATTCACCCTTGCCCAAACGCTGCCGTCGGTATCATTGTGAGATTGTGTACCCGTATAGGTTTGTACCTTGTAATACCATTCGGTACTTTTATCAGCTTTTCCATTCTCTTTGATATACTTTGCTACGGCTAAATCAAATGAAGCCTCTACTTCTTCCCTACTCATAGAAGCATCATACTGCATTTGCAATACTGGCGATAATGCATCAGAAGTGTCCTCAGTTACCGAATCATTGTTGCCCGTAGTACTGGTAAATCCCTCCTCTTGATTTTCCTTTTCCGGTAAATCGATTGCCCCTTCCGATTTTTCACATGCTACAACAAAAAGGCTTCCTACCAATAAGATGGCGAATGTTTTAAAAATATTTATACGTTTCATTTTTCTAAAATTTAAAGATTAAAATTGATTTTTTTATTTGATCGACAGGAAGAAAAATCCGCTAGCAAGAATTCTGTATCTATTCAAATAGTATAAAACAAATGTAAATAATGGACTACAAAATTTAAGGCGATAATGTATAAATGGTCCGTGCTGGCGTGTTTGTTGCTGAAACAGTGTTTTAACAGGTATTTTCCTAATAATATTTACAATTTCACTAGGAAAACCGTATATACAACAGAAGCAAAATCCAATTTAACACTTTATTTTCAGTAGGTTATAAAATAAATACCATACACCTCTACGACTGTAAATTCATCTTAAACATTAATCAAAATAATGTACTATAAAAAACAATGCCCATTTAAAATCGAACGTTGACCACAAAAGTCACCCCCTTTACCACATATTTTTCCTATTTCAAGAAAGTTGGCTTTTCTTACACTCCCAAATCTTACATAAACTAAACCTGCTCCTATGTGCAAGAAATCATTATTATCGGTTATTTTTCTACTTACCATTGTATTTGTATCGGCGAACTGTGACAACACTTATTCTTCTGCCTCGTATGTTTTAAGTCATACTAAAAAATCAATGAGTTCCAACAATTTTGAACATCAAAAATACTACGCCACTAGGGCACTGGAAGCATTGGAGAAAACTCAAAAATTGGCCGAAACATGCGGATGCGAACCAGCATTGGAAGCTATTGCCAATGGGCTGGATAATCTAGAAAAGGCAGTTGACCAAGATGATTGGGATATGGGGCGTCATTACACAAAAAAAGCACTGGAAAACACTCAAGATGTAATCAACCAGTTAGACCTCTTTACCCAAAACAACCCAGATAAAGAAAATGATTCCAATAGCCCAGCAATAGAACCTACACCTGAAGCGACGGCTTTGCAGGTTGAATTAAAGGCTCTTAAAAAGAAGCAACTTCAACTGGCGGAAGAGCAAAAAAACCTACTAAAAAGAAGGAAGGTTCTTGAAGAAAAGATAGATATTATAGCCGGGTTTTAATATAAGTAGGGTTCTTGCCCCAATAGTTCATGCATACTGATATTTTAAAAGAATGAAAAATTCGAGCATGCTATTCAAACAAACATTATAGCCGAAGAATCTCATCTTAAAAATAACTTTCCATTAGTCGACTTACTACGACCTAGCAACTTGATTTTCTTATTAAAAAGGGGTCATATAAGCCTTTAATATGTTAAATATTAAAACTTTCTGGCTCATTTCTCTTGTAATAAATACATTTATTATATTTGCGTAAGAAATTAAATGTTAATAAAAAGATATTATTTGTGAATAACAACCATCTGTAAAACAATCTTATAGCGAAAACTTTTCTAGTTTAAGGTTAATATAAACCTTAAATATTTTTATTATGAAAGTTTCAAAACTTGTTTTACTTACTTTGATTGGTGTATTCACAATGGGTTTAACATCGTGCGTTGATAATACGGCACAAGACGACCAGCTTTATCAGGATGCAATTAGAAAAGACGAAATCAAAGACCAAGACGTGGACTAAAACGTCAACAAAGCACTTATGGGTGGCAGTGGGAATTATTTTAGTCTCATTGCTGCCCTATTTGCATAATCTTTTTCCAAACCTACCCGAAGGTGGAGTTTTGGGCTACTCTAGTTGGAATGCTTTTTTGTGGTCGACCGGTATGTATCTCTCCATTCATATTGCTTGGTTGATAGCCTACAAACTCGCAATAGGCAAACCTTACCGTTTCGCTTTGCTTATACCTGTTTTTTTAAGTCTTTATCAACTCGTCATCATTTTTACAAATCAAAAAAGTTCCGCTGTTCTAAATGGCATAAGCATAAAATTGGGTCTGGTAGTGATTCTTAGTATTTTATTGATTATTAACTTTTTTAAAAACAATACCAATGAAGGAATATAATGGCACACGGGTCAGTTTTTTGACCCAAGCGGGTAAACGTTTGGTAAGCATGACACAAAAAATAAATGCCATAATATCTCTTATAAACAATCAAGACTCGTTCGCCTACGACTTCACCGATGCGGTCGAACGTTTTCAATCTAAAAATTATAGTGATTTAGAAGGTTTTTGCTGTGACGAAACCCTGTCTTATCACTTACTACTCAAAGACCGTTCAGAAGACACTCCAGAAAACAGGGAGATGTATTATCTGGCGCTACGAAACCACCTTTTAAGTTTGGGGAATATTCATCTGGCCAAGGATTATTAAGTTTCAGTATATCTACCGTAAACGAGATATTCCTCAATTATCATAGCCAACCGCTAAATTTTCTACCTAACAAACCTTCCTGTGGTATTGCCTGCCAGTATACCAGTTACCTCTTTGACTGTCGTTAGATTAACATCACCCTCATAGGTGTGTTTTAAGGCACAAGCAGCACTTGCAAACTCTAGTGCATTATAATCATCGTACTGTTGTAAACCATAAATCAAACCAGCGGCAAACGCATCTCCGGTTCCTATACGGTCAACAACATGAGTAATATCCAAATCTTGTGTCTCCCTGAATTCAGTACCGTTCCACATTCTAGCCCTTATTTTATGCCAAGAGGAATTTAATGATGTTCTAATTTTATCGAACACTTTTTCAATTGTAGGAAAGGTTTCCATCAATAGTTTACTAGCTTCAAGAAAATCATCGTTGCTATAACCGAACTCCGTTCCAAGTACTTCATTGATTTCATTGATACCTCCTATAAAAATGGTGGAATAATTAAGTAATTCTATTAAGGCTTCTTTGGGGTCTTGCCCATACTTCCATAAACCACTGCGGTAAGTGGGATCTGCAGAAACGGCTAGTCCTTTTTGCCTTGCTAATTTTAATCCTTCCTTGAGAACATCAAAAGCACCTTGGGACAAGGCCGGGGTGATGCCCGTCCAATGCACCCATTCCCCATTTTCAAGAGCCTGTTCCCAATTCACTTTTTCGGGTACAATTTCAGAAAATGCCGAATGCGATCTGTTATAAGAAATAGCACTCGGTCTCATGACCGCCCCAACCTCTAAGAAATAAACCCCTAATGGGCGTTTTGAAAAAGTTATTGAAGAAGTGTCTACCCCAAATTTCCTTATATACGAAATGGCGGTTTCTCCTATAAAATCATCGGAAACTGCACTTATATGTTTTACATCTCCACCGAAATTGGCAATGGAAATACCTACATTCAATTCTGTGCCCCCGAAGTAAAATTCGACAATGTTTGATTGTATAAACTTTTTATTGCTTCTAGGTGAAATGCGCATCAAAACTTCACCGAATGTTATAATTTGCCCCATGCCTTAGTTTTAAGCCTAAATTACCAAAGGAGGGATCAATTATAGGTGTTTATTTTAAAAAAATCTTGTTTTTGTATTTTTACCCGTTCACCGCCTCTTCCGTTTACCAATAAAGGGCAACATATGAGCCCACATCACTTATTGTCTAGACTTTGGAGACTTTCGAATCAGAATAATAAATAGGCAGGCTATTGTTCGAAATCACGAATTGCCCTGACATGAAATCTTCGATGTGCAACTTTCTTATTGTAATGGAACGATGTATTACCATCACTAAAGCGTAAAAGCCGTGCCTGGTTTGCATCGTAAGAGGTGGCACTCCAATACAATTTATCGGCGAATTGACCAGTATTCGCTGCACCCTGCCCAATAGTTCGATAAAGTAATCGCAACTCATTCAGTGTTGGCAACCTCCAACCCTCACCTAACTGCTCATGAATACTCATGGCGTTCTTCCAGGGCATTGGCCCAGCATCTTTATGATAGGCTACCTTACCCTTTTTACCCGATTGGTCAATTGCAAAAACAATTCCTCCCGCATAAGTGTCGCCAATAGCTAGTTTTGAAAAAGATTCTCCCTGCTCCTCAGTATCAATCGTAGTTTCGGTTGCTGTTTCAGAAGCTACTCCACCTGCCTCAATTTCAGATAAGTTGGTTGACTCTTTTTCAGAATCTACTTCAGTTGCCTCAATTTCAGGTGAGTTGGATGATTCTTTTTCAGAATTTCCCGAAAATATATAAATCAACAGGCTACACGTAACAAGGGCCGCCATAAAGAATACAAGGCGGATTTTTCTTTTTTCAATTATGTTTTTGTTCTTTTTAGGGTCTGAAGGGGTATCTGTTGCCGATTTAAATTGATAGTTACGTACGAAGAAGTTAGCTTTTTCAACAACTCTTTTCAGTATCTCAACAACCTCTTCCAGCTTTTTCCCAAAGTTGGACTCGCTTTCGACTTTTGCCTCTTCATTCCCCAAATCTTCCGCTACAGGAACTTCTTTGACCTCAACCGCTTTAACGCCTTTAAATTGCAAAACACTTCCTATGGCGGAGCCGGTTTTTTTCATGACTCCTTTAAACATCGCAACAACCTCTTCCAGCTTTTTACCAAAGTCGGACTCGCTTTCGACTTTTGCCTCTTCATTCCCCGAATTTTCGGCTACAGGTACTTCTTTGGCCTCGATCGCTTTTATACTTTTAAATCGAAATACACTTCCTATGACGGAGCCGGTTTTTTTCATGACTCCTTTAAACATCGCAACCACTTCTCGTAGTTTTTCTCTTGACTTGGTTTCGATTTCGGACTTCGCTAATTCATAGCGGTTTTCCCCCACTACCTCCTTTTTGGTTTTTACCGCTTCATTCTCCCCATTTTCCGCCACTGGTATTTCTTTGGCACCGACCGCTTTCGCATTTTTATATTGAAAAACACTTGCTATGGCGATGCCAGTTTTTTTCATGACACCTTTAAACATCGCAACCACTTCTCGTAGTTTTTCTCCTGACTTGGTTTCGATTTCGGGCTTCACTATTTCATAGCGGCTTTCTTCCACTACTTCCTTTTTGGCTTTTACCGCTTCATTATCCCACTTTTCCGCCACAGGTATTTCTTTGGCACCGACCGCTTTTGCGCTTTTGAATCGATAATTATATGCTGAGAGGCGCTTCTTTCTAATGACTCTTCCCTGTACCGTAACATCTTCTACCTGACTTTTTCCAGGTTTAATTCTGTCTTCGGATTCTACTATTTCATAGCGGCTTTCTTCCACTACTTCTTTTTTGGCTTTTACCGCTTCATTATCCCGATTTTCCTCGACAGGTACTTCTTTGACCTCTACCGATTTTGCGATTTTAAATCGATAGTTATATACTGAGAGGCGATTTTTTCTTATGGCCCTTTCCTGTAACGCAACATCTTCCCTTAGCCTTTTTTGCTGTTCCGACTCACTTCCGGATTTTGCTATTTCATCGCGACTTTTCAACGCTACTCTAATTTGGGCTTTTGTTTCCTCATCCTCCCACTTTTCTTCTATCGTAACTTCTTTGGCCTCGGCCACTTTTCCAGTTTTAAATCGATAATTATATCCCGTAAGGCGATTTCGTTTTATGACTCTTCGCTGCGTCGCAATATCTTCTCCTAATCTTTTTTCCTGTTCGGACTTTCTTTCCGGTTCCGCTATCTCATCACGGCCTTTCTCGGCTACTTCCTTTTTGACTTTTACCTCTTCTTTTACTTTTCGCTCTTCTTCAACTCTCGTATCGCCTTCAGCTTCTTCCCTAAACCCTTTATCCCCTTGATTTATAACATTGACATCTTTCTCTTCGGAAAAATTTAGCGCTATTTGCTCTATCTTTTTGATAGTCAATGTCTTCTTTTTAGTTTTTATCCGGTCAGCACTCCCGGCAATTGAAGGAATCACCTTTTTTAAATAGTCAACAACCTGTATAAAAGCAAGATCTGCGGAATTCCAGTCCCTAATTGGTTTCTCCCCTACCGGTAAAACCTCTAGTTCTTTCAAACTAAAATTGTAGTTATCGAATTCAAAATCAATATCCCATAAACAATCATCAAGAAGTAGGGGAATGGTCATAGACTTGCCCGCTCTGTTTTGCTCAATAATCATTTTGAATACATCTTGCTTGATAAATTCTGAATGCATAAAAGCATTGCTGATCAAGAGAAGGAAAATATCGGATTCATTTAATCGTGATGCATTTTTGGGTTTCCACTGTTGTTCGGGATAAATAGGATCATCATGCCAAATAGCTACATTGAATTTTTCTTCTAATGGCTTCAAATAATCCAAAAGATAAAGCAGCAGCTCATTATCTTGGCTGGCATAAATCAAAAAAATATTTCTCTTCCGATGCATTCGTTGATAAATTGCTCATTTTCAGGAAAATACTATCGATAATTGTAGCTAAAAGCTTACCTTTTTCCCTAATTTTTTCAAATTTTCCTTATCTTATCGAAAATATAAAATAATGTTGTAACGGTTTCATATGAAATCGAATTCTTTAGATTTGTTGTTGCCCTATTTTTATAAGTTATCATAACCAACCTTCACCATCTGAACGCAAATATTGGAATGCTCCCGCACTTAAGGTTCAGAAAAAAACAATGGTAAAAATTTAAGCGGACCTTGGTATTTTCTCTATTTTTGAAAAGGCCGCACGCTCTGTTTTTTAATCGTTCCTAATACTTATCATGAAAAATTTATCATTTTTTATACTCCTTGTTTTTTGTATTCAAAATATTCCAATACAAAAACAATTTAATCTTCCTATAGCACTCAAAACCTCTCATACAATGAGTGTGGATGAAAAAAGGGAAGTAAAGTATCACAACATAACTATTCATAACCGTTGCAATGAGACCATTTCGGTCGCCGCCTTGTACCTAGATTCCGACGGATCAAAAAAAGCTGCCGGATGGTTCGTGGTTGAACCAAACTCAAAGAAGGATATCGGTGTAAAAACATATGAGCATACGATTTATTTACATGCCGAAAGTGCTAACGGAAGCCTATGGGATGGCAGTCTAGACCCAGAAAACCAAATCGAAGCCCCTGTTTTTGAGAAATCGTTTAAATATTCCATAGATCAAATAAATCACTTAGACGAAGATTCAGCGGAATGGATATCTTTTTTTTCTAACAAAATACCCAGTAATTTACGGAACTACACCCTTCCTTTTACCTGTAAATGATGTTCTATTGGTTTTTTAACCGCATTTAGAGGTACAAAATTGATGATTGATTTCTTTACGGATATCAATAACTGGAAAACGAATGAAAAAACATATGCTTTTACACTAAATCAGAAGTTTAAAAGAGACAAATTATTGTAGTTTAAAAGGTCCATCTTATCAAAATGATATTTTTCAGCGATTCTTAATTTACAACCTCCACAATGCGATTACACCAGCCATCCTTCTCGATCCAGAATGCGATATTGAATCGCCTCGCTGCTATGGTTGCCGTTTAAAGCATCCGTTTTTCTAAAACGTTGATGATAATGGAGGTCTTATGAAAATACCGTCAAGGTGTTGGCCCGACAGTGTGGAAAAAACGCCCTACTAATATATACCTTTCATTGGGGCTCTACATTCGGTTCAAATGGGATATAAAATGATTCCATATTGTCATAACAGCGATATCCTATCGTAACACAACATCATTGTTCAACCATTTTTGAATAAGCCTTTCGTTGTTAGAGATATCCACTAAATGAAATTTTTTAAAAGTTTTGAATACCCTTGCTGTTTCCAACGGTTCGACGCATACAGAGACCGGTGCCAGGTAATTGGAGTGCACCAAGAGGAGTTGTTCTTTTTTCTTGACCAAAAAGCCCACATGGCCCGTGTCAAATCCTATAAAATATACCCCTTGATGTATGTATCCTTTAATTTCCGCCAAGGCCTGGTTCGGATCTTCATGTGCGATAGTGATAATTTCCGTACCACAACTTAGCGCTTTTGCTTCGTCTAGAGGTGATTTTTGCGCCAACTTATACCGGTTTAAATTCAGCCCCATATCCTTAAGGGTGGTCGATATAAAGTATCCACAGGCAATTTTGCCCTTTTTGGGCACTGCGGTATGACCGCTGAAGCTCCAACCCGTTCCGTACCAATAGGGAATAATCTGATCGGTCAAATGTTTACCAAAAGTGCGTTTTACACTGTCAATGTCGATACGATTTTCTTTAAAGTCGTTGCGTAGCCGAATTCTAATAAAATCGACCTGTGCTTTGGCCGCTACGTAAGTAAGGGAGTCAGGGTTAGTATTCACTTGGCGCATTTCAAGACCTTTTACCGCAAGTGTTCGGGAAGTTTGTGAATATGGCACAATCGTTACATGGTTTGTCATCGCGTACACATCAACCGCAGCATTCGACGCAGACGGAAGTCCACCGAAGAAATACAGAAAACTGAGAAATAATAACATAGATTATGTCAGGTATTTGGCAAAAGATGTACTTATTTTAAACAAAAACACTAAACCCCCTGCCTCTCAAATTATATTGAAAATCTTGGGGCAAGGGTCGGTTCTGTATGCCGTTCTATACAACAGTAACGTAAAATATCTCAATAGATTGGATAGAACCGAAGAAATCTTAAAATCGGGAAAGGTTCACAGTGCAGACTTATATCTGCAAATTGACGCCCCACCAGACTTCATAATCCCGTGGCACCAAGGGTCGGTAGCTCTGAAAGCCCTGATCGGCAATCCTCATTCCCTTTATGGCGCCCATTCTGTCAAGTTCATACCCTAAAAAAACAAAGGAGTGTCCATAGGGGTCAAATTTTTGAACTTCGGTACCGCGACGCACTTTCTCATAATCTTCCCGCAGCCACCAAACTTGTACAAGGGCCCCAGGACGCAGTTTGCCGCTCCATATACCCTCTGTATCAATCAGTTTTCCAAGACCTGCTAGGGCAATAGCGCCCGCATTGCCTTTCGCCCTATACTCACGAGGGAGGTTGCGCCATTCCGGATCTGATTTGGTAGCAGTAGTGAACAGGTTACGAAATACTTGTTGTGGCGTTAATTCTTTTGTGGCAATCGCTTCGGGAAGGTCTTCTCGGAAAGAATGCCCATAAACATCTTTATAGGCTTTTGCAAACCGGCTTTTGCTAATGGTTAGGCAATGGCCACCGGGATTTTTATTTTCGCTTTTGTAATAATTGTCGACAATCTGACGGGCAACCGGATACTCTGGCTTAAGATGTAAGGGTTTGCCGGGTAGGGCAAAATCCGTAGCGTCGGTTGCGATGCTCCTAATTCCGGCGATCACCAAATTGATAGTTACTTTTTTAAGGGGTAGCACATGTTCAGAAATTAGATTTTGTTGCGAAAGATTCTTCGCCTGTGAAATTGGGGCTTGCGCTATACTATCGGTCGATCCACATGCTAAATAAAATAATACGAAAATCAGCACATTGAGACGATAACAAACAGAAGAATGGTAAAGGGATAAAAACATATTTTACTAAAAATGGCGATACTATTATTTATATGAAATGGAAGTACGGTGCATTGAAAATATACAACCGATCTATCAATGCCATTGCTCGCATAAAGATATGTAAAGCACAGAAAGAGTTTGAACCCAACACGAATTATTATTAATACAAACGTTAGGCTGGGGTTTGCCACTGCTTTAACTGTGTAGCCTTACCCGTTTTAGCACATTGCTAAATTCAGAATTTTTTTATCATAACAAATTATTTCAAAAAAACCATCTTAAAAAAATCTTTACAATCACATCAAGAGGCAAGTATGATATTAATCGATTTTAAATTTAAAAATCTGAATAGTTCTGTTTTCTACGAAATTTGGTAGTAATTGCTGAAAATTTAACTGATATTCCTTTCCATTTATAATTAGTAATCCTTCCGAACACGTTATGTTCAAATTCTTCTCAAAATCATTAGAAAATATTTCCCTTTTCCTAACAAATTCACCTTTTGGATCTAAAACAAGATTTGCGGTTTTTCCTTTCTGAATAGAAATTTTTCCTGTTCGTTGTGTCGCCTCCAATTTAAAGTTTACCATCACTTCATGTCGTATAATATCGGCGTCCTCCCCTACCGTTGCACAATTTTGATAGGAATGATGATAAGAGTTGCTAAATCTTTCTGCTCCATATTTCTGAGTGTATTTGAAATCACTCGGATCGGTTTCGAAATTAAGTCGCCCCTCATCCATAATGATTTTAAAAGAAGATGTAAACTTGTTTAAAAAAACTCCAAATAACTCATTAACTTTAATCACATCGACTCCTTGCTGAGCATTGGTATCAAACTTAAACGTTACTACTAATACTGCCGATCTGTATAATAAACTATTACCTAAAATTTCTGTATCATTTTCTATTTTGCTAATACTCTGTTGAATAACATCAGAAGCTTCCTGTGATTTTTTACTAAGATTAGCAATTATTGTTTCACCTTGAGTATTAATCGCTCGCATGTTCTTTTCCGAATTAGTCTTTAACGAATCAATGACCTCTTCAAACTGTAATTGCATTTTACCTATAGTCTCATCAACAGATTTTTGTACCGCAGAATCAATTGTCTTGCTAATATTCAACTCAGATTCTTTTGCCTTCTTTTGAGCATAGAGATTAATTAAAAGGAAGGATAAGCCCGCTAATATAGTAGCCAACCAAATCCACCAAGTATCAATAATAAAATCAACCATTTTTTTCATTCCAAAAATTCCAAAATCCTTTTAACAAATCTAACTTATAAAAATTACCAATCACCCCAACCATCCCTCTCTGTCCAGACTACGGTATTGAATGGCTTCACTAATATGGTTGCCATTCAATGCTTCGGTGTTTTCAAGGTCGGCAATGGTACGGGCTACTTTTAAGATTCGGTCATAGGCGCGTGCCGAAAGATTCAACCGCTCCATGGCATTTTTTAACAGCGATTTTGATGGTTCATCGAGTTTACAGAATTGCCGTATCTGTTTGGAGTTCATCTGGGCATTGTAATGTACATTTTCCAAACCCTCAAAACGGTGGGTCTGTAGTTCCCGTGCTTCGGTTACCCGTTGACGAATGGCGACGCTGCCTTCCCCTTTACGGTCCTCAGAGAGTTTTTCAAAGGGTACCGGGGTCACTTCGATATGTATGTCGATACGATCTAAAAGAGGGCCTGATATTTTGCTTAAATACCGCTGCATTTCAGCCGGGGAAGAAGTTACCGGTGCATCGGGGTCGTTAAAATACCCTCCAGGACTCGGGTTCATACTCGCCACCAACATAAAACTACTGGGATAGGTTACGGTAAACCGTGCCCTTGAAATGGTAACCTCACGGTCTTCGAGCGGTTGCCGCATGACTTCAAGAACGCCCCTTTTAAATTCGGGCAATTCGTCTAAAAACAAAACCCCATTGTGCGACAATGAAATTTCCCCGGGTTGCGGATAGGCACCCCCGCCCACCAGGGCGACGTCACTAATGGTATGATGCGGACTTCGAAAGGGACGTTGGCTCATCAGTCCCATATTCTTAATCTTACCGACCACACTATGTATTTTGGTTGTTTCCAAAGCCTCCTGCAAGGTCATGGGCGGTAAAATAGAGGGCAATCGTTTGGCCAACATGGTTTTTCCTGCGCCGGGGGGTCCTATCAAGATGATGTTATGTCCGCCGGCAGCGGCAATTTCCATACAGCGTTTGATACTTTCCTGCCCTTTGACATCGGAAAAATCAAATTCCGGGAAATCAAGATTTTTATAGAATTCCTCTTGAATATTTACTATCGTTTGTTCGAGGGGCGTACCAGAATCGAAGAATGAAATAACTTCGGCTATATTTTCGACACCATAAACTTTAAGACCATCGACAATGGCAGCTTCCTTGGCATTTTCCTTGGGAAGAATAAAGCCTTCAAACCCCTCTTTTTGGGCTTTTAAGGCAATCGGCAGGGCTCCTTTGATAGGTTGCAGGCTTCCATCCAAGGAAAGCTCACCCATAATGATGTATTTTTCAATGTCGGTGGACTGTATTTGGTTCGAGGCGGTCAAAATACCCAAAGCAAGGGTAAGATCATAAGCAGAACCTTCTTTTCTCAAATCGGCAGGTGCCAGGTTTAAGGTAATTTTTTTACCAGGAATACGATATCCATTGTTCAAAAGTGCCGCGGCAATGCGATAATTACTCTCTTTAATGGCATTATCGGGCAAACCCACTAAATGGTAACCCACACCCGTATCAACATTGACTTCAACGGTTATCGTGGTGGCTTCCACCCCAAAAACGGAACTACCATAAACTTTTGTCAGCATGATTTTTATGTTAGATCAATATTAACCCAAAGCAATTAAAACCATTAAATCTAAGTGTTGGCCTCTTAAAATGCTTTTTCAGCTACTCGCTTGTCGCTCGAACCGGTTTCAAGATAAGCAAAGATTTTGAAGTACTTCTTATTTCCTCTTTGTTCAGCATCATCTTTCTGAACTCGCCTTTTACATACATTTTGGCCTGATTTTTATAATGGGAGCTGAACGGATTTCCCGACTGCCCCGTAGGCAAGATACTGTAACTGTTTTCAATGTCGGAAAAATCAATGACTCGTCGCGTAGAAGGTCCATAACTCACTTCATACTTCTTTTCCGGTCCATAGGAAAAAGCCATGTTGTTGATAACTTCACGGGTACCGGCCACAGGAAAGGGTCCAACATTAAAAAAGGAACGCAGCGCTGCAATCTGCCCGATAGGGTGTCCATGCTCCAAGGTATGTACCCTTTTCCAGGCCCATTTCGACATATCTTCCCCAAAATCTTGTGAGAGGGAAGCGTATGCCTGTATAAAGGAGGCTTGAACGATTTGCTCCTTTGTTTCGACCTTATCTTTTGTCGAAACATTATCCCACCAAATCGAATGTGCTTTTGATGCCATAAGCGCAATCTGTTTTTGCATAAAATGGGTGTCTAGAAGCTGTTGGAACCTTATTTCACCCAATTCATCCTCAAACGTATTCTTTAAAAAATAATACATCCACCTATGGTAAAGTGTGGCCTCGGAGCTTTCCAGAACATAGGCTCCCGACCAAGCATTAATGCTATCCAGTGCATCGATTTGCTTACGCGAAAGTTTCTTTACTTCCATCAGACGCGCCAAATCGTTGATTATCTCGGTATTTACCACGGAAGTTACATCGGTAATCATATCGCGTACCGAAGCCATGTCCCAATCATTTTTTGGCTCCAAAAGCTGCACCATACGTCTCGCCCTGTTTTCAGGCAGATAATATCCGGGATATGACCTTCCGTCAATTGAATCAGGTTCGTTATTCGCTGAATACACGTAGTTCCAAGGAGGATTAATGGCATGCGGATTCTTTGAAAAATCAAGATATTTTTTATTTAAGGGAAGTCCTGAATTCTTCTCAAAAACCAACTTCGTATTTGTACTATCAGGAATTTCGTAAAGTTTGGCCGTAGCCCACCAGGCTACATTGCCCTGTGCATCGCCATACATGATATTAAGACCCGGAGCGTGTATGTTGGGCAATGCATTTTGAAATTGGGTCATATTTCGGGCATGGGACATGCCATACAACCCTTTCATAAGTCTATTCTCATTTTCAGTATACACCCATCGCATAGCCATAGGCCGCTCAATGGCTATTTGATCGATTAAACCGTTCATTATCGGGCCATGGACCGTTTTTCTATAGGAGAATTGAACATCTTCGGCATCTTTGACTTTAATCGATTTAACGACCGTTTGGTAATTCTCCCATCCATTCCCCGTTCGGTATTGGGTCGTATCGGAGGGGTTTGTTTCCTCAAAATAAAAATCGACATCGTCATTCTTGAACATCGTCAGGCCATACGCCAATTTACGATTATGCGCCAAGATCGGAAAAGGCACACCTGCCAAATGATAGCCATACTTCTCATAGGTCGGTGTACTTACATGGGCTTCGTACCAGACCGTTGGCTGTGAGAAGCTGATATGTGGGTCATTGGCGAACAAAACCTTCTTGTTCTTCGTTTTTTCAGGGCTTAATACCCAACCATTGCTACCTGTAAAGAGCGGAATAGCCAATTTTTCAAGAGACTCCATCACGTCAGATGTTAGGTCTGTCGCAGTTACCGTTGCTTCTTTGGGTTCGTAATTGGGAATCCGTAAAGCATTTTTCCCAAGGCCTGCCTCCAGATCATTAAGATAATCGGCACCAAGCGTATTCTTTATATTCGTGAGCAAGGGATCGGTCTTGTGTGCGGTATCAAAACTAAAAGCCATATAACCGATTATGTTATAGACATCTTTTAATTCAAAAGGGCGCTTTTCAACTCCGGTCAGATAAAACTCTACCGGGGTCGGACCTTCTTCCATAAAGCGATTGACCCCGTCTAAATACGCCTGGGTCAACTGTATTTCTTTATCATATAAGTTTACCATGGAAACGGTTCGCTCTGAAGCCTCATCAATTCCTAACGCCAAGAAAAATTTGTCGGTATTTACTAAATCTTGACCAAAGACCTCTGACAATCCTCCACCTGCAATGCGACGCAAAAGTTCCATCTGCCATAAACGATCTTGGGCATGTACAAAACCCAAGGCCCGAAAAGCATCTTCTTCGTTGGCGCCATAGATATGCGGAATTCCATAGGAATCATAGTATACATTTACTTCTTCGGTAAGATTCGGAAGTTCTTCTTCCCCATCATAATCAGGACTTAGCCAATAGGCCATTATCCCAATGGAAATTAGACACAGCACTGCAAATAGCAGTATTAAGCACCCGATTTTTTTTATTTTTTTCACAAAACAAATATGATTTAAAATTTCACTCTTTGCAAGAGGGGAGTTACCAAACTTACAGATTATTTACGCTCAATTCAGTAAAATAAATCCATACACCATGTAGGTTTACGTTTTAAGTATTAATAGTCTTTATCGTACACATTTTTAACATTTTTTTGTATTTTCAACTCAAGAACCTAAAAACACTATTATGAAAAAAAAATTACTCCGATTTTGCCTATTCGGCTCGTTAACAGGCATTCTACTTGCCTCGTGTTCTAAGGAAAACGATGAAGCCGACCTCGAAATTTTGACCACTGTCAACGCAAAGACTAGTTTAACACAACCAGGTGAGTATCCTGTTCCCTTATTAGCCGTTGATCTACCGGATGGCTTCAGAACCAATGATATTCCGTTCGATATCGCCAAGGCCGTTGAACCCAGCGCCTGTTCCCCTACTCCCTTTGATGATGTTATCAATGCCTCGATAGCAAGCAATTTAGATGGTTTGGGTCTTGAATGGTATAGCCTCTATGCCGAGATGAACTTTGTATACACCCTGACCGATAACAGTCATCAGTACTTCGGGGAAAAGGGTCAATATACCTTTTATGTATACTACTTAAAATGGAAACTCGAACGATTTTGGAAAATGCGCCGTGAGGTATCCGTACGCGGACAACATAATGCCACCCTGAACAATTTTGATAAAATTGTGGAAATTTTGACCTTTTGGTATGGTCTTAACGAGGCAGAAGCAGCTGATTATGCCGACTTCTTTATCAATTATGTAAATATCGAAAGTACGTTCTTAGTAGAGACGCCACTTTTGTCGTTCGATGCTTTTGCCATAGCATTGGAGGGCGATTTTGACCAGGGCGATATTATTGTCTTGGGTGATGGTATAATAGAACTGATGGCTAAAACGGGTATTGACAAAAGGGTTATTTTGAGTGGCATACTATCCCATGAATGGGCGCACCAAATTCAATTCAACAATTTTGAAACATGGTATCCCAATGGGGCTGCAGATAATGTACCCGAAGCTACGCGCACAACAGAATTGGAAGCCGATTTTTTTACGGGTTACTACCTTACCCACCAAAGGGGAGGTACACACAACTGGAAAAGAGCCGAACAATTTCTTGACCTGTTCTACAATATAGGAGATTGTTCTTTTGACAATGATGGACACCATGGTACCCCCAACCAACGTATGGAAGCTGCCAAACAAGGGTACGAATTAGGTCAGAAGGGGTTTTACAACTGTAGCAAAACATGTAAAGGCTTCGCCTATGGCAAAATACATCGACATTACTTTTCTCGTGGCCATGCCCTAGACGAGCATGAGGTTCATACTGCCTTTCTTGACAAACTGGATGAAATCATAAATGGCCCATGGTCGTCAGAAGTTGAAGAGGATGATGACGAAGAAGAAGAGTATTATTATTAAAATTACAGGTACAGTTCAGAGGTAAACAGATCAAACGGTTATACTACTTCATCCCGGTAATTCGGGATGAAGTTTTTTTTAGCAAAACGACAATAGATGTTTAATTTTCAAGGATATAACACAAGAACAGCACATTTTGATGATTCCCGACCTATTCTTCCAAAGTTGTAAATTCAATAGTTGATGAGTTATAAACGCGATGTGTTTGTTTCTGAAAATCTTCAGGTTTGGCGTAAAATATATTGGGTACAAATGTCTGCGGATTGATATCAATAAACGGGAACCATGTACTTTGTACCTGTATTTGAATTTTATGTCCTTTTTTAAAGGTATGAAAAACGTCTTGCAGCTTAATATCAAGGGGGGTCTCTTTGTTCGGCACAAAGGCTTCGGGAATGGAAAAATCATTCCTGTACCGACCCCGCAGCACTTCACTGCGTACCATTTGGTGGTAATTCCCCATTTTTAAATAGTCTTGCGTCTCTTCATAATCAGGATGGTCGGGTGGGTACACGTCAATCAATTTGACCACCCAATCGGCATCGGTTCCTGTTGTTGAAACTCTGAGTTTCGCCAAGATGTCACCTACAAAAGTCATGGCACTTTCTAAGGGTTCTGTCTCAAAAACCAAGACATCTGGCCTTCGGGCCGCAAAACGTTGGTCATCGGTCATATATTTTCTGGGCGTAAAAACCATTTTAATGTCCTCAGAATAGGGAACCGGTTTTTTGGGGTCGCTTACAAATTCTTGAAACGAATACTCCCTTGTTGCTATGGCCGACAACCGCTGATTTCGTTGTAAGGAATATGCGTGTTTTCTAATTTCCTTTGGTGGCCATGTACCAAAGGTTTTCCATTGCTTTACACCCGTATCGAACATATAGGCTTCCGGTAAATCGAAATTTTTATCGTCTTCTTCCTTTAGAAAATGGTTAAAGAATTTTGTTTCAATTTCCTCTTGATAAAATTTCGAGATGTCATCTCCAAAATAGACATTTCCCACAGCCTGACGTTTGTCAGAACGTGACCAATCCCCATGACTCCATGGTCCCATGACCAAGGTGTTGTAATTTTTACTATTTTCCTCAATATTCCCATAGGTTTCCAACGGACCGTATAAATCCTCTGCATCGAACCAACCCCCCACAACCATTACGGCGGGTTTGATATCCTTCAAATGCTGAACGATGCCTCGTTCTTTCCAAAAGTTATCGTAATCGGGATGTTCCTTCAATTGATTCCAAAAAATATTGTCTTCCTTATAATATTTATCCAGATTCGATAGCGGACCTACATCTAAAAAAAATTGGTATTGGTCTTCTGTGCCCAAATCCGGGAACTTGTACCAAGCTTCCTTTGTAGGCCGATCTTTCATATAGCCAAAAACAGCCGTCGCCCTCCAATAACTGAGCAAATAGGCTCCATTGTGGTGAAAATCGTCAAAATAGAAGTCACCGATCGGGGCTTGTGGTGATACTGCTTTTAGGGCCGGATGACCACTCAACAGCGAATAGGTAGCATAAAAACCAGGATACGAAATACCCCATGTCCCAACATTTCCGTTATGGTTGTCCACATTAGCCAACAGCCAATCAATCGTATCATAGGTATCAGATGCTTCATCGACCTTCTTCCCTTTTTTGTTCGGTTTGTAGGGTCGAACATTATCATAGATTCCTTCACTGTTCCATCTGCCGCGAACATCTTGATACACGACAATATTCCCTTCTTTCATCATGGTTGTGTTCGGACCAATGACCGAAGTAAACGCATCAGCACCATACGGTCGACAACTATACGGGGTACGATACAACAGTATTGGATATTTTTTCGAGCTGTCTTTAGGGGAATATATCGTTGTGTGCAATTTGATTCCATCGCGCATGGCAATAGTCACTTCTTGCTTGGTATAATAATCTTTCGGATTGTAATCAACTGCTTTTTCAGATGGTGTTCGGGCGCACGAAATCGATGAAATCGTCAAGAATAAGATTAAAATATATTTCATCTGCATGTAATTAAATTTTCAAAACTTGATGTTAGTTCACTTTACATACCAACTGGTATCAACTAATGCCGGGCAGTCATTGTTTCGTATGGCACCTACTTCATAGAAAGCTCCCTATACTTCGCAAGACCCCTTTTTAACCATTCGCGGTAGGTATCGCTATCGGTACGCTGTATCGAAGTATTAAGCACTTCAAGATTTGGCGATAATAGCACGTAAAAAGGCTGCGAGGCCGAATTAAAATTCAATGTCTGAAAAGTACCCCACTTTTCCCCCACAGTTTCAATGGTTTTTACGCGACCCGAATCGAACTTGAAATCAAATTGCTCCTCTTTTGGCAATTCTTTACGGTCATCGATATATAACGAAATCAACACATAATCTTCTTTCAGAATCGGATAAATATCAGGCTCGCTCCAAACATTCTCCTCCATTTTACGGCAGTTTACACAAGCCCATCCGGTAAAGTCGAGCAGTACGGGTTTATTTACTGTCTTCGCATAGGCAATACCCTCATCAAAGTCTTTAAAGCAATCGATACCTAAGGGGCAGTCGCTTTCCGTTTCTTGAATACTATAAAAATCAGGCGGAGGGAATCCGCTTAATAATTTCAGATTGGAAATATGCAATAGGCCAAGAATCAAATATAAAGAGAATGCCGCACTGACTACTCCTACCCCTTTTCGAGTCATTGATAATTGCTGCTTCGGACCATCATGCGGAAAACGAAATACCCCGAAAAGGTATAATGTCAATAGTATAAATAGCAAAATCCATAAACCGAGAAAAACCTCGCGTTTTAAAAGTCCCCAATGTGCTACCAAATCGGCATTTGAAAGGAATTTTAGCGCCAATGCCAACTCTAAAAAGCCTAAAACAACTTTAACGGTAGTCATCCATCCGCCGGATTTCGGCAATGAATTCAGCCAAGCCGGAAAAAGCGCGAAAAGGGCGAATGGTAATGCCAAAGCTACACCAAAACCGGTCATACCAGCTGTAAGATTAACCGCCACATCACCTTCCTCAAGTACCGTACTCCCCAACAATCCGCCTAAAATAGGACCCGTACACGAAAAAGAAACAATGGCCAAAGTGACCGCCATAAAAAAGATCCCAAAGCCACCCCCGACTTTGCTTGATGCCGCATCCATCTTATTGGCCCAAGAACTGGGCAATGTCAATTCATAATACCCAAAAAAGGAAAAAGCAAAAAACACAAAAACAATAAAAAAGATGATATTAAGCCAGACATTGGTCGCAATGGTATTTAAAATTTGTGAATCAACCGAATCAAAGATGTGAAAAGGCAAACTCAGCACAAAGTATATTAAAACAATGAAAAAGCCGTACAGAATGGCATTTGCTACTCCTTTCGACTTTTTTTGCGAATGCTTCGTAAAAAAAGAAACGGTTAGCGGAATCATAGGAAAAACACATGGTGTAAGCAAGGCAATCAATCCCCCTAAAAAACCTAGTCCGAAAATACCCCATAATCCAGATTTGGCTTCCAGCGCCTGCCCAACGGAATCGGCCAAAAGTGTTTTGTTCTTTAAATCTAGCTTTAAGGCTCTGCCCATCGCCAAACTGCGCTCGTCGACCTCTTTTTCAGATTTTATAACGCTACCGCCATCCAAAGAAAAACTAAAATCTTTCTCCACTGGAATACAGACTTCTTTACAAACCTGATACCAAAGGTTTACATCAATTTGGCGGATATTGGAATCGAGCAAGCGTATCTTTTGGGTAAAGACCACTTCATCTTTAAAAAAAGTTTCATCAACATCAAAAACTTCAACATATTCGGTTATAGTCTCACTCTCTTCTGTTTTTCCTATAAGTTCATAATCGGTACCTGCCTTATCATAAGTAAATTCACTGGGCATCGACCCGCCTTCCGCGGTAAATTGAGAATACACATGCCAACCCTCAAATATGTCACCTTTGATAATCAACTCATATTCGGTATCTGAAATCTTGTGATATTCATGTGACCATAATACTGGATTATCATCATCTTGTGACAACACTGGTAAAACACTGATAAATAAAACTATAAATAGTGTTATATACTTCATTAGTTTACTATAATTTTTATAATATTTTTGGTCCGTTCCGTAACCTTAAACCGATTGTCAGGGCGTTTTCCGATAACCCATACAATATCATCACCGGAGCAAAGCAACCATTGGTTATGTTTAGCGATCACATCTATTTTTTCATCCTTGAAAAACTTTGCCAATTTCTTTTTGCCTTGCATTCCCAAAGGGTAAAAATAGTCGCCTTCATTCCATTTTCTTACGGTCAAGGGATACTTTAACGTTTCTTTATCTACATAAAGTATTTTTGGTCCGATTTCACCCAATGCTTCTACTTCAGTTATGCGCATATCAATCGGATTTATTAAATCTACGTCATTCGCTCCAATGACATAAACCTCCTTTGATATTGGTCTGATTTCCGTCAACAGCAGGTGATCACGATCTTTAACCAAACGATGGGTTTTAGAAAGTACTTCCTTTCCGCTCATTGCGGTCATAAGATTGGAAATGTCATCCCAAGCATTAAATCCAAATTCTGAAAATAGAGCATGTAAATATGCTTTTCTTGGCTTTAATGGAAGTAACCTTTCCAGGGCTACCCGAATAATTCCGTTGTGATTATCGAATAATTCATTTTTCAATCGAGCGGCATAATCTTCCAAGAGATTAGCGGTATCTGATAAATGTGTTCGGGTAAGTTCGAAGTTATTTAAAAAATTAGGGTGTAACTCTTTGAGCCTCGGTACAATTTCGTGCCGTATTTTATTTCGCAGGTATTTGGTATCGGCATTGCTGCTATCTTCCCTCCAAGATAAATTTCGATTGCGGGCATAGGCCAAAATTTCTTCCCGGGAAAAAGG
This sequence comes from uncultured Kriegella sp., assembly GCF_963975415.1. NCBI lineage: Bacteria > Pseudomonadati > Bacteroidota > Flavobacteriia > Flavobacteriales > Flavobacteriaceae > Kriegella > uncultured Kriegella sp. The sequence continues at coordinate 483,740 of NZ_CAXBGN010000001.1, forward strand.
CAACAAAGGTCGAGAAATACTATCCGTTTTCGAAGGTATTCCCGTCAGCCCCGCAATACCTGTTCCTCTTGACAGGTTGATAATAAAAGTTTCTAGATTATCATCGGCATGATGGGCCGTCACTAAGGTATTTATCGCCTTTTCTTCCATCAATTCGGCAAACCAGCGATACCTGAGGTCACGGGCCGCTATTTGAAGTGAAACTTTATTTTTGTTTATGTAACCAATTGTATCAAAATGAGTTACCAAAATTTTTTTACCAACACTTTTACCAACCTCCTTAACTAAAGCCTCGTCACCATCACTAGCCGCCCCACGCAGTCTAAAGTTGCAATGTGCAATAACAAAGTCAAGATTGCATTGACGACATAAATCGACCAAGACCATGCTATCGACACCACCGCTACAGGCCAGTAGGAACTTATTCCCAAAAAGGTTGGTGAAATTGGTTTCGATATGTTTTTTAAAATCCGTTAACATGTTGCAAAAGTAAGGAAGAAATGCGAGGTTATAGATTTGACTATCAACTCCCCCATTTCAAGGTTCACAGTCTCGATTGCAACCAATTCTGAACCGTATCAAGCATCTCATCGCGACATTCATCATGATGTAATTCATGGTATCCTCCCTCAAAACACTGCAATTCAGCACTTTTAGAATGTTGATGAAAATCTTCGGTTCCGCCATAATCAATAATAGGGTCTGCCGTACCATGAAGTAATAAGGTATCAGTCTTCAATTCATCGGCATGGGCTATTGCCCATTCGCCGGCATCCATAACCGGAAAAGAATACTTCGGACTCACTTTATCATGCACCAAAGGGTCTGCACTATATTCAGCCACTTCCTTTGGTATTCTGGAAATTCCGTTCGGATCCAATCCCGAAGACATTGTTAGTGAAGGAAAAATATGCAACATTAACCTCCCCAAAGCCATTTTCCACCATGGCGGCTGAAAAGCTAACCGTAAATAGGGACTGCTCGCCACGATACCTTGAGTAGGCGTCGTGAATCGCAAGGCATAATTCAACACCAAATTACCACCCATACTGTGGCCGTATAAAAACAACGGAAGGTTCAGATAGCGTTCTTTAGCTTTTAACACTACTTGGTTTAAAATATCCATCAAAGCGGTATACCCAGGACAATCTCCTCGTTTACCACCTGATTTTCCATGACCAATGTTGTCATATTGCACGACAGCCAGTCCTAAATTCAACAACACAGGAACAACATGCTTGGCATAACGGCCCGAATGCTCACCAAAACCATGCACTAAGATGACGACTCCACGAAAAGTTTCTAAGGAAGCATAAGTCGTGTATATGGGAACCCCGTAGGCCTGAAAGGTTAATTCTTCAAGATGCATACAGTAAAAATAAACAATATTTGATGCTACGCCACAGAATACCCTTGACCCATTGTTACCGCCCCTTCATTTAATCCTCCAACACCTCTCTCATAGCCTTTGCCTTCAACAAACATTCTTCATATTCTTTCTCCGGAACTGCTTGCGCCGTTATGGCCCCTCCCACGGAATACGATACATATTTCTGGGTGGCGTTATACAGAATGCTTCGAATGACCACATTAAAATCAAAATCTCCATCTGGGGTAAAATACCCTACCGCCCCACTATAGAGTCCGCGTTTAAAAGCTTCTTGTGCTTCAATTATTTTCATAGCGGATATCTTCGGAGCCCCGGTCATACTCCCCATTGGAAAGGTCTCTCTAATGACATCTACCGGGTTTTTATCGGGATGAACACTTGCGCTTATTGTTGAGATCATCTGATGTACCTGACTAAAAGTATACACTTTACACAGTTCATCAACAACAACAGTTCCTTTTTCGGCACTTTTTGAAAGATCGTTCCGCACCAGGTCAACAATCATAATATTTTCGGCGCGCTCTTTTTCATCTAACGCCAAATTATGTTTCAACAACGTATCCATTTCAGCATCACTAGAACGTCTTGCCGTGCCCTTAATCGGTTGCGATATGATTTTACTTCCAACCTTTTTCAGATAGCGTTCCGGTGAAGCCGAGAGCAGATACTTATCTTCCAATTTAAGAAATACGGCAAAAGGTGGTTTTGAAATGGCATTCAATTTCAAATAGGTGCGAAAGGCATCAATAACAGTGTTCTCGGCATAAAATTCTTGACAAAAATTAGCCTCATAAATATCGCCGCGATGAATGTGGGCCAAAAGGCTATCGATCCTTCTAAAGTATTCATCCTTAAAAGTGCGTAGCCTAATATGGATATCTTCGGTAACCGTCGGTTCTTTTTCGGGTATGATTGTTTTCGATATCTCCTTAAAATCCTCCTCTATTTCATCACCTACCATATTCAGATAGATAAAATCAGCCTTATTTGCCGTAATACGGATTATCTTTTTAGGCTGAAAGAAATGCAACTCCGGAAAGTGCAAACCATCGAAGTTAGCCGAACCGAGTTGCTCGACATCATTTTTAAGATCGTAAGAGAGGTAACCGAACAACCAGTCGTTAGCACGCTCCTGATATTCCTTCAAATTATCAAAACCATGTTTAGCATCAGTTGTAAGACTTGTAAGGGCATCGACTGCCAGTACCGCATCAAAAGTGCCGTAGACATCATTGTGATTGTTGCTATCTAACCAAACGGCCTCCTTAAATTGACCGGCCCAGTACAAAAGGGTGTCCTTAAAGTTCGGAACATCCGCAATTATAAACGAGACCTTTGTTCTCAAGGCTTAAATTTTGGTCAAAAATTCGTTGAGCTTTTTTAGGTGTTCTTCGGCCATATCGGCATCTGAAATACCCTTCTCTTCATCAAAATTATCATGGAAGGAAGGAAGCGAGAAGGTCTCGACTACTTCAGCCCCAAATCGCGGAAGCAAACCTTCAATGACCTTTAATGAGCCTACCCCTCCTCTTCTACCACCTGAAGTAGACATTAAAAATACCTTCTTATCCGCTAAAAATTTAAGCTCCAATCGTGACAACCAGTCAAGAACATTCTTAAAATAGGCTGAAGGATTACTATTGTGCTCATTGACAGAAATTATAAGCCCATCGGCCTGTTCAATATCCCCCTTTAATTCAACCAATGAATTGGAATACCCCTTCTCTCGCTCATAGTCAGCGCTATACATGGGAAACGGGAAATTTGCCAAATTTAACAATTGCACATTTTGTCCTTCAATTTTCGAAACCGTATATTTTATAAGTTTGAAATTAATCGATGTGGAAGAATTACTTCCAGCGAATGCCAATAGTGTAGCCATAGTTGTGTATTAAAAGTCCGTTGAGCGAAAATACCCCAAATACTGCTTAAATGCGAGTATTTTATCTAATTTTGCGACATAAAACATCCAAACACGCTGTCGCACAAGTATATAGGATAGCTAAATTAGAATGTTTCGAATGCCGGTTTAACCGGTATCAAACAACTTATATGGAAAGAAAAACGGCCAGACTTTATTTTATCGATGCCATAAGGGCCTGGGCCATTCTTATGATGTTACAGGGGCATTTTGTCGACGGACTACTTGACATGTCTTTTCGAGATGGCACCAACACGACTTTTGGTATTTGGAAATATTTTCGGGGTATAACCGCACCAGTCTTCTTTACCGTCTCAGGTTTTATTTTTACGTATTTACTAGTTCGTGGAGACAAAGTCGGTTTTGAAAACCCAAGAGTAAAAAAGGGGATTAAGCGAGGATTAGAGCTTCTATTAATTGGCTACTTGTTGCGCATAAACCTTTTCGGCTTGCTTCAGGGCCAAATCTACGAGTCGTTTTACCTTATCGACGTATTGCATTGCATCGGCCTGTCAATTCTGGGAATCGTAAGTATTTACCTTATAACCTATAAACAAAGAAATTTTGTTTTCCCTTTAGTTCTGGTGACAACGATGTTTTTCATTTTTCTTTTTGAACCGCTTTATGCGACATGGAATTTTTCTTCTTTACCTCGTTTTTTAGCAAATTATCTGACCCGTTCCAACGGTTCAGTATTTACCATTTTGCCTTGGTTTGGCTATGCTGCCACCGGAGGGTTTCTATCGCTGTTATTTACTAGGTTCAAGAATTACAAATACCTCTACCCGACCGCCATCGTTAGTTCGATCGCTATTGGATTAGGACTCATTTTATTTTCATCAGATTTCTTTTATATACTTTACAAAAGTACTGAAATACAGTTATTTAACTACATTATATTAAACAATTACTTGTTTATTAGATTAGGTGATGTATTTGTTGTGTTTGCTATTTTTATGCTGTTGCGAAGCTTTTTACAGAATCGGACTTTACTTAAAATCGGACAGAGTACATTATCGATTTATGTAGTGCATTTTATAATTTTATATGGAAGTTTTACCGGTCTTGGGCTTTATCGGTTTTTTCATCATGAGTTACCCCCTGAGACGGTAATACCGAGTGCTTTGATCTTTATGTTAATATGTACCTATACAGCCCTGCAATATGAGCGCCATAAAGAATTTATTAAATTGAATATCGCGACTACCCTTCGATTCTGTTGGATACAAACAGAAACCTTGGTGCTATACATGGCAAGCACCTTAAAAACATTTTTCTTTCGTTTATTACGACGTCTGGGATTGGCCAAAAACTAAACACCCGCAAGTTTGTTTATCTAAAAGGATCTATTTCATTCGCCCTTTTCTATCAATAGACTTGTAGAAATGGTATTAGATTCCATCAATGGCTTTATGGAGTCAGCATTATACATGTCGATGTATAAAGCACTTGCGGTTTATGCTCTTTCGCAAACCATTTTTTCGTTAAATTAGGTATCTTGTAAACTAAAACGTAATCGCTTGAAATTCGTCACCGCTCTCTTACAGGGCCTTCAAACTTTACCTCTTTGCAAGCCATCTAAAAATTCAATACATATCTCCACATGAACTTAGCAGTAGCCCAATTCCAACCGAAGGACGGAGACAAAGTATATAACCTATCCGTAATTCGAAAACTTGCGGAAAAAGCAAAATCCAAGGGAGCGGATTTGATCAGTTTTCACGAAATGTCGATCACTGCTTATACGTTTACCAAAGATTTAAGTCGAGAACAGCTAAAAGATATCGCCGAGGAAGTGCCAAACGGAAAAAGCACGAAAGACTTGATTACCATTTCCAATGATTTGAATATTCCTATTTTGGCGGGACTTGTAGAAAAATCGGCCGGAAAAATTTACAATACTTATATCTGTGTTACCGGTAATGGTGTGGTTGCGAAATATCGAAAAATACATCCTTTTATAAATAAACATATGTCCGCAGGCAACGAATATTGTGTATTCGACCTACTTGGTTGGAAATGCGGAATTTTGATTTGTTATGACAACAATGTAATCGAAAACGTTCGAGCCACGAGTCTTTTAGGGGCAGAATTAATTTTTGCACCCCATGTAACAGGCTGTACACCGTCTGCAATGCCGCACCGAGGTTATGTCGCCGACAAATATTGGCAGAATCGTAAAAACGACCCAGTTTCATTACGAATGGAGTTTGACGGCCCCAAGGGTAGGCGCTGGCTAATGCGTTGGCTACCTGCAAGAGCCTATGACAATGGGGTTTACTATGCCTTTACCAACCCGATAGGGTATGACGGCGAACATCTTAAAAACGGCAATTCGATGTTAATCGACCCCTATGGAGAAGTTTTGTCAGAAATAAAATCCTTCGAAAACGACATTACGATTTCGAAAATCACAAAAGATAAAATTCAACTCTCAGGAGGTTGGAGATACAAAAATGCCCGTAGACCCGAACTATATAAAGACATCATTGGTGAGAGTCATAAATCGGATACCACGCCCGTATGGATGAAAGAGAAAACGGCAAAAGGTTGAAAACAACGGAATAAAACAAATCGGAACCGCACGGGATCAGGACTTATTTGAACAAGTTTAAACATGAAGTATCTACTCACCGACCAAGAAACAGATCGCTTGAAATTCAGGCTACTGAAACCAGAAGATTTTGATTCTTGGTTGGAATTATTTAAAGCAAAGGATATTGCAAGGTACTTAGACCTTGACCCCAAACTTTCAGAATCTGAATTGTGTAAAAAATGGTTTGACAAGGCCTTTCATAGGTACGAAAATGATTTGGGAGGAATGAATGTTCTTATTGACAAAAAAACAAACTTATTTGTTGGACAATGTGGCCTTTTAGTCCAGACTATTGAAAACGTCGAGCGATTAGAAGTCGGGTATTCCATTCTTCCGAAATTTTGGAGGCAAGGTTATGCATTTGAAGCTGCTACGAAATGTAAAAATTATGCTTTTGAAAACGATTTTGCCCCTTCGTTAATCTCAATGGTACATGTAGACAATATAGGTTCAGAAAAAGTCGCATTAAAAAATGGAATGGCCTTTGAGAAAAAATTAAAGTCTTTCAACATTTTCAGAATAGATAAGGCGAATTGGAACCTTACTAAAGGCTAACTGAACAATACGAAGCAATAAACTCTATGACAAAGATTGTTTAAGGAGGCTTCCCCCATGCGTACCCCAGTTCTGTTCGTTACGGCACGGCGGCAATATCAACGGCTACTTTGAGCTTACTTTTACCGCTACCATACACCACTCCCTTTAAGGGCGGAACATCATAATAATCCCTGCCCCAACCCACAACAATATGCTGATCCATGGGAATAAGATTATTCGTAGGATCAAAATCTACCCATCCAAAACCAGGAATAAATATGGAAAACCAAGCATGTGAGGCATCAGCTCCTACCAGTTTCTCTTTGCCTTCGGGAGGTACAGTTTCAATATATCCACTGATATACCTAGCTGGCAATCCGACCGAACGTATGCACGCAATTGCTATTTGCGCAAAGTCTTGACAAACCCCCTTCTTTTCTTTCATCACTTCTACAATGGGCGTAGAAATGCTGGTAAATCCGGAAACAAACTGAAAATCTGTGTAAATACGTTGCATCAACTCATAAGCTGCGTCAAAAACCGACCGGTTTCTTTTAAAAGAAACCTCAGCATATGCCCGTATACTGGTATCGGCCCGTTTTATAAAAATAGACTCCAAAATATACTGCTTTGCTTCCATCACCTCAGAATTGTTTCCGCTTAGCGCGTAAAGTGCTTCATTAATGGTAATCTTTTTGCAGTGATCAGAATAAAACGAGTCTTGAAACTGTGCATAATTCCGTACAATTTTACTTTGCGTAGTAACTTTTAGTTCCTTATGCTCGGTTTGTATGGAAAATCTGGTGATGAAATTTCCAAAAAAATCTACACGTTCCGATATTTCCGCAGGCTCCGGTACAATTTTTATCTTGTAATCCAACAGCTCTTGTCCTTTAGATTCCCTTGGACGCAATGTGGCAATATTATGACCATAACTCACAGGAGCACTGTATGCGTATTTGGTGGTATGTGTAACCTTAAAGACCATATTATAAAGGAAAGGATTGCGTTACCAATTGATTTTGTCTGTTCGTGTGATTAAAGTACGTGCTGCTTATCGATTGGGATGATTGATATAAAAGTTCAGATAATTTTTCCAATAACATATCAAGCTCTTCCCTAAAAAAATCAGCTTCAGATTTTGTTTTCGCCAAATTGGAAGATTCCGCCAATCGCAACTTTGAGAATGCTTCAAAAATATATTTTTGATAATTGGTTAGACTATTGTCTTTATGGGAGTGCGGTAAACGTGCGATGTCTTTTTGAAGCCTACTTAACATAAATGTCAAAGACCGTGGGTATTCTAAATCAAGTACCACCAAGTCGAGCACATGCTCCAATTGAATATAAGAGCGATAACTGTAGCGATAAATATTAAGACTTTCATGACTGGTCAGCAAATATTCCAAGAGATCATATTCTACCTGCTCATTATATTTAATGGTCAGTAGGGAACGACACTTTGTAATCGTCAGCATACTCTGCTCCAATTGCAAACCAATAAAGTAAAGAAGTAAGCCCTGTTGTACCAAAATACTCTCTTCGATAAGCCCCATAAAGGCAATGAGTCGGGTGATAAGCTGGTTGAGTACTTTTAAAATTTTATTGACAGAGCGGTCCTCCCCTTCTTCGAAAGACTGCCATAATTTTTGGATATTTTCGAACACCCTCCACATATCGGACGACCATAAGTTTCGAATGGAATAATACGAATTGCCAAACATTGAAATAGTATGGGCCAAACTCCCCGGTCGGTCTTTATCGAGTATTACCGATAGCATTTCTTGCATGGGGTTTTCCATGGCAAATTTGCCATCCTCGGTTTTTTCGGTAAAACCTGGGTATGTACCGGTTAATTGGGTTACTGCTTTGAACAAAATTTGCAGTTTAACCGAATCTGGTGTTTCATTCCTGTTTTGAACCAAAGCCATTTGCCGCATTACCATGCGAATAAATCGGGCATTAACCAACGTACGGCCCACATAACGCCCGGCCCAATACAAGTTTTCAGCGGTAAGGCTCGGTAAATCGTTCAATCCACTTATGGCTACGGAACTCCTTTTTTGCCAATGCCGATTCTTGTCTTCCATAATCGGTATGTCGTCTAACACCCATAAGTCTTTACTGGTACCTCCGCGTTGGTTCGACACTCTAATAGTTTCACGGTCTGGAGCCACTCGCACTAAACCACCGGGCATTACGCTATATTTATCATTTGATGCAATGCAAAAAGCCCGCGTCACCAAATTTCTAGATTCAATAGTTTCCTTTACCAGGTTTGGAGCTGTTGAAAAACTTATTCTTTCTTGGGCAACATAGCGATAAGGCATCGCTTCGATTTCCTTTTTGAGATTATTCAACTCTTGTTGAGCCATGAACTCGGTAAAATAAATACTTTCCCTATTGGTACGATCAATTCTTTTGATTACCAAATTTGACAAATTCTCTAGTACATATTTTCGTTCCAGTTCTTGTCCGCACCACCAAGAAGCGATTTGCGGCAAAATCAAATCTTGATTTAAAAAGTATTTGGCAACGGCCGGCATAAAAGGAATTAAGCCAGGGTTTTCAATAACCCCACTACCCACAGGGTTGATAACGGAAACATTTTTTCTCCTGACCACATCCAATAAACCTGCGACACCCAAATGTGAATCTTCCCGAAGTTCCAGGGGATCTGTAAAGGCATCGTCAACCCGACGTAAAACAACATCTATACGTTTAAGTCCTTGTAATGATTTCATCCACAGAAAACCGTCTCTAACCACTAGGTCATTGCCCTGCACCAATGGGTATCCTAAAAATGAAGATAAATAGGCATGCTCAAAATAAGTTTCGTTATGGGATCCTGGTGTTAAAATGACAATGTTGGGGTTCTCCTTTTTTACGGGAGAAGCATCGATTAACATTTGATCTAGTTCTTGAAAGAATCCTGATAGCCGCTTCACGTTCATTTTACCATACATCTCAGGTAGAATTCTACTCGTCGTCGATCTGTTTTCGAGGGCGTACCCCATTCCCGATGGAGCTTCTGCACGGTCATTTACAACCCAAAGTCTACCGTCGGTACCTCGAGAAAGATCTGCGGCATAGATAGAAAGAAATTTATCGGTAGTGTATACCGTTCCAGAACATTGACGTAAAAATCCGCGGTGCCCATAAATTATTTCATACGGAACAATCCCGTTTTTTATTAGATTACCCTCACCGTAGACGTCCTTTAAAACTAAATTAAGCAGCTCTGCCCGCTGCTCTAGGCCAGCTTCGACCGCTTCCCATTCGCTTTTTGGGAGTATAAAAGGAACTACATTTAAGTTCCAAGGGCGATGCATTCCTTGCGGGTCATTGTACACGTTGTACGTAACGCCATTTTCAAAAAGCAGCCAATCGATATCCCTTTGGCGGGCAATCAATCCATCGGGGCCTAATTTATCTAATTCGGTCAGTAGCTTATTCCAATAGGGTTTAATACCATTTTTCGGAGTAAACATTTCATCATTCCCGTATTCGGTATTATAATTACTTAACCAGCGGGTACTTGTTATTGGCATAAAATTTATGAATTACTTCTTTCGCAAATCCAACACATGGGGGTATTCACGATTTAGGGGAACCTCTTTGTATACAAATGTATTGGATGCAGCCTTACGTTCTACCATTCTTCCTGTAAAATTTGATGTAGTGCCCATTTCCATCGGTACAACTTCACCTTGCGTATGTCCAAAATCCCAAAATCTATTGATTCTCCTAGATTCTGCCTCATAACTATTCACGGGATAGGTGTCGTAAGATCGGCCTCCCGGATGAGCAACAAAGTAAGTACACCCTCCAATGGATTTTTTATTCCATTTATCGACAATGTCAAAAACCAAGGGCACATCTACCGCTATCGTAGGATGTAAGGCAGACCAAGGGTCCCATGCTTTATAACGCACCCCGGCCACATATTCACCTTTAGTGCCTGTAGAATTCAGCGCAATCTTTACGCCGTTACAGGTTAGACTGTAGCGTTCTTCCGTGAAGTTTTTTATTTTTATCTGTACCCGCTCCAAAGAAGAATCTACATAACGTGCCGTTCCCCTGCCTGACATTTCTTCACCTAATACGTTCCACGGTTCGATGGCCATACGCAGTTCAATCTCCATCGAATTTATCTCTACCATTCCATAAAGCGGAAAACGAAATTCAAAAAAGGGATCGAACCAATCGAGTTTGAAAGGATATCCCGCTTCGTTCAATTGTGAAACAATATCCCTTAAGTCTTCCTTTACATAATGCTCTAATAAAAACTTGTCATGAAGCTCGGTACCCCAACGTACCAAATCATGCTTATACGGTTTTTTCCAAAACCAAGAAACCAAAGTACGCACCAGCAACATTTGCATCAAACTCATTTGTGCATGGGGCGGCATATCGAAAGCGCGCAATTCTAAAATACCCAATCTACCCGAGGACGAATCTGGTGAATATAATTTATCAATACAAAACTCGGCCCGGTGTGTATTTCCGGTAATATCGGTCAACAAATGGCGAAATAAACGGTCGGTCAACCAAAATGGCACCTCTTTGTCTTCCGGAATCTGGGAAAAAGCGATCTCCAATTCATATAGGTTTTCCAGGCGTGCCTCATCTACACGCGGTGCCTGACTTGTCGGCCCAATAAACGCACCTGAAAATAAATAGGAAAGTCCAGGATGGTGCTGCCAAAAAGTTAAGAGGCTACGAAGAAGTTGCGGGTTTCGAAGCAACGGACTATCGGCAGGTGTGACCCCGCCCAAAGTAACATGGTTGCCTCCACCTGTACCGGTATGCTTACCGTCTAACATAAACTTCTCGGTTCCCAAACGTGACTTTTTTGCTTCGGCATAGAGCTTAAGCGTATTGTCGGTGAGCTCTTGCCAATTCTTTGCAGGGTGCACATTGACCTCTATAACCCCTGGGTCAGGTGTAATCTTCAACACTTCTAGCCTATTATCCCTAGGTGGCTCATATCCTTCCATGATTATAGGAACTTCCAATTCCTTTGCCGTTGCCTCTATGCTTGCTACCAGATCTAAAAAATCTTCTGCACTGTCTAAAGGTGGTAAGAAAAGAAAAAGTTTACCATCACGTACTTCAGCACATATCGCCGTACGTACGAAGGGTTGTTTTCTGCTCGCTGATTTAGATGTTTTGGCATCCATTCTTTTTTGCAAATCGGTCGCATAGGCTTCCAAAGGTGGCTTTGGCTCAAACAATTCGGGCTCAGCAGTTGGTTCTGAAGGTATTTCAGGTTCTTTTGGTAGCGATTCCAAAGGCAACCGTAAACCTATTGGTGAATTTCCTGGAGTTAAAAACAAATGTTTACCCCTAAATTCCCACGTATTGGTAATCCAATTTTTATCTTTTTTGGCCAATGGAAAAACATGACCCACGGTTTTACCGACGCCCTGCTCCAACACCTCGCCCAATTTTCGGCGTAAAGCCGTATCTTTTTCTTTGTAATCCTTTGGTGCTACATCTATCGGTAGTTTCCCTTCTTCCCATAAAAAATAAAAAGCATCTTCATAGGCAGGAACTATACTGGCATCGGAACAAACCAAATATTTGGTCAAAGTCTTTAAAAAAGTATGTGTAATATCTTCAGGGTAGGTATAATTTTCAGCGAAAGAAGCCAATAATTTGGGTTCTTTCCATATAGATGCCCCATCTTTTCGCCAATGAATGCCGATAAGCCAACGTGGCAAGGGTTCTCCAGGATACCATTTTCCCTGTGCGTGGTGCAACATTCCTCCTTTTCCAAAAGCATCTAGTAACCGTAACGAAAGTGAACTTGCCAATTTGCGTTTGTGTGCGCCATCTGCCGCGGTGTTCCATTCTTCCCCTTCCATGTCATCAATGGAAACAAAAGTAGGCTCCCCGCCCATGGTCAGACGAACATCATTCTGTTGCAACTCTTCTTCAACAACAAAACCCAAATCATAAATGGCTTTCCACTGATCCTCGGTATAAGGCTTGGTTACCCGTGGCGATTCAAAAATGCGCGTCACCGAGTTATCAAATTCAAACTCTGTTTCACAGGGGTCTGTCATGCCATACACCGGAGCTGCACTTTCAAAGGAAGGTGTACACGCCAAAGGAATATGCCCCTCCCCTGCCAAAAGACCAGAAGTTGCGTCTAAACCGATCCAACCAGCTCCGGGCAAATATACTTCAGCCCAGGCATGTAAATCGGTAAAATCTTCCTCAGGGCCAGAAGGTCCATCCAAAGATTTCTCATCTTGCTTTAATTGCACAAGGTACCCCGACACAAATCGAGCAGCCAATCCTAAATGCCGAAGTGTCTGTACCAATAACCAAGCAAAATCTCTACAAGAGCCCAATTTATTCCCTAAAGTCTGCTCACAGCTTTGTACCCCAGGTTCCATACGGATAGTGTAATTGAGGTACGCGTATAAATCTTGGTTAAGGCCTATTAGAAAATCAATACTACGCTTAGGTGTCAGGTCTATTTGTTCTATCCAGTCCTTAAGCAATGGTCCTTTTTCTGTTATTTCCAGATAGGGTTGTAATTCCTTTTTTAAGTCCTCTGAATACGTAAACGGAAAATTTTCCACGGCTTCCTCCACAAAGAAATCAAAAGGATTGATGGTTTTTAAGTCTGCTATAATTTCTACTTCAACAGAGAGTTCTTCCGTCTTTTCAGGAAAAACGATACGGGCCAAGTAATTGCCAAAGGGATCCTGTTGCCAATTAAAGAAATGATTTTCTGGTTGTATTTTTATAGAATATGTTTCAATGGGCGTTCTGCTATGTGGCGCAGGGCGTAATCTAAAAATATGTGGGGAAAGATTTACCCGACGATCATATTTATAAACGGTTTTATGTGCAATCGCTACTTTTAATGCCATGTGGAGATCAAATTTTCAATGTATCCTAAGATAAGTACTTATAACAGTAATTCTCTCAATTTCATAGAGATAATTCAAACTTTTATCCATTAAAAATTAATAGTCATTTCTTTTTGCCAGATTAATGATCTTTGCCCCCTTTTTAACTGTTTTATAGAAAAATAGTCTGATTCACCATTATTAATTAACTCTATCGGCCCCAGCCAGAATCTTTAGAACGTTTTCCCAACATGGCATTTTTGATGCTTAAATAGCATTTAAGAACTGTACCCTACAACTTATCCACTGGTTGGAAAAACCCTGTAAATTGGACACGATGGTGTCCAATTTTTTATATTTATTTGTATGTTTAGCCCAGTGTCGACCATTATAAATAATTATAACAATCTAAAAACCAACCTTCAAATGCGGATAAGACTTTCTTTAATAAAATTTTTGGGCGTATGTGTTGTATTTGCAATTTCATCTTCTTTTATCAGCAGCCCTTTTGACATTTCTAAAAACCGGGATGACCATCCACAAGCAATGGAATTCAATACAGACGGTCTCTACTATGCTGAATTGTACGACTACATCTACCGAGGTCATTTTGAAAATATTGAGCTCAAACGAGAAGACATGCAATTTCTTATGATTTTCGGACAGTACCTCAGAGCTTTTGGCAAACAGTGTCCTGCTGCCTTACCTGCGGATAAAGTAGAAATAATGGAAGAGGTCTGTGCAACGGAAGAAGTAACGCGCAACGGGTATGGTGATGTTCTAAGTAGAGTATGCGTTAGATGGAAGTGGGTAGGAACGGGGTTGTATGCGCGCCCAGACCTATACGACGCTAAAATGGAAGTCGAGGGTATGCAACGCTCCGATGCACTTCGCACCATGATGGAAATGGTAACCGACCCTAATTCCATGGGTAATTCGGTAGATTTGATGCACAAAGCCAAGGGACTGCAAAATGATATGATTCAAATTTTTAAGATAAATTCCTGTAATAGCCCCGGCATTCGGCGTTTTGAGGAAAACCTTAAGCTATTTGCCCTTAACAAACCTTCACTTCGTATGCAAGGAACCAGTAAATATGCTAGTATGAAAAAATCCGGAGGGCCTTCAGGGTCACAAGATTTTAATGCATTGATCGATGATTTGGTCGCCAACCAATCAAAGACTTGGTCGTTCAATCGCTATACCCCGGGTAGCATTTCTGGCGTCACCATAGTATCTAAAGACCCCGAAGGAAGACCTATGTCGTTAAAAGCAAACTATAGCTATAAAGGATTTGGAAGTAGCGCTAACGGGTGGGTAAAAATAGATTTCACCAATGGTCTGCCCAATTGCATTTATTTCTTTGATTTCCCCAATAATTGCAAAACTCCGAACAGTAGTATTGTGGCTGCATATGCACAAGGTAACTATGGAAAATAATTCTGATTAAAAGCACCCATTTGACAATCAATTTACAACAAAACATGGTAGTATGTTATAAACTATGTAACTTAACAACTAAGAGTAGTTAAGGAACGGCAATCAACAAAAAGTGACAAAAACCTATTTTCAACATATGAGCAACTTATGAACACCGCCAAAGATTTTAAACAATTTGAGAGCCTCGATGAAGAGCAACTGCCAGTTGCAAAGCATAAATTACATGATTGGACCCATTTTGCCGGACTATATGCCGCAGAACATGTAGCTGCGACCGAGTTTGTTATCGGTGCCACCTTTGTCGCATTGGGAGCAAAAACAATGGATATTCTAGTGGGACTATTGATCGGTAATATTTTGGCGGTTCTTAGTTGGACGTTCATTACCTCACCCATAGCGGTCGATACACGATTGAGTTTATACACCTATCTCAACAAAATAGCGGGCGATTCAATGACCAAGCTTTACAATTGGGCGAATGTCATCATCTTCACGGTGATATCGGCAGCCATGGTTACGGTATCGGCCACTGCCGTACGATTTGCCTTTGACATCCCAGCCCAACTGAACTGGTACCCTACCAACTTATGGTTTGTTCTTATTGTTTTCGCTGTTGGTATTGTTGTCGTTTCCATTGCTATATATGGTTTTAATGCGGTTTCTGAATTTTCCGGTATTTGTGCTCCTTGGTTGTTTGTTATGTTTACTAGTGGCGCCCTCGTTCTTTTACCCGCACTGTCATTAGATGTTCTAGGCAAAACCCTGCCTGCAGGATGGGACGATTTTATAGCCCTGGGCAATCAGTCGATATGGACGGGCGTAGACAGCAACGGCGAACCAGGGATAGGATTGATCGAAGTAATCGGTTTTGCTTGGGCCGCCAATACCATTACCCATTTCGGATTAATCGATATGGCGCTATTACGATTTGCAAAAAAGAAATCGTACGGGCTGGCTACCAGTACTGGAATGATGTTCGGTCATTATGTCGCATGGATCGCGGCCGGTATTATGGGAGCTGGTGCAGCCGTGATATTAGGAAAATCTATCATTGAGCTAGACCCTGGTGATGTGGCCTACTATGCCTTGGGCTGGTCGGGCTTCGTAATCGTAATCGTCGCCGGCTGGACTACTGCTGTTGCCAACCTTTACCGTGCGGGCTTAGCAGCACAGGCCATCTTTTTTAACCACTCCCGCAAGAAAACCACCTTAACGGTGGGACTTATAACCATAGTGGTAGCCTGTTTTCCATTTGTTTTTACGCAAATGCTGCCTTTACTTACCTATGCCGGTCTATTGGTGGTGCCCGTGGGTGCAATCGTGTTCTCTGAACATCAAATATTTCCCCGGATAGGATATACCCGTTACTGGTCGTCGTACCGTAAATTGACCTTCAGCACTCCCGCAATAGCCTCATGGGCACTAGGGTTGTTATTCGGTTTTGGACTGAACGCTCTTAATGTGATGTCTTTCTTTTACCTATTTATTCCCACATGGATATTCACCATACTTGTCTATACCTTTTTAGCAGCCCGTTACGGGGCGAAAAAAGCATACCCAGAAGCTGAAAAACAAGAAAAAATACGCCATGAAAACCTGGCCAGGTTTCAAGAACAAAAGGCTCAGATGGAGTCTAAAACTATGGCCAACAACTCCATATTTGCCAAAATACTAAAAAGCATAGCGATTATTGTTCTTATTATTACTTTGGTACTCGCATGCATAGTACTGTTCGGTAGTTCAACTGAGGCATTATACATTGAGAATCGGGAAGTATTTTACAAATACGCTTTCATATGTACCCTGATTTATTTTATATCGGCCTATCTGGCATCGAAACGTAAAAAATTATAATTGCAAAAGAAATAATTATGCAGCTCAATCAAAAGAATTTAGGTCTAATCACAAACGTACTATCAGGCCCTAAATATGACCGAAAAAGATTAAAAATAGGAATGGTGCATATTGGTGTCGGTGGTTTCCATCGCGCGCACCAGGCTTTATATACACACCAGCTTCAAGATAAAATGGATGCATCGGAATGGGGAATCTGTGGTATTGGTTTGCGTTCGGGCGATCAAAAAATACACGATGTACTAAAAAACCAAGATGGTCTTTATACACTCATAATCAAGCATCCCGATGGAACGATAGAAAGCCAAATAATCGGTTCTATTCTTGATTTCTTGCTTGGGCATGACACCCCGGGACCTGTTATAGAACGTATGGCAGACCCCGCTACTAAAATTGTTTCCCTCACGATTACCGAGGGCGGTTATAATTTCAACCCCTCAACAGGGGAATTCGATTTTGAAAACCCAGATATACGCCATGAACTAAGTAACCCCAATAGTCCAAAAACCGTGTATGGATTTCTGACGGCGGCATTAAAAAAACGTCGAGACGAGGGACTTCCCGCATTCACGGTTATGTCTTGCGACAACATTCAACATAATGGTGATATGACACGAGAAATGTTGTTGTCTTTTACCAGAAAGCTAGATCCAGAACTGGCTAAATGGATCGAAAACGAAGTACAATTCCCGAATACCATGGTAGACCGTATAACTCCCGTTACCACACAGGCTGATATAACATACCTCCAAGATACTTACGGAATTGAAGACGCATGGCCCGTAACTTGCGAACCCTTTATACAATGGGTGGTAGAAGACAGATTTTCCAATGGTCGTCCTGAATTCGAAAAAGTGGGCGTTCAGTTCGTAACCGACGTGAAGCCTTATGAAAAAATGAAACTTCGCCTCCTAAATGCCGGGCATTCGGTATTGGGCATCTTAGGTGCCATTCATGGACATAAAACCATCAATGCCTGTATGGAAGATAAAATATTCGTCGCCTATTTAAGAGCCTTTATGGATAAAGAAGCGAGCCCAATATTGGACGAAGTCAAAGGAATTGATTTAGAAAGCTACAAAGACAGTTTAGAAACACGTTTTGCCAATCCGAATATAAAAGACAGTGTAAGCCGAATTTGTTCAGAAAGTTCGGCCAAATTACCGAAATTTCTAATTGCCACCCTTCAAGAAAACTTAATCGAAGGAGGTAGTATTCAATTTGCAACCTTGGTAATTGCGGCTTGGTGCTACTATAGCGACAAAGGCATAAATCACCAGGGAGAGCCTATCGAAATTATCGATGTTATGCATGCCGAACTTCAACAAGCCGCCAAACGAACCAAAACGGAGCCCTTGGCCTTTATAAAACAAGAATCGCTTTTTGGAGACCTTGCCAAAAATGAGCGCTTTGCACAATTATATGTAGCTACTGTTCAGCAAATTTATAAAGACAGGGATAGTAGAAAACAAATGCAATCAATGTTATAGCATAACCACTGTAGGATTTGACAAAAACTTGATGAAACTTATATTTTTGACAAACCACCTAAAATATAGCGGCTCGAACGTGTGTATAAACCTAGTAAGTCTATTTGAGGACGGGGTATTCAGAACACTTTTTATTATTTTACATCAATAAAAATTCCGTAAATGTCGAAAAATAAAATTGCCTTGGTAACAGGAGGAAGTCGGGGCCTAGGTCGAAATATAGCGATAAGTCTTGCTAAAAAGAATATCGATACCATCATCACCTATCATTCAAATACATCGGCGGCAAATGATGTAATTGCCGAGATAAAAAAAATAGGCGGAGCTGCTCATGCCCTACAACTTGACACCCAAAAGATTAGTTCTTTCGATCAATTTTTCAAGCAACTCTCCTCCTATTTAAAATCGAAAACAAAACATGAAAAGCTTGATTTTTTAATAAATAATGCAGGAACGGGAATCTACCAACCCTTTGAAGAAACTACAGAAACACAATTTGATGAAATGGTCAATGTTCACTTTAAAGGCGTTTATTTCTTGACGCAAAAAGCATTAAATTATTTAAACGATGGAAGCAGAATAATTAACATCTCTTCCGGTTTGACCAGGTTTACTTTTCCAAACTCATCTGCCTATGCCCCAATTAAAGGGGCCGTAGAGGTTTTTACAAAATATTTGGCCAAAGAACTGGCATATCGAAAAATTACCGCCAATGTAGTCGCCCCAGGAGCAGTTGCAACCGATTTTGGGGGTGGTGAAAACAAAACAAATGAGCAGAAAAGAAAGGTGGTAACCAATGTCACGGCGTTGGGCCGTGTAGGCGAGCCGGAAGATATTGGAGGGGTCGTTGCATTTTTATGTACCGATGATGCCCGATGGATCAACGGACAACGTATAGAGGCTTCTGGTGGAATTCTATTATAAAACCATCAATGATTAAAAAACTTCAAAACAACGATTTAACACTAGCTCGAAATATACGTTCTGTTTTTCAAGAATCTTATAAGGTCGAAGCAGAGTTATTAAACGTTAAAGATTTTCCTCCCTTAAAAAGAAACCTTGAGAGTTATGTCAATAGTGAAAATGATTTCTACGGGTTTCTAAAAAACAAAGAGCTAGCTGGGGTCATAGAAATTAGTCATGAAGACGATTTTACACATATTCACAGCTTGGTTGTTTCCCCAAATTTCTTCAGGCAGGGAATAGCAGCTCAATTAATGGAATTTGTTTTACACACTTTTTTTGAGTCCAAACTATTTACAGTCGAAACTGGCGCTGCCAATAAGCCAGCTATAGCCTTATACCTCAAGTTTGATTTCAAAGAAGTCAAAAAGTGGAAAACGGACCATGGCATTAGAAAGGTAAGGTTCCATAAACCGATTTCATCAATTCCCCCGGCAAAAAATCTATAAAACCAGCAGTCATTTCATGGGGTTTGTCATACAATCATCCATATTCTAGCCGTTTGACGAAAATTCATTCCTTAGTGTTTTTAGCATTCAAATCCTTTGAAAAGATGCAATTCAGAGTTTCCGTTGTATCACGCATGGGTTCCCGAATGCTAAAACATTATCAGGTACATCTTTTGTCACAACGCTCCCTGCTCCAATAGTCACATTATTTCCAATTTTCACGCCCGGAAAAATCACCGAATTGCCTCCGACCCAAACATTATCGCCTATACTAACAGGTTTTGTTGATGTTAGGTAACGAGACTCCTTTTTGATACGAACAATTCTTTCCGATGCCGATAAAGGGTGACTTGCGGTATATATCTGTACATAAGGTGCAATCAATCCATTTTTCCCTATGGTTATCTTATTGTTATCCAAGAACATACAATTAGTATTGATAAAGGTATTTTCTCCAATTGAGATATTTTCACCATAATCGCAATAAAATGGGGCTTCAATCCAAACACCTTTGGCTTTAAACTCCAACAATTCAGTTAAAATACGTTCACGCTCTTGAGTTAATTCCGAATCAAGATTGTTGTAAATTTTTAGTAATTTTCGGGCTTTGTGGTAGATGTCTATCAGCTCTGAATCTCTTGAATCATAAAATTCACCCCGTAGCATTTTCTCTTTTTCACTCATTTTTTAAAATTATAGTTTGATCATTGATTAAGTTGTCGGATTTTCTTTTTAAAGACTACCGTGCAAAGTATTAATTGCAAAACAAAGGCAATCGCGATGGTAAACCATAGGGCAATTGTTTCAAACCGCATCCCGTACAATCCCCAAAATGCATAAATAAATAACCACCCCATTAGAAAAGCTGTCGTCAAACTACTAGGATTATTTGATTTGGATTCCTTAATAAGTTGAATTAATAGTATCAAACATCCTGTTAAACCAGCGATTATGCCTATTAACTCAAATAAGGAAGCGGGAATTGACCTCAGGAAGTCTGCCATATCAAAACAAAATTTACTTTGCCAAGTACGTCAAATAAATGAAGGCACTTTTTTACCTATGTTAAAAAATATGCTTGGCCCGCAGCCTACTCAGGGACACTTGTGACATACCGAGAAATGAAGCGATATACCCAAGATTCACGCGGCGCATTATAGCTGGTTTTTCTTTTATGAAATTTTCATATCGTTCTTTTGCCGATTGAGAAACCATGGCTATATGTCTGATCTCCAACTCTAAAAATGCATTTTGGTGCACCAAACGAGACCAATTGGCAATTTCAAGGTTGGTCTCATACAATAAATTCAGCACATCCACGGGTAGGGCATATATTATTGAATCTTCCAGTAAATCAACATTCTCAAACCCTGGTTTCTTATGATAACTACCCAGCATTGAGAAAGTGATCTCCCCTTCTTGACTGAACCAAGAGGTTACCTCATTTCCATCGAACAGGCAGTACGAACGGGTCAAACCTTTCTCAATAAAAAAATAATTTCTTTCGACTACACCGCTCCTGATCAAGGTATGTTTTTTTGGCAACTCCAATCGGGTCATTTTATCGGTTAGTTCATCAATCGACGCATCACTCACAGGGTATAATTTTCTGATGGAAGAAACTATTTGGTTCATGGAAACATTACGCTTTACCGGTTATCAATTTCAATCACGCTACATAAAAAAACTTAAATTTAATACGCTTTCGAAGCGTTTTACAATATTCGACAAAAATGACCTAACATACAGCTTATAGCCTCTTAAACCATACTGTACACTTTCAATACCCACAAAAGGAGCTTATCGCAATCGCAGGGAAAAAGTCAGCTGGTTAAAAGAGAAGGGGTTAGAATGCAACTTATCAATGACCTAAAGTAAAAAGACATAACCGATTCAATACTCCAAAGGTCTATGACCAATTTAACTATATTTACGTATCAGAAACAAGATTTCATCCAACAAAAACACTAGCAAAACAGGAAATCAAAAACTATGAAGTACGATTTATCACAAATGATGTCTTTAGACATTTATCTATCCTCTTTAAACAAAACCCAGTACACAGAGGTTACCCCCCAAATAAAGCGTAATACTTTCAAATCTGCCCCCCTCTTGAATTGGGATATTCAAAGTGTACATTACTTTAATGAAATGAAAGCCCTAAAAAGGAAACAAGACATTCTAAAGATTAAAGAGATGGCCAAAAAATTACATTGGAAAAATGACATTGACGCAATTTTTGGAAAACAACATTTCGAAGCACTTGTACTTACCGATTTCGAACAAAAAATAATGTGGGTCAATGATGGCTTTTCCGAAATGACCGGATATTCCAAAAACGAAGCACTGAACAAGACCCCTACTTTTTTACAAGGTGCGGACACCAGTTCAAGTTCTAAAAAAAGAATCAAAACAAAATTAAAGCATAAAGTACCCTTTACCGAGGTATTGGTGAATTATAAAAAAGACAATACGCCCTACACCTGTGAGGTAAAAATATTTCCCTTATTCGACCATGCCATAACGCATTTTTTAGCCTTAGAAAAAGTAGCCATATGACGATTGAAGAACGCATTGAAAACTCGAAAACAACCATATTCAAAGCAGTATTTCCCAATACCACAAACCACTATGATACACTTTTTGGGGGAACAGCCATGCAACTTATGGACGAAACAGCATTTATAACCGCTACACGGTTCGGCAGACAACAAATGGTTACGGTAAGTAGTGATAAAATTGATTTTAAGAAAGCAATCCCCGCTGGTACCATTATTGAACTTTCGGGAAAAATAAGTCATATTGGCAATACAAGCTTAAAAGTACGGGTCGATATTTTTGTGGAGGAGATGTATACGTTATCCAGGGAAAAAGCCGTGTCGGGTGAATTTACTTTTGTCGCCATTGATGAAAATAAGCAACCTACCAAAATACTTTAAAAAAGGACTCAATGGGGCAATAAAAACCATTTTATCATTTATACCTATTTTCATTACAGCAAAAGCAACTTTTGAGCTTTCCCAATACCTAATAGAATTCAGCATATGACACTAACTACCGACCCTAGGGCCACGACCGTTTTCAATAACTACCCTTCGACCGTTCAGCAACAGATGCTTCACTTAAGAACATTGGTATTACAAGCTGCCGAAGACCTTGCAGGACTTGAAAAACTCGAAGAAACCTTGAAATGGGGAGAACCCAGTTACCTAACCAAATATGGGAGTACTGTACGCATAGATTGGAAAGCAAAAAAGCCCGACCAGTACGCCATCTATTTTAAATGTACTTCTAAATTGGTTCCCACCTTTAAGGTGCTTTATAAAAATCAATTTGAATTTGAAGGTAACAGAGCCCTAATTTTTAAACTTGATGACCCAATACCAGTAGCAGAAATAAAGCATTGTATTTCATTGGCCCTGAATTACCACAAAATAAAGCACTTACCCTTGTTGGGTGCTTAAAGCATAAGTCGGCTTGAAATAGTAATTGGCTTTTCATTGTCGAAAACGGTTACCTCAATCGCAGTTACTGCAGCGACCGGCTATCACCCCATGGAAAGTTTCGGAGACATACCCCTCTGGTAACATGACGTCTACTTCATTTTTAAGACACTCTACGCTTCCGCATACGGTACAGCGAAAATGAAAATGATGGTGCGTATGCTCATGCTTTCGCCCATGGCAGTTTATACAACGTGCAAAATACTGTTTACCATCATCACCCACGATTTTATGCACTTTACCATCTTCACAAAACCTATTCAAAATACGGTAAATAGTTGCCCTATCGATATTCGAACTTAACTCTCGTTGCAGCATTTCATGGCTTACCGCTGTATTTGAACTTTTTAGAACGTTTAAAATTTCGGTCTGTGCTTCTGTTTTCCTTCTTCTTTGCATACTATTGCGACTTTGTTGCAATAATAAAAATAATTCATAACTTTGCCAAAAGCTTGTACAGGAAAACACCTTCAAGTTCTCCTTTTACTGATTTAAGAACATTTTATGTCATAATACCAATGAAAGACAACAAAAAAAAAGATGTAATCATCATAGGTGGAAGTTTTTCCGGGCTTTCAGCAGCCATGGCCCTAGGTCGATCTTTACAAGACGTTCTAATTATCGACGATGAAAAACCTTGCAACGAGCAAACGCCGCATTCCCATAACTTTCTAACCGAAGATGGACAAACACCACAAGCTATATTTATAAAAGCAAAAGAAAATGTGGAAAAATATGCAACCGTGAAATTTGTCAAAGATTTTGCAAGTGAAGGTTTCAAGACGAAGACCGGTTATCAGATAAACACGTTAAAAGGAGCTACTTTTTTCACAAATAAACTAATATTTGCTACTGGGGTCAAAGACCTGATGCCCAATATATCAGGTTTTCGTGAATGCTGGGGCATTTCGGTAATTCATTGCCCCTACTGTCACGGTTATGAAGTACGAAATAAAAAAACGGGAGTATTAGGAAACTCTGATTACGGTTTTGAATTTTCAAAACTAATAAGCAATTTGACCAAAGATCTCACTCTGTTTACCAATGGTAAATCAACACTATCCGATGAGCAAACCCTAAAACTTAAAAGGCATGGTATAGAAATCAACGAAGCCGAAATCGATCGATTCGACCACCAAGAAGGATATTTGAAAAATGTAGTTTTTAAAAACGGCTCCAAGGTTCAGCTTCAGGCTATTTATGCCAAAACACCTTTTGTACACCATTGTGACATTCCTTCGACTTTAGGCTGTGAGTTTACCGACACCGGACATATTTCCGTAGATGGCTTTCAACGAACAAGTCAACCAGGAATATATGCTTGTGGCGATAACACCACCATGATGCGCTCTGTATCAAACGCTGTGGCCATGGGAACGTTAGCCGGTGCTGCCGTGAATAAAGAGATAATCGATGAAGAATTTTAAAAGCGGAGCACAAATGGAGAAAAAATGGAACGAACGCTACCAAGAAGAAGCATTTGCCTATGGCACAGAACCCAATCAATTTTTCAAAGAGCAGCTGCTAAAACTTAAAGCGGGGTCGTTATTGATGCCTGCCGATGGTGAAGGACGAAACGGAGTATTTGCTGCCTGCAAAGGTTGGCAAGTGACATCGTGTGATTTGAGTGTGGAAGGGAAATTAAAAGCCACAAAATTAGCCGAAGCGAACGGTGTTGCTTTGGAATACATTGTTGGAGATTTGGAAGCGCTACATTTTGAAAAGGAAATTTTCGATACCATCGGATTGATCTACGCACACTTTTCAGCAGAAAAAAAGTCTCAACTTCACAAAAAATTGGATACGCTTCTAAAACCTGGGGGGATAATCATTTTGGAGGCCTTTAGCAAAAATCATATTCATTTCAATCAACGTGACCCAAAAATTGGAGGCCCTAAAAATATCGATATGCTATATTCCAAAGAAGAGGTTATGGCCGATTTCAAAAATTATAAATTTCTTCACTTGGAAGAAAAAGAAATACAACTGAACGAGGGTAAATACCATATAGGTACAGGTTCGGTAATCCGTTTTATTGGAAGAAAGCCCATACATTCCTAAGGGGGGGGGTCGAAGAATAGCAAAACTAATGGGCGGATATAGTGAAACCATGTCCGCCCATTGGTTCTATTTAAAATAAATCTACTTTCTCTAGTTTAAATGTGCAACGCCCGGTCATCGGTAGCCGCCAGGGCCGCTTCCTTCACTGCCTCAGCATAGGTCGGATGCGCATGGCTCATACGCGAAATATCTTCTGCAGAAGCTCGGAATTCCATAGCTGTTACGCCTTCAGCGATTAAATCTGCAACTCGCGCCCCAATCATGTGTACTCCTAAAACTTCATCAGTTTTTGTATCGGCTATTATTTTCACAAAGCCATCAGTATCCATGCTAGCACGGGCCCGGCCCAAAGCACGCATAGGAAATTGGCCTACCTTATAAGCTACCCCGGCTTCCTTCAATTCTTCTTCGGTTTTACCAACCGCAGCAACTTCTGGCCAAGTGTATACCACCCCGGGTATCAAATTATAATCGATATGCGGTTTTTGTCCTGCCAATTGCTCGGCTACCAAAGCACCTTCCTCTTCAGCTTTGTGGGCCAACATAGCACCTTTTATAACATCGCCGATAGCATAGATGTTCGAAACGTTGGTCTGTAAATGCTCGTTGACGGCAATTCTGCCGCGCTCTTCCGTTTGCACACCTGCTGCCTCAAGGTTCAGGCTTTCTGTATATGCGTGACGTCCTACGGCCACCAAACAATAATCACCTTTGAATTCCACCTCTTGACCTTTTTTATCATCGGCCTTGACAATGACTTCATCACCGTTGCGCTCGACAGACTTTACTTTATGCGATAGGCTGAATTTCACCTTCTGCTTTTTCATCACCTTCATCAATTCTTTAGAAAGTGCCCCATCCATTCCAGGAATAATGCGGTCCATAAACTCAACAACGGTGACATCGGCTCCCAAACGTTTATACACTTGTCCCAATTCCAAACCAATAACCCCTCCACCAATTACAATAAGGTGTTTCGGAATTTCTTTCAGTTTCAAGGCCTCGGTTGAAGTAATAATCCTTTCTTTGTCCAATGTTATAAAAGGCAAAGTTGACGGTTTAGAGCCTGTCGCTATAATTATGTTTTTAGCCTCAATGGTTTCGACGTTGCCATCATTCTTTTTAATATCGATATGATTGGCATCCTTAAAACTGCCCAATCCTTCAAAAACGTCAATTTTATTCTTATCCATCAAAAACTGGATACCTTTTGTCGTTTGATCTACTACTGATTGCTTCCGGGAAATCATTTGCTCAAGATTAACCTTTATTTCTCCCGGTATGTCGATTCCGTGCTCTTCAAAGTGCTTAATTGCATCCTCGTAATGATGACTTGAGTCTAGCAGTGCCTTCGAGGGAATACAGCCCACATTTAGGCATGTGCCTCCCAAGGTACTATACTTTTCAATAATCGCCGTCTTCATTCCCAATTGCGCACATCGTATTGCAGCAACATATCCTCCAGGTCCTGAGCCAATAATGGCCACATCGTATGAACTCATAAAACTTTTGTTTAATTTAAAGTAACAAAATTAACACTATTTTTCGGTTAACAATAGACCGAAAAGATAAAGATACGGGCTTTCGCCGTGAATTGACCCACATAAGAGGGCGTTTGCAGAACAGATGGCAAAATCGTAATATTACCACAACGTTAAACCGAAGTGCATGAAAGGCAAAAAGGGACCCAAATACCGTCAAACCGAGCATATTGTTGAAAATAGGGAGTTAAAAATTTGGGAGGCGCTCATTCCCGTTGTTGCCCTAGTGGCCATGTTGGCCTATAATGTATATATTTTTGGTGATGATGCAATCAGCGGTTCGAATCAGTTTATCTTACTCTTGGGCGGGGCCGTGGCCGCCATTGTAGGCTTTGCCAACAAAGTTTCCTACAAACAAATGATTGCCGAAGTTGCCGAAAATGTAAAATCAACCACGGGAGCCTTACTTATTCTTTTGATGGTTGGTGCCTTGGCAGGTACTTGGTTGATTAGCGGTATCATTCCTGCGATGATTTATTATGGCCTACAGATTTTAAACCCTACTATTTTTCTAGCTGCCTGTGTTATTATTTGCGCCATCATTTCGGTCGCCACAGGTAGTAGCTGGACCACCTCGGCAACCGTAGGTATAGCCCTAATAGGTATTGGGGAAGCTCTCAATATTTCATTGGGAATGACAGCTGGCGCCGTACTTTCGGGCGCTTATTTCGGAGATAAAATGTCTCCACTTAGCGATACGACCAATCTGGCACCGGCAATGTCAGGCGGAGACCTTTTCGATCATATTAAATACATGACAATTACCACGGTACCTACTATCTTGATAACATTAATAGTCTTTATTCTCATCGGTTTGTCGTTGGATACCACTGGCACAGCTGATACAGACGCAATTCTAAAGAGTATAGGTACTACTTTTAATATCAGCGCATGGTTATTTCTGGTTCCGGTCATTGTCATCATTTTAATCGTAAAAAAAACCCCTCCCTTAGCCGCTCTTTTAATTGGAACGCTTTTGGGAG
Organism: uncultured Kriegella sp.; assembly: GCF_963975415.1. Classification (NCBI taxonomy): domain Bacteria; kingdom Pseudomonadati; phylum Bacteroidota; class Flavobacteriia; order Flavobacteriales; family Flavobacteriaceae; genus Kriegella; species uncultured Kriegella sp. The sequence goes on from NZ_CAXBGN010000001.1 coordinate 511,337, forward strand.
CACTTTTCGCATTAATTTTCCAACCTGAAATAGTAGCCGGATTAACTGGTGCCAAAAGACTTGACCTGGCATCTGGTTACAAAGGAATATTGAACGCCATTACACTTGAAACCAACATACCCACCGACAATCCGACGCTTACAAAACTATTTTCCGCCAAAGGCATGAATGGCATGTTGGGTACTATTTGGCTGATTCTCTGTGCTATGGTTTTCGGAGGTGTTATGGATGGCATAGGCGCCTTATCACGCATAACAAAAAGCCTTTTGGCCATGGCCAAGTCCACATTTGGTTTATTCGCCAGTACCGTGGGGAGTTGTTTGGCTTTGAACATAACAGCCTCAGATCAATATTTGGCTATTGTCGTACCCGGGAAAATGTTTGCCAAAGCTTATAAAGACCGTGGATTGGCCCCTGAAAATTTGAGTCGAACGTTGGAAGATTCGGGTACGGTCACCTCTGTTTTAATTCCTTGGAATACATGCGGTGCATATCACAGCGGGGTTCTGGGAGTCAGTGTGTCAGATTATTTTATGTATGCCATTTTCAACTGGTTGAGCCCCATAATGACATTACTATTTGCTGCTTTAGGAATTAAAATAAGGCAATTGACTTCCTCCGCCGCTAGTGAATAGTTGCACAATCAGAAGTATAATATTACCCTACCCGAAAATCATAGGGAAGAATGATGTTTTAACACATTTTTAACCTGACAGACAGCCTGTTATAAATTTGATTGGCATCTTATTTGCGGCCAAAATATTGAATTTTTAAAATTGTTCAAAAATGAAAAAGTATATCTTACTTTCGTTTGTGGCAATTTTGGCTGCCGCATGTAACGCCCAGGAAAAAAACAGTATCGAGTCCAATCATGAAAACGAATTGGTTCAAAAAGAACCAAAAGGTACATGGAGGGTCACTAAAGAACTTGATGAAAAAGGCAACCTTATACGTTACGACTCCATCTACTCTTGGTCATCTTCGGAAAAATCTAAAAACATTGGCGCGCATACCCTTGATAGCCTGAATCAAATGGTCAGCAAGGCTTTTAGAAGATTCGGAACAATCAACGGAAACGCAACATTTCCCGATTTTTTTAATTCCGATTCGCTTTTCGGCAAAGACCTTTTTCATGATAACTTTTTTGATGAAGAGTTTTTTCGAGACCGTTTTTACAACCAGTTTTCCGATAGGAAAAAGCTGCTAAAACATATGGACTCGCTTCAAAGGGAATTCTTGGAAAAATACAATTTTCAACAACTTCCCCTAAAAAATGAGGAGGATAACAAAAAGAAAATATCACCTCCAACGGCTACTAAAAAAGTTTAATCGAATACCTCATAATTTTCAGGGTGCAAAACTTTTAAATCTGTAAAATTAAGGTCTCTTTTCTGATAATAAAACAAGAAACAGATCCTTAGTATTATGCTATTTATAATAGTTATGCTACTATCGTTTTTTTAAATGTCGAATGCTTTCTTCACCGATCTGAAGTCTTAATTTTGTGCTTAGAATAAACCTTAAAAAACAGCTTATATATGTCATTTGTAGGAAAAAAATTCCCCAATTTGAGTGTAAACGCCATGAACGATTTGGGCGATACTTTTAAAATTAATATTTTGGAAGAAGCCCAAAAGAGCAACAAAAAAGTTCTATTGTTCTGGTATCCAAAAGATTTTACATTTGTTTGTCCAACTGAACTTCATGCCTTTCAAGCTGCCTTGGGAGAGTTTGAAAAAAGAAATACCATGGTAATCGGAGCCTCTTGTGATACTGCCGAAGTTCACTTTGCCTGGCTGAGTACTGCCAAAGATAATGGTGGTATAGAAGGTGTTACATATCCAATATTAGCCGATAGCAATAGAAACTTGGCATCTACCTTAGGTATTTTAGACATTACCGATGAAGCATACAACGAAGAAACAGGCGTCGTCACTGTTGAAGGCGATAATGTGACCTATAGAGCCACTTATCTTATCGATGAGGAAGGAACTGTCTTTCACGAAGGCGTTAATCACATGCCTTTAGGTAGAAATGTCAACGAATTTCTACGTTTGATCGATGCGTACACCCATGTACAAGAGAAAGGTGAAGTATGTCCTGCCAATTGGGAAGAAGGTAAAGATGCCATGACTGCCGACAGGTCGGGTGTTGCCAATTACCTTTCAGCACATGCGAACTAAACAGTGATTTAAAAAGTTAGTTATAAAAAAATGTGAGTCAACAAAGTAATTGTATCAACCTCACAATTGCTTTGTTGCACCACATAGAAATCATAAAAAAAAATATATCCATGGTATTAGAATTGGAACAAGATAATTTACAGGAAATAGTTGCTGCGAATAAAAATGTCGTTGTACAATATTCCGCAGGTTGGTGCGGCAACTGTCGTATAATGAAGCCAAAATTCAAAAAAGAGGCTACGACGCATGAAGATATTACTTTTATCATAGCTGATGCGGAGAAATTTCCCGAATCGCGAAAGATGGCCAAAGTTGATAACCTCCCTACCTTTGCCACTTTCTCCAATGGGGCATTTAAAAATCAGGTGCAGACGAATAAGTATGATGTTTTAAAAGAGTTGATCAATGAAGTTGCCAGTAATTAAACATTTGACCAATTTTATAGAAAACAATGACGAAGATTTCATTGTAGAAACTATTGAGACGCTTGAAGACCTTACCGAGGTTTCTTCTTTAAAAGACGAGGAACTTAATGTAATCGGCGAACTCATTTCAAATATGTACGGGGCCATAGAAGTACATAAAGCCATCAAAGGCGGACAACCAAAAAAAGAAGCCTTGAATGAATTCATGAAACGCGTGACAGGTTCTATAGATACCTAGTGATTTGCTCTAGAGAAGGCCCGAAAAAAGCTGTACATTAAACATTTGGGTCCTCTACTAAAATCTCAAAACAAGATGTTCTTCTTTTTTTATTTATTTGATGTTTATAATTCGGTTTTGATGGGTTCACCCCTTTCTTAAAAAGAAGTTCGTAAGGGCACCCGGAAACCTTATATGAAAAAAGCGGATAAAAAATGATGGTGGCCACTTACATATCATCTTAATATTTTTTAATTTCACCATCAACTTAAAAATGAACATCATGGCAACAGTAACGCTTAAAGGAAATACAATTCATACATTGGGAAACTTGCCCGCCAACGATAGTAAGGCACCCAATTTCAATTTAACAAAACCAGACCTCTCCACCGCTTCACTATCTGATTATCAAGGTAAAAAGGTAGTGTTGAATATATTCCCAAGTGTTGATACGGGTACTTGTGCCCAATCGGTAAGACAATTTAATGAAGAAGCGGCCGAATTGGACAACACTGTAGTCTTGTGCATCTCTAAAGATCTTCCTTTCGCCCAAGCCCGTTTTTGTGGTGCCGAAGGCATATCCAATGTCGAAATGCTATCTGATTTTAGAGATGGTTCTTTTGGAAAGTCTTACCAAGTTGAGTTTTCAGATGGACCGTTGCAATCGTTGTTGTCGCGTTCCGTAGTTGTTCTGAATGAATCGGGCAACGTAGTTTACAGCGAACAAGTTCCCGAAACTGTGGACGAGCCCAACTACAAGGCTGCCTTAGAAGCATTGATGGATGCCTAAGGAATCTTTTGCGAAAAATAGAATAAAGAGTGTGGGTTTCGCTTTGCGCGGAGCCCTACTTTTGATTCGCACCGAGGCGAGTATAAAAGTACAAGTGGGTATCACTGTTCTGGTCACCATAGCAGGGTTCTACTATAGCCTTTCCGCCACTGAATGGATACTTCAGATTTTTGCAATTGGTTTGGTTATGGGAATTGAGGGTATGAATACCGCTGTTGAAAAAATAGCGGATTATATTCAACCTGAATTCGATAAAAAAATAGGTTTCATCAAAGATATTTCTGCCGGTGCCGTAATGTTGGTCTCCATTGCAGCAAGTATTATTGGAGTTATCATTTACTTACCAAAGATTTTTTGAAGTATAAATCCCACTGCCTTCGACTGTAAATTTGTAATTTAGCCCCCAGAATAAAAGATTTTATGGCAAAGAAGGTACGAAAACCAAAGCCTAAAGCGGTAAAAAAAGGCCTGGGTTTTAGCATGTCAAAACAAAATAAAATAATAGTGGGAAGCCTTTTGGTGCTCCTCAGTATTGCACTTTTCTTTTCCTTTATTTCCTTCTATTTTACTTGGCAAGATGACCAGAGCTTGCTCACTGAATTTAACAATAGAAATGCAGAGGCCAAAAATTTGCTAAACAAATTCGGGGCAAGTGTCAGTCACTTTTTTATGTACAAAGGGTTTGGTTTGGCATCGCTCGTTCTACCGTTTCTGATGTGCCTCACCGGTCTTTATATGTTTCTCGGTATTGAGAAAAATGGATTGTTCAAGAAATGGATATGGGGCATGGTCTTTATTTTATGGCTTTCCGTTGCCTTGGGTTTCTTCGCCTATGACAATCCTTTGTGGGGCGGAATGGTCGGTTATGAGATGAACGACTTCCTTCAAGATTACGCCGGAAAGATCGGGGTGCTACTTTTGTTATTGTTCGGATTGATTTTTATCTTGGTTCGACTGTTCAAATTCTCACCTGAGAATATCGGCACTTATTTCAATAAGAAGAAAACAGCGTTATCCTCCGAATTCAAAAAAGAAAAAAAAGAAGAACAAAATGACATGTTTACATCGGTTGAAACAGATGAAGAAACTCCGGTAACCATTGACACCTATACACACAAAGAAAATATTCCGCATTTAGAAAAAGAACCGGTCAAAGATGATTTTGAAGTGACCATGCCCGTAGAGGAAGAGGTTACAGAAGATCTGTCGATGGAAGTTGAAAAGATCGTCGAGGAAAAAGAGGAAGTCGACAATATGGCCAGTAAGTTGGTAGATGATTTCGGTGAGTTCGACCCCACACTCGAGTTGGGCAACTACAAATTCCCGACCATAGAACTTTTAGACCAGCACGGTGTTTCCGGAAGTATTACCATCAACCAAGAGGAGCTAGAGGATAACAAAAACAGAATTGTTGACACCCTAAAGAACTATAAGATTGGAATTGCCCAAATTAAAGCTACCATTGGCCCAACAGTAACCCTTTATGAGATTGTGCCGGAAGCGGGCGTACGTATATCTAAAATCAAGAACCTTGAAGATGATATCGCCTTATCTTTAGCTGCTCTCGGTATCCGAATTATCGCTCCTATCCCTGGCAAGGGAACCATTGGTATAGAAGTACCGAACAAGAACGCTACAACCGTATCGATGCGTTCCGTTATTGCTTCCAGTAAATTTCAAAAAGCTGAAATGGAATTGCCCATAGCCTTTGGAAAAACCATTAGTAACGAGACATTCGTAGTGGATCTCGCCAAAATGCCCCATATGTTAATGGCCGGTGCTACGGGTCAGGGTAAATCGGTAGGTTTGAATGCTGTATTGACTTCCCTCCTTTATAAAAAACATCCTGCTGAAGTAAAATTTATCTTGGTTGACCCCAAAAAAGTCGAATTGACGCTTTACAATAAAATCGAGCGGCACTTTCTGGCAAAACTTCCTGATTCAGAGGAAGCTATTATTACTGACAATACCAAAGTAATCCATACATTGAACTCCCTTTGTATCGAGATGGACAATCGCTATGAATTGTTAAAACATGCCATGGTTCGAAACCTCAAAGAATACAACACTAAGTTCAAGGCACGAAAATTGAATCCGAATGACGGACATAAGTTTTTACCTTATATTGTTTTAGTTATCGATGAGTTCGCTGATCTTATCATGACCGCAGGTAAAGAAGTAGAAACCCCGATTGCACGATTGGCACAATTGGCCCGAGCTATCGGAATTCATTTGATCATAGCTACTCAGCGCCCGTCTGTCAATGTAATAACCGGTATAATAAAGGCCAATTTTCCTGCTCGAATTGCCTTTCGGGTTACTTCAAAAATAGATTCTAGAACAATTCTTGATGCGCAGGGAGCTGATCAATTAATTGGTCGCGGGGATATGTTGTACACTCAAGGTAATGATGTCACACGAATTCAGTGTGCCTTTGTAGATACTCCCGAAGTAGCCAAAATCACCGAATATATAGGCTCCCAAAGGGCCTATCCAATGGCTCATGAACTTCCAGAGTATGTTGGTGAAGATTCTGGCACAAGTCTTGATTATGATATAGCTGATCGTGATGCTATGTTCCGTGAAGCTGCTGAAGTTATCGTAACTGCGCAACAAGGTTCGGCCTCGCTAATTCAAAGAAAACTTAAATTGGGTTATAACCGTGCAGGAAGAATCGTTGATCAGTTGGAAGCGGCAGGAATCGTAGGGCCTTTCGAAGGCAGTAAGGCTCGACTGGTTTTGGTACCCGATTTGGTAGCGTTGGATCAATTATTGAATAATGAAGGCCGATAAAAGGCATTAATATTAAAAAAATGAAAAAATATTACTTAGTAGTACTCTTACTTTTTGCTTTTAAAAGCACTGTCGCGCAAAGTTCAGATAAAGCCAAGGCGCTTTTAGACGATGTGTACAACAAGGTGCAAAGCTATGACAATGTTTCCATTGACTTCAAATACGTTTTGAATAACGAGGAAGCAGGTATCAATCAAGAAACACGAGGCGATGTAACTATGGAAGGTGACAAATACCTTTTCAATTACATGGGCGCACAACAACTATATGATGGAAACAAAGTCTATCGTATTGTACCTGAAAATGAAGAAATAACAATTGAAGACCAAGTAGAAGATGAAAACACGGTGTCCCCTTCGAAAATGCTCACTTTTTACAAGCAAGGTCATACCTATGAATGGGATATTCTGCAAAATGTACAAGGGAGAAAAATACAATATGTCAAATTAATTCCCATTGATACGAATACAGAAATTGAATCGATATTGTTAGGCATCGACGCAGAGACCAAGCACATTTATAAACTTATCGAAAAGGGCCAAAATGGCACCACGACTACGATTACTGTTAATTCTTTTAAAACGGATCAACCTTTATCAAAAACCTTATTTACTTTTGATGAAGACAAGTTTAAGAAAGCAGGGTACTACATTATAAGAAATTAGACCATTGAGAATATTAGACCGATATATTTTATCGAGATTTTTATTTAATTTTTTCAGCTCGTTTGTGATATTGATGTTCATCTTCATATTTCAAACGATTTGGCTTTTTATAGATGATTTGGCAGGAAAAGGTCTCGATATTGTTATTATCGGTAAGTTTCTTTTCTATTTGATGCCGAACCTTACCGAAAAAGTTTTACCCTTAACGGTTTTACTTTCTTCAATTTTGACTTTCGGGACTTTTGCCGAAAATTATGAGTTCGCCGCAATGAAAGCCTCGGGTATTTCACTACAGCGTGCCATGTTAAGTCTAATCGTATTTATTATTTTTTTGGGAGGAGTTACCTTTTATTTTGCCAATAGTGTAATTCCCGCATCGGAACAAAAAATCTATAATATGCGGCGGAACATTGCCAAGGTGAAACCGGCCGTAGCGATTGAAGAAGGGGTCTTTAGTGATTTTGAGGGCATGAATATAAAGGTCGACAACAAATATGGCGAACAAGACCGCTTTTTAGAAAATGTCATCATTCATCAAAAAGTGAACAACATAAATCGTAAGGTAACCAAGGCCATATCAGGCGAATTGATTAGTAGCGAAGACTCAGAAGTTATTCAATTGGTGTTGAAAGAGGGCCATTATTACGAAGATGTTACCACCAAATCAAATAACGAAAAGCGACTATATCCGTTTGCCAAGGTTTATTTCGAAGAATATACCATGAATATCGAGGTACCTGATTTCACTGATGTCGATCTTGAGGAAGAACGAAATGTGCGCACCGATAAAATGAAGAACGTTTCAAGGTTAATTCAAGATATCGATTCGCTTAAAAACGATAATCTAAAAATTGTTGGGGCCTTTTCGAAGAATATTTCCAATAGAATGGGGGCCTTTGTTCCGGTACCAAAAATCGACAGGGTTGATAGTCTTGCCCGGAAAAACATGGAAATAAAAATAGACTCAAGTGTCTCGACTGCTGAAAACTTAAGGCATACGACTGATACCAGTGCTCAAGAATCAGTAATAAATATTGAAGACCTCTTTCAAGATTGGCAGCGTACCCAAGTTGTGAATTCGGCCAAAACTTCGGTATCTAATATTCTGACTTCGATTAAGGGTAAAAAAGAGGAGCTATCAAAGCGTTATAAGATATACAACATGCATATTCTCTCTTTACATAAAAAATATGCGCTGGCCCTCTCCTGTGTCATCCTATTCTTTGTGGGTGCACCGCTGGGTGCTATCATTCGTAAAGGAGGCATGGGATTACCTATGGTTATTGCCATTGTTCTCTTTCTTACCTATTATTTTATAGGGGTTTTTGCAGGCAATTACGCCAAGGAAGGAAACATACACCCCATCTTGGGAGCATGGTTATCTACGCTGATAATGTTACCTTTGGGGGTATTTCTAACAAGAAGGGCTACGGCCGACAAAGGATTAATGAGTTTTGGAAATGTAATTGACTTTTTTAAAAGGAAGTTTCCAAAGAAGGAAAAAAAGGAGATGGTATGATAACAAAAGTGGAAAAAAATATTAAGTTACATACGATAGAAGAGGCTATTGAAGCTATTCGTAATGGCCAGGTCATTATTGTGGTCGATGATGAAAACCGAGAGAATGAGGGTGATTTTTTGGCTGCGGCTGAACTTGCTACGCCAGAAATGGTAAATTTTATGGCCACACATGGCAAAGGCTTGATTTGCGCTCCGCTTACCGAAGGTCGTTGTCGTGAATTAGGACTTCACATGATGGTCACCAACAATACCGACCCATTGGAAACCGCTTTTACGGTTTCTGTAGATTTACGGGGAAACGGGGTAACCACGGGAATTTCTGCCTCTGATAGGGCCAAAACGGTAAAAGCATTGACCGAATCCGATATCAAGCCACAAGATTTAATGCGACCAGGACATGTCTTTCCCCTCATTGCCAAGGAAGGGGGCGTTTTAAGACGTACCGGACATACCGAAGCAGCCATCGATTTTGCTCGTTTGGCCGGGTTACAGCCTGCCGGAATCATCGTTGAGATCATGAACGAAGATGGTAGCATGGCCCGACTACCACAACTCGTCGAAGTTGCCAAAAAATTCGATTTAAAAATTGTTTCCATCGAAGACCTTATTGCCTATCGCATGGAACATGATAGTTTAATTGAAAAAGAGACCGATTTTGAGATCACAACGCGATTTGGCGATTTCAGATTGCGGGCCTATAAACAAACGACCAACAATCACGTACATATCGCATTGACCAAAGGCAACTGGAAAAAAGACGAAAAGATTTTGACCCGTATAAACTCCACCTTTGTCAACCATGATATTTTGGGTACCCTTACGAACAATCCCGATAAAAAATTGGATGATATGTTCCAAGCGATTAACGACGAAGGAAAAGGGGCTATAGTGTTTATCAACCAAGATTCCGAATCGCTTAACTTGTTATCGCGTCTGGCCGAATTGAAAGAATTACAAAAACAAGGCATCTATAAAGCTCCGAAAATTGACATGGATGCAAAAGATTTTGGCATCGGCGCCCAAATACTGCACGATCTCGGCATTGTAAAAATGCGCTTATTATCCAATTCACCGCAAACCAAACGTGTGGGTATTGTAGGGTATGGTTTAGAGATTGTCGAGTATGTTGGCTACTAGAGGCCTTTCCAACTATTATTCAACCTGTTTTAAAATCCAATCTGAGATTTCCTTTAATGCCTTAGGAGAAAAAGTCTGTTCAATAGCTGCATATTCCACAGGTGAACCGGTCTCGCTTTCTTGAAACAAATGGTTGAGGCCGGACAAAGTCTTCAAGGTCACATTTTTATTCCCTGCTTTTTCTAAGGCCTTGGCCATGGCCGATAAATTTTCCTCCGCAGGTACCTGCAGGTCTTTATCACCATTTATGGCCAAAACAGGGCAACTTACCTTCTCAAGTACTTTAGCAGGGTTATGCCTTAAAAAATACACCATCCAGGGTGTAGCCATAAAATCTACTTGAGCCTTTATAAACTGTTCAACATTGGTACCTTCAGGAACAAGGGCACGCGCTTCATCATTCTGGGCTTCGCCTTTAAGATAGGCATTCAAATCATCTCGCAAGGTTTGCAAGTCTTTTGAAGTTACGGTCATAGCAATCATTTTATCCCGTATTTCGGCCGACTTTTCGATTTCGCTTTCAGAATCCCCCATGACTTGGGCTATCAGTCTTCCTTGCAGGGACAATAATTCACTGCCCGGTATACCCGTTCCAGCCATTAATACGATAAACTTTACATCTTTAGACCGAGATGCTACCATTGGAGCTATTACCCCGCCTTCACTATGTCCGATCAAGCCAATATTTTTTTTATCGACCTCTTTTCTAGTTTTAAGATAGGCAATGGCACTTTCTACATCTGATGCAAAATCAACCGAAGTCGCAGCGGCAAAATCACCTGTCGATTTTCCTGCACCACGGTCATCATAACGTAATACGCCAATCCCGTTTTTAGTTAAATAATCGGAAATAACAAGAAAAGGTTTATGTCTCGCAAGTTCTTCATTTCGATTCTGCGGACCGCTTCCGGTAATCATAACCACAACGGGGAAGGTTCCGGTTTCTTCTGGTAATGTTAAAGTACCCGCCAGGGTAATATTTTCCTGGTTATTCTTAAAACTTACTTCTTCGGAATAATACGGATAAGGTTCCTTAGGTTCTTGCGGACGGTTGAGTGCAGGTTTTTCGATTGTTTCCCGTGATAATGCCAACGGAAGAGTAAATCCACCTTGCGTAAAGGTACCCTCAAATTTCCCATCGATAAACTCGGCAGCATACGTAAGCCCCAACGCAGTTACGGCTATATCTAGCTTAGACGCTTTAAAGATGGTTGAATTTACAGGAATACCCAATGCACCTTGATCAGGACTATCTAAGGTTGACGAATACCCCGAATCGGATTCGGAAATATTGAATACAAGCCGCAAAGGGCTTCCAGGAACTTCCAATAAGCCATTCCATTTTCCCGTAATGTCTTGTGCAACCGTCGTAAAAACAATGAGCAAAGTGAGGAGTGTCACTAGTGTTCTTTTTATCATCACCGTGGGTATTAAGATTAACAATTCCGGATTCTATGCATATTATATGAAAGCCGCTACCCTATCAGTTACAGAAAAGTCGAAAATATTACACTTAACCCTATATTTATTTCAGAAAATAGCCTTAAATACACAAAAGACTGAACGATAATCACGAACTACTTTTGATGATTTGGGCAATTTTTTCGGCTCGCTGTCGGACTTCATCTTCACTCCATCCCAATTTAATCAAACAGGAGATATTACGACTAACCCAATGATCGGATTTAGAAAAATCAAAGGTTTCCAAATCTTGAAGTCCTTCTAGTGTTTCTTGCGGCAATTTTCCTAAAGATTTCCTTTCGGCCAAATGTTCCCATTTTCGATAATAATGCCAATTGTTATGATACCAATAGAAACAGGCATCGACCCCTTCAGACCCCATTGCGGCGTGAACTTTTTCCGCCAAATCCCTTGAAGGTAAAAAGAAACTGAGAAAAGAATAATTTTCAACCCCGCCCTCAGGAACGCGTCTAAAGGTGACTTCCGGAATTTTCTCTAAAACACCTCTTAGAATAGTATAATTTCTTTTTTGGATGGATAAAAATTCATCTAAACGATCTAGTTGTGCCAATCCTACAGCGGCATGCAATTCAGATATTCTGTAATTGTACCCTAAAAACGGATGTGTTTCCGCTCCCCTATCCTTCCCGACATGGTCATGACCGTGATCGGAATAATGGTCGGCATTTTTATGAAATTTTTTATTGTTGGTAATAATAGCTCCTCCTTCACCACACGTAATGGTTTTAACATAATCGAAAGAAAAAACACCCAAATCACCAAAGCTGCCCAATGGTTTTTCATTAAAAGTACCCCCTATCGCCTGACAAGCATCTTCCAATAAAAGTAGCCCGTGCTTTTTGCAAATGGATTTTAAAACTGCTAGGTCGGCCATTGAACCGCACATGTGTACCGGCATTACCACACGAGTTCGTTCAGTAATTGCACTTTCAACAGCTTTTGGGTCCAAAGTCAGTGTATCATCGACATCGACAAGAATCGGCACCGCACCAATAGCGAGAATAGACTCAAAACTGGCCACAAAAGTAAAAGTGGGGATAATTACTTCATCTCCCGCTCCCACTCCCGCAACCGCCAAAGCTACCGTCAAGGCGGCAGTACCGCTGCTGACCAATTGTGCATAATAGACCTGCATACGTCGCGTCAAAGCTTTTTCAAGTTCAACAGCTTTCCAATGGCCGTTTCTCATACCATCAAAGCCATATCGCATTAAAACTGTGGAATCGAGTACCTCGTTTACCTGTGCTCTCTCTTTGTCTCCAAATAGTTCAAATCCTGGCATAAATATAGTGTTGGTTGTTGGTGTTGGTTATCGAAAAATAATACTATTTACTAAATTGCCGATATCAACAAATCGTTCTCAAAAAATATCGATAATGCTGTCATCGATATGCCTTCGTACTTTTTTAAAATTGGAAAACATGTCATCGGAAGCCCTATACCCTACTGGAAGTACCAATACGGAGGTCAGCCCTCTTTCCTTTAAGCCTAATATTTCGTCGTATGATTCCGATTCAAAGCCTTCCATCGGGCAAGAGTCTATTTTCTCTAGAGCGCATATTGTTAGCAGATTACCCATTGCCAAATAGGCCTGATTAATACTCCACTGGCGAATCTCCTCTATCTTCTTATTTGAAAAATCGGCGACCATTGCCTCTTTAAACGGATTCAGTATTTCGTCACTGGTTCCACGTATCTTTTTGATCTGGTCAAAGTATCGGGCGATGTATTCATCATCAACGTGATTTTCAATACAAATCACCAAAACATGCGATGCCTGGGCTACCTGTTGCTGGTTAAAGGAATGGGAGACCAGCTGATTTTGGAGTTTTTTGTTACTTATAACGACCAATTTTATAGGTTGTAAGCCGTAAGAAGTAGCCGTAAGGTTGAATGCCAGTTTTAGTTTTTTTATATCCGCAGATAACAGTACTTTTTCGGAATCAAATTTTTTGACCGCATAGCGCCATTTTAAATGTTCGATACTGTCGTACATAAACCTTCTAATTAAAAAACCACAATTTTATTGACATGATCGTTATCATGATGACAAGCAAAACCTTGACAATTCCATCACCCTTATTTACAGACCATCTACTGGTAATCCACCCTCCTATTGCTTGACCCGATGCCAAGGTAAGTCCGATTTCCCAATCCAACTTACCATTAAGTCCGAAAAGTACCAAAGCGGCAATCGTATATAAGGTCATTACCACAGCTTTTATAACATTTGATTTAATCAACGTCATTCTACTGATGGAGGACAACGCCAAAAGTATAAAAATACCCGTTCCTGCCTGAATAAAACCTCCATAAATTCCGATAAAAAAGAAAGCGACGACTGCCCAAAGCACATGTTTACCTGTCAATCTTTCCGCAATATCAGCTATTGACCGCTTGGGCTGAAGTACCATAAAAGCAACGATAACTATCATAACGATAGCCAGCACCCGGTTAAAAAGGCGCTCATCTATTTCAATGGCCAATTTTGAACCGATTAGGGTACCTACAATGGCAGAAGCCGATAAATACCAAATAAAGCGGGAACTGATCTCCATTCCCTTGCTTTTGTAGCCTACAACATTTGCGAAACCCTGAATAAGTATGGCAATTCTATTGGTGCCATTGGCAACACTGGGCGGTAAACCCATGAAAATAAGAATAGGTAACGTGAGTAAAGACCCACCACCTGCCAACGTATTTATAAAAGCTACCAAAACCCCTAATAGGGCCAATAAAACATAGTGATACCATTCTTGCATGGCGCAAAAATACATGCTAGAATATGATAAATGTAAGTTTATCCAAAAATAAATTTCCACATCCTTTTATAGAATTGAAAAAGGTTAGTATATTTGCACCCGCCTACGCAACCTAGTGTTGCTTTAGCAGAAAAAATTTGCTAAAATCTTTATAGATGTATCGACTGGAGAAATGGCAGAGTGGTCGAATGCGGCAGTCTTGAAAACTGTTGAGGGTCACACCTCCGGGGGTTCGAATCCCTCTTTCTCCGCTAAAAGCCCTGTAATCATTATGTTTACGGGGCTTTATATTTATAGGTGTCAATTTCTGCTTACGCTACTATGGGATCAAGAACAATTGTTGTGTTTATGCAAAAATTGTTGTTAACCTGTAAAGGAAAAATTCCAGATTCTTTACACCTCTAAATTGCGCCCTAAAGACTTTTATTTGTGCATGGAACGATTCTGCCGATGCATTTGTGCTTCTATTTATAAAATAGCAATAGTTAAAGGATTTAGATCCAGACAAGCTTTTTGAGCTACAAAAAGCTCACCGTCAAATAAAACCTTTACTTTATGCCGCATTAAGATTCGCATTGATTGTAATGGCAAGACTTAACTGAATTATGGAAAATTATCAATACGGTCACAGGGGCCTTTAAAGTGCCACTTGCCCATTATTTAAACTGAAAAATAGTATACCTAGAAACAATAACAATCATGAACTTTTATTTAGATTATATTAACATAGCATTTGGATTATTTTAGTAAGTTTGTGTTTGATGAAACATGGTCGCCTAAAAAATAGCATCACTTACCTACTTCTTGTCCTTTTCATTTCAATGAAAATGGCAGGACTTCATGTGTTGTCCCATACAAATGACAAAGACCATGCAGTTCATTGTACTATTTGTGACCATGCCATTACAAATAACTTAACTCCGGCACTTACTCCTGACTCACAGGATTTCATAATTGAAAATACTGAACCAATTGTTCAGAGCGAGATAACTGAAAACTACAGTTTTATTATCTCAAGCACTATTGCTACGGATCAGCTCTTTTCCCGGCCTCCTCCTTTTCTATTATAAGAGTTTCGTTTACATTTTATTTTCATTGTTGGGTTTTCGGACTCCACAAGTTTCATTTAGAGTATTGACTCTAAATGGATGCATTTTGTAAATGACAGGTCTACAACTCCGTATTTACGCCTTAAATAAGGTTCAAAGAGGATGTAGCTTTCAAAACTCTTCCCATACTTCAATTTTATTTTGACAATCTGATTTGCTTTTACGACGATAAAGGCAGAATGAGATATTAATCAAATATGGACATTCAAAGAATTTCCATGGAAGTCGTTTGATTTTTTTCAATTAAGAAAATGCTTTTTTGAAAATTTCTGATGATACCTGGAGTAGGCATGTGTGCCCTAATTTAAATGTCTTTCATACTTAAAAATGTTGCAACGAAAGGGGAAACCGAAAACCTTGTAAATAGAGTAGGTATAACCTTAAAATACTATAGTTATGAAAACTAAGGAATCCATGATTTCAGAAATTCTAGCTAATAAGGCAAAGCAACCTAGCGGAAGTACGCATTGTAGCAATTGCGGACACTGCTCCAGCACCTTATAGTTTAAGAATTATAGCGGTAGGAAATAATTCCTACCGCTATTTACTACCCAATGCAAAAAAGTAAAAACCACCAGAAGATGAACCAAATTACTGAAGTTCAATTGAACAAACTCTTATCCTTCACAGATGAGAATGTGATATCAAGGTTTATGGATATGTACGATGTTTCAGAAACCGAGGCCGACGATATCTTGTTGGAAACTCTGAAGTTTTTATATATAAGTCAAATCCCAGGGATATTCATTCCAGATGACTTATTAATCGTGGACGAGATGTGGCACAACCTCATTCTGTTTACTCCCCTCTACCATAAATTCAGCGAGGAATATTTTAATACACCTTACTTCCATCACCTTCCTGCCACAAAAGCGGAAAAAGACCAAAGAAAAGAGGAGATGAGAATCAATCCCGACAAGGCAAAAGAAAAGTACCTCGAAAAACTGGAATTTCTCTTATCCACTACTTACGATTATTTAGGAGCGGAAACGGTTGAAAAATGGTTCAAAGTATATCCAGAAAAATATAGCAAAGAAAATATTAAAAAATTGAGAAAATAAGAATGAGCATTTTCCCAAAAAGAACCATCCCTGGCAAAACAGTCACCATACACTGGAATTTCAACACGTCACATTTAAATGGCGCCCACCTTTTCCCCTTGGTAAAAATCGGGGTAAAAGACCCCAAAGGTAATATTACCATGCTCTTTAAAGAGCATGTTATCGCTTTTCCAGACCAAAAGGAAAGTAAGGAAGAGGCTCCTCAAAAACTAAAATATTTAAACAAGAATATCCCGCTGTTGGTACTGGCCGATTATCTTGAAGGGCCTTGTAAGCGGGAAAAGCTAGTTGAAATTTTGACCAATATTCAGTCTGGTCGTCATTATTATTTCACATATGATATTCCCAATGACGCACCATTGGGTAAATATTCCCTAATCTCAGAGGTTCATAATAATGGCAATATAAAGTACTCAAAAACCCGTCTTGACGATCATTTTTGGGTCGAAAAAATTTCGCTCGTCAATGTAATAGCCAAAGAAAATGAAAAAACCGCTATAATCTGTAACCACTCCGAAGAACCAACTCCAGTAAAAATAGTCAGATGTTCCATTGATGTCAATGGTCATATGGAAACCCAAATGGAGGCTTTTGAAATGAATCCAAAAGATTCCAAGTCTATTTCAATTTCTGAAGAAAAGGCCTTTTTACTCTATAATGAGGAACGGGAAATAGTGGCTTTGACAGAAGAGTTCCCTACTTACCTAATAAAAAATCATGAAATAATATCAATAAGTAAGAAAAACGGAATGGACTGCCTTATAGAAAAAGAGGGTGATGGAGCTTATTGGCTTTCCCCCGAGACTAAAGATCTATGGGATAAAGCGGATGGATTGCTTAATAAGCATAGCCTATCCGAAAAAGAAAAGGATGTACTACAGGAAATGGAGAAACAGGGGCTCATAAAAGAAACTAATCTATAATGGCTGAAAAACAAAACAAAATAACGCATCTATACCTCATTAAAGAGCTAATTATCACAAGCTCTGTAAAAATTGTAGGTATCTTATTTATAAGCTTATTTCCGAGTTGCTTCCTTTATTCCCAAAATGCAGAAATCTTAGGAACCATAACAGACGATCAGAAAGCGCCTTTACTTGGGGCTCATATTCAAATTACTGAACTAAACAAGAGTACGGTTACGGATGAAAATGGTGCTTTCGGTTTCGATAAACTTTCCTATGGAAAATACAGCCTAGAGATTTCTTACATAGGCTTCGAAACGATTTATTACACCACTGATATTTCAACGAAAAAAAACAAGGTTCAAATTAATATAAATTTGAAACCCCAACAGAGCCAACTTGACGAAGTAACGCTCGTGGCAAAGTCAAAAACCCAACGGTTAAGGGAAAGTACAGCCAATGTATCGGTATTGCAGACAGAGAATTTCCGTGATAGAAATACAAATACCAGTGATATCGTAAAGCAAATTTCCGGGGTAAATGTTCGCCAAACAGGCGGTTTTGGTAGTAATGCCGAAATTTATGTAAACGGAATGACCGGAAAATCCGTGCCATTTTTCCTCGATGGTATCCCATTATCATATTTTGGTTCAGGACTAGGGTTAAACGTATTACCAGCAAACCTAATAGCACAAATCGAGGTCTACAAAGGAGTTGTACCGGTTGATTTAGGTGCAGATGCCCTTGGGGGAGGCATAAATATCATAACCCGAAAATCCTATTCAGACTATTTAGATGCTTCCTATTCTACGGGGTCGTTTAATAGCCATAAGGCAAACCTAAACGCACAATTGGTAAACCCTGACACGCATTGGATGTTTGGGGTACATTCATTTTTTAATCATTCCGATAACAATTATAAGGTAGATGTTGAGATTCCCGATGAATTCGGAAATCCAGTTCCGACAACTGTCAAGCGCTTTCACGATAAATTCTCTAACTATCTCGTGAATCTTTACACAGGAGTCTATGACAAAAATTATGCAGATCGTTTGGTTTTTAGCGCACGTTATTCAGGACTCGAAGATGATGTTCAGCACAATGCCATTATGGCCCAGCCCTATGGTCAAGTAACCTATGATGAATCAACTCTAGGTGCTTCTTTAGAATATGAAAAAAAGAAGATTCTAAAGAAAACGGATATAAAGTGGTACAGTGCCTATAATCGTACTCGAGGCCACTTTATCGATACCACGCTCAATGCATACACATGGGACGGTAAGGTTTACGATAGACGAACCGATGGCGGAGAAATCTCAACTTCGCGTAATCTTTTGGAGCTTACTTCTCAAAATTTATTGAACCGTATCAACCTGAACTACAAGCCCTGGGAGAAAGGAAAATTTACCTTGAATCTTTTTACCGCGTGGTTTAGAAGAATCGGTGAAGATCCTGTTGCGGCCGAATTTTATGGAGAAGATTTTTTTGCCAATCCGACCCAGCTTTTTAAGAATGCTACCGGGCTTTCCTATGAACACGGTTTTTCACAGGATTTAACAAGCTATACGGCCGTCAAACATTTTTGGTTGAATGCCGATGGATATGCCATAGAAAATCTTGAATTCGTTCCCAACCAACAAGAAGCATCCAATTTTGGCTTTCTTCAAGCGCTACGTTATCATGTTACAAAATCTTTTCTTTTAAAAACTTCCTATGAATATGCAACCAGGCTACCTGATGAATTCGAACTCTTTGGAGATTTTACATTGGTAAGACCCAACCCGTTTTTGGAACCGGAACAGAGTCACAATTTTAATTTGGGCTTTCAACTGAATACACAAAAATTTAATTGGGATACCAATCTCTTTTACCGGGAAACGGACAATGTTATCTGGCTTCGAACCTCCCAGTTTTACGCCCAATACCAAAATCTATTAAAATCACGTACGCTTGGTGTGGATATGGAATGGCGTTATCGCCCCTTCAATTTTCTGGATATAAAGGCAAATGCCACTTATCAAGATTTGAGAAACCGTTCACCCAAAAACATTACGGGAACCGTGGATGATCGCTACTTCAACGCAAGACTTCCCAATATCCCATATTTGTTTGGGAATGGGGAAATACGCTATCACAAAGGCAAATTCCTAAATACAAAAAACAGCATTTCAGCTTGGTGGTCCGGAAATTACGTTAATGAGTTCTATCTTTTTTGGGCAGTAGATGGCAACAAGGATTTCAAGAACACGGTTCCATCCCAATTCATCCAAAATCTGGGAGCTACCTTTTCCCATCCTCAAAACCGTTGGGCCATTACTGCAGAAGTCACCAATATACTCAACGAAAAAGCCTTTGACAATTTCAGTGTGCAACGCCCTGGACGGGCTTTTTACATAACCCTTAGAACCTTCATAAATTAAATATTAACACGTAAACAAAAAATGAAAATGAAAAAACAATTTCTTAGTAATCAATCAAGGTTATTCTTTTTAATAATGACCTGTATTCTGGTCGTAAGTTGTAGTAGTGATGACAATGCTACTACAGAACCAGATTCAGAAGATCCTAATGAAGAAATTCCTGAAGAAACGACTGACCCGGTCGAGGTAAACTACGGCATTACTATGGTTAGTGGTGCATGGCCCAACCAAACTTCTTACGTTCAAGGTGTAACGGACTTGGATTTTTCAACCATAGAAAACGACAAAGCAATAGAATTGACTGGAAGTGCAAATACGACCTCGTACAATGGCGCATTGTATGCCTCCCCTTTCGGTGCGCCCGCTACTCTTGTAAAATATTCATTCAACGATGATGGAGATACAGTTGAGGAAGAACGGATTGTAGTGCCAGGCGCGAATACCTTTTCCACCATATATTTTGAAAGTGAAACTGTAGCCTATGGTTCTGTTGCCGGTGGTATTTCTAAACTTATCGTTTTTGACCCAACCACTATGCGCATTACTGATGAAGTTTCGTTAACATCTATTACCAGTAGGTTTCCTGAAGCTACACGAACGTATTATCTGGATATGATGGAACGGGATGACAAACTGTTCATGGGTGTACACTACGAAAATAATTTCGTTCCCGTTAACGATTCGGCCTATGTTGCGGTAATTGATTTAAATAGCCGAGCAGTAGAAAAAGTAATTGCCGATCACAGAACAGGAATGTTATTTGGCAGCCATGCAGTAAATAAAGGAATGATCAAAACCAGTAACGGGGATATTTATGTACAGGGTCTAGGCACTACCATGGGTGGAGGTAATAGCCCCAGCGGTTTATTGAAAATACCTAATGGAGAGACCTCCTTTGACCCAGACTATTTTATGGATATGCAAGATGCTACAGGCAATGTTTGTTACGGAATCTATCAAGTACCAAATGGGCGGACTTTCACAACCCGGGTTGAAGATGAGACTGATTTCTTTGAATACCTGACAGGTGAGCCGCAATTTAAATACTATGAAATTGATTTAGAAACTGGATCAAGTTTAGGTGCTGTACCTGGCTTACCTACAACTTATGGATCCCGTAGAATGTTAATTCTACCTTATACTGATGAAAGCTTTCTTTTTACCACTGCAACTAATGATGAAAATGCTGTTTTTAGATTTGATAGTAGTTCAAATACCTCAAGCAAGTTATTTACTTCGACCGGTGGGTATATAAGTGGATTGGAAGATCTAAATCCGTAATTTTTAACAAATATGCTAGAAGCTAAAGACCTTACAAAAAAGTATGGTGATTTTACCGCACTAGACACGTTGAACTTAAACATCCGAGCTGGCGATATTTTTTGCCTGCTCGGAGCCAACGGAGCTGGAAAATCGACGACCATCAACTTGTTTTTGAACTTTATAGAACCCTCCGCTGGAAAAGCTTTCATCAACGGTTTGGATGTAGGGAAGAATCCTCAAAAAACAAAGCAATGGCTATCCTATATCCCTGAAAATCTTCAATTATACCAGAACATGACCGGGCTTGAAAACCTTCGCTTTTTTTGTGGTCTTCAAGGGGGTAGTCAAAATAAGGAAGAATTGGAGTCCTTATTGATACAATCTGGCTTGCAAAAAGATTTTGTCTTAAAAAGGGTAAGCAGTTACTCTAAAGGAATGCGACAAAAAGTAGGCATTGCTTTGGCTAGGGCCAGGGGAGCTAAAATATTGCTTTTAGATGAACCTACTTCCGGATTAGACCCCAAAGCAAGCAATGAATTCTCTGAACTTCTACTCGAAATGAAAGAACAAAAAGTAGCCACTTTAATGGCTACCCATGACCTCTTTCGGGCTAAGGATACCGGGACTCATATCGGGATCATGAAAGAAGGCGTCTTGGTCGATAAGATGGAATCAAGTCAAGTTTCTTTTCATGATTTGGAACAAAAATATTTAAGGCACATGCATACATAATATGAACCGTCAAGTCTTTTTAATTGCAGGAAAGGAACTTAAAGGTCTGGCAAGACAAAACTCCTTAAAAATTTTATTAGCCATAATTATAATTCTCCTAGGGTTTGCGCTCTATGCCGGGCATGTAGCTTATAAACAGCAAGGAACAATGGTAGAAACGGCTCATAAAGATAGAAGGGCTGAATGGCTAGATCAAGGAAACAAACATCCTCATATTGCCGCCCATTATGGTACTTATGTATTCAAACCCAAGACACTTCTTAGTCTTTTTGATTTTGGATTGGACACCTATACCGGAACATCTATTTACTTAGAGGCACACCATCCACATGAATTCATGTTCAGACCTGTACAAGGATATGGCAATATGATTCGTTTTGGGGAATTAAGTGCTGCCCTTGTACTTCAATTATTAGTACCCCTACTCATCATATTTATCACTTTTCAAACTTTTACTAAAGAAAAGGAAACAGGAACACTAAAATTATTGGTCAGTCAAGGAGTTTCAATAAGGTCTATTTATTTGGGCAAGGTCTTGGCGTATTCCGTAATTGTTTTTGCGATAATGGTTCCGTTTTTTACAGGTTTATATATAGTGGGAGTTGTTGAAAAAACTAGTTCTGTGCTGAGCGATTTAGGGGTACGCATCTTACTTCTTTTTTTTGTTTACGTTGGATATTTATGGGCCTTTACGAATTTTTCGGTTTGGATATCCCTTAAGTCTTCGAATGCAAGAAACGCTCTTTTGACCTTATTGATATTCTGGATTACAACGGGAATCATTATACCAAAGACTTCTGCCAATCTTGGTGAAACCTTACACCCATTGCCCTCAATGAAAATATATAAGGAAGCTATACAAAGAGATATTACAAATGGCATGAAGCCCAATGATACCAAGCAAAAAAGATTGGAAAGGTTAAAAGAACTTTATTTAAAAAAATATGGGGTCGATTCCCTTAATCAACTGCCTTTGAACTTTGAAGGGATACAAATGCAAGAAGGGGAAGAATATGCCAATAAGGTGTATGATTTTCATGGCGCAGCACTTTACAAAAAATTTGAACTTCAAAACAGAGCGGGAAGCTTAATGAGTTTTGTTGCTCCCTATATAGCGCTAAGAAACCTTTCCATGGCATTTGCTGCAACCGATTGGTATAGTTTTAACGATTTTCAAGAAAAGACCAACACCTATCGTCGACATCTCATACGTACCATGAACAATGATATGGCGAAGAATTCACGTTATGGAGAATTCTATGAATACAAAGCAGGAAAGAATTTATGGGAGACCATATCCGATTTTAAGTATCTAACTCCTAAGGTGACCATAATCTTCAAATATTATTTAATGGAACTTGCTTCATTGTCGCTTTGGATTTTGACAATACTCATTCTCATTCCTTCTTCCTCCAAAAATAAATTAAAATGAAATGAGCCTACGAAAAATTAATTTGTTGCATATCAACCGACGTAAATTATATTTTTTATGCGAATTACTGAATGTGCGTAATTTTTTAGTCTCATCATTTTCAGAAAACTACAAAATTTCAAACAGATGAAATTGATTTTATTGTTATGGCAACGTGAAGGTATTTCCATTGTTAGAAATACCTTTCAAATAATCATGTTGTCCACTATTTTTTTATTGGGCATGTACGCAATCTATTATGGACATTCAAAAATAACAGAACAACATAAAACAATAAAGAATGTCGAAATAATTGAAAAGGAGGAATTTGAAAAGTATAAAAAGAGCTTTTATAGCGACCATACCTCGGTCAAGGAAAAACAACTATTCGATATAGCCTCAAAACCCGCTTATGCATGGTATCGACATAGCTACCATGCCATACTACATCCTCATAGTTTGGCACATATGTCTTTAGGACAAAGGGATATTGAGCCTTATTACTACAAATTGACGGGAATGAGCTTATACTACCAATTATTTGAAAGTGAACTGGCCAACCCCCTTAAACTATATGTTGGAAATTTTGATATTTCATTTGTATTCATTTACTTATTTCCATTGCTTATAATAGCTTTCACCTACGGATTATATGCAGAAGAAAAGGAAAATGGAATGCTTCCCTTACTAAGGTTGCAAACCATAGGGTTAAGAAGAATACTCTTGATTCGAATTGCTTTTTATTATCTTCTGATTGTAGGATTGGGAATTCTTTTGTCGTCAATTGCCTTTATGGTTTCCACAGCGCTCGATGTTTTGTCCATTATCTTATGGATATCTGCCATTTTATGCTATCTCAGTTTTTGGTTTGCTTTGATGTTCTTGTTGATCAGTCTTAAAAAAAATTCTTCCTTGACCGCAATAAGTGCCGCTAGCTTATGGCTTCTTTTTCTAATTGTTCTCCCGGCCGTATTGAACGTATATGCAAACCTCATATATCCAATCGATAATACATCACTTGCCGAAATCACAAGAAGAAAAGGCTTGGAAAATGAAGATGACGTGAACGAGTCTAAAGCTGTAATCTTAGAATATCTACAAAATCGGGAAGACTTAAAGGGAGCGCATTCACTGATCGACGTAAATATTATGGCCAAAGCTTATGCTGCTTTTACGGCGCTTAATGATAATCACCATAAAAATGAAGTGTTGCACTACTTTGACCAAATTAGGCGAAGACAAAAGTGGGTGTCACTATTTAAATGGGCAAACCCCGCAGTAAATACCCAAGCAATTCTTAATGAAATTGTAGAAACAGATTCTGAAATTTTTCAATCTTTTTACCAGTCAATTGAGGGCTTTCATAACGATATTACCAGTTTTTATTTTGACAAACTGTTTTTGAATAAACAAATAACAAATAAGGATTACGACACACTTCCGAAATTTCATTTAACTATCGATGAGACTGAAAGAAACCAAAAAATAAGGAATGGTTTAATGGAGGTCATGGTCACCTCTTTTGCGCTTTTTGGTTTATCATGGGTGCTTTTCAACAAAACTGCTTTCTAAAGGAGTATTGAAAATTCAACGAATAAATACATACATATAAAATTTACAATACGAAAACTTGAAAAAAAAGCCCGATTACATCAATGACAATCTTTGGAAACTTCTACTGAAGCTTTCTGTACCTAGTATTTTAGGAATGATGGTGATATCTATCAATGGGCTAGTTGATATTTTCTACACAAGTTATTTTATAGGAACAGAAGCCTTTACAGGTATATCTCTGTTGTTCCCCTTAATGTTGATTGTCACCAGTGTCACCGTTTTTGTAGCAGCAGGTTCTGCATCTGTCCTTAGTAGGGCCATAGGTTCAAGTCAGAACGAAATTCAAAGAAAAATCATCCCAAATATGATGGCCTTGTCCCTTATTGGGGCAGCTATTGTGACCATCCCAGGAATCATTTTTTCAAAAGAGATAGTTTCTGTTTTGGGAATTTCAGAAGAATTGTTCACCTACGCTTTAGAGTATTATCAGATATATATATTGGGTGCACTATTCAGCATTTACGGATTATCGGCCAACGGTTTGATTCGGGCTGAAGGCAAAATAGAACAGGCTATGCGTTTCACTCTGATTTCGGTAATTCTAAATCTTCTACTAACACCTATATTCATTGGTATTTTTAATATGGGTGTGGCAGGTGCTGCCTGGAGTAGTATCGCAGCTATGTTTATTTACAGTTTATTGACATCATTATATTTTATAAGAGGGAAGGCAACCTTTCACACGGGTCGTTTCCGAATAAAGTTGGAATATAAAATCCTCAAAAATGTCTTAAGTATTGGATTTTCGGCTTTTTCAATGCAATTGTCCAATTTGTTCAGGCAATTTCTATTATTCAGGTTAGTGGTTTTATATGGCACGCTTGAGGCTATGGCTTTTTTCAATGCCGCTTTTAGATTATTCACATTTTTGGCAATTCCTCTCCTAGGGCTTTACCAATCTATGCAACCGGTTATTGGAATCAACTATGGTGCTAATAAACCACATAGGTGCCTAAAAGGGGTATCTGTCTATAGATTGGCCGGTATTGTGCTTGGTATTGCAATGATAATTCCCGTACTGATTTTCCCCGAGACTATTATAAATATAATGTTACCAAATAAGGCACTTAACGAAACTGAAATTTTTAATGTACGAATGATTATGGGAATCTTACTGGTTATTCCAATTTCTTCAAGTAGCATCATTCTATTTCAATCAATTGGGGAAGCAAAATTGGCTACTTTGTTACCTGTTGGGCGTCAACTGTTTCTATTTGCACCTATTATATTACTGATGACCAAATATTTCGGGATTGAAGGTATATACTATGGTCTTGCGCTCGAAAACGTGCTTTATGCTTTGGTTTTATGGACTATTTCAAGAAAAATACTTCAACGGATAACATTGTTACGGGCAGGGCTTTAATAGAAGTGATTTACTTTAGTTATTTTGTTGAATGAAGTTTTTTGGCAACAACATGAAAAACGTGCCAGAACTTTTCTTTTCCCGACAAAGTCTTGCCATTTTTCGCAGTTTCCTCGAAATATAATAACTCAAAACCTTCAAATAACCTTTTTACGGCTTCCAGATTATGAAAGGTCATAGTACTATTAGAACTCCATGAATCCTTTGTCCCAAAAAAGTGTCCACAAAAAAAGCCTTCGGAATTGATACAGCCTCTGATATTCGACCAAAATTTTTCAAATTGATCCGGATGACAAAAAGGCAAAGAAAAAGAAGCGTTGACCAAGTCAGCGGAAGGGAGTTCATCCAAACTTTCAAAAGATAAATTTTGAAAACTTAATCGTACCAAATGTTCAGGATTTATACGTTTTTTTAGGAGTAATGAAGCATCGGGATTCTTATCTATTGCCAATACGCTAAATCCTTTTTCTAGCATTGCAAAAGTATCTATCCCATTCCCACATCCCAAATCAATGGCCTGAAACTCCTTTAGACCATCTCTGCTAGAAATGAGATTCAAAGCTTGGCTCAAGGTATTGGCCAGAGGATGTTTTTCTTTATTTATTTTATCATAATGTGTTTTCCACATCTTGCAATTCATCTATAATAAGAAATAAAGATAATGAAGTAATCCTTTTTAATGCCATACTATGAAATGTTCTATTACATTCCATTTTTTAAATATCTATTTTACGATATTCGCCATTCTTCTCAACGCTTTTTAGTCTTAGTTTTCTTATAAAGAAATTTCCTTTAAAACGCACTAAAAGCTCGATTAGGACTCATTTTTTCAGACAATGAAAGTTGTTCTTCGACTAATTTACTTCTTTTATGCTGCTATTGAACTCCACAACGTCTTTAAGAGGATAAAAAGCAAGTATCAAACCTTTTTATTCAGACTATATCAATATAATTTTTAGTTTATTTTAGTAAGTTTGTGTTGGTGAAAAATGGTCGATTAAAAAATAGCATTCCCTATCTGTTCCTTGTCCTTTTCCTTTCAATGAAAATGGCAGGGCTTCATGTATTATCGCATACTGATGAAGAAAATCATGCAGTAGATTGCGCCATTTGTATTCATGTAAACACGAATAATTTAACCCCGACGATTACTCCTGACTTCCAGGATTTCACAATTGAAAATACTGAATTTACTGCTCATAAAGAGCGCTTCAAAAGCTACAATTTTATCGCTCTAAGCGACCTTGTTTCTGGCCAACTTTTTTCTCGCCCCCCTCCTTCTTTCCTATAAATTTCAATTTTATTAAGTAAAGAAAAAGTTATACTCCATATTTTTAATTTGCATTGATCTTTAAGCGGGCTATCTACCCCTTATTGGTGAAAATTACGATTTATAATCATATCGGATTTTAATAACTTAAATGTTCATGATGGTACTGCTACATAGTGTGGACACGGGATTCAATTAACATTTTAATTTTTCTATAGGCAGCCTCTTTTAGGGTCGATTATAGAAATAATGCCCATAAACTTTTGTACTTCAAAAGATCTTACACCTCTTTACTTTTTCCTTTTGATTAAAAAATCAAAACCTAAAACACAATGTTTACTGCATAACTAATACACAGAATAAATGAAAAAACTCCCCGTAACCGTACTTAGTGGCTTTCTCGGTGCAGGAAAAACCACCTTGCTCAACCATATATTGCACAACAAAGAAGGTTTAAAAGTAGCTGTTATTGTCAATGACATGAGCGAAGTAAACATCGATGCACAATTCATTGAAAATGAAAATACACTCTCTAGAACCGAAGAGAAATTAGTTGAAATGTCCAATGGATGTATTTGCTGTACCCTTCGCGAAGATCTTATGGTAGAAGTGGAAAAACTTGCTGCCCAAAACAAATTCGATTATTTATTAATAGAAAGTACGGGGATTAGCGAACCTATTCCCGTTGCACAGACCTTTACCTTCGAAAGTGAAGATGGAACTATTGATTTGAGTCGTTTCAGTTATGTTGACACCATGGTAACCGTAGTAGATGGGTTTAACTTCTTAAAAGACTTTTCCAGCCCTGACTATCTTACTACCAGGTCTTTAACAGATATTGAGGGAGACCATAGAACCATTGTCAATTTACTGACCGATCAAATTGAATTTGCCAATGTTATCATCATCAATAAAATTGATTTAATTACACCGGATCAACTAGAAGAACTTCAAGCTATTATTCACAAATTAAACCCAGAAGCCCGTATTATTACAGCTACTGAATCTAAAGTTGAACTAGCGCATGTAATCAATACAGGTTTGTTCGATTATGAAAAAGCAGAGGCTTCGGCAGGGTGGATTCAAGAATTGGAAAATGAACATGTACCTGAAACCGAAGAATACGGAATAGGCTCCTTTGTTTTCAGAAGTAAAAAACCATTTCATCCAGAACGTTTTCTAACCTATCTCAACCAAAGCTTCCCTCAAAACATCATTAGAAGCAAAGGGTTGTTTTGGTTGGCATCAAGATCTGACCAAGCATTGTTATGGAGCTCTGCAGGAGGTTCTTGCAAAGCCGATTCGGCCGGTGTCTGGTGGACATCCATGCCATTTTCAGAGCGAATTAATTATGCCTCATTTTGTAAAAACCAAGATCAAATTGAATCAGATTGGGATGTTCTTTTTGGTGATCGGAAAATAGAATTGGTTTTTATCGGGCAGCATATAAATAAAGAAAAAATGATGTCTGAATTGGAAGACTGTGTGCTCACGGAACCAGAAATACAGGTATGGAAAGAACAATTGTTTCCGCAACAAGACCAATGGCCCATAACGTAGTAATACACAAGTGATACAACTTTAAGATGGTTCAAACAGACAATCTCACATTTCATTATAAGAAAGCGGAACATACGTTCCGCTTTCCCAACATAGATTTAAAAGAGCAAGAGAGTTTACTGATTTTAGGAAAATCGGGAATAGGAAAAACAACCTTACTACATCTTTTGGCCGGCCTCCTAAAACCTGCAAGTGGAAGGCTAGTGGTAGCTAACGTAGACATCAACGCGCTATCCCATCCACAATTGGATAAATTCAGGGGACAAAATATTGGGCTTGTATTTCAAAAAAATCATGCAGTCAAGTCTTTGAATGTTTTAGACAACCTAAAGGCCCGTCTTTTTTTTAGCAAAAAATCCATCAACCATACTATAATCGATTCTTTGTTGGAGCAATTGGATTTAACCGAAACTAAAAAGAAGGGAATCAATGAGCTCAGCGAAGGACAATTACAGCGTTTAGGAATCGCTATGGCCGTAGTACATAACCCACAAGTCATTCTAGCTGATGAACCCACCTCTAGTCTAGATGATGAAAACTGTATGGCCGTATTACGATTGTTACAACAACAGGCAGAGAAAAACCGAGCGAATTTGGTAGTTATTACCCACGATAACCGAATTAAGTCTGCGTTTAAAAATGTGATTACGCTATGAACAACTGGAAAATAAGCCTTAAGAACCTTATCCATAAACCGCTCTATGCGTTTCTTAGTATATTTTCCCTATCCATCAGTATTGGTTTACTTCTGGGCATTCAACAGTTGGACACTTCCATACAAAACCAATTTGAAAACGGTTTGGGTACTATAGAAATGGTAGTAGGTGCCAAGGGAAGCCCTTTACAATTGGTGCTTTCCTCTGTTTTACACATAGATAACCCAACGGGTAATATTGCGTATAGCGAAGTGGCAAAAATGAAAAAAAATCCTTTGGTAAAAGAAGTAGTACCCATATCCTATGGCGATAACTATAAAGGCTATCGTATTGTGGGGTCTACCCTGGGTTTTGCTAAAGTGTACAATGCCAATCTTTTAGAAGGAAGAGAAGTCGAAAACGCTATGGAAGCTGTTTTAGGCAATGATATAGCACAACAATCGGGTTTAAAAGTGGGCGATACATTTGTTAGTTCGCACGGCTTAACAGAAAACTCAATCGAACAACATAACGAATCCTTCAAGGTTGTCGGTATTTACAAGCCAACGTACAAAGTAATCGATAGACTTATCGTAACGAACCTAGCGAGTATCTGGCATGTTCACCAACACGGTGGGCATGAAGAACAAGAACATGATGACCATGAACATGATTTGCAGGAAGCAGATGACAGGGAAATAACGGCTATACTGGTTTCCTTTAGAAATCCCATGGGGCTCATGACCATGCCTAGAAATATTAATGCGAATACCGACATGCAAGCAGCCTTGCCCAAATATGAACTGGAAAGACTGTTCCGTTTTACGGGCGTTGGGGTTAAAGCAATTTCTTGGATCGCCTATATTATTCTACTCATAGCCTGTGTCACTATTTTTATCGGCCTATACAAAATGGTGAGAGAACGTGCTTTTGACCTTGCCTTGATGCGTACCTATGGTGGCAGTAATTTTCAGTTGTTCCGTATTATAGGTTTTGAAGGCATTCTAATGGTATTGGCATCCCTATTTTTTGGCTTTTTGTTTTCCCTGATTGGGTTACATTTTTTTGTCAACCTATTTAAATCGCAGTTTCAACAAGATATCATTCTCACATTTTCCACTGACCAAATGCTACGAACGCTGCTCATAGTAATAGTTATATCTGTGGTTTCAATTGTTTTGGCCATTACTCCTTTGTTAAAAATGAATATCTCAAAAATTTTAAGTGATGAAGCATAACCTTTTATACGCGCTATTTTTATTCGTTTCAATGACTGCCGTGGGGCAGGTAGACCTTACATGGGATGACTTGGCTAAAGTAGATTACACCGAAAAATATTTCCCCGCCTATGATTCCAAGTTTCTGTATCCAGAGTTCAGCCAAGAAATAATTAACCTTGAGGGTAAAGAAGTAACCCTATCAGGCTATTATTTAGATGTAGACCCCAATGGGGAACTCCTCATACTATCTAAAAATCCATTGGCCTCCTGCTTCTTTTGTGGTAATGGCGGACCGGAAACAGCAGTCGAACTCCAATTTAAATCCAAACCCGACTTTAAAACAGACGATGTAGTCCTTATAACCGGTACATTAAAACTTAATAAAGACGATGTAGAGCACTTTAATTACATTCTTACCGATTGTTCTGGTTTTCGCTTGAAATAATCGGCTAATTTAAAAATGAACAAAAAAAATGAACAGAAGAAAATTTTTTAGAAACGGATCGCTATTAACCCTCGGAACAACTTTGCTACATCCCTTCAAGGGTACGGCCAGTATTGTTCAATATGATACTGAAGATAGCAACAAAAAAGCAAAGAACATTATCGTTATCGTCAGTGATGGAATGAGCATTGGCACCTTGAATATGGCCGATCTATACCTTTCAAGAAAGACCGGTAAATGTTCTAACTGGTTACAGCTGTACAAAGATAACAGGGTAAGCAGAGCCTTAATGGATATGGCTTCCGCTAGTTCTACTGTCACTGACTCTGCTGCGGCAAGTTCTTCTTGGGGAGGAGGAAAACGTATTGATAATGGCGCATTGAATGTAAGTAAACAAGGGGAAGAGCACATGCCTATTTGGCAAAAATTCAAACAAATGGGCAAAAAGGCAGGTTGTGTGACCACTGTCCCTATTACCCATGCTACGCCTGCGGGTTTCTGTATAAATTCTAAATCCCGAAACGCCCAAGAACAAATTGCCGAGAAGTACTTGCAACAAAAGTTTGATGTCATGATGGGTGGCGGCGATACTTACTTTTCTCCTGAGAAGAGAAAGGATAAAAAGGATATGTACAAAGCTTTTACGTCAGACGGTTACGAGGTGGCTAAAACAAGAAACGAAATGTTTTCCGCTGCTATTGACAAACCCATTTTAGGTGTATTTGAAAATAGTGGGCTTCCTTATTCAATTGACAGGGAGAACAATAAGGATTTACTTCAAAAAGTACCCACACTTGCCGAAATGACCCATAAAGCTATTGATGCGATGAAAGACCATCCCAATGGATTTGTATTACAGGTAGAAGCAGGCAAAGTGGACTGGGCCGCACACGGCAATGATATTGCCGGGCTAATGTATGACCAAGTGGCACATGACGAGGCAATACAAGTGGCCATGGATTTTGCAGAACAAGATGGCGAAACTTTAGTTATTATTACTACAGATCACGGTAATGCCAACCCAGGGCTTATTTATGGAAAAGAGGCAAATGACAATTTCGATTCTATTCAGCAATATAGGCACACCAATGAGTGGGTTTTAACTGGGGTAGGTAAAGAAACTTCCATATCCCAATTAAAGGAAAGAGTGCACTATGCCAACAATTTTGCCCTTACAGATGAAGAATGCAAACAATTGTTGAGTTACTATACTGACCTACGAACCCAAGATGGCCTATACAACCCAAAGCAACTTCCTTTTAAGGTTTTGGCCGAAATGCAGCAACGACACAACTCCGTCGGGTGGATAAGTATGCAGCATTCAGCGGATTATGTCGAATTGGCAATGTATGGGCCAGGAAGTCATCTGTTAAAACCCTTCATTAAAAACACTGATTTACATTACCTCATGCTTGAAGCGGCTGAGATCGAAAACAAATTTTAAAATATTCCTCTATAATTATGGCCCCTTATCTCAAAACAATCCTATTATATTTTTTAGGATTTTTTCCTTGTTCTATTTTTTCACAGGAACAGGTAATCCATGGAATAGTTACCGATATAGAAAACCACGCTTTACCTGGAGTCACTATTATTATAAAAGGAACTAATCAAGGAACACTTACCAATTTAGACGGTAAATATTCTATAAAAACCGTTACAGGAAGTGTCTTGGTATTTTCCTATGTGGGGATGAAAACTGAAGAAAAAGAAGTAAAAGACCAAGCAAATTTAGATATAACATTGAAGGAAAATCCCCAATCATTGGATGAAGTGGTTGTTACTTTTAAAGAACCCCTTGTTCAGGCCGACAAGGGGAAATTAACCTTCAACCTTAAAAATTCAGCATTAACAACTGGGCAAACAGCGCTTGATATGCTTAAAAAATTGCCGGGTGTAAGCGTAGGTCAAAATAATAATATCTTATTTAGAGGAGCTTCTGGGGTCAATATAATGATTGACGGAAAGATGACGTATTTATCGGGAAGCCAGCTATCGAACTTATTGAAAGGAATGAGTGCAGAGGATATCAATAAGATAGAACTAATCACCTCACCTACGGCTGAATTTGATGCAGCCGGCAATTCGGGAATTATTAATATTATACCTATAAAAAATCTAAAAAAGGGCTATGCGGTCGATTTGCGTGCCGCGGTTTCAAAAGGAAAATATTGGATGACCAACGAAAACATATCGGCAAGCCTAAGTACAAAAAAAATGAACCTGTATGGTTCTTTTGACTACAACACACCACACCGGTTTACTCAAAACAACAGTAAAAACACCATAAATGAAGAAGGAAACACTTTTCGCCTCAACCGTGAAAATGAAAAAACATTTAAAATTAAATATTATACCTGGCGTCTTGGAACCGATTGGCAATTTTCACCAAAACATAATATAGGGGTAAGCTATCATGGTTATCTTGACGATTTCAAAAGCTTCAATTATTCTACAGTAAAAAAGGTTGATAATTCGGGAGAGTTGCAATCTTATATTCTTTCAGATAATAACATCATCGAGCCTTATCACTACGATGCGATAAGCACGCGTTACACATTTGATATAGATTCCCTAGGAAAAAGAATAACTGCCGATGCCAATTATACATCTTACCGGAATTACTCCGATGGATTGCTAAAAACCGATACTTATGATGCAAACAAAAACAGACAGAATACAGAGGTACTCAAGTCGAACCAGCCCGGATTCGTCAAAATTGTTTCTGCTCAAGCTGATGCCGATTTGCCCTTTAAAAAGTATTCGATTAAAACAGGTATTAAATATGCCGAAGTAGAAAATGATAATCAGTACCGTTTTGACTCATTGCAATCGGGAAATTATATTGAAATAGAAGATTTAAGTAACCATTTTAAATATAAGGAGCATATTGCCGCAGCTTATTTGTCGGGTTCAAAAAAAATCAACAAAACAACAATTGATGCTGGCTTACGTATGGAGCATACCCGTGCTCAAGGCTACACCGTAAAACAGGACATTGCCAATAAATGGCAATATACAAAGCTGTTCCCATCTCTTTCTATTGGGCAAATCATCAATGAAGACAATAAAATGGATTTTTCGCTCAGCAGGCGTATCAACCGCCCGTCTTATAGTGATTTAAACCCTGTTCGATGGTACAGTGACAAATATTTCTATTATTCTGGAAACCCCGATCTGATTCCTGAATTAGCTTGGATTTATTCACTGACCTACAGTCTAAAAAACAAATATTTTTTTTCTGCTATTTATAACCGAAGCCTCAATTTCATGAACCGAAGGCTATCTATAGATGATAATGGTACAACGATTAAAAGTCAAAGCGATAATTTTGGCAATCGCCATCGTTTTGATTTTACAATATCAACACCTTTTAAGCTATGCACATTTTGGGATGTGCTTTTCTTTTCTGACATAAGCTATACCAAGTATCCTATATCAGAACTTTCAGGTGAAAAACAGCTAGCAAAATGGGCGGCAACACTAATGTTGCAACAGGATGTTTCATTGCCAAAGGAATATAAAATCAATCTTTCCGCCCAATGGTTCTCCTCTGAACTACTTGGTATCTATAGTTCGCAACCCACAGGTTATGTTGATTTCGGCATTAAAAAGTCGTTTTCAAACAAGAAGCTCATCGCCCGATTTACCATAAGCGACATCTTCAATACCAACCGTTATCAGGCCCATTCACTAAGTGAGATCATCGACTATCGCTACAACAACAAACCCGATTCAAGAAGGTTTGGACTCACATTACTTTACCATTTGGGGGGTAATCTTGTAAAAGAAAAAAGTGGTACGACAGATGAGCAAAAGCGTTTATGATTTTTGAATCTTGATCTCTATTCACAAATCTAAAGTGGATCAATTCAATGTAAAAATGTTAGAAAAATTTGAGTGGAATTGAGGAAACATTAAAAATAATTGATAATGGTCTTTCTATTCTAGAAATGGAACAATGAAATACGGCAGAGCACCTCTTTAGCCACAAAACTGAAAAACTTTGCACTAGTACTTTCGAAAATTTCCGATATGCGCCTGTCGTCTAACTTGCCATAAACCTTATTCATATCACTTGAAATGAAGGTAGCAGTTTATACAGCTTATGGAACTCCGTAAGTAAATGAATCGATAGAGGTAAAAAAATCTGAAGATAAAAGCCTATAAAACTCTTATGAATAATATTTAGGGTAACTTCATCCCTGAGAAGGAAAGCAAATCATATATTGATAGAATATTTTGCCAAGTAATCGAACAAATATTCCGTAGACAAGGTGCTTACAATGAAGATTTCAATCCTTCCGAGAACATTTTATCTTTAGATTTCGAGTATACTTATATTCCGGAATTGGGCCTACCCTTTAAGCGAACATCAATCTTTTTTTTCTTTGCGGTCAACCGCTTCATTACATCCATCAAGTTGGTATCTTGTGTCTTCTTGTAAATCTCATTGATTTCTAAAATAAGTCGTTTTGCTTCCCTAGATGCTGTCACCCTATCACTGGTAGACATATGAGTCATTTTAGTCTCTTCAAAAATTGTTGCCTCTTTTAAAATATCCATTATTGTCTTTTGTCTGATATTATATAAATATAATTAAACAAGAAATATTGAGCAAGTGTTAAATACCGTTTATTATTATTTTAACAAAAACAAACTGAGGTACGTTTAGATTTAAGCCTGTCGCCGATATTTAAGAATTTATTTTCAATTACCCGCACCAAATATCGAATTAAATTTTTGCTTCATTTCAGCATTTCCGATCATTACAATTTCCGCTCCAGGAGAAAGTAGGGTATTGGCCGGCAACTGCGTAATTACCGTTTGATTTTGATTGATGGCAATCACAGAAAGACCAGTCTTGGCCCCTATTCCTGATTCAGCGAGGGTTTTGCCAAACAATGAAGTTGGGATGGAAGAAATAAATAGCCGGACTCCTTCTCCCAAAACTGTAAGCTTTTGACCTTTAACAATAGACAAGACCGCTACGGCACCCAAAGTAGCATAGCTCAAAACAAAGTCTGCCCCTGCCCGATGTATAATGTCTATATTGCGGGTGTCTGAGATTCGGCTCACTATTCTTACATTCTTATTTAGCTGACGACAATAAGAAGCAAGATAAATATTCATGGTATCATCATTGGTCGATAATAAAACCGAAGGTGTCTCAAGAATTCCAGCTTCTTTTAACAAATCATAGTCAGAAGCATTTCCTACAAAAACCTTCTTACATAAATATTTTACCTTTTTGCATACATTGGAATCTTTATCAATCATATTTACCAAGATGCCGTTTTCTTTTAAAGTCTCCGCTGCAGCCTTGCCCACTCTTCCCCCACCAATTACCAACACAGGATTCGGATTCACATTATAGTTGTAAAAAAGTTCATCGATACCTTGAAGCTGGTCTTCATTTCCAATTATCATCAAAACGCTATCTTCGGTAAGTTTTTCATGAGCTAGCGCGGGCTTCAACCTCCCTCTTTTCCACACTGCCACAATACTTACGCCAAATTTTTGCCTAAAATTGGTCTCCCGGATCGTATTGTTAACCAAAGGAGTATTATGAACGGCCAATTCGGCAATTTTAAGATCTTCATATTCCCCTATAGGATGAGACTTGGCATGTTGCGCATTTACCCTATTGGCCAATTGCGAACCCAGCCATTTTTTTACCGGTAAAACATGGTTGGCGCCGCTCAGCTGCAATACGTGAATTGCCTCTTCTTCATTGGCTATAACTACTATAGGTACATTTGGTGCTGCATGCCGTATGGTGAGAATAATTTTAGTGTTCTCTGTATCGTTCTTATTCACCAAGACCAGTTTTGCCTGGTCAATATTAGCCAGTCGAAAGGTTTCCTCTTCATCTGATTCCCCTAAGATTACAGGAATATTTTTATCGTGTCGCTCCAGTGCAATTTGGGAATCACTTTCAATAATATAATAGGGTATTTTTTCTTGACCCAATTTTTCTGTCAGGTCCCTCGCTATCATTTCCAAGGAACAGATGATAATGTGGTCTTTAGTTCCTGCCGGTACTTGACGTGGCACTTTGTTCTTATTCGTTGAATCTAAATAGGGTACATAGAAAAATCTTATAAATGCAAACGGTAAAACTACCAGCAATAAAATTATTCCAGAAAGTAAAACGATAATGCTAAAAAGACGACCAATGTCAGATTCAAAAGTGATATCCCCAAAGCCCAGGGTACTCATAACTGTAAGTGTCCAATAAAAACCTGTTACCCAAGAATAAAAACGACCTTCCACCGTCATCATAATGATATGGAAAAGAATCGAGTGTATTAAAACAACCACAGCTAAAAGGGCGACGTACCTCAAAAGCTTTCTTGCGTTTCGTTTAAATGCACTATCTTTTAAATAATAGGCCAATTGGCTACTCACAAATTTCATAACGCGTATTTCAAATACTGTAAGTTAAATTAATTCATTTTTAGTAGACTTGTATATTCCCCAGTTAAAAAGCAGCACAAAAACTGAATATCTAAGCCAAAATGTTGCACAAAATCTTTAGGAACAAAGAATAACATCCACGAATTCAGACATACTTACAATAATAGGTAGGGCAACTGTATTTAAGTATTACGCTATAGTCTAAAGCCCCGGTAACATGGTGGCCCTTAGTTGATCAAAGCCCTTTCCGACACTCGAATTCTTGGTCTTGTCCCAATAACTGGTCTGTTCTAATTTTAAGGCCAAGGTAGTTGTGATAAAGCTTTGGGTCCAACCGGTAAGCGTTCCCCAAGCGCCCCAGCCATGATCGGCATTAGACCCGTAATATTCCCAATTTTCGTAATCAAAAGCCCTAAACCAAGTACCATCTAGATCGGCCCTATCAGAAGAAGTACTCTGAATACGCACCAAAAAGTCTGAAAGCCTATCGACAGCTTCTAAATATCCTACGTCTTGTGTTGCCTGAGCGGCCTCATTTAATGAAAAGAGCGCAAAATTGGTCGTATACAACATGTCTGCGATAGGATCCCCGTTTGAAAATATGACCGGTGCCTCAGAGGTGCCGTATGCCTGATTACTTTTTGAAGCACCATACTTGCCTTGTTGTTGATCGCCCATAACCTCTTGAAGCGCGCCACAGCTTACTTGGTATTCCAGTAAATCGTCACAGAGTTGCCGAAGCCAGCGCCTATGCTGCTCGGTATTTTCGACACGTACCAACCAAGCCAAAGGTAAAATCATTCGAGCTCTTTCTTGTTGAAGTCCATTCGTCCATATCCATTTATCAGGATATGCATCCATTGTAGTTGCTATTGCCTTTTTAGCCTTTTCCAACAAAGGCTTGAAGCCCGTTTTGTCATACAGCCAAATGTAAGTCGCCCACAACCACGATTCGTAATGCGGGGCCGGGTTGATTAATTGGCCCTCACCCAGCTTTCGCCAACCCAGTGGCTCTATTTTATATCCGTTCAAGGCATTCCCTCGAAAACCAGTTTCCCCCGTAGTTCTAAAATTTGCAAGAATTAGTTTTTCCAATGATCGATCCCATTTTTTATTTCCAAGGAGCTGTGCCGTCAAAAGTCCACCCAAAATCACCCGAGCATTATCATCACCATAATATTTATGGGGAGCTGTATCGGCCCAACCGATAAGCCCATATGATGGTCCATCGGGCTTTTTACTGTTGTCGGTCATAAATGTATCTGTGGTAAAAAGAAAATCCATTAAATTTTCAGCCGTTTGCAAATGCCCTTCGCGTTCACGAACTGAATTCGACATGGCCATGGTCATTGCCGTCTCCGCCACACAATCGGCTCTCAACCAATAGCGGTAGGGTTGGCTACCATCTGGATTTATATAAGAATAATGCCCCTCCATGACCCCTAACGAGCCATCGCCCGAAGGCCGGTCAAGGTCCATAGGCGGCCCCACAGGTAGTGCCAAGGTATCAATGGCTTGCCAAAGCCCTTTCCATTCAGGGTGAATCAAAAATCTACCTTTGTCGTACCATTGGCTTCCGCGATCAACGGCTAGTCGATACGCATTTTCAGGCAACTGTTGTTCTTTTGAATATGTAGGCTTTACCAATGGATTCCATTGAATCATATCTGTGTCAAAATCGTCTATCAAAAAAGAGAGTATGTGACCGATCACAATATTCCATTCCTTTATCGGCGAATACCTTCCCTGCACCATATTGCTTAATTTGGTAGTGGCAATTAGCACATCATCCTTCTTAAAAAGTATGGGAAAATAATCAGTTTCGTCCAGACCATAAACCGCCGATTTAAAACCTGCTACTTTCGCCCCCTGAAGTAGGGCCGTTCTACTCGGAATCGACACATAGGAAAACAGGCCTGCATCTAAAATGCTCATTGGGGACAAGTGATCTCCAAATATAGCTGAGGTTACCACAAGACGCTCTTTTTTCGTTTCTATGATATCACCAGTATCCTCGGCATCCAAAAGGTTCGGAAATTCAACATACACTTTTAGTTTCTTGGCTTTTGCCCTTACATAAAAATCGGGAGGAAGCGCTGTTTTCTCTTTTGGATAATTTTGCGAAAGTACCATCAATCTACCATTCTCGGGGACATTCGACAAAGCCTTGTTCACATCTCCATACCGGGTTATGCTATACGGTGTTTTTGACAACACTTTGAAAAGGTCATTTTCTTGATCCGCAACAATATGTAGTGTCGTAGAAGAATTCGATGTTATACAACTAAAACCTAACATCCCTATTGCCATAGAAAGAATTGCTATTATCTTTACGTTGATCGTGTTCTTTGAATTTTTCATTAGCTCCAATTAATGTCCCGTAAATTAGTGGATTTTATAGAAAGGCATAAATTAAGTCATGAACATTTTAAAAGAGGCTTATTGCAGAGATTGCTTTTTTTTTACAGGTAAAAAATGTGCCATTTGTCCAGACACGCTAATTTTGATTGGTTCAAATTACGAAGGCCTATCGACCCTCAACAGCTTAAAAGTTATTAAATGATGAAAAGACTAAAAAAAACCATTCTATCCCTAACGGCATTACTAATTCTTTTCATAGCATATTTACTATTTAACATGTTCACCTTCCAGTCCCTGCAGTTAGATGCCGAGCCTATTGAAATTCTTGATATTGAGACCACTGCTATAGAGAATTTCTCCAATGCCATAAAAATCAAAACGGTATCCCCTGAAAATGAGATCGATTTTGATTCGATTCAATTTCAGGATTTCACAAACTTTTTAAAAACTACCTATCCCCTAGCTGATTCTATATTGGAAAAGAAAACTTTTAATTCTTATAGCTTTCTCTATAAATGGAAGGGTTCTGACCCTTCTTTAAAACCCATTATTTTAATGGCGCATCTTGATGTGGTACCGGTAATAGAAGAAAATTTACCGGATTGGAAGCATAAGCCTTTTGGTGGCGAAATCATAAACGACACCGTTTGGGGCAGAGGAACAATAGACGATAAAGTTGGAGTAATCGGAATAATGGAGTCCCTAGAATTGTTACTCAAAGAGGACTTCAAGCCTCAACGTAGTATTTATGTAGCCCTCGGTCACGACGAAGAAATCGGTGGCTTAAGAGGCGCCAAGACAATAGGCAAGTTTTTAAAGGAAGAAAAAGTACAAGCAGAATTTGTGCTCGACGAAGGTGGAAGTATTGTGCAAAAAATGGTCCCCGGAATTGAGAAAGATGTAGCGCTCATAGGCGTCGCAGAAAAAGGATTTGTTTCTTTAAAATTATCGGTGAAATTAGAAGGCGGGCATTCTTCAATGCCGGAAAAAGAAACGGCGATAGATGTTATATCCAATGCTATTGTCAAACTAAAAAAAACACCTTTTCCTGCAACAATTTCTCCACCCATCCAAGGTTTTATAGAATATTTGGGACCTGAAATGCCATTTGTCAATAAACTGGTATTTGCCAACCAGTCGCTGTTCAGTTCCGTAATTACTTCCATTTACGAAAAAAGTGCTTCTGGAAACGCACTTGTTCGAACGACCACCTCACCTACAGTTTTTAACAGTGGGGTAAAAGACAACATTATACCGCAAACGGCAAGTGCTACTGTAAATTTCAGGGTTATTCCGGGAGAAACAATTGAAACTGTAACGGCCAGAGTCGAAAGGCTCATCAATGATGAACGTATTTCTATCTCTAATGGTGAATTTAATTCTAATCCCTCAAAGGTCTCAAGCACCCATTCTTTCGGATTTGAAACCCTGAAGAAAACGATATCGGAAATTTTTCCCGAAGTACTGATTACTCCTTATTTAGTTGTCGGGGCCACCGATTCCCGACATTTTAATGATATCTCTGACAACATTTATCGATTTTCGGCCACCACACTGAATAAAGGGAATATAAAGTCTTTTCATGGGTTAAACGAAAGGTTGCCAGTAAGCGATTTTAAAAACTCTATTCGTTTTTATCATCAGTTGATCAGAAATAGTACTTCTAGGTAAGATAAGGCTAGTTTAATTCTGATTTCAGGGCTTTTACGTCGGTTATCAATTGCGCTATGGATGCCCTGTTCAGTCCATTATAAATACCGCGAATGTGTTTATCCTTGTCTATAAGTAAGAAATTCTCGGTATGTAGGAAGTCATTTATATCTTTGGGAATTCCCAAGTCATTTTCAACAAAGTATTGGTTTCTACCCAAGTCATAGATTTCTGTTTTGTCACCAGTAACCAAGTGCCACTTACTATCAATAACCCCATTTTTATCGGCATATGTCTTAAGTACCGAAACGGAATCTATAGAGGGCGTTACCGAGTGTGATACTAGTAATATATCAGAATCATCTTTGAACGCTTCCTGTATTTTTTGCATGTTCCCTGTCATTTTTAGGCAAATACCCGGACAGGTCGTAAAGAAAAAATCGGTAATATAAATCTTGTTGTCAAAGGTTTTTTGTGAAATGGTATCCCCCAATTGATTGACCAATTTAAAATCAGGGATTTTATGAAAGGCCTTCTCTTCTTCACTGTCTGGGGTCAACCAATGAGGGGTAAAAGATTCATCATTATAGTAAGGCAAGTGCACTACCCGACTAGTTTGCGTTACTTTATTATTTTCTTTTTTTGTCTCGACTTTGCAACTCGTGAAGATTCCCGACATAAGAATCAAAAGAAGACTATATTTTTTTATCCCTAACAACAACTTCATTCTCTAGTTTATAACATGAATTCGCTCTTCGCATACCGAAAATACGTCCATTTTTGGCCTCATAGTTCACATATAGCTTTCCATTTTGCAACCAAGCCTTTTGCAACCCCTCTTCTTTACCATCAACCAATTGCCGCATCTTGGCCAATTCTCCCGTGGGATACCATTTTTTTTCAGTTCCATTTAGAATCCCTTCGGTATATTGGGATTCTTGGGCCAACACGCCGTTTTCCCACCAGCTTTTATAGGTTCCTACTAAACGGTTTTGTTTATAGTATGATTCTATACGAAGTGTGCCGTTCTCTGACCATCTTCTCGCAACACCCTCCCTTTTACCATTAAAATAACCTAGCTTCTCAGCTAAAGTTCCGTTTTCATGGAGTTTTAAGGAGTAGCCATTGAAGGGTTGCCCCTGATAGTACCATTTGCCTTCGACCTGATTCAGAACAAGATCCTCTTTTGGTATTTCTAAGTTGTCAATAATAACAACTTTCTCGGTTACCGTTGCGGTAACAGGAACTTCCTTACATTGTGTAAGAAGAAGTATCACCACTATAAAAGCTAGAAACAGTCTCATATTTTCAGAATTAATACCCTTGATATGGGCCAGCAAAAGCTAGATAAGAGCCCGTGGTCGAGTACAATTCGTTTATAATATGATAATGATATTCTTCTTCACCATCGGTGTATTGCGTTGTAGCGGTATGCCCGCCAGAACTATCCAAGTCTGTGGGATAGCTTCCTGTCGAATTGCACTTTCGACCATAAAGAAAAACACCATCCAATAAAATCCCCAATAATTTATCGTCATCATCGGTGAAAGCCTTTGGCTCTAGATGATAGTGATAAACACCAGGACCGATATGGGCTCCTGTCCAATCTAAACTCGCTGCAGCTTGATCCAATGCACCGTTTCCCTCTTGATCATTAAATATAGATGCCCCACTAACTGCTATACCTATTGTGTTTAATTGAGTAGAAACCGTATTTCCAGTTAAATTTGGAGTCGCATCAACTGTAATGGTTGTGGCATTATTGTTACTGGTCATAATACTCGGCGTAGTAGCTACATTAGGTTCTTCCCTATAGAGACTATTGCCCTCTCCCCAGTAAACAGTTTCATGGTCTGGCAAACCTGTAGTTTCTATAACTACATTTGACCCGTCGAGAAATATGGTGGTAGCATCTGTATTAAAAGCCGAAAAAGCTGCATGAAGTTCTGTAGGAATTGTTTCCTCGCTCTCTTCTTCGAGCGTATCATCTGTACTATCGGTGCTGCAAGCCAATAAAACCATACTAATGATCGCTGTCAATGTCATTAAAGGAATATACTTTAAAGTGATTTCATTTTTTTTCATCATTTATATTTTATCTATTTGACGGATGCTTATATTCACCACCTATAGGGTACCAGTGTCTTAGGTTTAGGGGATTCTACAATTTATCCTTGGTCAACAATTCATCATTATCATAGCAAATATCAACAATGATCGAATGCGCTTGAACCCCTTTCAGTGAATGGCTGAAAGTTTTCAGTGAATGAAAGAAGAGAAAACGTAAATATAACCGCGTCTTTGTAAAATAACCAACACATGCCCTTCAGAATGGACTTGGACAGGGTCGTTTTCCAGTTTTTGCTAGATCTAGAAGAACAGCAAAAACATGTCATAATCTTTTTTAAAAAATATGCAGGGCTAACTTTAGAGCATTGCGGCGCTTGTATCTATCGAAAAGGAAATTTAGAAATACTAAACCTGTTCGAAAGTGCTTTAAAATTCGAAAAAAAATGAGTCGTAATTAAATATGAACGCACAGTTTCAAAAAGGCATTAATACGTAGAAACGGTTACTCCTTAAAAAAATCATCAAAAAATAACATCTGGTATTTTATGGCATTTTCCCAATAGTTCCAATCGTGTTTTCCTGGGCGTTCGGTATAATCATGTGGAATATTCCTTTCTAATAGTTTTTCATGCAATCTCTTATTGCCGTCATAGAAAAAATCATCCACGCCACATTCAAAAACCAATTTCAGGCTTTTATCAGTAATTAGGTGAACCATATTGATTACGGTATTAGCTTCCCAAGCTTCTTTGTTTTCGGCATAACTACCCAAGCGCTCCGCAATATCCCAATTGTTCGGAAATGGTCTAAAATCAACTCCACCACTCATACTGCCAGCAGCTCCCCAAACATTCGAATGTTTAAAGGCCAAGTAGAAAGCACCATGGCCACCCATACTTAAGCCTGTGATCGCGCGACCTCTTTTTGTGATGTTGGTATTGTATTTTCT
Source organism: uncultured Kriegella sp. (assembly GCF_963975415.1). NCBI lineage: Bacteria > Pseudomonadati > Bacteroidota > Flavobacteriia > Flavobacteriales > Flavobacteriaceae > Kriegella > uncultured Kriegella sp. The sequence goes on from NZ_CAXBGN010000001.1 coordinate 555,773, forward strand.
ATCTATTGCAGCAACGAGTTCCTTACTCACATAAGTTTCATATTGCATTTTGGCATCTATAGGACTATCAAAATACCAACTGGTTTTACTGCCATCGGGACAGACGATCATAACATTATAGACATCTGCATATTGTTGAATATCAGGAACCTTACCCAGCCAATCTCGATGATTTCCTCCAGCACCATGCAGTAAATACACCACGGAATAGTCTTTGCCTGTAGCATTATATGAATCAGGTTTGATCACCACGTTCTTTATTTCTTTATTCATGGCTTTGCTTAAAACTACTAGTGTATCAACACTTGATGCGTGCACAGCTAGCGTAAAGCAAAAACAAAGTATAAAATGAATTGGTATTCTCATGGTCGTAATCACTTTTATATTATTATTCCCCCTTCTAGTTTTATCGCTTAAAACTTCATTTTTAGGATTTGTATTTTCGAAGGAAAAGTACAAGTTTTAAACGAAGTTTCATAAACTCTTCCCATATACCCCACTACAAAACAAGTTGGCACACTACATTTTTTCTGAAACAGGGTCAAATGCTATGATGTTTTTAAACAAGGCTCTATCTAAAAAGTAAAAGAAACTTCCAATGTTATAGATGGGGACCGTCCCCTCTTGTTTAATTGGACTGCTATAACACAACGATTACCATTACGCCTTAGAATCAAGGCATTGGACTTTGTTAATAATTTCTAAGTCGATCATAGTTCTAAAATAGTACGCAGCTATTATTTTTGTGCACTTTTGAGCCCTATGGAGAAATTAAAAATTGGTGATAAAGTTTATAATGCGAGGCAAAATGGCTTTGCCGATTTTATCCGTTATACCTTTTCTGAAGTCGTAGAAACTACGAAGACCCTAGCCGTTTTAAAAGATGGAACTCGATTAATAAATATACCGAAAATCTCCTATATCACTGAAGATATTGGATATTCGGTTTCTAGAAAAAAAGGAGTGCATTGGCATTTGGTGTCTATACAAGCCATACGAAACGCGCAAATTGAAAATCAAAAAATTGCCGCTAATGACTGGTTTGAGACCAAGGAATTTTCATTGGAAGAAAAACAGTGGATCTACCAACTTTTCAAAGAACGAAATGAATTGGAATGAACCTTCTACTGTTCAACTTTCCTAAGAGATACAACTTAATACCCATACATCAATTCAAGAGTGAATTATTATCGGAATCTAAAACCGGGTATTCGATTTTTTTAAAGGCACTTTATGGCTACCATAATGCATAAAGAAGTTGATCCAAATGTTTCTAGAAATTCGTAGAATGATAGGTAAAGAAAGAACCATAACTGCAACAATAACGGCATAGGTGGCAATTAAACTAAAATCAAAAGCCAGGTATGTCAAGACAAAGGCTGTACCGGCAAAGATAAGCCCTACAGGATAGCTCACGTACATGGCTCCATAAAAAAAAGAAGGTTCAATTTTATACTTTGTTCTGCATCGGCTACAACGCTCTTCCATTTTCAAGGTGCTTGACAATTTATATGGGTTCTGTACCGAATACATACTTTCACTTTGACAAACAGGACAATTACCAGTTAAGATACTATATACCTTGGTTCCCTTTAACAGTTTCATATACTCTTATTTATGTTGTACTCCAAGTAATTTCATCAATCTCAAAATCATTAAAAACAAAGTCGGTTTAAACTATATTTTTTCAGTGAAATAATATAAAATACCACATTAACGGGGGAGTCACATATTAAATCCAACTAAAAAAACACAAAACTTATATTCCTGTTTAATCTATCAATTTTAAAATCTCTTAAGACAAAGGTATTAACATCAGCCTTCTAGGCACTTATAAAATTAGTGCCATTATTTGTACTTTTAGGACATAAACACAAGCGATGAAAATTGTACCTATACTCAATATTGAACAATTTGAACACGAAGAATCGACAACAAGTTTTTATAGCAACAACCTGAAACAACATTTGAAAGAAAATGAAACTATTGTTTATAAACCACATAAACATGATTTCTTTCTTTGTGTCCTATTTTTAAAAGGTTCAGGAGTACACGAAGTTGATTTTAATTCTTACCCAATCGAACGAGGAAGTGTTTTTTTCTTGCAACCAGGCCAGACCCATTGCTGGGAATTTCATAGCCCGCCCCAAGGCTATATCTTTTTTCATACTCGATCTTTTTATGAATTTAGTTTTTCAAACACAAAATTGACACAATTTCCATTTTACTATTCATACAAAAATCCCCCGCACCTGTCCTTAACCACAAGTGAAGTTTTAAGATTTGCAAAATGCTTCGATGAAATCAATGTAGAGTATCATCAGGAATCAATCTATAAAGAACAAAAATTAGCCAGCCTTATAACTATTATTTATATCGACCTGAGTCGACTTTACGCTGATTTTGGAGACTCGAAAAAAAATTCATCTCCTACCTATTTGAAAACCATAGAGGTTTTGGACAAACTAATAGAAACGGGCTACAAGACTCAAAAATCAGCTCAGTTTTATGCCAATGAACTAAATATTACGCCGAAACATCTAAATAGAATTACCAAAACCACTATAAATAAAACTACAACTGAGCTAATAACAGAACGCATACTACTAGAAGCAAAGCGTCTTATAGTACATTCGAATAATTCTTTGACAACCATTGCAGAATTACTAGGTTATGAGGATTATGCCTATTTTTCACGGGTATTCAAATCGAAAACAGGTAGTTCTCCTTTGGCATTCAAAAAACGCTATGACAGATATAAGGTATAAAGCAGTTGAAAAAATTCCTGTAAACCATCATATTTAAAGAATATGAATTCAAGTAAAAGCCCACAACACATAGGTTATGGGCTTTTGTTGGCAAAGGAGGAATTGATTACCAAAAGATGGAAAACTTATTGATAACCAATATCTATACCTGATGATGCAGTCTCAGTCCATTTCAGATTATTCTATTGAAAAAAGCGCTGCACAAAATTATTTAGATTTGCGGTCTATGCATATTCCAATTGCTCTAACTTCGTAATAGCCTCTGCTTTTGAATTCACATTCAGCTTCAAGTATATATTCTGAATATGAAAGTTTATGGCACTGGTAGTTACAAAAAGTTTTTCGGCAATCATTTTATAGGTTGCACCTTGACATAGATAATCAATAATTTGGTTCTCCCTTTCAGAGAATGATTTATAAGATTTTCTTTGAAACATTGAGATAACTTTTTTGGCAATATCGTTGCTCATAGCTGCCCCTTCATGCCGAATCGAATCCAGTGCATTATATAGCCTTTTTCCATTTATGGGTTTGGTCATATAACCATTTGCACCATTTTTAAAAGCATTTTTAATAAAATCAAAATCAGATTCGTCACTGACCATTATGATTTTCACTTGGGGATCCTTTTTACGAAAAAGACGAATGCCTTCGATTCCGTCGATTTCCGGCATATTAACTTCAGATACAATGATATCGGGTTTAGTCGTATCATAATTTTTAAGGGCATCCTTGACGGACGAATAAATGGCTTCCAAAGAATAATCCGAATAAGTTTCAAAATAGTGTTGATAAACGGCGTGAGATACCGGGTCATTATCAATGATAATAATTTTTAGGGTGTCTGGCTCCATAGCTCATGGCATTTTAATCAGTATTCAACCTTTTTAAATAAGGCATAAACACCAAATGTTAAACTGAAAAATTTGGGGTGTAGCAATCTCTTGAAAGAAATCTTAACTATCTCAAAAAAACAGTATAAAATAATCTTCAAAATGAGCTGACAGGGTCACTGGAAACCCTATGGCGCCTTGACCAAAACAATAAATGTTTGAGTCATGCCAAAAGGTTTATAGATAAACCGTCTTTACACGTTTTGCTGGAAATAAAAATCTCTCAAAGCGAAAGCTAAAAAATAGGGTAGCGTTTACTCCCTAATTAGGAATAATCCAATATAGGTATATTGAACCTGTGGTTGAATTTAGAATCAACACTTACTTTACCTAATGGGTGATTTTTGAGGTTAAGATTTAATCTCATGATTTGGGGGGATTTGGGGTTTAACGTAATGTAGGTTAAATTATAATGTAAATATATAAAACCCATACGCTTTCAAATAATTTTAACAAGACTATTCGTTCAAATGCATTAGTGATTATCAAATCGTTAATAAAAGAGCTAGATTGTTCTATTTTTATTAAAAAACGTAAATACCTATAGCATTGCTGCAGTCCGTCTTTTTAAGAACATCGGTTGTACTAAGCGTAAAAATTACGTTCATGCTGTGTCTTACACAATAAAAAAGAGGGGTTGATATCCCCCCGGATTTCCCCTCCTTTTTTTTCAGACACATATATTTTTTAATCGGTGGTCAAACAGTTTTTGTTGCTAGGAACTTGTGCTCCTCTGGAATAAGGAGGGGTTGATATCCCCCCGGATTTCCCCTCCTTTTTTTCAGACACATATTTTTTAATCGGTGGTCAAACAGTTTTTGTTGCTAGGAACTTGCGCTCCTCTGGAATAAGGAGGGGTTGATATCCCCCCGGATTTCCCCTCCTTTTTTTCAGACACATATATTTTTAATCATCAATTGTTTAAAAACATCTTTAGATAACTGAACCTAATTATAAGGTTCTTCTCAATATTATTTAATCTTCGTAAATATTGGCAGCGGTAGCCATTGAATTATCTACCTGCATGATCCACTTTTCATCTCTATACTTACCATCTAAATTTGACACAAATGCTGTTTCAGCATCTTCCTTAAAATTAAAATCAGCCAAATACACATAATGAAGTCCGTTCTCTTTGTTATAAAATTGTTTTGCATCCAGACCTTGTTCGTTTAGGCTGTGCATAAAGGCATCTAAATACTTCTTGTTCTTGTAGACATTGGCTATTACATAATACCCAGACTCAACACCAATAATATCTGATTGATTTAGAACTTTTATCGGAAGTTTCACATATGATTTTTGATCAGATATCGAAGAATTTACTTCTTTTACAGGGGTTGTTTCAGTTTGTGCCAATACAGTATTTTCTGGCACCCTATAATTTTCCGAGGCAGCCTTGAAGTTCTCCTTTATATCTTTTCTTAAGATTTCTACGATAGCTTCGAACCCTTCTGCCAATTCCTTTTTCCTTGCCGACTCAATAGAATCTTGTCTTAATATCAATTCATCTAAAATCATTCGATTTTGATAGGCAAGCGAATTAGCATCGTATTCTACCTCCTTTTCTTCTTCTTCGACCATTCGCTCTATTTCTTTCTTACCCTCATTGTTGTCACTCTTATTCTTTTCTTCCATCAACTGCAAAATCTGCTCTTCGTAGTTTCTTACGATACGATCGATTTTGTCATCATTTGAAGTTGCTGCGAATGCACCTACCCCACTATTATCTTTGAAAGTATATGCCAAAGTCAATTCATGGTTCCAACCGAGATCAACATCTCCTTCTGATAAATCTTTCTCCATCAAATAACCCAAAGACATTTTTTTGCTAAGGTTAAAACCAAAACCTGCAGACATTCCGAATTGATCATCAAGAGTTGTCTGTACCCACCCGTATTTGGGTAAATCTAATAGCAATGCACCAACATAAGACAAAGAACTATCTTCATTTCTACCTATTTGCACAAGTGGCATTAGCCTCCCATTTGCAAATAAACCCCGTGTTGCCATGAAAGAATGGGTATACTGAACTGAAGCTTTGATGCTTTTATCATTCAAAGATGTCGTAAAATCATCGGTAGATTGATTGTATTTAAATAAGTCTTGGGCATACAAACCGAAATCAAATTTACCTGTTGACAAGGTAATGCCCGGCTGAATTGCAAGCTTACTTTCTTTAGTAGCTTCCTGAATTGCAGGGTCGTCTTCTGCTCCAGTAACACGATTTTTATCGAGACCTTCATTAAAGTAAGTAACATTTGTTCCAAATGTCAATTTACTCTTATCGCTTAATTTTACCGAAGTGGCGTAGTTGGCATTAAATCCAAACTGTTGTATCACTCCAGACCATTGACTATAAACACCGATACCTACTGCAGTATGGTCATTCAATTTATTGCTGAAACCTACATAATAATTCTGATAATTATCTTCGAATGTAGCATATTGGTTTCTATTAAGAATGTTCAAATATGATTTATTTTCCCTAACCAATGAGAATGTCGGGTTAATCAAAAATCTATTGAAGAACAATTGATTATGATACGAATTACTCGAACTAGGAGCAGGATTCACTTCTTGACTATAGGTTGTCTGTATACTCAAGGCCACAAAGAACATAAGCAGCAGACATTTTTTTGTTTTAGCTTTATTAGAGTTCATAATTTGGGGGGATTAACGTTATACTTTGGGTAATCTTTAAATATATGTGCACTTATTTACTAGCCTGGGCACTCAAGCATCGTAAGTCGTAAAATTTTCACCTACGACACTTCGCCAAGCTTCTTATTCATCTTCAAAAACAGATGAGGAATAATCAACATTTAGATCGTTGTTCAAAGAGGCTAAAAAATTACTGCTCAGCTTTTCTTCAGACTCAACATTCTTTTTATCACCATAAGAGAAGGCTACACGATGCACGGTATCTTTATCTCTGCCACGGTTAGACATTACATAACCCATATCTTTTTCTGTCATTAAAAAAATAGAGAAATCATCTTTATCACTGTTTATAGGGTCGCCTAGGTTGACTGCCAAGCCTACTTTTCTTTCGTCTACCTGCGCCATATAAACATCCATTCCACCATGGCCCTTTCGTCCTTCCGACGCAAAAAAGAGTGTGTTCACCCCTACAATGTTAGGGTAGAGATCGTTCTTCTTGGTGTTCACCTTTTGACCTAAGTTCTTCGCCACACCATAGGTTCCATCACTTTTAATGCTGGATACGTAAATGTCGTACTCGCCAAAAGTACCTGGCATATCTGATGCAAAAAACAACCGTTTTCCATCATTCGATACCGCAGGGTGCATCGCTGAGAAGTTTTTGGGGCACAAAGCTACTTCTTGTACATTACCCCATTTATCACCTAAATTATCAGCTTTGAATATTTTATGAACCAATTCCTTTTTCGAAAAAAGTCCATATAAGGGTTTTTCATATACAGCCTTAGTAAAGTAAGCTGTTTTACCATCGGCGGTCAATGCAATCGGTGATTTATAGATATTCTCACCTTCTGGCTTTCCTGTATGAAGGTCCTCCAATCCATTAACTTCCTTTATTTCAGATTGCACCAGTTCATTAAGTGATTGCGGGGCTTCCCTACTTGTAAAGTCCAATTCTTTAAACTTTCTGGAATTATCGGGGACTTCCGCTGCTACTTTATAATCTGCTTCGATTTGACCCAGCCAATCTTTTTGTGTGTCGCTTGAAGCAATGGTATTGCTCGATTTGGCAAGAGCAAACTCGTAACGCTCGCTGTAACTAGAACCTAACGTACCGGTCTTACTAATCTTCTTTAGTTTTGAATACCAAAACACTGCGGTTTCATAGTTTTTTGCCAGGAAGTTGGCATTTCCGAGATCCTCGAAAATTTCCTTGTCAGTGTATCCTGAATTTTTTAATTGCTGATAGTTTTCTTGCCTCTTAACATGCTCATACGAACTTGTTTTTTCAGAACTTGAATTTTTCAAATCCTGTGCCGACATCGAATAACAAAAAAATGTTACAAAACATCCGAAGGCAACTCTGTAGGTTAAGATTTTCTTCATAGGGATATCATTTTAAATTATTTCAAGTACAAAGATCAAAAAATGTTGTGGACCTTTTATTAGTAATAATTCATAGGTTTTCACCTTTTTTGGCTTTTTTTACCTAAAATTTGACCGTTCGTCGAATATTTAAGCCATTAATCTTAAAAATTAGGATGATAATTCAGGGAGGAAATTACCTTTTAAACGAATTATATGCTCAATTTTCCCCTATTTCGAATAAGTCGTTCTAATTGTTTGATTCCGATGCCTTAAAAAATCAAACTTCGGAAAAGTGTCTCAGAGTACTTTTCAAAACATACGAAATAGATCTTTCTGTTTTGTAAGGCTTTTATCTTTTTTTACTTTGCAACATGCAAAAACCATTGGTCAGTATTCTCATGCCTTTTAAAGACACTGAAGCTTTTCTTACAGCGTGTTTATTGTCTATCACAAAGCAAACTTATGCGTATTGGGAAGTTTTAGCCATTAACGATCAATCTACGGACAATAGCAAAACCATTGTCGAGACTTTTACAAAACAAGATTTGCGCATAAAGGTTTTTGACAATAATGGTCTTGGGATAATCGATGCCCTTAAAACTGCCTATGGACTGTGCAACGGACAATATATTACCCGAATGGATTCTGATGACATCATGCCTGCAAACAAACTACAAGCTATGGTGGATGCACTGCTAAAAAATGGCCCTGGGCATTTAGCCCTTGGACAAGTGCGGTATTTTTCTGAACGTGGTATAAGTAATGGTTACGCCCGTTATGAGGAATGGCTGAATAGATTAACAGATAAAGGATCCAACTACACGGAGATATACAAGGAATGTGTTATTCCTTCCCCTTGCTGGATGGCGCACAAGGAAGACCTGGAAAGCTGTGGTGCTTTTCGCCCCAACCGTTACCCTGAAGATTACGATTTGGCATTTCGTTTTTATGAAAAAAAGCTAAAATGTATTCCGTGCCATCAAGTATTGCATTTTTGGCGCGATTATGACACACGAACATCTCGAACCAGCGAGCACTACGCCCAAAATTACTTTTTGGATATCAAACTGCATTATTTTCTCAAACTTGATCGGGACATTTCTCGACCTCTGGTAATTTGGGGTGCTGGAAACAAAGGAAAAACGATAGCCAAAAAATTAAAGAAAAAAGACATTGATTATGTTTGGCTTTGTGACAACCCGAAAAAAATAGGAAAAGATATCTACGGTAAAACAATGCAGCATTTTTCGGTATTGAAGAGCTTAAAAAATCCGCAAAGCATCATTACGGTTGCTAACGAGCAGGCCCAGACTATAATTCATGACTATTTTTCAAAAAAGGGGCAAAATAGCATGACAGATTATTTTTTCTTTTGTTGATTTTCTGCCCAGCCCATTACTTTATAGGTTTTATCAGGCCAACTGACTTACTGCCAAATTTTGAACCCGTTCTTTGAACTTTTGAACCTCGAATTAAGTATATTTGCCAAATCTTTTTCAGTAAATGGCGTTTAAACATCCGGAATTACTTTGGGGCCTATTGCTACTGCTGATTCCTGTTTTAATACATCTCTTTCAACTTCGCAGATTTAAGAAAACCCCATTTACAAATGTAAAACTTCTGCAAAAAGTACAAGCGGCATCACGACGCAGTAAAACTTTGAAAAAGTGGTTGCTATTGATTACAAGGCTTTCATTACTTTCAGCTTTAGTTCTCGCATTTGCCCAACCATTTTTTGCCGCTAACTCGGCCCTACAAGAGAAAGAAACCATTATATACCTTGATGATTCTTTTAGTATGCAGGCAAAAATAGGCGATGAAACATTACTACAACATGCCGTTCAAGAGTTGATCAAACAAATACCAAAAGATCAAGTTTTTAATCTATTCACCAATAAAAAGGTTTTTAAAGACGTAACATTGAACGCCATTCAAAACGAATTACTGTCCCTTACTTACTCGCCCGATCAATTGAAATTGAATGAGATATACCTTAAGGCAGGTACGTTTTTAAGTGATTCTAAGAATTCGGTAAAAAATTTAATCTTGATTTCAGATTTTCAAGGTCGACACCCATCGCCAACCATCGATTCGGTATTGTTAAATTCATCCCATTATGTGCAACTTCTTCCCGACAAGACCGCCAACGTATCGATAGACTCTGTTTTCTTTGCGCCAACCACTACAGAAAATATAGAAGTCAATGCCTTACTTTCCGAGGTAGGTGCTGCAGAGAATGTTGCAGTATCCCTTTTCAATGAAGATAAATTGATAGCCAAGACCTCCGCAGTATTTAATGTCGAAAATAAAGCCGAAGTAACTTTCTCACTTCCTAAAAACGAGCCAATCAGGGGGGAAATAGAAATTTCGGATGTTGGCCTGACCTATGACAATCAATTCTATTTTAACATAGACGAAAAAGAAAAAATTAAAGTTCTTGCCATCAAGACATCAGATAATAATTACCTCGAACGTATTTTTTCTGAAGATGAGTTTATTTTTTCCTCCTTCACTTTAAAGAATTTAGACTATAAGGATTTACCGCTTCAAAACTTGATTATACTTGATGAATTGGCAACCATACCCACTTCACTGACCACCAGTATCCATTCATTTACCGATGACGGCGGAAGCTTGATTCTAGTGCCTAATTTAGAAATCGATATAACCGCATACAACCAACTGACATCCTCCTATTCTTCATCTTTCTTTGCAAACAAAAACCTATTAGAGCGAAACATTACAGGCATCAACTTTTCACATCCATTATACCAAAATGTATTCGAAAAAAATGTTAGCAATTTTCAATACCCAAAAGTTTCGAGCTATTATACCATAAAAACCACTTTGCCGACCGCCCTATCCTTTGATAACAAAGACCCTTTTTTAGTTGGCAACAGAGGTCTTTACATTTTTACAGCACCACTATCAATAGAAAATTCAAATTTTCAAAATTCGCCTTTAATCGTTCCCAGTTTTTATAATATCGGGCAAAACAGTCTCAAACTAAACCAGCTATATTATATTTTAGGAAATTCGGCAGAAATAGATATTCCAGTGCAACTGACAAAAGATAATATTCTTCATGTTTCAAAGGGAACGACCGAGTTTATTCCAAGACAACGGTCAATGGCCAATAAAGTTCGATTGTCATTTGACGACGCGCCCTACGAAGATGGTATATATGAGGTTATGCATAAAGAGATTTCACTTAAAAGTTTGAGTTTTAATTATGCTAGGAACGAGAGCAGAGTCGATTATTTAGATTTGGCGGATATCAGTCCAGCAACACGGCAGGAGTCCGTTGCTTCTGTGTTTCAAGATATACAGAACGACAATCGTATACGGGAGCTTTGGAAATGGTTTGTTATTTTAGCCATAGTTTTCATCTTGATGGAAGTTCTTATCCAACGGTTTTTAAAATAACTTTAAGTAAATAACACAGAACCTAATATGATTTAGGGTTTTTAGACAAAAAATGATTCGATACATCTGAGCGAAATGGACATACTTTTAAAATCGGCCAAAATTATAGATGCCTCCAATAAAGAGTACCACCTAAAAAAAAGGGATATTCTTATTAAAAATGGTACAATTGACACAATAGCAACCAAAGTAGAAGCAACGGGTAAGGTCAAAATTGTCGACTTTAAAAACCTACATGTGTCCATAGGATGGTTCGATAGTGGCGTAAGCTTTGGCGAGCCGGGTTACGAAGAACGGGAAACCATAGCAAATGGGCTTCGAACAGCTGCAAAAAGCGGCTTTACGGATATCGTATTAAATCCCAACACCAATCCTGTACCTGATAGCAATGGGGCAATTGTCTTTCTTAAAAATGCTTCTAAAGATCAAATCACCAATTTACACCCCATAGGAACTCTAACGAAGAAAGGTGAAGGTGAGGTACTCGCTGAATTATACGACATGAAGAATTCTGGTGCAGTTGCCTTCTACGATTTTAAACGGCCCCTGAAGAATTCAAACCTAGTAAAAATAGCCCTGCAGTATGCACAGAATTTTGATGGGTTTATCTATTCGTTCCCTCTTGATTCGAAAATTGCAGGAAAAGGAATAGTCAACGAAGGCGTGGTTTCGACCCGGTTAGGCTTAAAGGGAATTCCCGCACTTGCCGAAGAGCTTCAAATTTCCCGTGATTTATTTATCCTTGGTTATACGGGTGGAAAACTGCACATTCCCACCATTTCGACCGCCAATTCGGTAAAATTAATTTCCGATGCAAAGAAAAAAGGTTTGGATGTAAGTTGTAGTGTGGCGATACACAACCTCTTTCTATCCGATGAAGCTTTAGAAGAATATAATTCCCGCTTTAAGGTAATGCCTCCGCTTCGTACGAAGAGCGATGTCAAGGCCCTTCTGAAGGGTCTTACCGATGGAGTTATTGATTTTGTGACCTCAGATCATATTCCCATGAATATTGAACAAAAGCATGTAGAGTTTGACAATGCGGCTTTTGGCTCCCTAGGGTTGGAAAGTGCTTTTGGAGCACTAAATCAACTTATCGGTATGGAAAAATGTATCGAAATTTTATCTAAGGGAAGGAATCGCTATGGTCTCGAAACACCATTACTAAAGCAAGGAGAAAAAGCCTGTTTGACGCTTTTCGATCCCGACAAGAACTATACTTTTACGGAAAAGCAACTTTTCTCCACTTCAAAAAACAGCATGTTTCTGGAAAGTACTTTGAAAGGTTGTATTTATGGCACTATTAATAATAACAGTATCAGTTTAAACGATTAAAAATGAGCACGAACACTATCAAAGAAGGTAAAACAAGTGCCATAGTTGCATATCTCACAATGATCGGCGCCCTTATTGCCATTAGTATGAACTCAGAACCGGAAAATGATTTTGCACGTTTTCACATTAGGCAGGCATTTGGTCTTCATCTTATTTTTTTAGGTTTTGCCATCTTTTTAAGCGTTTGGTTCAATGAATATGCTTGGTACGGCCTTTATGTTTTTTATATCGTTCTTTGGTTTTATGGTTTTTTAGCCGCTTTGAATGGAAAAAAACAGTCTGTGCCCGTTCTCGGGCCTTATTTTCAAAAATGGTTTACTTTTATAAGATAACATGACAACAGCCCCACTATCACTCGAGCACCTGATTCGCCCATCTTCCCTGAAAGAAGGAAAAGCACCCGTTCTCTTCATGTTCCACGGCTATGGAAGTAATGAAGAAGACCTATTTTCCTTCGCACCTGAACTACCCGAAACTCTTTGTATTATTTCAGTTCGTGCCCCCTACCCGTTAGAGCCCTTTGGATATGCATGGTATGCGATAAATTTTGATGCCGAACAAGGCAAATGGAGCGACGACGAACAGGCCAAAATTTCGAGGAACAAAATTGCCACTTTTATTGACGAAGCCTGCGCCACCTACAATTTAGATTCAAAAAATATTTCGTTACTTGGTTTTAGTCAAGGTACAATCTTAAGCTATTCCGTCGCACTCTCCTTCCCTGAGAAAATTAAGAATGTAATCGCTTTGAGCGGGTATATCAATAAGAATATCTTAGTCGATGGCTATGCTGATAAGCGACACGAAAACTTACAAATCTATGCCTCTCATGGTCAAGTAGATCAAGTAATACCTCCAGAATGGGCCCAAAAGGCACCTGCATTTTTAACGAAATTGGGAATTTCCCATACCTACGAAGAATTTCCTGTGGGTCACGGAGTTTCTCCACAAAATTTCCGTTCTTTTAAGCAATGGCTAATAAATAGAATCTAACTTTTCAATCGAAAGAATTCTAAAGCATACTAAAATTACGGAGCTTTCGATTTTAGCCAAAAACTATTGGCTTCTGGTGTATAATAGATGATCGACTAAGGTAAAGTCTACACCCAAGTTATCGTTGAGCTCGTATTTAATTAAGAGTTCGCCCCAATATTTCCCATCAGAAAAATCGGAAATAATCCACTTATGATTTAGTATTTTTATTTTATTTATCTTGAAATCACTTTCCATTCCCTCATAGGGAATTAACGGATTATCACCTTTCTGTTCATTGGTCTCGAGCAGCTTATCGGCAATATAACGGGAAGGATCTTCCAATTGCAGATGATCATAATATACAAGGGCATCATCATTGTTTTCCAAAGAAAAATATTGCATATCGAGTACTTTCAGCTGAGTTTGTTGTACCGAATCTTGCAGATTGTCGATTTTGGCATCTAACTTTTCAAGTTGTGCATCTTTAGCCGCTATCATTTTGCCGTTGCTCATAAAAAGATACAATGCGATTAAGGCCATAAATAGAAACAGATACAAAAATATTTTTCCTTTCATTTTTTGTTAAATTATAATTCAACGACCAAATTATCAAAGGCCAAATGTACGTTTTTTGGTAATTTTTTTTCAACCTCGGCGTGGAAACCTAAAAGGTGGCTAATATGCGTCAAATACGCTTTCTCGGGTTTCATTTTTTTTACAAACGCCAAAGCCTCTTCCAGATTGAAATGGGAGTGATGGGGTTCTTCGCGCAACGCATTCACTACAAGTATTTTACTTCCCTTTATTTTTTCCTGTTCTATTTCACTTACGGTCTTCACATCGGTTAGATAAGTAAAATCGTCGACACGAAACCCCAAAACTTTCAATCTGTTATGATACGCCTCAATGGGCACAACGGTCTTATCCCCGATTTTAAAGGGACGAATACCCGCGATTATATTAACCATTACCGACGGCGCCCCAGGATACCTGTTTTCTGTGGCAAAAATATAATCAAAGCGCTTACGAAGTGAAGCCACTACCCGTTTATGTGCATATATGGGAATATCTCCTTGTCTAAAAAAGTAGGGACGAATATCATCTATGCCCGCGGTATGATCTGAATGCTCATGGGTAAACAATATGCCATCCAGCCGGTTTACATTGTTTGTTAGCATTTGTTGTCTAAAATCCGGGCCACAATCAATAACATAATTATAGTTGTCCCATGAAATCAATACCGATACACGAAGTCGTTTATCTCTACTATCGGTACTAAGACAAACTGGGTGGGCACTTCCTATAACTGGCACTCCTTGAGATGTTCCGGTGCCTAAAAAAGTAATTTTCAATCCTTTGTTCATTAATTTCAAATTTATAACTAATTAGTTTAATAGCTTCATCGTTCTTAGTAACTTTGTTAAAAGAAAAATCCAGCTAAGAAAATGACATCAGTCCTAAAAAGGGATACCGCATTTGAGAACATTCCCTCTCTAAAGGCCAAAACCCTACGAATTAATCTGAACCCTGATATTTACGGAACTTTCGCAGAAATAGGCGCAGGTCAAGAAACGGCCAGACATTTTTTCAGGTCTGGAGGCGCTTCGGGAACCATTGCCAAGGCCATGAGCGCTTACGACAAAGACTTTAGCGATGCCATATATGGTACCGAAAAAGATGGTAGATATGTAAGTCAACCGCGATTAAAAAAAATGTTGGAACATGAAATGCGATTGATGGAAGAACGGATCAGCAGAAAAACACATCCGGAAAGATTGTTTTTCTCTTATGCCAATACCGTTGCTACCATTGATTTCTCTAAGCGATACAAAGGTCATGGTTGGCTGGGCATCCGATATCAATTGGATCCCAATCAAAAGGAGTATGACGAAATAATTCTCCATATTCGATTTAAACAAAATGAAGCGCGGTTACAACAAGAAACACTTGGAACCGTCGGAGTTAACCTTATTTATGGAGCTTTCTACAAATACCATAAACCTCGGAAACTTCTGAAATATTTGTATGATCATATCGACAAGGATACTATCGAAATAGATATGGTTAATTTTTCTGGCCCGAATTTCAAGGATGTCGACAATAGACTGATGAGCCTACAACTTATCAAAAATGATATGACCGATGCCATCATGTTCGGCCCTGACGGAAATAACCTACTTCCGGCAACAATGCTTTACAAGAAGAACATTTTAGCATTGCGCGGAAGTTTCAGGCCTGTGACCAAGGTAAATATGGATATGTTTGAAAAATCATATGATATTTTTATTAGAGATCCAGCAGTCGATGAGGAGAAAACCGTAGTCATTTTCGAAATAACCCTGTCAAATCTTAAAGCGGCAGGAGAAATCGATGAGCGCGACTTTATGGACAGAGCTGAACTGCTTTGTTCTTTAGGGCACACGGTTCTTATTTCTAAATTTCAGGAATACTATAAATTGGTCGAATATTTCAATAACTATACGAAAGCCAAAATTGGATTGACCATGGGAGTCAACAACCTAGTGGATATTTTCGATGAGAAGTATTACCGCCATCTAAGCGGGGGTATACTCGAGGCCTTCGGGAAATTATTTTTCAAAGAATTGCAGGTATACTTATATCCTATGAAAAATCCCGATACAGGGCAAATCATGACCAGTAACAATATCAAAGTTCATCCTAGAATGAAAGAATTGTATAAATTTTTTAAATACAACGGCAAGGTGATGGACATTATTGATTACGACCCCGAAATCATGCATATTTTTTCAAGGGATGTTTTGAAAAAGTTAATTAATGGTGAAGATGGCTGGGAAGAAATGTTGCCTGAAGGACTACCCGAATTAATTAAAGAGAAGAAATTATTCACTCGAAAATTGCTCAAGCAACAAGAGGATAAAATCTAGACAAACAATATCCCTATTAAAATTTGAGTAAAAATTCTCTCGAGATTTAATAGGGATAAAGTTTAAATTTTCTAGTGAAATACCTCCTAGGAACTTGCTAAAGCTATTCAAGCAACTGTGCGGCGTGATTTTTTGTCTTGACCTTGGAAATTACCTTCGTGACGACTCCTTTTTCATCAATTACAAAAGTGGTTCGGTGAATACCATCGAATACTCTTCCCATAAATTTTTTCGGACCCCAAACCCCAAAGGTGTTGATTACCGAGTGGTCTTCGTCAGCCAACAAAGGAAATGGTAAATCATATTTTTTCTTAAAATTGCCCTGCTTTCTTTCAGAATCGGCGCTTACACCTAATAATTCAAAACCGCGAGCCTTCAATTCACTATAATTATCCCTCAAGTTACAGGCTTCTAAAGTACACCCGGGCGTATTTGCCCGTGGATAGAAAAAAACAATCAATTTTTTTCCTTTGTAATCTTTCAATCCTATACTATTGCCATCTTGATCAGTACTAGAAAAATCAGGTACCTTATCTCCTTCTTTCAATGTTGTCATTGCTTAAATTTATTTAAATTCGTTCCATAAACTGTTAAGCGAAACTACATAAAAATGACAAAAGCCGAAAAGGTTGATTTTGCAATAAAAAAACTTCAAGAACTATATCCGACTATTCCTGTTCCCCTTGAGCATAAAGACCCATACACTTTATTAATTGCAGTACTACTATCCGCACAAAGCACCGATGTTCGTGTAAACCTGATTACCCCGCTTTTATTTGAAAAAGCCGATAATCCGTTCGACATGGTAAATTTAACAGTAGACGAAATCAGGGAAATTATAAAGCCTGTTGGTTTATCTCCCATGAAAGCAAAAGGGATTTATGGTTTATCAAAAATTCTAATAGAAAAATATGATGGTGAAGTACCCCAAGATATTGCTTTACTGGAAGAATTGCCTTCAGTGGGCCATAAGACTGCCAGCGTGGTAGTTTCACAGGCCTTTGGGATACCTGCATTCCCAGTAGACACACACATACATCGCCTAATGTACCGATGGGGATTTTCAAATGGAAAAAATGTTGCTCAAACCGAAAAGGATGCTAAAAGGCTGTTTTCAAAAAACTTATGGAACGACCTGCATTTACAGATAATTTGGTACGGACGCCAATACTCTCCCGCAAGAGGCTGGAATTTGGACAAAGATATTATAACCAGAACCATAGGAAGGAAGAAGGTTCTGGATGAATATTTTAAAAACAAAAAGACCCGAAAATAAACGGGTCATTACTTAATTCAAAATACTTTCGAATTTGAAATTTTTGTGTTCGACAATATGCAAAGATTTTGAATAATTCAATAAAAATTGAATTGTTTCAGAGCTCGTTGCCACAAGTTGACATCTGTTTTCGTGTTGAGAGTAGATTTTTTCCATATTTATAGTATTGTTATGTATAAGATAACGCAACTAAAATTAAATTATTGTCTACTCTTCAAAAGACCACTTTTTAATTGGTCAATACAATACTATTTTTGTCAATGATTTTTCTAAGATTAATAAGGGCATATCGCATTCTTCCAAGTGCCGTGTTAATGCTAACACCTGTGTTTTCTGAAATTTCTTTGAAGCTCATGTCCTTGTAAATACGCATGACCAACACTTCTTTTTGGTCTTCAGGTAATTCTTCGATAAGGTGCTTAAGATCTTCCGTAATTTGGTCTTTTATAATTTGTTTTTCGGCATTTAACTTATCGTCGCCAATCACAGAAAAAATATTAAAATCGTCGCTTCCTTCGAATTTAGGCATTCTTTTATTTCTTCTGAAGTGATCGATTATAAGATTGTGTGCGATTCTCATTACCCAAGGCAAAAATTTACCTTCTTCACTATAAGTACCTTTTTTTAAGGTCTTGATAACCTTAATAAAGGTATCTTGAAAAATATCTTCCGTAACATCCCTATCCAAAACTTTTGAGTATATAAAGCTTGTAATTCGTTGGTTATGACGGTTAATCAGAATTTCAAGAGATCTTTCGTCTCCACTGATATAATCTCTTACTAATACTGAGTCTTCAATTTGTAGTTCCATGCCGATTACTTTTTTTTGGTTAAGATTAGGGCTTACTTTGCCGTAAGCTGATTTTAAGTTGTTAGATTAATTTTTAAGCGGTTAATTAGCTTTGATTTCTTAATTATGATCTAAAACTAGATAAAAGGGGGTGACAGAAAAAAAGTATGTTGTCAAACGGCTACTTTTTGATGTGAAACCATCATTTTCTATTTTTGACAACAATAATTCAAGTTTTTATCTGTTGCATGTCAAAATTGTTATGATAAATAAATAAACCGCCCTAATTTATTGATGAAGAGCTTCTTTTTCAAAAATATCTAAACCGATAAGAATTTGGACAATCTATGATACTGGTAGAATTTTCAGTATCCCTATTGTAGGTTTTTACCAACAAATGAGATTAAGGAAACATAAAAAAACCGTAAACGGTTTAGAATCCGCTTACCATTTAAAATAGAAAACCTTAAGACACTAAAGGTCTTAAGGTTATAGGTAAAGAATTAAGTAAGGTTGTTAGTTCAAATTACTTTCGAACTTATGTCCCTTTATATTCGTAATATTTAAAGACTTTGAATAGTTCAATAAAAATCGAATGGTTTCTGACTTGGCTTTTACAAGTTCGTTTTTTCCTGAATTCTTAATGTAAATCTCTTCCATAATACGTACTTCAGTGTTGTTTGGCTAAATAACGTCACTAAAGCAGAAGAAGTCAATTCGTTCGATGTACTGTCTATTAATTCGTTAAAACAATATTGTTTTGCTCAATTATCTTTCTTAAGTTAATTAGTGCGTAACGCATCCTACCAAGTGCCGTGTTGATACTGACCCCTGTATTTTCTGAAATTTCCTTAAAACTCATATCTCTATAGATTCTCATCATCAGTACATCTTTTTGGTCTTGAGGCAGCTCG
The DNA here is from genome assembly GCF_963975415.1 of uncultured Kriegella sp. Classification (NCBI taxonomy): domain Bacteria; kingdom Pseudomonadati; phylum Bacteroidota; class Flavobacteriia; order Flavobacteriales; family Flavobacteriaceae; genus Kriegella; species uncultured Kriegella sp. The sequence continues at coordinate 575,088 of NZ_CAXBGN010000001.1, forward strand.
GCAATTAGCACCCCCAAGTCAGAGTCAATTTGATTTTTTATAATTTGTCCTTCAACATTCAGTTGCTCATCACTCATGATAGAAAAGATACTAAAGCTTTCGTTTCCATGAAACATAGGCATTCTATTACTTTTTCTAAAGTGGTCTATAATTAGGTTGTGGGCAATTCGCATTACCCAAGGAAGAAACTTACCTTCTTCATTATATGTTCCTCGTTTTAAGGTTCGAATAACCTTAATAAAGGTATCTTGAAAAATGTCTTCTGTAATTGTTCGATCATTCACTTTAGAATATATAAAACAACTAATACGTTGATTATGCCGATCGATCAAAGTCTCTAGAGCTTTTTCGTCTCCGTTAATATATTTCTTAATAAGTAAGGAATCTTCTACCTGTGTTTCCATATCAATTACTTTTTGGTTAAAACTAGTGTTCTCATATTCCGATAGTTATCGGAAGTAGAGGTTCTTGGGGTTAAAATCTAATTTTTAAAAAGTAATTGTTTATGCTATAGGCGATTATGCTTTAGTAAATTATAGAATTCAAATATAGAAAATTTTAAATGGTCACAAAAAAATTGTGATACCATACATACAATATTGGTGCCATCTATACATTTCTGGTTATTAAAATGTACATATTGTATCTTTGCCAACTTAAATACGAGTATGTCGACGATTCTAGATGTTAGTCCTAAAGAAAATATTATTATCAAAGGTGCCAATCTGCACAATTTGAAAAATATAGACGTAGTTATTCCCCGAAATAAACTGGTAGTGATTACAGGTCTTTCGGGTTCGGGAAAGTCCAGTCTTGCCTTTGACACCCTATATGCCGAAGGGCAACGAAGGTATGTTGAGAGCCTTTCGTCATATGCAAGACAATTTTTGGGGAAACTTGACAAACCGAAGGTTGACTATATTAAAGGTATAGCCCCGGCCATTGCCATAGAGCAAAAAGTAAATTCGACCAATCCCCGTTCTACCGTAGGCACGACAACCGAAATTTATGATTATTTAAAACTTCTTTATGCGCGAATCGGAAAAACAATCAGTCCAATTTCAGGTCAAGAAGTAAGGAAGCATAGCGTATCCGATGTTGTAAGTTATATCAAAACTTACAATCAGGAAACTAAATTATTGCTTTTGGCCCCAATTACCGTCAAGCGAGAAAGAGACCCCTTTAAGTCATTACAGTTGTTTGCCAAACAAGGCTACGCCCGAATAAAATATAAAGGAAAGGTATTGCGCATCGATGCGGCCCCCGAAAACATAGGAAGGGAATTTTATCTCGTGGTCGACCGTATCATTACTAAAAACGATGAAGATTTTTACAATAGGTTGGCCAATGCTATTGACACGGCATTTTTTGAAGGAAAAGGGGAATGTATTATTGAGGAATTAAAAACCGAAAAACAAATACCATTCAGTAATAATTTTGAATTGGATGGAATGCAATTTCTTGAACCAAATGTTCATTTGTTCAGCTTTAATAATCCCTATGGGGCTTGTCCGAAATGCGAAGGATACGGAGATGTCATAGGTATTGACGAAGACCTGGTCATACCCAATACCTCACTTTCAGTTTACGAAAACGCGGTGTTTCCATGGCGCGGTGAAAGTATGGGCTGGTACCGTGACCAGCTCGTAAATTCGGCTTACAAATTTGATTTTCCGATTCACAAACCTTGGTTTGAGCTTTCAGAAGTACAAAAACAATTGGTTTGGGAAGGTAACGATCATTTTATTGGGCTGCACAATTTCTTTGGAATGCTCGAAGAGAAAAGTTACAAAATACAGAACAGGGTAATGCTTTCTAGATATCGCGGAAAGACCAAATGCAATGTATGTAAAGGTAAGCGCTTGAGAAAAGAAACAGATTATGTAAAGGTTGGGGGGAAATCAATTTCCGATCTTGTTGAACTACCTATCTCAAATCTCACAGCTTTTTTTGACGGACTTGTTTTAGAGAGTCACGATGGGCAAATAGCAGATCGCCTTCTAAAAGAAATCATAACACGTTTAGGATTTTTGAATAATGTGGGCTTAAACTACCTCACTCTGAATAGAAAATCGAATACTTTGTCGGGCGGTGAAAGTCAACGTATCAACTTAGCCACCTCTTTGGGCAGTAGTCTTGTCGGTTCCATGTATATACTTGATGAACCCAGTATCGGTCTGCACCCAAAGGACACTGAAAACCTTATTGAAGTATTAAGATCACTTCGCGATCTGGGCAATACAGTAATCGTCGTGGAGCACGATGAAGATATTATGAAAGCGGCCGATGAAGTAATAGACATAGGTCCTGAGGCAGGCACAAATGGTGGTGAAGTTGTGGCGCATGGCACTTTGAACGAAATTTTACTGTCTTCATCACTAACCGCCAGCTATTTGAACGGTACCAAAGAAATTGAAATTCCACATAAAAGGAGAACCTCACAACAGTTTATCGAAATAAAGGGAGCACGCGAAAACAACCTCAAAAATATCGATGTCACCTTTCCCTTAAATGTACTCACCGTCGTCACGGGAGTTTCTGGAAGTGGAAAAAGTACCCTGGTAAAAAAATTGTTATATCCTATCGTTCTTAAAGAAGTTGGAGGTTATGGTGAAAAAGCTGGTCAATATACATCGGTTGAAGGTAAATATAAGTCTATTAAACATGTTGAATTCGTCGACCAAAACCCCATTGGGCGGTCTTCACGGTCAAACCCGGTAACCTATATTAAGGCCTATGACGACATTCGAAATTTGTTTGCCTCACAAAAACTAAGTAAAATCAGAGGCTACCAAGCAAAGCATTTTTCTTTTAATGTGGATGGAGGTCGCTGCGAAAAATGTAAAGGAGAAGGCGAAATAACCGTGGAAATGCAGTTCATGGCCGATGTTCATCTTGAATGTGAAACGTGCGGAGGAAAACGTTTTAAAAAAGAAGTTCTTGAGGTGAAATTCGAAGATGCATCTATCGACGATGTCCTCACCATGACTATAGACGATGCTATCGCATTTTTCGAAGTGCATGGGCAAATACGAATAACAGGCAAACTAAAGCCTTTGCAAGATGTCGGTCTTGGCTATGTTACGTTGGGACAGTCTTCCTCTACCCTATCCGGTGGTGAAGCGCAACGCATCAAGTTGGCCTCGTTCTTGGTCAAAGGTACTACTAAGGATAAAGCTTTGTTTATTTTTGATGAGCCAACAACCGGACTCCATTTTCATGATATCAAAAAATTATTAAAATCTTTCGATGCCCTGATTTCAAAGGGTCATTCTATTGTGGTAATCGAGCATAATATCGAACTTATTAAATGTGCCGACCATATTATTGACCTTGGACTTGAGGGAGGGGCCAACGGTGGCCAACTTATCGTTCAAGGCACTCCAGAGGAAATAATTAAGAATGAAACCTCATATACCGCACGATATTTAGAGGAAAAGTTAATGGTCCACTAGGCACTTCTGTTCTTGACAGGGTATAAAGTTAACCCTTAAAAATAGCTGATTTTTTTGGTCTAAGCTTGGTTCTTTTTTCTGGATAAAGAAGACAAACCCCTCCATTCACAACTTCTATACCCCCTAAATTTAATATACAAAATACTGATAATCAACTATATATGATGTTATTGGTATTTTTGGCACGCTGTTTGGTATATACTAAGCGAATGTAAATAGTTGCATTCAGGAACATAAAACCTTACATCATGAGAAATTTACTACTCCTCTTTACAGCGCTAGTTTTTAGTACTACGAGTACCATGGCCGTAAATACTGAAGATAAGGTTGCAGAACGCAATACTTATAGATATAACAATAACGCTTTTATTTTTGTTGAGAACAACGTAACGTTTTCTGTATTTCCTGACGGTGAATTTGACTTTTATATCGATAATTATATAAACGGTCGTCGAAACAAAATTACATTCAATTCAGGTTTTGACTACAGCCCTTATGCCCAATACGATGATTATGGTGCCGTAATCCAGGTAGAGAATATTCCAATTTATTATGACTATTATGGTCGTGTATCTCAGGTTGGAGATGTTCAAATATCATATAGAAACGGAAGAGTTTATCGATTGGGCGGTATGCATGTTTATTACAATCACAATGGTATTTATGACTATCATACCGGATATATCAATATTTACAATAGACATTATGTTTATAGACCATTTCACAGGTTTTTCTTAAGACCGGCTATAGGATTCTCCCTAGTATTCAATAGCCCTTATAGAAGATATTACAGCCCCGTTAGATATACCTATTTTCACCCCTACAGACATAATTATAGAAAGGCTTACGCCAAAGTCGGTAAAATACATAAATATAACAGCCCACGTCGCGAAAGAGCTTCGATTTATCGTAACGATAAAAGAGTGACCACACGTAACAACGCTGTTCGAAGCAGAAGAGTCGTTACGCAGCGAAGTACTGGAAAGTCAAGTAGGGATCTTGGTCGTAAGACTACCAGAACTTCTGACGTAAGAAGTAGAACCAATAGAAGTTCAAATCAAACTGGAAGAACCGTACGAAGCAGTACTATACGAAAGTCGAATACCCCTTCAGGTAGAACAATTACAAAAAGAGAGGTAAGCAGTTCATCTCCTAAAGGACGAACCGTAACAAGAAGTACTACCACGATAAAAAAACCTGTGAACAACAGATCGATAAGAAGTACTTCAAGAACGACGCGAACAGTTTCAAAAGCCCCAAGTTCAAGAACATCACGAAGTAATACCGTTTCGAGTAGAAGTTCTGTGAGGCGATCATCTGTAAGTAAAGCGCCAAATCAAAAGCGTAGCGTTGCTTCAAGAAGCTCTTCGTCAAGAGGTTCTTCTAAGAGTTCAGTGAGCAGGGCTCCTAGTAGAAGTAAAAGTGTATCAACAAGAAGTTCTTCGAGGAGTTCGGTAAGCAAGGCTCCTGCTAGAAGTAATAGAAGTTCAAGTAGTAAATCAGTTTCGAGAAGTTCAAGAAGATATTAAAAATAGTTTTTAGGTTGGTTAGTTGTTTAGCCCCGTAGTGGATTCGTCTACTGCGGGGTTTTAACTTTTGCACTCTCGGAATATTAAAAATCGTTCTCAATGAAATCAAAAAAGTAAAGGCTGGGATATAGTTCCCAGCCTTTCAAATTTCATTTCAAAAATACACTACTTATCAGTACCCTGGGTTTTGCACCAAGTATCCTTCAAGAATAGAGGCGCCGTCAACCGCGCTTTGAGGAATTGGAAAAACACGTTTCTGTGGATCGGAATTGGTTTTTTCAGTATAAGAATCTTCATACTTCCCAAATCGAATCATATCGGTTCGTCTTTGAAACTCCCAATAAAACTCAAAGCCACGCTCGCGATACAAGATATCGAGATCCATTGCGTCAAGTGCCGGGGCAGTATGCCTAGCGGTTCTTGAGGCCCTAACAAAATTCACATCGGCAAGAGCTGCACCAACATCTCCCTTTCTAAGCATGGCTTCTGCACGCATCAGGTACATATCGGCATACCGAAGTATTACCAAATCGGCCTGTCCTTTATTTCTACCTGAATCGGAAGTTTTACTGAATTCATACTTTTCTACGCGATAGCCACTACTATGTGAACTATTGGCAGTAAAATCAATTTCTAAAGAATGGAAGACCGGATCACCGACCTCTGATCTACGGTTCACGACCAAATCCACCACATATTTATCCCCTTCACATCGCTCAAAGGGGTCTCCTCCCTGATCGTGCTGCAAGCCATACAAGAGCCCTCTATAAATACCTCTGTCAATTTCAAAATCTTCTGCACTTACGCATCCAGGTTCATTGATTAAATTATCTTTATGAAACCGGGGATCTGCATCTGCAGGGTCTACATCGCCATAGGCATCAACCCATGTCTGATAAAAATCAGATGTTATGGCTGCAGCATCAGTACCATTCGCACTAGGGAATTCTGGAAGTGGGTAAAAATCTCCAGACATTGAGAAATAAGCCATACGATTATGACCATCTAAATCTTCCCGTTGATCAATGGCAAAAATTAATTCTGTATTTGTATGGTTCTCATCATCGAATATTTCAAAATATTCAGCCGAAAGGGTGTGCTCGCCAGAATTAATGACCTGGTTTGTGTATTGTATAACGGCGTCCATATCAGCATCAGTGAAATCAGGGGTACCATAGGGATCTCGGTACACCGGTGCATTTAAATGAATCCTTGCCAATAGTGCCCAAACACCAGTTTTTGTTATTCTACCTGGGCCCACCTCTGTAGTTGTCGATAAATTGGGTTCGGCAGCCAATAATTCACTTATCAAATAATCAACCGCTTCACTTCCTCTTAAGATTACCGATTGATCATCGATATTATCCTTTACAAAAACCAATCCGAAAGCATCCAACAAAATATGGTTATAAAGAGCCCTCATTGCCCTAGCTTCCGCTAAATAAACCACCGCCTGTGGATTTGTTTCAATCAACGGTGTTAACGCATTGATTGCACTAACAGCTCTAGCGATATGTTTTGTGGTTCCTTCCCAAACATCTTTCATAATAGCGTTACCAGGGGTCATGGCATGACGATATAAATCCGAATATTTCCCGCCATCACCCCAATCAGTACCTCCTCTGTACGGTAAAATGGCTTCATCTGTAGAGATTTCCTGCATGGCAAAGTATTTGGTATGTCGCCATATGTCATTATTTGCATTTGCATACACAGGTGCCAAAGCTGCCACTGCTTCATCAATACCCTCGGTACTTGGGTTTAAAGATTCGTCTAAAACGTTCTCTTCAAGATCTGTACAATTCCAACCTAATAACATGCCGCTGCACAACAATGCTAATTTTATCTTGCTTTTCATTCTATTTATATTTTTTATTAAAAGGAGACATTGACACCGAATACAAATGTTTTGGCTTTTGGATAAGCGAACTTATCGATACCAAAAGATTGAATTCCATTCGTTGAACTATCTTGATTTACTTCAGGATCATACCCATCGTAATCGGTTATTACAAATAGGTTTTGACCGGTGAAACTCAGTCGCAATTCTTGGAGCCAGTTTGAAGCCCACGCCATTGATTGTGTATCAAACGAATACCCCAACGTCAAGTTATTCAGCCTTAAGTACGAACCATCTTTTAAATAACGTGTTGAAACCGCCGCCGAATTTATGATACTTTCTTCTGGAAATTCAGTTGCTATGGGCGTTGTATTGTTTGATTTGGCCAATAGTGTTTTGTAAAAACTCCCCATTGCCGTATGGTCATATATTTCATTGCCACTTACCCCGTTAAAATTCATATTTAAATCTAACCGCTTATAGCTTAAATTGACATAAAAACTATAAGTCATATCCGGTAGGGCACTTCCAACAACTGTTCGATCGTTTTCGGTAATATCACCGTCACCATCACTATCGGCAAACTGTGAAAGACCATCTGAGTCAATACCTAGAAACGTTTGCATATAAAAAGAACCAATGGGTTCACCGCTCACAAATCCATTGATAGTGGCGTCGGTAAGCCCTTGACCGGAAGCAGATCCCGTGGTTACAATCGTAAAAGGAGAATCTTCTACCACATTATCAATAAAAGTGGCATTTCCTCCAAAGGCATAGGAGAAACCTTCATAGTTACGTTTGGAATAATCCAGAGCAATTTCTAACCCTTTATTGGTAATGGTCATGTCAGGAACATTGGTCCAATACGTCGGAGCAGGGACAATGGGGTCTACCGGAACAACCTCCAATAAAATGTTATCGGATACTTTATGGAAATAATCGACCGTACCTGTCAAACTACCATCAAACAATCCAAAATCAAGACCGACATTCGATTGTGTTGAAACTTCCCATTGAATATCAGGATTCGCGAAACGGGTATACTCTGACCCAACAGGATATGCCCCATTTTGATCAATCGGATAACTGACATTGCTTGAGTTACTTACCGAATAGGATTCCAGCGTAATTTTATTCGGAATTTCTTGATTTCCTGTTTGTCCCCAACCTGCTCTTAATTTTAAATCGCTAAAAATCGAACCGTCCATAAAATCTTCTTCAATCAATCTCCAGGATCCGGCAAAAGAAGAGAATACGCCGTATTTATTGTTCTCCCCGAATTTTGAAGAACCATCGGCCCTGACCGTTGCGGTAAACATATAACGGTCTTTAAAGTTCCAATTCCCCCTTCCAAAGAAAGATTGCAATTCGTTCTCCCAAGTGCTTCCAGAAGGACGATTATCAGTAAGGTTAAGATCACCGCCCAATCCCGGGTTGTTACGAGGATCTATTCCGGTATCTGCAGGAAACTCATCAATAGACCAATTGCTGGTTCTAGAAAAGGTTTTTTGATACGAGTGCCCCCCTAAAATACTTAAATTGTGTTCTCCAACATCGAAAGTGTACGTCAAGTAGTTTTCAATAAGGGTATTTCTATATTTCCCAAAACCTTGGCTTAAGCTACCCAGATCATTACGCTCTGTATTTGCAATTGTCTGTTGATCACTGTCGGTCGAGTTATTCTCGTAACCAAAATTGAGTTTGTAAACCAAGCCATCCAAAATTTCAAAAGAAGGCGATACATTGAAAATAATTCTTCGAGATTCTGAAAAGTCTCCATTGTATTTATTGCTTAACAAGGGATTGTTCCAATTTAACGGATTATTAATTTCCCCATCGGCCGTATAGGCATTAAATGTCGGGTTTGTTGAATATCCTACATTATTATTTCTCGATTGTTCAGTGATTGTCGTGTTTAAATTGTAATCAATTCTCAATCGATCCTCTAATAATTTTTGAGTTACATTGATCCTGGCACTTGTTCTTTTTAGATCGGAATTATATACAATCCCCTCTTGATCTTGTAGTCCTAAAGAAGCATAATAATTTAGTTTATCTGTGCCGCCCGATAAAACAAGATTATAGTTTTGCGTGATGGCCGCTCTGGTCAATTCTTCTTGCCAGTCGGTACTTCCTCCACCATCTATTAGCTCGTTTCCAGGAATAGCAGCCACTTCTCGACGAAATTCATCAGCACTGAACACATCTAATTTACGCGCTAATGTCGAGACACCTAGGCTGGAAGAAAGCGAGACTCTGGAAACGCCCGCTTTTCCTTTTTTGGTTGTAATAATAATCACCCCATTGGCACCTCTTGATCCATAGATTGCCGTTGCAGAGGCATCTTTTAAAACGTCGATAGATTCGATGTCATCGGAATTTATAAAATTCAAAGGACTTCCACCGGAGCCAGTTCCGGCCAATCCTAGGGGAAACCCGTCTAAAACAAATAGTGGTCCAGAACCCTGACGGATGGTTCCTTGACCACGTATAACGATCCGCTGCCCACTACCAGGCTCACCGCTAGACGAGGTAACATTTACGCCCGCAGCCTTACCTTGTATAAGCTGGCCAGCATTATTGACGACTCCCTTATTGAAGTCTTCGCTGGTAACACGTTTAACGGCACCTGTTACATCTTTGATTTTTTGGGTTCCATAACCCACGACGACGACTTCGTCTAATTGCGAAGCATCATCTTGAAGTTGAACGTCAATACTACTTTGCCCGTTAGTAGGTACTTCAAGTGTTGCGTAGCCCAGATAGGAAACCACTAGCACGGCATCTCCATCAGAAACTTCTAGCGTAAAATTACCATCAAAATCGGTGGTTGCACCGTTCAATGTTCCTTTTTCAAGAACCGTAGCACCCGCCAAAGGTACGTTCTGGGTATCGGAAACGGTTCCGGATACCGTAGTTTGCGACCATGAGAGGGTAGTGAAACCAATCAAAAGGACACACATCAAAAATTTCAGTTTTTTCATAAGTGTTGAGTTAATTAATAAAAAGATTCAAAGAACGTAGTACTCGAGCAAACAAAACTTAATTCCATGTAAAAGAATTGCTATACTTTAACCGAGATAATTATGATAATTTTACGAAAAATTAACAATAATTATATTTTTTTTACAATTTAGTAATTTAAATCACACTTAAAAATAAAATCTTGCAACGCGTAATACCATCTTATTTCAGAGCGGAAGTCAGAATAATTTGCAATATCCTATCGCAAAACTTGCATCGGATTAATTAAATCGCTCATTCTAATATTTTATTCTAGCTTACTCACAAATTAGACTATCTTAAAAAAAATGGAAACCACACCTTAACAATTAATGTTACAATTTTAATTTTTCACAATGAAGCATGTTCTTATTCTATTCCTCGTATTTGGTCAAACAATCATGGCCCAAGATTTAACCCAATATCGAATTCACTCACACAATGACTATTATCGTAACATTCCATTTTGGAATGCTTTAGCATCTGGAGCAACTTCAATAGAAGCTGATGTATTTTTAAGGGACGGAGGACTCTATGTAGCGCATTCTGCAAATGAAATTCGAAAAGATCGAAGTCTTGAAGTGCTTTACATCAAACCGCTGCAACAAAGCATTTCGCTTGGGGTCGTGACCGACACCAAATTACAATTGCTTATAGACATAAAATCTGAGGCCTATTCTACTTTAGAGGCGATAACCAAGCTTTTGCAAAATTATCCGACACTTACAAAACATGGTAATATCTCATTTGTCATCTCCGGAAATCGCCCCATGCCTGAGGAGTATGTAAACTATCCCGAATTTATTTTGTTCGATTATCAAAGTTTGGACCCTGTCAATGATGTGCAAATAGCCGACAAAATTGCTCTTGTAAGTTTAAGTTTTGGGAAATTCTCGAAATGGAACGGACTCGGTCGATTGACCAAAACCGACAGCACCACAGTAATCAATACCATAAAAATGGGACATGCCTTAAAAAAGCCTTTTCGTTTTTGGGGAACACCAGATACTAAAACGGCATGGCAGGCATTTACAAGTATGGGGGTCGATTTCATCAACACCGACAAACCTTTTGAATGTTTCGATTATGTAAAAACCTTAGATGACCGAACTTTCGGCATCAGTGAAAATTATTCAACGGTTTATACGCCAACCTTTGCTTCAGATGGCGTGAAAAAACCGGTTAAAAATGTAATTCTTTTAATTGGCGATGGTAACGGACTTTCCCAAATTACCGCTACCCAACATGCAAACAAAGGCAATCTATCGGTTACCCAATTAAAAAATATCGGGCTTATAAAAACACAATCGGCCGATGACTTCACTACCGATTCTGCCGCAGGGGCAACCGCCATATCAACTGGAAAAAAGACCAACAACAGGGCCATTGGCACTGATAAAGATGGAAAAAAAATAGATAACCTGACCGAAATACTTTCTAAAAAAGGCTTTTCGACAGGTATCATAACTAACGATGACGTAACAGGCGCCACACCTAGTTCTTTTTATGCGCATCAAATCGATCGATCACAATCTGACGGTATTTTAAAAGACCTTTTTAAAAGCCCTCTGAATTTAGTTGTGGGCAAGGGCGACTATAAAGAGGATAATAAAGGTTTTTTTAAAATTGCCAAAGCTCCTTCTCAAATAGGTGGGATGGCAATTGATCGCACGGCATTTTTCTATGCTGATGAAATAGAATCAATAGATTTTCTTGCATTGTTGACCGAGCAGGGTCTTGCCCATTTAAATCAAAAAGGTAAGCCATTTTTCTTGATGGTCGAAGGTGCTAACATTGACTCTTACGGTCATAAAAATTCGGTTGGGGGTATTGTTACCGAGGGAATTTCTTTCGATAAGGCGATCAGTGAAGCTCTAAAATTTGCAGATGAGAATCAAAACACACTGGTCATAATAACCGCGGATCACGAAACTTCTGGTTTTAGCTTGCCCCACGGTTCAAATAGCGATCATGTTATAGAAGGCGACTTCGCATCTACCGATCATTCAGGAACTATGGTTCCGCTTTTTGCTTACGGACCCCAATCAAACGAATTCACAGGTGTTTATGACAACCATATGATTTTCCAAAAAATAATACAGGTTTTGAATGTAAGCCCAAAATAAGGGTGTTTTGATTCTCATCTGCAAATTTTAGAGCTTAAATTGCATTGGGGAATTGCTATTTTTGGCCCGCTTCGATAACTTTACTAATGGCCACTCCTATAGCCAATAAATCGCTGCTTTCTTCACTAGTAAAATCATAGGGAAGGGGTTTTGCTATGCCCAAAACCCCATATAAAGTACTATCGAGTAACATAGGAACGGCAATTGAACCTTCTACCTTGGTTTCTTTGGCAGCTGGTCTTGCCACTCCAGAACTGTCGGTTTGCAAGTTACACATTTCTACCGGCTCCCGACGTTCGGCAGCGATACCGGCCATTCCTTTTCCAATAGGTATCTCCGATAATTTTGGGAGTAGAAATTCAGGAATACCCTGATATGCCTGTAACTTCAAAACTTGGGTACCTTTCTCTAGAAAATGAATAGTGCCTGTGGTACAATCAAAATTGGCAACAACCTTCGCCAACACTGCCTGCCAGTTCACCAGTGTCGCTTTTAATAGTGATAAAACAGCGTCTTGATTTGATTTCATTGTTCTATTCATGCGTATTCTTTTTATTTTTTTTAAAGTTTCTAAACATTTACTTTTTGATGGTTTCCTATAAAAATTTATGCGTTACAATCAACATAAAGCTCAATTCCAAAGCAATTGGGAATATTAAGGCGTGACATTTTCTTACCATCAGATTTACCTTCTTCGTATAACATAATACCCTCATGGGATACTACTTTGAAATAAACCCCAGGCCCGGGTATTGCCGAAAAGGGTGTTTCGACATTAACTAAAGGAGATAAAAATGTTTGTTTAAAATCGATACTGCTATAATCAATTCGAAAGTATCCTGAACTGTCTGTCGATACAGTTCCCAGCAGATCATCTTTTATCCAATCGGAATCATAAGCGGAAACTTTTGCTCCCGCAATGGGGGTTCTATTATCTGAGGATGATTTCACATGCCCACAAATTAACCAAGCATCGAAAGCTGTGCGTATACCACCCCAGAAATGATAAGGCAAACAATAGTGCCAACTATAATGCGATTCACCATCTACCTCTTTCCAGACCGGTTGTAAGGTGGTGACCGTAAACTGAATTTTCTTGGTAATTTTAACTTTCTGGTTGGGTACTTCGGTTACTTCAATGTCAAATGCTACGGGTCCTCCCTTATATTGATCTGACAGTTTTATTTCATAATTTCCTGAAGCATCTGTTTTTCCTAACCCTAATAGAAGCTTATTCTTTTTCTTAACTGCCTCGTCTTTCAAGATTTCAAAAGTATACTTTGTTTTTCTATTGTTGGCAATGGATTCTTCAGGAAGATAGACTTTCACAACAATATTACTTAAGGGCTCATGAAAATTAAGACAGAGCGAGCCACTAAAATTGCCTTTGATACAAAAACCCATATATTTTCAAAATAGGCTGATAAAGTTAGCATAAAAATATTTTGGATAAAGAAAAAATCGGGTCTAGATCTAATTAGGCATGATCTTCGATTCCAAAGCCAAAAATAACTTTTAAAAAAATTTTTGAAATTCTGAAAAGTCAGACGGCCTATTGCTTATTTAAACGATAGCGATTTGAATAGTACTTCATTAGAAGTATGAACAAACCGGAAAACTCCAGTTAGGTCTTAAGAAAAGCAGCGTCAAAACCATACCGTTTATACATAATAACCTACAATACATACATTTTTTCTGTCAAATTAAAAAGAATAAACTTAAATTACGCGCGCAATCGGCTCTTCTCCCTAAAAGTCGAACCAATACCATCTTAAAAACACTGAAAGTCCCCTAGATAGAGCGTATACTATTATGTTAGTGCCTATACACGCATACATTTCCTTGTTGAAAGTCTTGACAAGATGAATTCGCTGGGCACTCACGAATTTCGATGTAAACTATTGTTCAACCTAAAAACATCGTGCGTATGAGGAGAGAAAAAAACTTAGAAATAGGTTACCCCCCGACTTCCTAAAAACTTCTTGATATTACAAAATTAGAGCAGTTACAAATACCCGTCTAGCCACATAGGAATTTGACTTTAGTAGGAATTTGTATTAGAGAATCGCTATACCCTATACTTCCCGATTAAAAGCCCCGAAAGGCCTGCCTTCAAGTGTAACTGTTGCTACGGAACAAATTCTAAGAGCCCATGTATGGTGGCTTAGCAGGTAAAACAATACCTGAAACTTTTTAATCCCATCAATTTAAAATCCAAAAGAATGAACAATAAAATGATTAATTCAGGAAATGAAATACTAGGGTCCGAAATGCCCTCGGGAAACATGAACGATGGTCAAATGCCATCATTAGATGGAGAAATGCCCATGGGTACTATGAATGACAACCCACAAAATTTCAGCGGCGAAATGCCAGCGTCAGGCAATGAGATGCCCTTAGGCAATATGAATGACATGCAAGATAATTCGAGCACGCAGATGTCTTCAAGCAATAGTGAGATGCCAATAGGAAACATGGGAAATGGGATGCAATCAACCTCTGTTGAGTCCCAAATTGATATCCATACTCACGAGGAAATGCCCACAGGAGGCATGAACGATGAATCGGCGGCTATCAAAGCGGAAAAAAATAACTTAAAGACCATTGACATTCCGGGCTCGTGGAAGCTTCAGTTGACACATTCATCTTAAAAAGAAAACAACATAAACTTAAAAATATTAAAATGAAAAAACAGGAAAATATTTCGGTTCAGCAAGCGGTCTTAGATACCGCCACGAAGTCATACGTACCTCAAACAAGTAATTTAAAAAAAGGGTCAAAGGGTATAAACGTTGAGCGTCTACATCAATATCTTACGAAGTTTGGTTATTTTGAAGATAACATAAGCGCCGAGTTTTCTGGGGTAGCGCTAAAAACAGATTTACCTTCTTCTCCAAAAAACAAAGAACAGTTTGATCAAAATACCGAGCTAGCGCTTGAGAAGTTTCAAGAATTAAATGGATTGAAGGTTACTGGGGAATTGGATAAATCGACCTTAGAACTCATGAAAAAACCTCGTTGTGGGTTTACCGACACGGCAGCATTTATCGCACAAGGGAACAAATGGCCCACAAATGCCCTCACCTACGGTTTTCAAAACTTTTCTTCAGATTTGACACAAGGTGAAGTAAGGACGGCAATTTCGGAAGCCTTAGGCTTATGGAGCGCGGTGACCCCCTTAACCTTCACCGAAGTTCCTTTTTCGAACAATCCACACATAAAAATTCGTTTTGAAAGCGGGTCCCATGGCGACGGAAATACTTTTGATGGTCCTGGCGGGGTTTTGGCACATGCTTATTACCCTCCACCAAATGGCGGGGATATTGCAGGCGATGCACATTTTGACGAAGCAGAAACCTGGTCAGTGAACTTGCCTGCATCAGGTATTGATTTAGTTACAGTAGCCGCCCACGAATTTGGTCATTCACTAGGGCTGGCACATTCAACAATTTCAGGAGCTTTGATGTACCCCTATTATGGTGGTCCCCACAGAAACCTTGAAGCTGATGATGTTGCAGGAATACAGTCAATTTACGGTGCAGCTACCCAGTGGTCAGGCTGGGAAAGATTGGGTGGGGTACTTACCTCTGGTGCCGGTGCATGTTCTTGGGCCTCGGGTAGATTAGATACTTTTGTTCGAGGAACAGATATGGCTTTATGGCACAAATGGTATAGTGGCGGATGGTCTGGTTGGGAACGATTGGGCGGAGTAATAACCGCAAATCCCGCTGCCGTGTCATGGAGCAATGGAAGGATCGATACTTTTGTCCGCGGGACAGATATGGCCCTATGGCACAAATGGTATAGCGGCGGATGGTCGGGCTGGGAACGATTAGGGGGCGGACTTTCTTCCGGGCCAGCAGTTTGCTCATGGTCTGCCGGAAGATTAGACGTTTTTGTCAGGGGCAATGATATGGCTTTATGGCACAAATGGTATAACGGTCGATGGTCTGGTTGGGAACGATTAGGCGGTGTTCTGACTTCCGATCCTGCAGCTGTATCCTGGAGTAATGGAAGAATAGATGTTTTTGTCAGGGGAAGTGATAACGCTTTATGGCATAAATGGTATAGCAATGGATGGTCTGGCTGGGAAAGGCTAGGTGGGGGTCTTTCTTCCGGACCCGCAGTTTGTTCATGGTCTGCAGGTAGGCTAGACGTTTTTGTAAGGGGCAATGATATGGCATTATGGCACAAATGGTATAATAGCGGATGGTCTGGTTGGGAACGATTGGGCGGCACATTATCTTCGGATCCCGAAGCCGTTTCATGGGGCAACGGAAGAATAGATGTTTTTGCAAAAGGTACAGATGCTGCACTATGGCACAAATGGTATCCTACCTCATAAAATATCTTTTTTGGCTTTAATTAATCTTAAAGTTGAGAACCAAGGACGGCTGGCCGCCCTTGGTTCTCAACTTTCGAAAAAACTATAAAAGGCTATGGCAAAAAACATTCACTATTCATTTTAAAATTCTGAACTATTTTCCCAAACAATAAAAAAGAAAACCATGCCGATTCAAACTCCCATAAGTGATAAAGAACTGTCGGAATTAAAAGTAAATGTGCTCAATTCTGTTCTTAATAATCATGTTTTTCCCGGAAGCAATTTCGCATTACGATTTGCCGATTTACCTTTTGTATTGACGCAACCTGATATTTTTTTGGTTGATAAAAAGATAAAGAATAGTATTCGAATAGAAAGGTTAAATAAGCCAGTTCAAATAGTTTCTATAAACTTCATCAAAGCAAAAAGAGGAAAAACCATTTATTTTGAATTTCAGTCTGAAGAAGAAGATGGGAACATTCTTTTACTCACCTTAAACGCCAATATTTTTTCTTCTCCCGAAGACCGCACAATAAAGTTAAGCAGTTTAAAAATAAAATTTCAAAAAGAAGGAACTACTTGGGTGATTATGGAACCACCAACATCGCTATCGGCTTAAATCTTTGTTTAAAATCTAAACAGATATAAAACATAATCAAGCCTCTGAAACTAGATAGTTTTTCATTTTTCAATACTCTAGGTATTTGAACATATCATTATCATTAAGTCGATAAATCATGCTATAAATATGAAAAACTAAGTCTCTATTATCTTTTTAAAAACTTTGACAACACCCCAAAAACATCTTCTGAAATTTTAAACCAGTACAAAATACCAATATACATGGCACCCATCAGAAAACTCTTAAGTGCTATGTTAATGATGGGATGAAACGAAAACTGTATACAGTAAAAAAGGCCTCCTATCAATAGCAAAAGGGTCATCACTTTATACGTTTCCGAGGTAAAGGGATGCATATTGAATTTAAATTTCACAAAGACCAGTTTTGCGGTATTGTAGATAAAAAATGCAGAAAAACTGGCAATGGCAGCACCATTTAAACCGTATTTGGGGATAAGCCATAAATTAAATAAAATGGTCAGAATAGCCAATAGCACTCCCATAATCAAAACCGTACGGTAGTATTCCGAATTGTATAAAATGGAATTATTATTACCTAAAACCGCATCGTAAAGTTTAGCGAGCCCTATCCAAAGTACTATCATAAATCCGTTTCGGTACGCCGGTGGAAGCATATCGTACAAATCGTTTAAATTCAAGAGTATCAATAAAAACAAAAGTCCCGATACGATAAATAATGTTAACGAGCTTTTTTGGTACAACTTTTTAAGTCCTGTTGCATCGTTGTTATTCAGCAGTTCTGCGGTCAAGGGATACGTTATCTGATGCATCGCCCGTGAAGGCACGGCAATTACCGTGGCGATAAAACCTGCCACACTATAATACGCCACATTCTCAATTTCAATAAATTGGTTAATCATTACTTTGTCAATCTCCAAAAGCACCACTGCGGCCGACCCGCCCAATATAATTAAAGCGCTGTAAAGGATAATCTGGTTAGTGTTTTTCGGAAAATTGAACACCAATCGAGGTTTTCTAACACTATATGCATACAACTTCATAGCGATTGTTCGCAAAAAATAAAGTGCGACCAAGGCCTTTAGAAAAAATAGAACCGAAATAATATCAAAATAGACCAGAACCAAGAGGAGTGTCACCCCTACCCTAGAAAAAACTTCTTTCATGAAATTTCCGAAAACGGATTTCATTCGAATGCGTGCCCAAGCATAAAAAACCTCAAAATAGGCCATGGCCATACCGATGAGAAAAATATACCAAACATATTCCTTGACCAACGCATTTTCTTTAGACAAAAAATCACCGATGGCATCATTGGATACCCAAGCTATCAGGGCTACAGGAAGTATGAGTGCAAGCGGCAACAAAAGCATCAAGGTCAAAAAGCCATCGGAAGTTCGGCCGTCTTGAAAACTACTATAATATTTGACTAGGGTATTGGGAACTCCAAAGGCCAAAAGGGGCATCAGAATAGTAGAGGCCGATAAAATCACATTGACCAACCCATAATATTCGTCAGTCAAAAAATTGGTATACAAAAACAAGACGTTCGCCGCGCCTATTCCAAAGCCGAGGTACGTTACCAAAGTGTTTTTAAGTGATTGTTTTAAAACGATTCCCATAAAAGCCTAAAGATTTTGGGCCAATTTTCGGGTGAGCTCCCTTCTACTGTATTTTTCGATATTTCCCGAATTAACAGTCAACACTCCTTTCTTATATGCCTTGAACCAATCTAAAAGTACATTTTTTAATTGGGTTGTCGCTTCATAATCGAATACCTCTCCTGTCTGGGTCTCGCGAATCATGTTTCGTACCTCCCAATTTTTTGGACCTAAGGCCAAAATAGGACGTTTTGCCGCCATGTACTCAAAAATTTTCCCCGGAACGATACCCTCAGTTTCCTCAGAATCAATTTCAACCAAAAGTAGCACTTGGGCGCCCCGTTGCCTACGAACGGCTTGGACATGCGAAACATATCCCTTTAATTTTATATAGGGCACTAATTCATACCGACTTAGGCTATTTAGCACATCTTCACTTACCACCCCTAAAAACTCCAACTGCAATTCAGCCCTGAACATTTCATTTTCAGAAGCGAGTTGTGAAAGTGCTTTCCAAAGGTTATTGGGGTTTCGACCGCTAAGTAATGATCCTACATGGGCAATGGTAAAGCTCTTATCAAGCACTACTTTGCCCTTAAAATCGTTATCATAGCCGTTTGTTATGACCGTTATAGGTTTGTTCGTGATCTCTCCAAACTCTTTCTTGGTCATCTCACTAGTGACTATAAGTTGATCGGCAGTATTCAATACCAAATGCTCCATTTGTTTATGTTTCTTCTGGGAAGCAGCCGATAAACGTAATTTTTTATGGTACCCGATCGATGTCCATGGGTCACGAAAATCGGTCACCCATTTCAAAGCGTGCTTTTCTTTTAACTGTTGTCCGATCAAATGAACACTATGCGGCGGCCCAGTAGTAATAATGGTTTCGATTTGTTCCTTTACGATTAAATCTGACAAAAACTTTACCGACGGGGTGACCCAATATTTCCGGGCATCAGGAATAAAAAAATTACCACGAATCCAGAGCATGGCTTTTTCCAAAACTGAAGGATCTTTTGTTTTTATAATCCCTGAACTAATGCGTTTTGTTTTTTTTGGAGACAAAAGTCCTGCAAGGCGATAGGGTTCAAAAACCTTTTGTTTGTATATTGAAATTCCTTCCGGAACTTCCTCCATCAACGATGCATCTTGAATAGGATAATGTGGGTTTTCAGGAATATATACGACAGGTTCGACATCAAACTCAGGAAGATACTTTACAAATTTTAACCATCGCTGCACACCAGGGCCGCCCGCAGGTGGCCAATAGTAGGTGATGATCAGCACCTTTTTCATTAAGCGTCTGTTTTTTCTTCCTTTCGGGAGCGCCAAAAAGCGAATCCGACACCTCCAAAAACAATCAGACCCAGTACCAATGAACATGCTAGGGCAATCTTGCTACCGGTAGCCACAATTTGTGGTTCGAATTTAAATTCAATCGTATGTTTTCCTTCAGGAATTTCAAGTGCCCGAAGCACATAATCAACTTTAAAATGACCAGTGATTTGTCCATCGATATAAGCATTCCATCCATGGGCATAATACATTTCGGAAAAGACGGCAACTCCCGTATTCGGATTATTGGATTCGTAGGTCAGGTGATTCGGTTCATACCGTTGCAAAGAAATCGAGGCTGTAGAATCTATTTCAAAATCAAATGTCTCTATATTTGAAAAACTGCGGGTGTTGAATACCGCTTCCTCTTTGGTATCTAAACTTCCCAAAGCCTTTATCTCCTCATCGGCACTGTTTACTGGCACAAGTTTTTGAACAAACCATGCATTTCCATTGGCATCGGGGTTCGTTGCCGGATAGCTTTGGCCCTCTTCATCTTGTTGTATGACATACTTTACATTAAGCATGTTCAAAACTCCAATATTTCCTTGATAAATATAAAAATCAAAAAGATCTTGAAGACCCGCAGGTTTTGCGGCATGATAACCACCAATAGATTTGTGATAGTATGAAGTGCGGGCGCCATTTACGCCTTCAGAAGGATCAAAAACTCGATAAACACCGTCGTCTTCTAATATTTGTTGATCCATAGGTGTTTCTGGGAAGGGTTGCGTCATTTTTCGCTTTGCAACAAAATCATCCTCATTGACGTAGCGCCGATTTACGCCTACCAAGTCGAAGACTATCAGAATACCCAGCACGATAATCGTCAAGGTTTCCTTTAGTTTCCCTTTGAGATAGAACCAAAGTACCAATGCCGTCAAAAGAACATAAATCAAAGAACGAAAAAGGTCACTGTTATATACGGCCTTTCTATCCAGTTGTATCAACGAAACCACTTCGTCGCCGAAATTCCTTTTGTAGATTGGATCGCTTGCTCCGGTGAAATCAAATTGTCCCTTAAAAATAAGCAATAGAAGACCTAGCCCTAATACTCCAAACAGGGAATATTTGAGCGCCTTGGTTTTGTGATTTTCGCCCGTCTCGGAACTAAATAGTTCCCGCAATGCCAAAATGGCCAGAACCGGGGCACAAAGCTCTAAAATTACTTGAATTGAAGATACGGCTCGAAATTTATCGTATAGCGGAAAGTAATCGATCATTAAATCGGTCAATAAACCGAAATTCTTACCCCAAGAAAGTACCAGCGACATGAGAAAACCACCTAAAAGCCACCATTTAGCCTTGTTCTTTACCAGGAGTAGGCCGAGTAGGAACAGAAAGAGTATAATTGCCCCCACATAAGCGGGAGCAGCAACGCCAGGCTGTGCCCCCCAATATAAAGGTAATTGACTTGAAAATTGAAGTGCCTGTCGTACTGATACCCCTTGATCCAATAGAAAACTATAGGTTTTGGAGTCTTCACCTAAATCTTCAAAACTACCTCCACCGAATAGTCGGGGAACAAATATATTCAGTGATTCCGCTATGCCATAACTGTATTGCGTGATATACCCTTTATCAAGCCCTCCTGAATTTTCTTTAGCATTGCCCTCTGGATCAATAGTCAACTCTGATTTTCCACGCGTACTCCAATCCGCATATTCCTTCGTCGCCATGAGTCCTGTAGCGTTGGCACCTACCCCTAAAATTACGGCGCCAATAAGAATGGCCACCGCTATTGAAAAATGTTTTAATTCCTTCTTTTTAATAGCGTCTACTAAATAGACTAAACCCATTATCAAAATTAACAACATACAATAATAGGTCATCTGATAATGATTCGCTCCTACCTCTAAAGCCATGGCGATGGCGGTCAAAACAAATCCCCAAAAATATTTTCCCCTAAAAGCAAGAACTATTCCACCCAATAGCATGGGCAAATATGCAATAGCATGGGCCTTAGCATTATGACCTACACCCAGAATAATAATCAAATAAGTAGAAAAGCCAAAAGCCAATGCCCCCAATACCGCCAGCCTAAAATCAACTTTTAAACAGCATAATAAAATGTAAAATCCGATAAAATAGAGAAATAAATAATCCGCCGGACGTGGTAAAAATCGAATCAAACGATCCAATTTTTTCACATAGTCGTGGGGATAGTAGGCGCCCAGTTGGTAAGTTGGCATTCCACCAAAAGCACTATTCGTCCAGTACGGTTCTTCTCCTCCGGTTTTCTTTCTGAAATCATTTTGCTCCTTGGCCATTCCCGTAAACTGTCGTATATCTGACTGTTCTATTACTTTACCTTGAAGTACGGGATTGAAATATGCCAATGCGGCAATTACAAAAAAGACAGTAACGAAAAAATGGGCAAAAAAAGCTTTAAGACCTATTTTCATGAATAATTTTGGTGGTTGGAAGTGCTAAAATACTCAATCTACCTCCTCAAAATCGATGTATTCACCAACTTTTTTTGAAGAATTTCCCTTGCGGGCAGTTTTTTTATCAATTATTATATCCCCTGCTTGCCCCTCTTCCGCTCTATTTTGATTTACAAACTGGCCAAACTTTTCATTAAAATGTGCTTCTGTCTTTTTTGCGGCATAACTGAACAATTTTGGTCCGAACCATTTTACAACCGTCTTGAAAAGGTAGTATACCAATAAGATAATTAATATCGTCTTTAAAAAAGCCATATTATTTTGAATTATATATATCAAAAATACAATTCTCACGTTGTATAATGAGGGCAAAAGTCCTAAAATAATATTAAAACGCATTTTTTAAAAAGGTAACATAATGTTTTGTTAAGCACGATTCGAACTTAAATCAGATTTAAAGATGCTAGTTTTATCGCTAAGGTCGTACAAATAGCTAGGCGAGACGAATAGGAAACTATGTAAGCATTGCACTAACTTTTTTTACCACTCATGAACTTTTTCTTAAGTGATTCTAAAATGAAAAATATTCTTTCTGCCATCAGCTTGGCAATAACCGCTTTTGGTTTCTCACAATACACCGATGTTATAAATTCTAATCGCCCAGGGCTATCTGTGGGAGCTTATGCCGTCGGCAAGAATGTTCTGCAACTCGAAGCTGGTGCTTTTTTCGAACAACAAGACCACACCTTACTGAATACCCAATCAAATATTTGGGGCGGAGATTTCTCTTTGCGTTACGGACTTTTATTAGAACAATTGGAAATTAATTATGAGGGCACTTATCAGAATCAAAACATTGATTTTATGAATACGGCCACAGAAGCCACTTACACTGATTTCTCGAGAAACCGATTAGGACTCAAGTTTCTAATCTACGACCGTTACAAAGACCCGGAACGAAACAAGCCAAATTTGTATAGTTGGAAAGCCAATTACGGTTTTAAGTTTAAAAATTTGATACCCTCTGTTGCGCTTTATGGTGGTGCCACCTTCAATCTTGGGGATAACCCCTATTATTTGGGAGACCCTTCCATCTCATATCGCGGAATGGTTGCTACACAGAGTAAACTTACACCTCGGTTCGTTTTAATTTCGAACATCGCTTATGACAGGATCGGAACGGATTATCCTGAACTGAGTTATATTATTTCGTTATCGCACGCCTTTAGAAATCCGAAATGGAGTGCTTTTGTAGAGCATCAGGGCATCGATAGCGATAGATACGCCGACGTATTGCTGCGTGGAGGTGTAGCCCATTTATTAAATGAAGAATTGCAAGTTGACGTCAATATGGGTGCTAGTTTTAAAAACACGCCCTCCCGTGTTTTCGTGAGTATGGGTGCCTCATATCGCTTCGATTTTCATAAAGATGCCCCTATAGCCATTGAAGATCAGAATGCCGGTGAAAATGGCGGACCTATTCAAAAGAATGCCATGAAAAAGAAGGAAAAAGGCAGAAAACAGAAATCTAAAAAAGGTTCAGGAGCCGAAGACATTGACTTGGGACCATCAAAAAAGCAACTTCGCCAATTAAAGAAAAAAGAGAAAAAGAAGCAAAACAACGGCGCCATTGATTTTTAACGCACTCGCTAGAAGCACGTAACTGACGTAAAATAATTTTGCACATAACAATTTTAAATACTGATTAATATCCCTAATATTGGCCTTACAAATCGTACGGTATGGTCTCCTTAAAAGAAGCAGTCACCAAGGCTGATTTCAAGCAATTCGTAAAATTTCCTTTTTCACTTTACAAAGGCTCTCCTTATTGGGTGCCCCCCATCATCAAGGATGAACTGGAAACCTTTAATAAAAGTAAGAATCCGGCATTTAAAAATGCCCGGGCATGGTTTTACATGGCCTTTAAAAATAATCGTATGGTCGGTCGAGTGGTCATTATAATTAACGACCTAGAAGTTAATCGACAAAAAATTCCGAAAGTACGTTTTGGCTGGTTTGATTTTATCGACGACTTAGAAGTTTCACAGACCCTCTTTGATAAAGTAGTGGAAATAGGGAAAGAGCATCAACTAAAATTTATGGAGGGTCCCGTAGGGTTTTCCAATCTCGATAAGGTTGGCGTGCTCACTGAAGGTTTTGACCATATCGGTACCATGATCACCTGGTACAATCACGCCTACTATGTAAAGCACTACGAACATGCTGGCCTTACAAAGGAAAAAGGATACCTAGAAAACAAGTTTCTAGCCAGTAGTGCCGATCCGGCTTTATTTACAAAATTGCAAGCAATTGTAAAAAAGCGCTATGGACTTCGGGAAATAAATTTCACAAAAACCGAGGAGGTACTACCCATGGCCGATAAAATGTTCGACCTTTTTAACGAGACTTATTCAAAACTCTCGTCATTTGTTCCTATTACCGAAGTTCAAAAAACCTATTTTAAAAAGAAATATATCAGTTTTATAAATCCGGAGTATATTAAATTTATCGTTGACAAAGAAGATAACTTGATAGCCTTTGCGATTGTTATGCCTTCTTTTTCAAAAGCTTTACAAAAAGCGAATGGCAAACTGTTCCCGTTTGGGATTTTTCACCTTTTAAAGGCTAAAAAGAGCAGCAAAGATGTTATATTTTATTTAATCGGAATACATCCTGAATATCAAAATAAAGGTGTTACGGCGGTCATTTTCAATGAATACTACAAGACTTTTAATGAAAAAGGAATCATAAACTGTATTAGAACCCCCGAACTTGAAGAAAACATTGCTATTCGACAAATGTGGAAACATTTTAACCCGGTAGTTTACAAACGCAGGGCTACCTACCGCAAAGACTTATAGGGTATTCGTTCCGCCAATACTAAAGGCGGATTAATAACCAAAAAAGAAGTAAAGCTTTCAATAAAACTTTACTTCTTTTGAGAATAAATAAGTCAATTTAATTATTCGCCCATGGCGGCCGCCACGGCCGCAGACAACTTTTTGTACGTACCGTTCTCTAAACGCTCCCGAATCGAAGAAAAAGCTTCCAAAGTTTTTTCTATATCATCCAAAGTGTGCGTTGCAGTCGGAATCATCCGTAACAAAATCAATCCTTTTGGTATAACCGGATAAACTACTATAGAACAGAAAATTCCATGATTTTCACGTAGGTCTTTCACCAAAGCCATCGCTTCCGGAATACTTCCATTAAGATAAACAGGAGTTACACAGGTATTGGTATTACCAATATTGAACCCTTTGTTTTTAAGTCCGTTTTGAAGTGCGTTTACGTTCTCCCAAAGTTTTGCCTTGAGTTCCGGTTGTGTGCGTAACATGTCTAAACGCTTCAAAGCTCCTTTGACATAAATCATCGGCAAAGACTTTGCAAACATTTGAGAGCGTAAATTGTATTTCAAATAGTCGATAATTTCTTTATCGGCAGCCAAGAAAGCTCCGATACCGGCCATTGATTTGGCAAAGGTGGCAAAGTAAACATCAATATCGTCTTGCACGCCTTGCTCCTCTCCTGCCCCGGCACCTGTTTTCCCCAAAGTTCCAAAGCCATGCGCATCATCAACCAACAACCGGAAATTAAACTTTTTCTTAAGTGCTACTATTTCCTTTAGCTTTCCCTGTTCCCCACGCATTCCAAAAACACCTTCGGTAATTACTAAAATACCTCCACCTGTATGTTCTGCAAGTTTTGCCGCTCTTTCAAGATTTTTTTCCAAACTTTCAACATCATTGTGCTTGAAAGTAAATCTTTTCCCCATGTGCAAACGCACGCCGTCAATAATACAGGCATGAGAGTCTACATCATAGACAATGATATCGTCTTTTGAGACTAACGCATCAATGGCCGACACCATACCCTGATAACCAAAATTCAACAAATAAGCAGATTCTTTTTGAACAAATGCCGCCAATTCTTGCTCCAATTGTTCATGAAAATCGGTGTGACCACTCATCATTCGTGCCCCCATAGGATAGGCAGAACCGTGCTCGGCGGCGGCGGCGGCGTCCACTGCTTTGACCTCGGGCAGATTTGCCAAGCCTAAATAATCGTTGATACTCCAAGTAATGACTTCCTTCCCTTGAAATTTCATTCTATTGGAAATTTCACCTTCCAACTTAGGAAAAACAAAATAACCTTCTGCCTGCGACGCCCATTTTCCTAAAGGGCCTTTGTTTTCTACTATTCTATCAAATAAATCTTTCATGTAACTTGGGTTGCTTCGTGCTGCAAAAATATAGATTTTTGACAAGCATTCATAATATTATTTGTAACGTACAAAAAAAGCAATGACTCTTTTCAGCATTGCTTTCTTACTAAAGGTATATCTTCAAATACTTATTTTACAAATTGTACTCGTTGGGTTTCCTCTACTCTATTGCTATCAAAGAAACCTTGATCCTCCATCCAGGCATCGCTATACACTTTACTCATATAGCGCGATCCGTGGTCTGGGAAAATAACCACTACATTGCTGTTCTTATCGAATTCACCTAGCCCGTTCAATTGCTTAATTGCTTGCATAACGGCCCCACTAGTATATCCAACGAACATCCCTTCTTCTTTGGCAATCTCTCTTGCGGTATGGGCACTCTCTTCATCGGTCACCTTGATAAACTCGTCGATAACATCAAAATCGGTCGCACCAGGAATTAAATTTTTACCCAATCCCTCTATACGGTAAGGGTATATTTCATTAGAATCAAATTCTCCTGTTTCATGGTATTTTTTCAATACCGAACCGAAAGCATCGACCCCGATAATACGAATATTCGGATTTTTCTCCTTTAAAAAACGCGCAGTACCCGAGATTGTACCCCCTGTTCCACTGCAAGCTACGAGATGCGTAATATTACCATTGGTCTGCTCCCAAATTTCGGGACCCGTAGACCTATAATGGGCATCAATATTTAATTCATTAAAGTATTGATTGATATAAATCGAACCTTTCGTTTCTTCATGAAGTCGCTTAGCAACCTGATAATACGAACGTGGATCGTCGGCACTCACGTGGGCCGGACAAACATAAACCTTGGCCCCCATGGTACGGAGCATATCGATTTTGTCTTTTGATGATTTTGAACTTACTGCCAAGATGCAATCGTAGCCCTTGATAATACTAACCATGGCAATACTAAAACCCGTATTTCCAGAAGTTGTTTCAATTATAGTACTACCTTCAGTCAATATGCCCTTGCGTTCAGCTTCCTCAATAATATAGGATGCTACTCGGTCTTTCGAGGAATGTCCGGGGTTGAATGCCTCGACTTTGGCATAAAAATTTCCCGTTAATTCTGAAGTGATTCTGTTTAATTTGACGAGGGGGGTATTGCCTATGAGTTCTAGGATATTGTTATAAGCATTGATCTTATGTTCCATAAAAGCTGTCTAGGTTTTGAAAACTGCCTAGCTGAGAACTAGACCAAATTCAGCAACAAAATTAATGTTTTTTTTTTATTAGTCGATTTTTTCCTCCAAATTCAATAAAAAAGCATACTCTTTGGCTACCTCTTTAAGAGCCTCAAAGCGTCCGGAAGCACCGCCATGACCTGCATCCATATTGATATCGAACAACAATAAATTTGTATCTGTTTTTAACTCTCGCAATTTAGCAACCCATTTGGCCGGTTCGAAATATTGTACCTGAGAATCATGTAAACCGGAGGTAACCAACATATTCGGATATTTTTGAGGTTTTACATTATCATATGGCGAGTACGATTTCATATATTCATAATATACTTTGTTATTGGGATCCCCCCATTCATCATATTCACCCGTTGTCAGTGGTATAGAATCATCTAACATTGTAGTAACAACATCTACGAAAGGTACTGCAGCGATAACACCATTATATAGCTCGGGCGCCATATTCACAACTGCGCCCATCAACAACCCACCTGCAGAGCCACCCATGGCATATAGATGAGCCGCACTGGTATACTTTTTTTTGATCAAAAACTTTGAACAATCAACAAAATCTGTAAATGTGTTCTTCTTCTTCAGAAGTTTTCCATCTTCATACCATTTTCTTCCCAAATATTGACCACCCCTTACATGCGTCAAGGCATAAACAAAACCACGATCTAAAAGACTCAAGCGCACAGAGGAAAAGTATGGGTCAATAGTTGCACCATACGAACCATAAGCATATTGTAGCACAGGGGTATCAGCATTTATTACTGTATCTTTATGATGTACTATCGATATGGGTATCTTAACACCATCAGCGGCAGTAGCCCAAATTCTTTCAGAGCTGTAATTTTCCTTTTTAAAGTTACCTCCGAGTACCTCTTGCTCCTTTTTAACCTCCTTTGTTTTGGTTCGCATATTAAAGTCGATTACCGAACTGGGAGTAGTCATTGAATTATAGGCATATCGCAGTATATCTGTGTCGAAATCGGGATTTCGGCCCACATTCGCCGTATAAGTCTCACTCTCAAAAGGAAGGTAAAAACTTTCTGTAGCATCCCAACGATTGATCTTTATTTGATTCAATCCGTTCGCACGTTCGGAAACTACATAGTACTCCTTAAAAATATCAATATCTTCCAAAAGAACATCTTCCCGATGCGGAATAAACTCCCTCCAATATTCTGAAGCCGTATTATCTTCGCCCACTTTCATCAATTTGAAATTGATTGCCCCATCCTTATTGGTCAACACATAAAACGAATCATCGAAATGGGAAATAGAATATTCAAGACCACGTTTTCTTTTTGAAAACATTTTAAATTCACCATCAGGATTTTCGGATTCAAGTATCCGATATTCCGATGTCAATGTACTGTAAGACCCAATAATGATATATTTTTTTGATTTGGTCTTATACACATACGTTCCAAAAGTAGCATCTTTTTCATGAAAAACTACTTCATCAAAACTATCGCCCGTACCCAATTTATGTTTTTTGATCTTGTCAGAGCGTAGTGTTACCGAATCATTTTTCACGTAGAACAACGTTTTATTATCTGCGCTCCAAACGGCGCCTCCGGTGGTATCAGCCATCTTATCGTCATAGATTTTTCCTGTTTCGAGGTTTTTGATTCGAATGGTATACTGCCTTCGCGACACAGTATCGACCCCAAAGGCAGCCAATTTGTTATCAGGACTAATAGCGATACCACCTATACTAAAATATTCATGGCCTTCAGCCATTTCGTTTCCATTGAAAAGTATTTCCTCGGGGGCATCCATGGTTCCCTTGCGCCTGCTATAAATAGGATATTCCTTGCCGGTTTCGTATCGAGAAACATACCAATACCCATTATGTTTATAGGGTACTGACGAATCATCCTCTTTTATCCGTGATTTCATTTCCTCAAAAAGGTTTTTTTCGAAGTCTTTGGTGTCAGCGGTCAATTCTTCATAGTAAGCCTTCTCGGCTCCCAAGTAGGCCAACACCTCCTCGTCTTCCCTTTCATTCAACCAATAATAATCGTCGACACGTTGATCATTATGTACAACTAACTTCTTTGGTTTCTTTTTGGCATAAGGAGGTATTATTTTCATAGTATCGCTATTTCGATTTTGGCAAGAATCTGCAAAAGTAGTATTTAAAACAAAAACGGTCGCCCTTTTACCAAAATGCATTTCAAAAATGGATTTATCACTTCAATTTAGTAATTTTGAAAAGCACAATTTTAAAAAAAAAGAATATGTTCGGAGATATGATGGGAATGATGGGAAAACTCAAAGAAACCCAACAAAAAGTAGCGGAAACAAAAAAGAGAATGGACACCGTGACGATAGAAGAAAGTTCAGCTGACCAACTGGTAAAAGTTACCATAACCGCAAATAGACAAATCAAAGAGATTGCCATTGACGATAGCCTTTTGCAAGATAAAGACCAACTGGAAGACTTTTTGATACTTACACTGAACAAAGCCATTGAAAAGGCTACCCAAGTAAACGAGACCGAACTTGCAGCCGTAGCAAAAGAGGGCATGCCGAATATCCCCGGAATGGATTCCCTGTTCAAATAAATCGGCGCGATTGTTGCAGCTATCAAAAAAAAATAAAAAATGAAATTGACTCTGTTTTTAATCGTATTGCCTTTTGCACTAATGGCCCAAGCTGAATTATCTTCGGTTGCGGGCACTGATTGGGGCACCAATTACGACAGCGCAATCGAAGCAGCAAAAAAGGAGAATAAAAATGTGCTGGTCTATTTTACAGGAAGTGATTGGTGTCATCCCTGTAAAATGTTAAAGAAGGATTTGTTTAGCACTGCGGATTTTAAAACTGTGGCAGCAGATTATATTCTTTTATATATTGACTTGCCTAGAAATAAAAATCTTCTAACTCCCGAGCAATTACGGCACAATAAAGAATTATTGCCCAAATTCAATAAACGGGGGGTGTTTCCTCTTTTTAAAATTTTAAATCCAGATGGAGACGAATTAGACGAATATTCGGGCTATAGTATGAACGGGGAAATAAGCAAGCATCTAGAACTACTCGATAAGTACCGAAAAGGCAGTTGATATACAAAAGGGTAGCGTAGAAGGATTTATCTTAGTAGAGAATCCCCCTTTTTTTTTAAAGTTTCTTTCACAAAAATCAAGTCCAATTGCCTATAATTATAAAAAACGGACAGACTATTGATTAAGAATTCAATAAACAATATCTTTAGAAAAAGCTTTTGCTCAAATGATAGAACTTACAAAAGAAAATGGTAGTGGATACAGATTTCGGGTAACATCGGAGAGTGGCCATATATTACTTAATAGCATACTGTTTTCTGATGCAATCATGGCAAAAAATGTGGCAAAAGAGCTACCTATAATTATTGCGGCACAAAATGTCTTTGAACGAAAAACCAACCATGAAGGAAAATTTCTTTTCAACCTAAAGAATACAAATGCCGAAATAATCGGGCAAAGTCAATTGTATTCCTCTGAAGCGGGCATGGAGAATGGTATCAAAAACTTAAAAACCCGCATCGATACAATCGACACCTTAAAAGAGCTATAATCCTTTTAAAAAAGACAGAAACATGTCATGCATGGTCTCCGTATAATCTAAATGTGTAACAATTCTAAGTTTACCTTCCCCCATTCCAATGATATAAACATTCTTTTCCTTCAACTTCTGAAGAAATGTGCCCACACTCATCTTAGCCTCATCAATTTCAAAAATAATGATATTGGTCTCAATGGGTTCTATTTTTCTAATGAAAGACAACTCCTTTAAAGCAACTCCTATTTCCGAAGCACGTCTGTGATCTTCCTTTAGTCGAAGCCTATTATTGTTTAGTGCATAAATTCCGGCCGCGGCCAAATATCCTGCTTGTCGCATTCCTCCCCCCAATACTTTTCGCACTCTTAGGGCTTTATCCATCATCTCTTTAGAGCCTACCAAGACAGAACCGACCGGGCATCCCAACCCTTTACTTAGACATATACTTATCGTATCAAATAAGGCACCGTACTGTTCCGGGGGTTCTGCTTTGGCAATTAGCGCATTCCATAACCGCGCGCCGTCTAAATGATAGGCAAGGTCATTATTAGAACAAACGGTTTTTATTTCTTTTAGCGTTTCAAAACTCCAACAAGCTCCTCCGCCTTTATTGGTCGTATTTTCTATACAGACTAAAGAAGTCAGCGGACTATGGTAAAAATCAGGGGGATTGATTGCCTCCGTCACTTGATCAGATGTCATCATTCCTCGAGACCCATCGACCAGTTTACATGAAACACCACTATTAAAACTTACGCCACCACCCTCGAAATTGTAAACATGTGCATATTTATCACAGATCAATTGTTCGCCCGGCTGAGTATGTAATTTGATAGCTGTTTGGTTCGCCATTGTACCCGATGGAAAAAACAGGGCAGCTTCTTTACCGAACAGATTCGCTATTTTTTTTTCCAATTCGTTTACTGATGGGTCTTCCTTAAAAACATCATCTCCCACTTTGGCACTCATCATGGCTTCCAACATTCCCTGTGACGGCCGGGTCACCGTATCGCTGATCAAATTTATTTTCAATTGCAAAAATTAATACCGTTCGAACTTCTTTGAATAAATCTACGATTTCAAAATTAGAAAAAACTAACGAAATGTTATATTAATCGTGTTTTAAGAAGGAAACTAAACAATCGGCAATATTGTATTGGTTTTTTTACACGAAACATTAAAAATGTAATAGTTTATTGACAAATATCCACGAATAAATCCAACAAAAACCTGTATCTTTTGTAAAAAGGAATAAAGATGAAACACAACGATACTACAATCTTTTCTTCTTATGAAAGAAACCCATCTTTGTACGATGAGATTTTTGATAAAAATGGCAACGTGCAAAAGACCTACGAAACACTTTTTGACCTTTATGGCAAACATACCATTGAAGATTATGTTAACCTGAATTCAAAAGCGAAGGCATCATTTTTTAATCAAGGCATCACTTTTCAAGTGTACAATGAAAAAACGACGCAGGAAAAAATTTTTCCCTTTGACCTTTTCCCAAGAATAATACATCCGGAAGAGTGGGACATTATTGAACGCGGTGCCATTCAACGCAGCAAGGCCTTAAATTTATTCTTGTGGGATATTTATCATGAAAAAAAAATCATAAGACAAGGAATAATACCAATGGAGCTTATTAGTTCTTCGGCCAATTATTTACACCAAATGATCAATATAGACCCGCCGGGTGGAATTTACAACCATATTTCGGGAACAGATATTATCAAACATAATGACGGAGCATATTATGTACTTGAAGACAATATTCGATGTCCTTCAGGGGTCAGTTATGTCATCTGCAACCGAACAGCGTTAAAAAGGGCATTATTCGGTGTATTTAACCACTACCAGACTTATTCGGTAACCAATTATGCTGAAAATCTTTTAGACTTATTGGAAACCACCAAACCTAAAGGAGTTGATATCCCCAACTGTGTGGTGATTACCCCTGGCATGTACAATTCTGCTTTCTACGAGCATTCGTATTTAGCAAAAACTATGGGGGTAGAACTTGTAGAGGGACGTGATCTTTTCGTAGAAAATGATTTTGTTTACATGAAAACGATTCATGGTCCGCAAAAGGTTGATGTAATCTATAGAAGAATAGACGATTTATTTCTTGACCCACTTGAGTTCAGGGCAGATTCGGCCTTAGGAGTGCCAGGCCTGTTCGCTGCCTATAAAAAGGGTAACGTAACACTAGCTAACGCCCCAGGGACAGGGGTAGCAGATGACAAGGCCGTATACACGTATATGCCTGAAATCATTAAATACTATTTAAATGAAGAACCTATATTGAACAATGTGCATACCTATCATTGCAGTAGGCCCGATGAGTTGAATTATGTACTGGAAAACATCGATAAACTGGTTATTAAACCAGTAGATGAGGCAGGTGGATACGGTATTTCCATAGGTAACAGGTTAACTAAAAAAGAAATAGAGGAGGTAAAGGAACAAGTAAAGGAAAACCCTCGAAAATATGTGGCACAACCTATAATGTCGCTCTCGGTTCATCCGACCTATATTGAAGACAATGAATCATTTGAGCAACGACATGTCGATCTTAGAACCTTCACAGTCTTGGGAAAGGACAAGGAGTTTGTTTTAAAAGGAGGATTAACAAGGGTCGCATTGCAAAAAGGAAACCTTATCGTTAACTCATCACAAGGAGGAGGTTCAAAAGATACTTGGGTACTAAAAAAATAAAAACATATGCTGGCTAGAGTTGCAAACAACCTTTTTTGGATGGGGCGTTATATTGAACGCTCTGAACATATTGCACGTTTTATGAACGTTAATTATTTTTCTTCATTAGATGCCCCACACGAGCTATCGCATTCTCGACAGTTCGTGTTGCGTTCGATGCTGTTTATGGTCGGTGACCCCGTAGAGGACACCTCAGAACAATTAAACGAAGAAAATACACTTCATAAAATCGGATTGGATTCCGAATTTCCATATTCCATTATCAACAATATAAAAAATGCCAGGGAAAATGCGAATAGCGCTCGTGACCTTATTTCCACTGAATTGTATGAATCTATAAATAAATTCTATCATTTTGTGGTCAATTATCCTGTAGAAAAGTTTGTAAAAAATGGCCTGTATGATTTTACCGTGAACGTAACGGAAATGACGGCCATTCTACGCGGAAAAATACGAGGCACCTTATTACACGACTCCGTTTATGCCATTATCATGATGGGCATTAATATTGAACGTGCCACCCAAATAATACGTATCATCAATGCAAAATATAATGACGCCTTGCTGGCACAAGGCAGTTATGGGGATAAATTCAGCAATAGTTTTGAATGGACCACACTATTGAAATGTGCTGAATCGTATGATATGATGCGGCGCTTTTACAAAAAATCACCCAACAGTATTTCGACCTTGGAATTCTTGATATTGAACCCGAATTGCCCAAGATCAATAATGAACAGTCTCAATCAAGTACATAGCCACATCAAAATATTAGACCCGAGCAAAGCCTATAATAAAAAGACAACTGCCTTTTTGGTGGGTAAGGTTAGATGCGAATTTCAATATAAATTCATAGAAGAAATCGAGGAAGACATACAATCGTTCATTGAAAATATTTTAAATAACCTAACAAAGATCAGTCAGAAGATGGAAAAAGAGTTTTTTAATTATTAAACTGCATGATATAGCTTATCTTAGTATTTCTTTACAACCAAAATGAATTTAGAATATTCGATTATCTACAAAGCAGAAAACAAGTACGAAACCTGGGTAAATGGTGCTCACTGGCAGTTCTTGATTATTCCTGAAGAAAATAAAACCCAAGAGTTTGTTGGGATTGATTTCAGTAACTCACTTGAGGCCCCAATCGAATATTCTATTAATGGGTATGGTTTTAAAACCATACGCATACACACCAAAGAAAAATTCAAGACAGTAGCCTTTGAAGCTTCCTTTAAATTAATAAAAAGAGAAATAAACCCTTTCGATTTCGAAATCACAAGCACTATAAAAGAAGGGTATGAAAAAACTAAAACTTTAGATTTTAGGGTCGATTTTGAGCAATTTCTACGCAACACCCCTTTAACAACCATACCTTCAACAAGCGAAGATTTATTCCAATTTGACTTAAAACAATCAATTTTTGAAAATCTGCAAGGGCTAAACCATTGGACTTTTAAACTCATTCATTTCAAAACAGGTACTACCGACATAAGTACCCCACTAATAAAAATTATTAAAAACAAAGAAGGGGTATGCCAAGACTTCACGCACCTATTTTGTGCTTTGGCACGACGCAACGGTATTCCTTGTAGATATGTATCGGGCTACCTCCATCAGGGAAATGGCTATTTCGGTGATTCACAAATGCACGCTTGGGCGGAAGCGTACATACCCATGGTCGGTTGGGTAGGTTTCGACCCCACCAATGACCTACTGGCCAACTCAAACCATATCAAAGTAGCACACGGCAAAGACTACAATGACTGCTCCCCGCTCAAAGGGGTTTTGCATACCACTGGTGAAAACAAAACCATTCACTCCATACAAGTTTCCAGTCAACAATAACTAAAATAAAACATTTGCCTAGAAGGCTACAAATACAAAAAAAGAAAGCTATTTTTGGGCAAAATTTAGAGTATGATAATTACTACAGACCTATACAAAGGTCTATTTGATCGCCTTGGTGCGTTAAGGAGGTATCTTTGACATTGATGCCAAATTAATAGAAATAGAGAACGAAGAGGAGAAAACCTTGGCTCCCAATTTCTGGGACAATCCGCAGGAAGCTCAGAAACAAATGAAATTCATCCAATCAAAAAAGCAATGGGTCGATGATTTCAGTGTGGCCAAGAGCGCTATAACAGACCTTGAAGTATTGCTCGAATTTCAACAAGAAGGAGAAATTTCCGAAGCCGAAGTAACCAAACAATACGAAACAGCGTTAAACCTTATTGAAAAGCTTGAGTTTAAAAACATGCTTTCAGAAGAGGGTGATGAGCTGACCGCTGTTCTTCAGATAACGGCTGGTGCCGGTGGTACCGAAAGTTGTGATTGGGCAGCTATGCTCATGCGCATGTATATGATGTGGAGTGAAAAGAACGGCTATAAAGTAAAGGAACTTAATTATCAAGAGGGTGATGTCGCAGGCATAAAGACCGTAACGCTTGAAATTGATGGTGAATTTGCCTTTGGCTGGCTTAAGGGTGAAAATGGTGTACACCGCCTAGTGCGAATTTCCCCTTTTGACAGCAATGCCAAACGCCACACTTCATTCGCATCGGTTTACGTATACCCGTTGGTAGATGATAGTATCGAAATTGATGTTAACCCTGCTGATATCGAAATTACGACTGCCCGTTCGAGCGGTGCAGGCGGACAGAATGTAAACAAGGTAGAAACCAAAGTGCAACTTGTGCACAAACCCTCTGGCATACAGATTTCATGTTCAGACTCTAGAAGTCAGCATGACAATCGGGCAACAGCCCTAAAAATGCTCAAATCTCAATTGTACGAAATCGAACTGCGCAAAAAGATGGAGGCTCGAGAAGAGATTGAATCTTCTAAAATGAAAATTGAATGGGGATCACAGATACGCAACTACGTTATGCATCCTTATAAATTGGTGAAAGATGTTCGAACCGCACAAGAAACAGGCAATGTCGATGCTGTAATGGATGGAGACCTAGACCAGTTTCTAAAAGCATATTTGATGATGATGGGCCAAAAAGAAGAAGAATAAATTCAAGAATTACACGTACTACGTATTGAAAACAATTAAGTTCCCTGAAACTTCAACTGTTAAAAGAGAGAAAATGATAAAAATATACCATAACGCCCGATGCAGTAAATCAAGACAAGGTCTTGAACTCTTGAAAAATTCGGGCAAAGATTTTGAAGTGGTCAAGTATTTAGAAGACTCCCCTTCTAAAGAAACACTTCAAAAAATTATCGATTATCTCGGTATTGCACCAGAAGCTTTGATACGAAAAAACGAAGTTATCTGGAAAGAAAAATTCCGTGGAAAAGCATTAACCGATGATGAAATATTGAATGCCATGCTTCAATATCCAAAACTCATCGAGCGGCCAATTGTCGTTAACGGTAACAAAGCCGTTATCGGAAGGCCTGTTGAGAATATCAATAAAATTATCTAATTCGTTACTCTGCAATGAATTAAGCATTCAATCTATATAAATTGGTACATTTGTTGCAAGTTTAACGGCAAATTTCATTTAACAAAGTTTTAACCAAAGCCGGTTAAACCTTCATCTATTTTATTAATCAATTAAACCAGGGCGTTATGAAGATAAAGGCGCAATTTATAATTACAATTTTGGCTTTCATATTTATGGGAGCCGAATTACAGGCCCAATATGGGTATGGCGGAGGAGGCTATGGATATGGTAGCGGTTATGGATATGGTTATGGACGACAGCGAAATGCCATTCCGCAAGCCGAGGTTGCACCAAAGGAACCTGAGCCAAAAACCGCTGGTCAAATTGTCGATGACGAGATGCCCGCCATAACAGCGGCTTTAGAATTGAATGATTTCGAAACGGCAGTTTTAAGTTCGATCTTGAAAAAGTACATTCAAAAACGAATCGAACTGCAAATCTTGGAACTGACTCCTGATAAAACTCGGGAAGCGATGGAAAAGATTACCGAAGAGCAGACGGCAGAGTTGAAATCAGGTCTGTCGGAAGAAAAGTATGAAGCGTTTGTCGAACTTCAAAAAAACGGAGTTCAGAAGACAAATAAATTAAAGAAAAAAGAGAAAAAAAGAAAAAAGAAAAAACCTAAGAACTAAAATATGAAAAAACTGTTTCCATTTTTATTATTATTGATTACCATTACAACCCTTGCTCAAAGACCCCAACGACAAGATGTAGAATCCATAAAAATTACCGGAACAGTTTTAGACAAAGATAATGGAGACCCCTTAGAGTATGCTACCCTAGTGCTACAAGCAACGAATGACCCTACCAAGGTAACCGGTGGTATAACTAATGAAAAAGGTCAATTCGAGGTGGAAGTAAACCCTGGCACCTACCAGGTAAGGGTTGAATACATCTCCTACAAAACGTATCAAAAGAACGAACAAGAATTTCTTGCATCTACAGATATAGGCACCATTAGACTGGGTATAGACGTAGAACAGCTTGATGCCGTTGAAGTCGTTGGAGAGAAGACCACCGTAGAGGTGCGTTTGGATAAAAAAATCTACAACATAGGTAAAGATCTTACCACCAGCGGCGCCACTATCAGTGATGCCCTGAACAATGTGCCTTCGGTAAGTGTTGATGTTGAAGGAGCGATTAGTTTGCGAGGTAACGAAAATGTACGAATTCTTATCAATGGAAAACCCTCAGCGATAGCTGGGTTTGGTTCGACAGATGCGTTACGTCAATTACCCGCTGACGCCATTGAAAAAGTAGAAGTCATCACTAGCCCATCGGCAAGGTACGACGCTGAAGGAACAGCAGGTATTTTAAACATTGTACTTAAGAAAGAAAAGACGTTGGGCTTTAACGGCTCCCTAAATCTAAATGCAGGTTACCCTACTAGCAGCAGTATCTCATTGAACAGCAACCTGCGTACCGACAAATACAATATTTTCAATACTTTGGGATATCGCTACCGAGATGCTCCAGGGAATGCATTTTTTGACAACACCTACACTTCAGGTAGTTTTGACAGAGTGTATGAAGATCGAATTTACAATAGACTTGGTAGAGGGTTTAACGTAAACTTGGGTATGGAATACTTTTTGACCGAAAAATCTTCGCTTACAGGAAGCGTCTTTATGCGATTTTCTGATGACGATGATCTTACCGAAAACACCAATGAACGATTCAATGATAATCAATTGGAAAGCCGCACTTTTAGAGAGGAAGTCGAAACGGAAGATGACAATAGTTATCAACTTTCTTTAAATTACGTGAACAATTTTGATGATGACGGGCATAAACTGACTGCCGATTTTCAGTATTCCAACGAAGAAGAGGTCGAAACCTCGATTATAGAAGAGCGAAACACATTTCCCAATACGCAACTCATTGTTTTAGAAGATGTTTACCAAAATGAAGTTCAAGATGAATTTTTGATCCAGGCCGATTATGTGCTACCCATGGAAGACGCCCAGTTTGAAGCCGGATACCGCGGTAATTTTGAAAATCAGGTAACCGATTACAAATTAGATTCTTTGGATCAGGCCAGCAATCAATTTGTGACCAATGAAGGGCTTACCAATAAATTCTCGTATACCGAAAATGTCAATGCGCTCTATACACAGTATGGTAATAAAATGGGTAAATTCTCTTTTTTATTGGGATTACGACTAGAGAACACCCAATTAAAAGGGAAGGTAGAATCGGAGTTTGATAGCAATGCCATCGAAGAACAATATGGTGTAGATGTCGACCTTGATTTTGACAAAAATTATTTGGGGCTCTTTCCTACCTTAAATTTAATCTATGAATTGAATGAAATGGAAAATGTTTCCCTTGGATATAATCGCAGGATCAATAGACCCAGAGGACGATATATAAACCCATTTCCATCTCGGTCTAGCCGAACCAATATTTTTCAGGGGAATCCCGATTTGAATCCTGCATTCTCCAATGCATTCGACCTAGGGTATCTCAAACGCTGGGATAAATTAACATTGACTTCTTCGGTTTATTATCAAAAGGAAACGGATTCCTTCGAAAGAATCCAGGAGAGTACAGGTGAAACTACAACAGATGGTATAGAAATCATCCGTTCTTTACCTATCAACCTTTCGACAAATGAAAGAATTGGTGCCGAAGCTGCCCTGATGTATAATCCTGAAAAGTGGTTGCGTTTGAATACAAGCTTTAACTTTTTTAAATTTTCTACCGAAGGCATCTTTAATGGGGTTGATTATGGTACCGATAATACCAGTTGGTTTGGCCGTTTCAGTTCTAAAGTTTCTTTACCGGCCAAAGTTGAATGGCAGACGAATGCTTTCCTTAGAGGGCCCTCTCAAAACTCACAAACGGAGAATAAAAGCATGTTTATGCTCTCATTGGCCTTTAGCAAAGATATTATGAAAGATAATGGAACGGTAGGCTTAAACGTTAGTGACCTCTTGAATTCAGGCAAGAGACGGTCTTATACCGAAACGGAATTTTTTACCTCACGTAGTGAATTCCAATTCAGAAGAAGGTCGGTCAACATGTCGTTCGTCTATCGCTTCAATCAACCTAAAGAAAAGAATGGCAATCGACGTGGAGGCGGTGGAAATGACAATAATGGTGGTGATGATGAGTTCGAAGGATAGAAAAGAAATTGGACTAAAAAAAAGAAGCCTTAAAGGCTTCTTTTTTTTTATGCGTTTCGTTTAGCTTTTTTCGCCTCGCGCTTCTCTTTGTACAATTCCAACAGATTACCGCCCAACCAATAAGGAACGACAAACATCAACAAAAAAATCATCAGCCAAAAACCAATGGATAAAATGGTTAAAAAGGCTATAAATCCTAAATACTGGTCAAAATCGAACATCTGCTTAATTTTTTAATATGACAAAGATAGTTTGAAAAATGGGAAACCTACAAATCAAATTAAAAAAAAAGACAAATTATTTAGGCATTCCCAAAATAATTTCGTCAATGCCTTACCTTTGCCATGGTAACAAAAATACATCAAAATGAGTTTCAGAATAGAAAAAGATACCATGGGCAAGGTCGAAGTGCCTTCCGATAAATATTGGGGCGCACAGACCGAGCGTTCTCGAAATAATTTCAAAATAGGCCCATCGGCATCCATGCCTATAGACGTGGTATATGGTTTTGCCTATTTAAAAAAGGCTGCCGCTTACACCAATTGTGACTTAGGCGTATTGACCGAGCAAAAAAGAGATTTGATTGCTCAAGTCTGCGATGAAATATTAGAAGGTAAACACGATGATCAATTTCCGTTAGTGATTTGGCAAACGGGATCTGGCACCCAAAGCAATATGAATGTCAACGAAGTCGTTGCAAATCGGGCACACGAAATTGCAGGGAAAGTAATTGGGGAGGGAGAAAAAACAATTCAGCCGAACGATGACGTAAACAAATCACAGTCATCGAACGATACCTTTCCTACAGGTATGCACATTGCGGCCTATAAAAAAATTGTGGAAGTGACCATTCCTGGCATCGAACAACTTCGGAAAACTTTACACAAAAAAGGGAAGGAATTTGCAAAAGTGGTAAAAATAGGACGTACCCATTTGATGGACGCCACTCCCCTAACCTTAGGACAAGAGTTTTCAGGCTATGTATCGCAGTTAGACCACGGTTTAAAGGCCCTAAAAAACTCTTTGGATCATCTTAGTGAATTGGCATTGGGCGGTACCGCAGTGGGCACGGGCCTTAATACACCCGAAGGTTATGATGTGCTTGTGGCCGAATACATCGCAAAGTTCACCAACCTTCCTTTTAAAACAGCGGAAAATAAGTTCGAGGCTTTGGCCGCACACGATGCCATTGTTGAAAGCCATGCAGCGCTAAAACAATTGGCGGTATCATTGAATAAAATTGCTAACGACATAAGAATGATGGCCTCAGGACCTCGTTCTGGCATTGGGGAAATCATAATTCCTGCCAATGAGCCAGGAAGCTCCATTATGCCCGGAAAGGTAAATCCAACACAATGTGAGGCAATTACTATGGTATGCGCACAAGTTATGGGCAATGATGTTGCTGTAACCATAGGCGGAACCCAAGGCCACTACGAATTGAATGTTTTCAAACCTATGATGGCCGCTAACATTTTACAATCTGCCCAGCTTTTGGGTGATGCTTGTGTTAGTTTTGATGTCAATTGTGCCTCGGGAATAGAACCAAATCACGAGGTAATTAAAGAATTATTGAATAACTCATTGATGTTGGTCACCGCTTTAAACACAAAAATCGGCTATTACAAAGCTGCCGAAATTGCCAATACAGCGCACAAAAATGGAACGACCTTAAAAGAAGAAGCTATTAATTTGGGTTATGTGTCGGCCGAAGACTACGACGAATGGGTAAAACCTGAAGATATGGTCGGGTCGTTGAAATAATTATAAAGAAAGGCTTTGCCATATTTATAAAAGTAAAAAAGGGGCAATCTTTTCAGATTGTCCCCTTTTTTTTAAATGGATAGTGTTTATTTTACTTCAGTTCAAACTTATTTGTACCCAATAATTTGAGTTTGTCATCATAGACGTTTACCATATAATTTCCCTCTTGGAAATCTCCTGCTGGCTTATCGATATAATCGCAAACATCCAGTGCTCTATTTTCATAGTAAAAACCAGTTCCCTTACTATAGGTAATAGAAGCCCCGTCATCAGTAGTCTTAGTAGAACTTTGCCCTAGTACATTTCCTTGAGGATCCAATACTTCTATCGCAAATTCCCGGTCACCTGCATCTGCAATAATATTATCGGCAACAGTAAAACAAACTTTAAGTTTATCGGTTCTTTTCGCTTTTGATGTAGAAACTAGTTTTCCGCTACCACGCTCTTTTACCGCATCTATACTGAATTTAGATAAATTCAAGGCTGATCCCTTTTCGACTACGTCAGCCAATTGTGTGTTCTGAACCACCAAAGAATCATTAAAAACAGTTTGCTTTTCCAATTCAACATAGGTACTGTCGCGTTGCATGGCTATCATACTATTGGAACGCGTAAGCGAATCTACTTGTTTCAACAATTGTTCTCTTTCAGCCTTCAGTACCCCTACTTGTCTTCTGTATCGCGAAAGTGCTGTAATATCAGACTTC
Source organism: uncultured Kriegella sp. (assembly GCF_963975415.1). Classification (NCBI taxonomy): domain Bacteria; kingdom Pseudomonadati; phylum Bacteroidota; class Flavobacteriia; order Flavobacteriales; family Flavobacteriaceae; genus Kriegella; species uncultured Kriegella sp. The sequence continues at coordinate 618,045 of NZ_CAXBGN010000001.1, forward strand.
ATCGCTTTTACAGAATCAATGTACTTTGCAATATTGTCTCTGGCTGACACCAACTCTTCATTGGTTGCATTGCTTTCCAAAATAGCCTTATCATATTCAGATTTTAAGCTATTGAGGTCTTCAACAACCAATTGCTTCTCCTGTGAGAGTATAGCCTCTGTTTTTTTCTTTTCCTGAAAAAGACTTACGGTATATATGATAGTACCCAAAAGCAATACACCTAGTAAGCCGGCCAATACCTTCAATCCGTTGTTATTTTTTGTTTCAGTCATAACTCAAAAATTAATTAACTTGTTTAAGTTCAATAAAATCATTTATTTGTTTGTATCAGTCTTATATACGGTTCAATTTTACTTTTAGATTTTTTAGGCAAAAAAAAATAAGTAAAACCCTGTTAAAGAAGATTCATACCAGTAACTTTATATAAACAACAGAGGTTATAACAATGGCACTTAAAGTAATCCCTTTTAAACATCAGTACGCTGAGCGTTTTAGAGACCTTAATTTACAGTGGATCGAGAAACATTTTGTTGTAGAACCTAAGGATAGCAACTTGTTGGAAAGTTGTGAAGAAAATATCATTAAACCCGGTGGCCACATTTTCTTCGCCAAGTACGATGATGTCATTGTGGGTTGTTTCGCCTTTATCAAATTGAATGACAAGGCTTATGAATTAGGTAAAATGTCGGTAGACGCCAAATATCAGGGATTACAGATTGGTCAGAAATTACTGGATTTCGCCATTAATTTTGCAAAAAATGAAGGTTGGCAAAAACTCGTTCTATATTCAAGCACCCGCCTAAACACAGCCCTACATATTTACAGAAAGTTTGGATTTAAGGAGGTGCCAATGGATGCGGATAGTCAGTATAAGCGTAGCGATATTAAAATGGAACGCTCATTAGAACAAATCTGACTAAGTCGAAAAAGTGGTTCTAATGGATCACCGGTAAAATATAAATAGGTTTACGGACAAATAACTAAAATTAAATACTATATGAAACATTTAATCTTATCTCTTGTTTTTGGAGGATTATTATTCTTAGGATGCAAAGAAAAAACAAAGCCGAACGCCAAAATTGACGCTGCGCCTGAATTAGAAACAGATCAACCCCAAGCGATCAAAATAAATAAAGATACTGAGGTCATCATAAGCCCTATCGAACATGCCACTGCGGTTTTGGAGTGGGGAAATATTGTTATCTATGTTGACCCCGTCGGAGGAGCCGAAGCATTTCAAGAAAAAAAAGCACCTGATTTAATTCTGATCACTGATATTCACGGCGATCACTTCAGCCTAGAGACTTTAGAGGCGTTGAATACCGATAAGGCCAAAATTGTGGCTCCACAAGCGGTTGCTGACAAATTACCCGAAGAATTCACGCCGCAAATCGACGTACTGAATAATGGGGAATCAAAAGAACGATATGGCATTACCATCGAGGCAATACCCATGTACAACCTGCGAAAAGAAGCTTTGAAGTTCCATGAAAAAGGACGGGGCAATGGATATGTTCTCAACTTTGATGACCAACGAATCTATTTTTCAGGCGATACAGAAGATATTCCTGAGATGCGGGCGTTAGAAAATATTGATAAAGCCTTTATTTGTATGAACCTACCCTATACCATGACCGAAGAAAGTGCCGCCGACGCCGTATTGGAGTTCAAGCCAAAAGAGGTGTACCCTTATCATTATAGGGGAAATCCCAACGTCAGTGATGTGAACAAATTTAAAGAACTGGTCAATGCCGGGGATGCAGATATCGAAGTGGTGCAGTTAGATTGGTATCCTGCCGAAGATTATTGAAACAAGCGTTCCCCAGAATATTATCCAATAGAACAACCTAAAAGAAATAGTAAATGAAAACAACATGCAAAAGGTTCTTTTTCTTTATTTTGGCGATTTTCGCATTAAGCTGCGCCGATAAAGAAGATAAAAAGAAAGAAACGGCCCAATTTAAGGTCCCCGTAGAGTATTATAAACTAGACAATGGTTTAAAAGTAATCCTATCCCAAGACAAGACCTCTCCAACGGCAATCGTAGCTGTATACTATAACATCGGTTTTCGAATTGAACCTAAAGAACGTACCGGTTTTGCGCATTTGTTCGAACACATGATGTTTCAGGGCTCTAAAAATTTGGGAAAAATGGAATTTGTCAAACTGGTGCAACAAAACGGTGGGGTACTCAATGGATCTACTCGTTTCGATTTTACCAATTATTTTGAAATCGTGCCTTCGCACAAATTGGAAACCATGTTATGGGCAGAAGCTGATAGAATGCGAGGCCTCGAAATTACCCAAGATAACCTTACCAACCAACAAGGTGTCGTAAAAAACGAAGTTAAGGTAAATGTGCTCAATCAACCCTATGGCGGATTCCCATGGTTGGATATGCCGCAATATGCCAACTCAAATTGGTATAATGCCCATAATTTCTACGGAGATCTAGAAGATTTAGATGCCGCCAATCTCGAAGATGTTGCTAGTTTCTTCAAAACTTATTATTCGCCCAATAATGCTGCCTTATCCGTTGTCGGCAACTTTGAAACCGAAGAAACGAAAGCGTGGATACAAAAGTATTTTGGCGATATTCCTTCCACCAAACTTCCGCCACAACCTGACATTACCGAACCAAAACAGGAAAAAGAAAAGGCATTTGTAAAAAATGATTCCCTGGCAAACAAACCTGCCATTGCCTTGGCGTATCATATGCCAGAGCGAAATTCTCCAGAGTATTATGCCATGGGACTTCTTGACCAAATTCTTATACAGGGAGACAATAGTTTGCTAGCCCAAAAACTTGAAAAAGATAAAGGATACACTTCAAGTGTAAGTGGGGGTATCAACTATCTGGGAAATATGTTCAATTACAAAGGCCCGATGTTATGGATGTATAATCTAACCTACGATACTGAAACCTCACGAGATGATATTCTCGGGGCGATAGACGAGGTGATGACTAATTTGAAGACAAATATAACACAAGAGACCATCGATAAAGCTATTATCAAGATTCGATCCAAACTGTATGACGATTTAGGCGGCACTTTCGGTTTGGGCAGAGCCGACCTCTTGTGCAGTTTTGCCTTATTTGATGACAATCCCGAACGAATTAACACCCTTGAGGATGAATTCAAAAAAATAACTCCTGAAATTGTCAAGAAAACCATCGATGCATATTTGGTCGCTACCAACCGTACCATTTTGACCGTAAACCCTTTATTGGCCGATAACGAAAAAACACAATGATTATGAGAACTTTACTAGCGTATGCTCTGAGCCTCACATTTTCCTTTACCGTGCTTACCGCTCAAGAAAAAGAACAGCCGCCTAAAGGTGGCGAACCAAAAGATTTTACACTTCCTGAAAAAGAAGTGGTCGAATTTGACAATGGACTTACCTTGGTCATGATTCCATACGGTTCCATTCCAAAGGCCTCAATACAGTTTAGTATTAAAACCGGTAATATCAATGAAAAAGAAAATCAAGTTTGGTTGGCCGACCTTCTGGCCGATATGCTAAAAGAAGGGAGTACTACTAAAAGTGCCAAACAAATTGCAGACGATATGGCGGGTATGGGTGGTAATTTGAACATCGGTGTGGGTGTTCATACTTCGTATTTAAGTAGTTCTGTATTATATGAATTCGCCCCAAAGGCAATTATGCTTATGGCTGATGTGCTTAAAAACCCGAAATGGCCCGTGGAGGAACTCGATCGGTTGAAAAATGATATGAAGCGTAATTTATCGGTGCAACTGGCGGGGCCACAAGCACAAGCAAGCAGAGATTTTTTTGCTGCCATATACCCTGACCACCCTTATGGCAGGGTATTTCCGAATGATGAAATGATCGATTCATATACTGTAGAAGACATTAAACAGTTCTATGACGAGAATTTTGGCGCTCTTAGAACCACAATCTATATTGCCGGTAATTTTGATGCAGAGGAAGTTAAAAAAGCTGTTGAATCTTCTTTATCGGACTGGAAAAGTGGAGAACCTTCAGATTATACCCTTGCGCAACCAGTTACCAATGGGGAAATAAAAATTATCGATCGCCCTGGAGCACCCCAGTCTACGATCTATTACGGCCTGCCCGTAATTGGTCCGTCAAGTGAAGATTTTATTGCCTTAGATGTCACTAATTCTATTTTAGGAGGATCTTTTGCCTCTAGAATTACTAGCAATATTAGAGAAGATAAGGGGTACACCTATTCGCCCTATAGCAATTTAAAAGACAACTATAAAACCGGGGTCTGGTACGAAGCAGCCGATGTTACTACTGAGCATACCGGGGCATCTTTGAAAGAAATCGTGAAAGAAATCGAGAGATTACAAAATGAGCCACCTAATCAAGAAGAAATGGATGGCATCATAAATTACGAATCAGGAATTTATGTCCTTCAAAATTCTACCCCAAACGGAATTATTGGTCAATTAATATTCTTAGATACTCATGACCTTGATGAATCGTTTCTGACAGACAAGGTAAAGAACATGCACGCCGTAACTCCTGAAAAAGTTTCGGAAATGACCCAGAAATATATACAACCGAACAATATGACATTGATTGTCGTCGGAGATAAGGCAAAAATTGAAAATCAAATTCAGGAAACCTTGGAAAAACCACTAAAACAATAAGACTGATTTTTTCTTATGAAAAAGCCCTCGGTCGAGGGCTTTTTTTATTTTGAATTTGTAGCTATAAAAGCTATCGAATCAATTTCTTGTATTTAATGCGTTGCGGAATCAAATCACCACCCAAACGCTTCTTCTTGTTCTCTTCATAATCGGAAAAAGAACCTTCAAAGAAATACACTTGGGAATCACCTTCGAAAGCCAAAATATGGGTACATATGCGATCTAGAAACCACCTGTCGTGGGAAATGACCACCGCACAACCGGCGAAGTTTTCAAGTCCCTCTTCCAAAGCTCGTAACGTGTTAACATCTAAATCATTGGTCGGCTCATCCAATAACAAAACATTGCCTTCTTCTTTTAAGGTCATAGCCAGATGAAGTCTATTGCGCTCACCACCTGAAAGCATATTCACTTTTTTGTTCTGTTCACTCCCCGAGAAATTAAACCGACTTAGATAGGCACGGGAATTCACTTGTCGGCCGCCCATCATCACCAATTCTTGTTCGTCGCTAAAATTTTGCCATATAGTTTTTTCGGGGTCAATGTTCGAATGACTTTGGTCTACATAGGCGATCTTTGCCGTCTCACCTACCTCGAAAGCACCTTTATCAGGTGTTTCCTCTCCCATAATCATTCTAAAAATAGTGGTCTTACCGGCACCGTTCGGTCCAATAATTCCAACAATTCCCGCCTGTGGCAATTTAAAATTCAGGTCTTCATAGAGCAATTTATCATCATAACCTTTGCTCACTCCTTTCGCTTCCAACACGTTGGTTCCTAAACGAGGACCGTTGGGAATGTATATTTCAAGTTTCTCATCAAGCTGTTTTTGGTCTTGGCTCATCAACTTGTCGTAGTTCTTCAAACGCGCTTTTTGTTTCGTCTGTCTTCCCTTTGCACCCTGTCTTACCCATTCTAGCTCACGTTCTAAAGTCTTTTGTCTTTTGGATGCGGTTTTACTCTCTTGTGCCAACCGTTTTGACTTTTGATCCAACCAACTGGAATAATTTCCTTTCCATGGAATACCTTCGCCCCTATCAAGTTCTAAAATCCATCCCGCAACATTATCTAAAAAATAACGGTCGTGGGTCACGGCAATCACGGTTCCTTTATATTGTGCCAAATGATGCTCTAACCAATGAACCGATTCGGCATCTAAGTGGTTGGTCGGCTCATCAAGTAATAAAATTTCGGGTTCTTGTAGCAATAGTCTGCATAAGGCCACACGTCTTCTTTCCCCTCCTGATAACACACCAATTTTTTTGTTCGGCTCAGGTGTCCGCAAAGCGTCCATCGCAATTTCAAGCTTGGTATCGAGTTCCCAAGCGTTTGAAGCATCGATTTGGTCTTGAAGCTCGGCCTGCTTATCCATCAACTTTTGCATCTTATCGGCATCTTCATACACCTCGGGCAACCCGAACATATCGTTGATTTTATTATACTCGTCTAAGATAGCTACCGTTTCTGAAACTCCCTCCCGAACAACCTCCAAGACGGTCTTATCTTCATCTAACTGCGGCTCTTGCTCTAAATACCCGACTTTATATCCTGGTGAAAAAACTACATCGCCCTGAAAGTTTTTATCGACACCGGCAATGATTCTTAACAAGGTAGATTTACCAGATCCGTTGAGACCAAGAATTCCGATTTTGGCTCCATAGAAAAAACTGAGGTAAATGTTTTTCAATACCGGAGTATTGGCATTTTTATAGGTTTTGGTCACTCCAGACATGGAGAAGATGACCTTCTTATCGTCGCTCATTTTCTTGATTTATGAGTTAATTAATTGAGAAGTTTATTAAAGACAGCCTCCTTGAATTTTAGTTGGTTCAAGCGGAAACAAAAAATCAAACACGTCCCTTTAGCGCGTTAAAGACCCAGGCAATGGCAAAAAAACCAATTCCTACGGAAGCAAAACCCCAACCGGCTACATCATCATATCTAAAGGCTCCCAGCGCAATCAGTCCGAGTCCTACGATTATCATTATAAAAGTTGCCCATGCCAGTACAGTGTTCTTGTTCATTCCCATATTTTAGTTGGTTTGATTCGAATCTCAAATATCGTAAAAATTAGAGGATTTTCATCGCAATACGGCAAACTTTAGGCTTCCATTGGAAATCGTATTCCTGTTTGCCTTCGCACCTCGTCCATCAAAGACATCAGGTCTAGGCTATTTTTATGGCTCCAAAGGTTACTTTGCCGGTCACATCTTTTAAGACATTCATGAACTTCGATTATTTCATGGGCATACCCCCTACCCAAGGTAGGTAGATCAAAATTCTCTAATTGGCCATCATGTTCTACAATATATCCCTGGGCTTCATGCCATTTAGGTTTCAAAAAGACGCTGCCATTGCTACATGAAATTTGTGCTTTCATTTCCGCTTTACTCTTCAGTCCGCTATATAAAATAGCTTGGGCTTCAGCATATTGAAATATCATCGAGGTCTGTATCTCGACCCCTGTTTTATAAAAATTGGAGGCGGCCAAAACCTTATCGGGATACCCCAACATTAGGTAGGCCAAAAAAATTGGGTAGATGCCAATATCCAACAATGAGCCGCCAGCCAGTTCAGGGTTTAACAATCGTCCCTTCTCATCCCTATCGAGTGCGTAGAACCCAAAGTCTACATGAACATAGGCGATTTCGCCAAGTTCACCACCATCGACAATTTGTTTCGCCTTTCGAATAGCCGGGTTAAATCTACTCCACATGGCCTCCATTAAAAAAACCTGGTTGCGTTCTGCTGCGGCAATCATTTGTTCTACATCACCTCGATGCAGCCCCATTGGTTTTTCACAAAGCACATGTTTCCCCTTGTCCATAGCCTTTACCGCCAGTTCAGCATGTGAGGTATGTGGGGTGGCGATATAAACGGCATCCACTTCCCCACAGTCAAATAATGCCTCGTAACTACCAAATGCATGTGGGACATTGTACTCTTTTGAAAAAGCTTCAGCCCTTTCAAGACTGCGCGATGCCACGGCGCTTACCTCTCCATCTGCAACAAGCTTCAAATCGTTCGCGAAACTGTGGGCTATGCGTCCTGGTGCGACAATGCCCCATCGTATCTTATCTTCCATATTGATTTTGAAATTTCCCAAATGTAATCATTTTTACTCCTTATCTTTAATGCCAATTAAGGAAAGCACAGCGGAATGGACATCAAATTCAACAAAAACGAGGACCACAATAAATTACAACTATCGGATCTTAAAAAAAGATTGGCTGAAGTAAAATTGGGGGGAGGTAAAAATCGCATTGAAAAATTGCATGCCCAGGGAAAGATGACCGCCCGAGAGCGGATTGATTATTTATTGGATAAAAACAAAGACAGTATAGAAATAGGAGCTTTTGTTGGCGAAGACATGTATAAAGAACATGGTGGATGCCCTTCGGGTGGCGTTGTCATAAAAATAGGCTATGTCTCTGGCAAGCAATGTGTGGTTGTTGCCAACGACGCTACCGTAAAGGCGGGTGCTTGGTTTCCGATTACTGGAAAAAAAAATTTAAGGGGCCAGGAAATCGCCATTGAAAATAGGTTGCCCATTATTTATTTGGTAGATAGCGCGGGAGTATACCTTCCGCTTCAGGATGAAATTTTTCCCGACAAGGAACATTTCGGGCGTATTTTCAGAAACAATGCGGTTATGAGCAGTATGGGAATCACACAAATTGCGGCCGTTATGGGGAGTTGTGTTGCCGGAGGGGCTTATTTACCTATTATGAGTGATGAGGCCTTGATTGTCGAAAAGACCGGAAGCATTTTTCTAGCAGGAAGTTATTTGGTAAAGGCGGCCATTGGGGAAAATATCGACAATGAAACTTTAGGAGGTGCAAGCACCCATTGCGAAATTAGTGGAGTGACCGACTATAAGGCCAAAGATGATGCCCATGCTTTGGATACCATTAAGGGCCTTGTCGACAAAATCGGCGATTTCGACAAAGCCGGATTTAATCGGGTCAAATCAATAAAACCAAAAGAGAACCCCGAAGATATCTATGGTATTCTACCCAGCTCTCGTACCGAACAATATGATATGCTGGAGATCATTAATCGGTTGGTCGATAATTCAGATTTTGAACAATATAAAGAAGGCTACGGAAAAACCATACTTACCGGATATGCCCGAATCGATGGTTGGGCCGTAGGCATTGTCGCCAATCAACGAGAAGTAGTTAAAAATGCAAAACGCGAAATGCAATTTGGTGGTGTGATCTATTCCGATTCTGCCGACAAGGCAACCCGTTTTATTGCCAATTGCAATCAAAAAAAGATTCCCTTGGTATTTTTACAAGACGTTACGGGGTTTATGGTGGGCAGTAAGAGCGAACACGGTGGCATTATTAAAGATGGGGCCAAAATGGTCAATGCCGTCAGCAATTCTGTCGTACCCAAGTTCACTGTTGTTATTGGAAATAGTTACGGCGCCGGTAACTATGCCATGTGCGGTAAAGCCTACGACCCTAGGTTGATCGTTGCTTGGCCCAGTGCAGAATTGGCTGTAATGAGCGGAAATTCAGCAGCCAAAGTGTTGCTACAAATCGAAACAGCCTCCTTAAAGAAGAAAGGGGAGAAAATTACCCCGGAAAAAGAACAAGAACTTTTTAACAAGATAAAATCACGGTACGATGCCCAGGTTTCGCCATATTATGCGGCTGCACGCTTATGGACCGATGGAATTATAGATCCTTTAGACACCCGAAAGTGGATTTCAATGGGTATCGAGGCGGCTAATCATGCGCCTATTGAAAAGCCATTTAATATGGGGGTTTTACAGGTTTAATGAAAGATTGTTTTAGTGGCGGTGTCAACCGATAACAGGTATCTCGACACCTCTACTTCCTCAAGTTTTACCACATTAATATATTGCGTTTGGGTCTGAAGGCCGTAATCAAAATAGGTCGCTAGTTTCAGGTAGGTTGGCAACTCGGTTTTGTTTCCTAAATACCGCACCTTTATTTGCCATTTTCCCTGTATGTCGTCATCTAAAAAGAACTGTTTGCTCGAGTAGCCTTTTATTTTTTGATTATGCAATAAGGTGTCATCGAGATGTGGGGTATTCATCCAATCATCATAATATTGTTGAGGGTTTATAAATTGAAGTTCAAATTCAGCATTCGCATTGCTCCATTCAACAACTATTCTAGTTCGTGGTACATCTGCTTCATTTTCTAGTATACTCTTATCTATTGAAAGTTCTTTTCCTTTTGTTCGTATAATATTGGAAGATTCCGTGGTCATAAGTATATCTGTACCATGCTTGTCAAATGGTATCGTATCCAATTCATTAATCGCCAATTCATAACGTGCATATACACTCAGCGCTTTTTGAAAATTGCCGCTTTGAGTGTAGGCATAGGCGACATTACGATGTGATTGCGCGTCCCTTGACCTGAGTTTTAAAATTCTAAGATTAATTTTCAGGGCATTATCGAATTGCCCATGTTCTTCATAAACATATGACAAGGCTTTTAGCGCCGGAACATCGTTCGGAAATTTGTCCACTACCTGCTGTAAGAGTTCGTCGGCTTTTTTTCCATCTTCCCATCGCTTTCTGAAATAATTAGAAACCTCTAGAAAGAAATAAGGCGATTTTTTATTTTCCTCTATTTGAATATCCAGCAGTTTATAGGACGCTTGTAAGGAGCTGGCCTTATTTAACTTTTTTATATAAACCGGGATTTTAGACTCAAAAACTTCCGGAGCATTAAACTCATCATAAATACTGTCACGCAAACCAGAATTATTGTACCGACTTTCGACTCCAAGATCATCGATTCGCGTGTGCTCTTTGGTATTTATAATGATAACCCCACCTGCCCCTTGCGGACCATACCTCATAAAGGCTCCATTTCTAGTAAGTACCGCAATACGATCGATCTCATGTACATCGATAAAAGTTGGTGGATTTTCATATATAAAACCATCCACATCAAAAATCGCCTGTGGGGGAGGACTATAACCAAAATTTTGTAAATAAACCTTTATTTCCCCCGGGTCATCTCGAGCAACCCGCATTTGTGGGATAAAGTTTTGCAAAGAATGCAAAAAATCGTTTCCCACAGGGATTAAATCTGCCCCATCAACCATTCGCATCGAAAAAGAGGAACGGTCTTTATCTAGAATACCCCAAGATGTCTTCAACAAATTTTTATTTGTAGGGTACTCTGCCAACAGCTCTTGTTGTGTTTTGCGCTTTCGCTTTTTGACCGTTACCTCATCGAGCACTTCTACTTTTGGTACCAACTTAACCCTTAAAAACCCAGTTTCTTCCGAAATTGGAACTTCTGTGGAATGCATCCCCACAAAAGAAAAAACAAGTATGTCTTTGGGTTTTACAGCAATTTCAAAACGACCCTCAATATCGGTCTTCACCCCTTTCGTACTACCTTTGATGGTGATGTTTACATTGCTTAGTGGGCGTCCATCCGTAGTGACAACACCACCAATATATTTTTCAATTTCTTGGGAATTACCGGAAAAAATACCACCAAAAAAAATCAAAAAAAGAGGCATATTTTAAGGAGGGAATGATTCCTATACCCTATAAGAAAACCGTTTGCCTGAAAACTTTTTCCCATTTAAACTGCTTACATTTCTAAATGTAGTAACAAAGTTAAACTAACAGAAGGTGTTATATCAAACGAATAGTTGCCGTTCTTTTAATTTTTCCGTTCTCCGTTTCTTTGAATTTTGGAAGTACAAAGATTTCCTTAGGCACTTCAAACTTCTCGAGGTTCTTAAACGACTTAAACTTTTTGAACAGTTCCTTTGAATTCACACCTCCCTCAACAATTAAAACCAGTTTTTGACCCAGCTTTTTATCGGGAAGTCCCGCTACAAAAAACCGACATTCGATAATTTCAGTCAATTTGGCTTCAATTTTTTCCGGAATCAATTTTACACCCCCAGAATTGATGACATTGTCGTAGCGACCCAGCCATAGAAATTCGGTATCGGACACCATATCTACCAGATCGTTGGTAACAACAGGTTGCTGAGACACCTTGGGACAATCAATTACCAAACACCCCCTACTATCTTTGGAAACTAAAATATTCGGTAGTGTTTTAAATGGGTATTGCTCGGGAACATTACTTTTATCAGTTGCTGAGACCGATTGCAAATCATTGACCTTTCTAGCGGCAATATGGGTTATGGTTTCGGTCATACCGTAAGTTTCGAAGATTGCCGTCGATTTATTTTGCACCTGTTTTCGCAACAAAGCTGAAATAGTGGCCCCACCAACAATCAGTGTTTTAATACGTTCGATTTTATCTAAGGAACTTTCCAGTTGTAGCGGGACCATAGCGCTAAAATTAAATGTCCTCCGAATACCTTTCAATGGATTTGAAGTGGGAGCAACATAATCAAGTTCTAGCCCCAGAACCATAGCACGCACCAACATCATTTTACCTGCTATATAATCAACAGGCAAACAAAGTAGGGCCGACTGACCTGCTTCCAACCCGAAAAACTGTCCTGTTGACATGGCAGAATTGACCATAAACCGCTTTTCTAAAGTTATATTTTTTGGGGTTCCTGTCGAACCCGAAGAACGTACCGAAATCTCCGGACTATCGTTAAGCCAGTCCAACAAAAAATCACCGATACTATGTTCAAAATGCGCACCTTCCTTAATCAAGCTATAGGCAACTTCCTTTAAGTCTTCCCTTGAAAAGGAATTTCCGTTCAGTTTAAACTTCGAATGTATTTCACTATATATTGGCGTCATCAGAATCGTTTGTTAGGTAAATTTCCCTAGACATGACTTTTCCGGTCAATCGTTCTTTCCAATTGGTCCACTTATATTTCTTGGAATAGATAAACAAGAGTATTGGAAATACGACAAACACAGGTACAAACACATCAAACCCCAAGGCGGGTTCAACAACACTTTTGTAAATGGCATCAACTTGAAAGGCTGTACCTTCTGAAGTCACTAAAAGTGCCGTTATCATGTTGTTGGCCGCATGAAAACCCAAAGCAAGTTCAAGCCCTTCATCCATTAGTGTCAAAATACCCAGAAAAAAACCCGTGCCGATGTAATAGACCATGATACCCATGCCCATTTCTTCCACTTCAGGATTCCCCATATGCATTAATCCGAATAACACAGAGGTAACGACCAAAGGCATCCACCGATTTTTGGCCATTATACCGATACCTTGCATCATATACCCTCGAAAAAGATACTCTTCAAAACTGGTTTGTATGGGAATCAAAAACAACACTATAACGAATAAATACAAAAAAGGCTCCCACCTAAAGTTCAGTACATACTCTTCCGGAGAAAGGTAAATACCAATGCCAGTAATTACTATGGTCGCTACCGACCACAATGTGAAAGAAAAAATGATACGTCTCCAGTCAATTTGTCTTCTTGATGTGGTGAGTGAAGTCAGGGTCTGTCTGTGTATCAACTTAACCCACCCAAAAAGCAGTGCCAAACCCACTACGAAAGGCATCAACATTTCTACTAAAAATCGATTGGCTCCTTTTCTACCAATTTCCGCTTGCATAATAGCCTCAATGTCGAGGTTAAGAAATTTCATAACCGCATAGTTCAAGGTCATAAGACCAATAAAACCTAGTGGAATCAAGAAATATTTCCAAATGCCGATATCTCCTTTATACCCTTGTTCTATGTACATAAATTATAAATTAAATCTGTTTCCCATTCCCGATTATTATGGTAATACAAAACCCCTTTATCGACTACGAGAGGGCTTTCAAAATTGTTGGTGAATAAACCGCCCGTACCCAAACCTTGAGGCAGGGAACTATTCAGGGTATACGTCCACTGGGCTATTGCGTTCAATCCTATATTACTTTCAAGCGCACTGGTAACCCACCAGCCAATATTGTATTTTTCAGCTAAGTTTATCCATTCGTTGCTACCTTTGAAGCCTCCTACTAAACTTGGCTTTAATATAATATATTGCGGTTTAACGTTTTGGAGCAGCTCTTCTTTTTTTTCTATTGTTTTGATTCCTATGAGTTCTTCATCCAATGCGATAGGTAACGGAGTTTTTGTACACAACTCACTCATTTTACTCACATTACCTTGTTTTATAGGTTGTTCTATGGAATGAATACCGAATGCAGCCAATTGGCGGAGTTTTTCATAGGCATCCTTCTGGTGAAAAGCACCATTGGCGTCTACTCGTATTTCTATTTCCGATGTAGCATACCGACTTCGTATGGAAGCCAAGAGAGATAGTTCGTGTTCAAAATCAAGCGCACCTATTTTCATTTTTATACAGCTGAAACCGTCTTTCAATTTCTGCCGAATCTGCTCTCGCATAAACTCTGCCTCCCCCATCCAAATCAGGCCATTAATCGGAACACCGCTTTTATAGTCCGTAAAATTGGATGGGAATAAGATGAGCGGGTTGTTGGAAGCCAATGAAAGAAATGCCTGCTCTACTCCAAACTGGATACTAGGGAAGTCAATAAGAACTTGCCATAATTCATGTTTACCCAAAAGAATATTGGCACAGACCCATTTGAGCCTTTCTTCATACTCGGGCACATCATCAACGCTCAAGCCTCTAAAAACCCCGCACTCTCCGATTCCGTATTTCCCATTCTCCTCTAAAATCAAAAACCAAGTTTCCTTAGTTTTTAATATCCCTCTGGAAGTTCCGCTAGGGCGTTTGAATTCAAGAATATATTTTTTATAAAATGCCTTCATCGATTGCCGTCAAATTTAGCTATATTTTGAGTCTAAAAGCAATTAAATGCAGAAGATAAACGGTAAAACAGTATGGATTACAGGAGCCTCCTCGGGCATTGGTGAAGCACTCACCTATGAACTCGCTAAAAAGGGCTGTAAACTAATACTTTCATCAAGAAATGAAACTGCGTTGCAAAAAGTAAAAGACCAATGTGTACATCCTGAAAACATTGGGATAGTAACGTTAGACCTCGAAGCTTTCGATAAACTGGAAGACAAAACGTCTCAAGCCCTTTCCGTCTTCGGTGCCATTGATGTTTTAATCAACAATGCCGGAATAAGCCAGCGCTCTTTAATCCTGGACACTGATTTCGAGGTGTATAAAAGGTTAATCGATATCGACTACTTGGGTACTGTAGCTTTAACCAAGGCTTTGCTGCCCCATTTTGTGAGTCAAAACAAAGGATGTTTTGTAACGATAAGTAGCCTAATGGGGAAATTTGGGTCACCCTACCGGTCAGGGTACTGTGGGGCAAAACATGCCTTACACGGTTTTTTTGACGTGTTGCGTATGGAACATGGGAAAGACGGTATACAAGTAACCCTAATATGTCCAGGATTTATACGGACAAATGTTGCAAAAAATGCACTTACGGGTAATGGAAATCCTCAAAACTCAGAAGATGCCGCTACCCAGAACGGTCTACCGGTACAGCTAGGTGCACGAAAAATTATTCGGGCAATTGAACGAAATAAATTTGAAGCTTATATTGGTAAAAAGGAAATCTTGGGCGTTTATCTTAAACGATTTTTTCCCAAACTACTTCATAAAGTTGTACTTAAAAGTGAAGTTCGCTAACAAGTTTCATATTACTTAAAATTGAACCAAAAACGAACACCCTCCACACTTTTATCATTGTTTAGAGTAGTCTGTAGTTGATTTGCAAGACGGTTCATAAGACGTATGCCCATTGAAGCATTGGCCTTTTCGTCTGAGTCTTCAGGCAAACCGATGCCGTTATCGGAATATTCGAAATATCCATCTTGACCAACATTCTTTCGTATATGAATGTAGATATTTCCATTTTCTTCGTCATTTGGAAATGCGTATTTAAACGAATTGGAGACCAGTTCGTTCAGCATTAACCCAAAAGGAATTGCCCTATCAATATCAAGTTCAACACCCTCTGCGTCGATTGTCACGTTAATATTATGCCCTCCTTTTTTATATACAGATTGTACACTATTGATTAGGCTTTCAATATAGCCCTGCATTTCGATTACTGACAAATCATCGTTCTGATATAGTTTTTGATGAATCAACGCCATTGCCTTGACTCGGCTTTTACCCTCTTCAAGGGCTACAATTGCGGCTTTGCTACGCGTGTTCTTTGTCTGTAAGCTCAAAAGACTCGAAACCATTTGTAAATTGTTTTTTACCCTATGGTGTATTTCCTTTAACAACGAATCTTTTTCAACCAACGAATTTTCTATGATATACTTTTGCTCAGCTATCAAACGTTGGTTTTTTATACTTTTTAAATACGCGTATACCAAACCGGCAAAACCTAAAAGGGTAAATATCAACGATATAAATACCAAATTTATACGTTCGTCTTTTTCTATATTTTTATTTTCCGATTCCTCGAGGTCTTTACGCTGCTCATCCAACATTCTACGGGTATCAGCCAATTCTTCGGCCATTACAGTGGCCAATTGTTGCTTCTTGATCTCAGAATCGTTCAAATTTATAGAATCCCGGATATTGATGTATATTTTGCGGTATAAAGAGGCATTTTGAAAATCTTGAGTTTTCTCATAGTACAAGGCCATTAACCGGTTTTTCTTTAAGATATTGTCTATGTTTACCGGTCGCGGATCACTACTCAGGTAATCGGTGGCTTTTTCAAAATTATTCAAGAACAAATAACATTCTGCGATTTCAAGGGTATTCTCTACTATTTCAGAAGAGAACATTCCCTTGCTATATTCTTTCATTCTCGTAATACTGCTGTCTAAAAAAGGAATAGCCTCTTCATATTGCTTGAGCTGTACATAGCACTTGCCAATATTACCTTCTATCTTGCCCTTCAATATATTTCCTTCTACAATATTTTTTTCGGTTTTTTCCTTTGTAATATCGTTCATAAAAACCTCAACAAAACCTCTTGCTTCCTTGTATTTGCTCAACGCCGTAGGGGTAGATTTATCCAACCTTAAATAGTTGCCTATATTATTGTTGAACTCCGCTATTGCATAATAATCTTTGTCATCAATATCTTTCTTTACTTTTTCAATATACTCCTTCATCGCCCTATTGTGGAGGCCGAGATTAGAATAAATATCGTAAAATGCCGTGTTTTCGGTTATACCTAATTCTCTTTTTTCTTTTCTAACTTCGATTTGCTCGTCATAAAGCTCCAACTGGGAAAAATTCATGTCTTTCAAATTCAGTAAGGCCGACATTAACGGTTCCTCTAAATTTTCCTTGTCTTGATAGAGTTCTTTAGAAATGGCCAGACTTCTTTTATAGTCTCCCAGGTCAAAATATATCTGGGCCTGCACTAAGAGGTAGCGCTTTAAAGCTACGGAATCTTCACTTTGCCTAGCATTGATCAAATATTTATTTACATTATCGAGCCAATCATATGCAGAATTTTCACGGTAGCGATTTGGGGTGTCAAAGAAGAAAAGGAACTTTTCGTCGGGGGTTTCCTTGTTAACAAATGTTTCTAAGATGTTTTCAGTACCGTCACCCATATCTTGAGCAACTATTCCACTAGTCGCAAGGGCGACAAGGACAATCGTATAATAAATTTTACAAATCGATTTTTTCATATCATATTCAACAACAAAACCAATCATATAATTTAGAAATGGCTTTGCAAAGTTTTGTTGTAGGTTCTGTATCGGTTTGGAACGATTTATTATAAATAAATACTCTCTCAGGTTTTACCAACGAAGGCCCCTACATGTATTTGTGCTAAAACACTAAGAAAGTCAAGATGCTTTAGATTAGCAAAAAAAATCCAAAAGTAGACGTTGAAAATGTAGGTCAAGTATATTTACGCTTGAACGGTCAATTTATTAATCTCTGAGGCATCTTACTAATCAACTCAAAAATATCATTTAGAAATTAATATACTGGAAGAATGTTGTATAAAGTTGGAATTTTGTTGTCAAATTGACGTTAGTCTATACAAACCAGTTATAACTTTGATTACCAAACACTTACTTGTAGTATTTTACGCTCAATATTAACCCATGCATTCTGATTAAAAAAAGGTGCATTGCTGCACCTTGAATATACCGATATACATAAATGGCTAAGAATTCATAGACGAAATAATAAATTCTTTAAAATCTTTAGAAATAGGTATCAAAGTATTATTTATCATAATGTCTTTAGAGTTAATAGCATCAATATGGTCTACATTGACAATGTATGATTTGTGCGCCCTATAGAATTTATTCTTAGGTAATTTCTCCAAATAATTTTTTAAAGGAGACCTTACCAAAAATTTCTTATCGACCGTATTAACCTCAAGATAAACATTGTCAGCTTTTATAAACTGAATATCACCAAATTGAATTCGATAATATAAATGCTGTTTTTTCACAAAAATAGAATCCTTTAAAATAGAACTAGACATAGGTGCTTCCTCTTCTGCTCCTTTGTCATTTTCCTGTTTTTCAACCCCGTAGGTGAAATTAGAAAGTGCTATTTCAATCGAAGTGTATAAATCTTGTTGCTCAAAGGGTTTCACCAAGTAGCCATTTGGCTTCACGGTCTTGGCATTCTCTACAGTTGCCCTGTCAGAGTTAGAGGTCACAAAAATAAAGGGGATATCGTAATTTTCACGTATGTGTTTTCCTAAATCTATACCCGTTTTATCAGAGGCAAGAATAATATCAATCAATACAAGATCTACTTGCTTGGTTTTCAATACTTCTTCCGCTTGTTCGTAAACTATTACATTATCAACGATTTCATAACCAATCTCTTCTAACATAGATTGCATATCGTCGGCAATTATGACGTTATCCTCAACAATAAGGATTCTAATGGGTTGTTCCAAGGTAGTTGTTGTTTAGAAGGTTAGTATTCAAAGTTACAAAATTATATTAAAACAGATGTAAAATAACAGCGCCAAGAGAAATGTACTTAGAGCCAATTTCTTAAGCTCAGAATCCAATAAAACTGGTTTTTTTGTTTTCCAAACTTTTATCAAATGTAAGAAAATTGGTACAAATGAAGTTAAAGGTATGAATTGTTTCCAAGTTTTAAAACTTAAAATGATAAAAGTAAGCATACTTAAAAAACTAACTATTAAAAGCAGCGTGTGGTATTTCTTACCATTTGAAAACCCCATTAGTACCACAAGTGTGTTCTTGCCTGAAATTTTGTCAGACTCATGATCCCTCAAGTTATTTAAGTTCAATACGCCAACGCTCAACAGTCCAATCGTAATTGCGGGAAGAATGGCCAGTTGTGTAATGCTTTTAGTGTACAAAAACATTGAGCCTAAAACGGCCAAAAGTCCGAAAAACAGAAAAACGAAAACATCTCCCAACCCTCTATAGCCGTAAGCAGATTTGCCAACTGTATATTTCACCGATGCCCATATACTTGCCGCTCCCAAAAGGATAAACAACAGAAAATATCCCAAATTTTCAAGTCCGAAAGCTAGTTCAACCACTGCGATGACTAAAAGACAGTTAATAATGATCGAGACGATTATAATTTTTTTAAGTTCTGCCCGGGTCAACAAACCGCTCTGTAGGACTCGCTTTGGGCCTATTCGGTTTTCATTATCAGTTCCTTTGACACCATCTCCGTAGTCGTTTGCAAAGTTAGAAGTGATCTGAAAACCTATTGTAGTCAATAGTGCCAAGACAAAAAGTAGTGTATTATCGATGTTATCATAAAAATTGGCAAGAGCCGTACCCACGACAACACCTGATATTGAAAGCGGTAGTGTTCTTAACCTCGCCGCCTTGATCAAAGCTGATAATTTTCGCAAACTAATAGGGGTCTTCGATTTGAATTCGTTTTCCTTCTTTGTATGATGCCACAAAAGCATCTTGGAAACCTAAATCTACTAATTGCGCCCTAAAGGACTGTGCTTCTTGGAGCGTTCCAAAATTTCCTAAAGAATACGAATAAAATGGGTTGGTTTTTACGAATACGGTATTAGCCAGTGCTTCCGAGGCCAACGTAATATTGTTATCTACAAAAGACTTGACCTGTACGGAATATATTTTTTCCTTTTCTAAAAATCGCTTGGCCAAATAAAACTCTTTTACATCGCTAAGTTCTTCGTTTTGTTGTCTCAAATTATCGATCCTGCTTTTTATCGCATCTAAACTATCAATTGAGACAAGTAGGTTCTCTTGTTTATCAATACCCGAAGAACTGCTTAAACCGGCTGTAAATGACGTGACGGAAAGCACAACCACAAGAAAGAGACCCGTAACGCCCGCTAAAACATTGCGTTGAACTTTACTTCTTTTTAATTCTTTGTTCTTAAACTTTATTTGATCCAATAGACGCTCGTTGATAATCTGAGCTTTGTCAATGTCCTTATGCAGTTCGAGCAAATCACTTTCTTCTATAAAAGGCATATTTTATCAGGTTTAGGGGAGGTATATAATTTAAAGTTAACCAAAATAAACGAATGTTAACAATATACGAATCACCAATGTTGCAAAATTATTCTTTTCAGTGGTAAAGCAATAAAAACCAGTAGTTAAAACAATATTGACCTAAATAAATAACGATTTTCAAAAACTTGTAAGTTCACTCTTAAGGAAAATCTGGTTCAAAAATTTCGTCTATCAAAATAGAACGGGTTTTAGTATTGGAAACTTGCTCAAGACACTTATTAGGCATTTACTGTTATCTCGACGAATGGAAAGACCTCTTTTTTAAATAGAATAAATTCCATCACTCCCTATCTTGATTCGACGCTCACGATATAAAGTACCAATTCCTTTTTTGAACGTCTTTTTACTCATTTGAAGCTCTTCTTGAATGTCTTTGGGGTTCGATTTGTCATGAAGGCCTAAAAACCCTCCATTTGCCATTAACGTTTGATAAATCTTATTCGCTGCGGGTTCCAAGACATTCGTACCCAGGGGTTGCAGTGATATATCAACCTTATTATCAAGACGTATTTTTTTTACAACACCTTTGGTATTGTCTCCAACCGCAATCTCTTTGAAGATTTCATTGAAATATACTAATCCTTTGTGAAGATCATTTATGATTACTTCCCATCCCAAATCAGTCAATCTTGTTATTACAAGCTCTACCTCTTCTCCTTCGCTGACGGTCAAGCTGTCATTACTCAAGAATTTGTCTAATTTATTAGAAGCAACCAGACGGTTTGTCTGTTGATCGAGATAACAATAGACAACATACCAGTTTCCTTCCTTCATTTTTGTACGTTGCTCCCGAAATGGAACAAGTAAGTGCTTTTCCAATCCCCAGTCCATAAAGGCCCCGAATTCATTAACCTCGGCCACCTGTAGCAATTGAAATTCATTTACCATTATTAGCGGTTCTAGGGTAGTCGCAACAGGCCGTTCAGCATGATCCAAGTAACAAAAGACCGTAATTTCACCTCCAATTTCGTATGTCGCAGGTACATATTTATTAGGCAATAGTATTTCATTGCTTTCTTTATCCCCTAAAAATAAGCCTACGCTAGTGTCCCTTAGTATTTCAAGCGTGTTAAATTTCCCCAATTCTATCATACCGCAAAAATACAAATAAAAGAATATGGTCTAAGGTATTTATATGATCTGTTTCCGTGCTGAGATTCAGGCCACTTCATTTTTTTATTCTTATCCATTTTTTTCGAGAAACAAAAAAAGCCGTCCCACGTGGAACGGCTCTTTATATATCAGTCTTTGTATCTTAATACACACTAGCTTTTTTAAAGTGTCTACATAACATATAGTACACGACCGCTCTATGCTTATTTTTGTTAGCAGAACCGTATTTGGCAACCACTCCTTTAATGGCTTCCATTAATTCAGGGCTATCTTTTAATCCTAATTTTTTGATTAAATAGTTGTTTTTTACAGTCTCTAATTCCTTGTCGTCTGCACCAGAAACTTTAGATGCATCCAAATTGTAAATGGCAGGTCCTAAGCCGATCGCAACCTTTGTCAGTAAATCCATATCAGGCGTTTCACCAAATTTATCTTTAATGTCTTCGGCGTACTTTGCAATCAAATCATCTCTTTTACTCATAATAGTCAGTGTTATATGTATTAATGGTTTATATATTCCGAAGATATAAAATCAAAATAACCGAGCAAAATTTTATCATTCAATATTCTTGGAGTTTTAATCTCCAGCACTCTGGGTGCCGATGATTTTTTAAAAAAATCGGCTAAAGAATTTTTTAAATCATCGGAACCCGATACCGTTCGATATTCAAAGCCGTACATTTTACACAAATTTTGGGCATTGAAACCGTGCGTTGTTTCAAAAAACAGTTCAAAATTATCTCGTTCATTGTCTCCCGGTAGTATACGAAAGATACCTCCACCACCATTATTTACCAGAATAATTCGGAAATCATTTCTTATATATTTGTTCCATAAAGCATTACTATCATAGAAAAAACTAAGGTCGCCTGTCAATAATACAGTTGGAGGTTCACCATAAATTGCCGCTCCAACAGCCGTTGAGGTACTACCATCTATGCCACTTGTACCCCGATTACAAAAAACCGATACTGATGGTTTTTGATTAAAGAGTTGCATATACCGAACGGTAGAGCTATTTGCCAATTGCAATTGACAGTCATCAGGCAAACCATTGGCCACATGATAAAAAGCCAACATGTCAGAAAAGCGAATCTGTGCGATGTACTCTTTCCTTTGTGATTCGTACTTTAGCTTAATGCTGTTCCAATAATTGAAATAATCACTTTTGATATTATTGGCATTGGGCAAAAGCTTAGCAAAAAAATCATTAATACCCATTTTAAAATGATGGGTTAGTGAAAAAAAAGTATCATATGCCTTTTTTTCATTCACATGCCAATGATGCTTTGGCTTATAATTCCGTAGCATCGACTTTATTTTTTTCGATACGATCAACCCTCCAAACGTCAACAAAACATCAGGTTGTAATGCCCTAAAAAACTCATCTTTCCGGTGAGATTTCTCAATTGGTGCAATTATACTATCAATGCTCGGAAAAAAATTATTGTGGTGTAGGTTCGACGTCGTTTCAGTGAGCACTATTACTGACGGGTCATGGGCAAGTTGCTTCAAAAATTGCTCCTCGACAGAATTCGGAGGATTAACCCCCACAAGAATCATTTTCCTTTTTGAACTATTCCAAATAGCGGAAAAATCTTTAATCTCTGAAAGGAGTTCTTTCTTTACCGTTTCTGGAAATACAAATTCTGGATTGACTGTACAATTTTCAATATAGTCATACAAAGGTTCTTCAAAAGGAACGTTGATATGTACAGGAACTTGATTCTGCAATGCAATGTTCAAGGCTTTATTTAGCTCGTTATCGTTAAAAGTCTGTACTTTTTCTTGGCCTATCTGAATGGTATCTTCAGCAAGTAATGCGCAACCGTAGCGCTTTATCTTTTCTTTCGCATGAACTACATCTTGTTTTAAATTCGCCGAATACCCAATATGTCTATGAAAAACATTGTCTTGCCGAATTGTCTGCCCGTCGCCAATATCGATTTTGTAGATTGGCCTATCCGCAGAAATAACCACCAATGGGATATCACTAAAAAAGGCCTCTGCAATTGCAGGATAATAATTCAAAAGTGCACTCCCGGAAGTACAGACCAAGGCCACCGGCTCTCTTAACTGCTGGGCAATGCCCAAGGCAAAAAAGCCCGCACACCGTTCGTCAACAATGCTAAAACATGAAAAAAAAGAATCTTCAGTAAAGCCAAAAGTCAGTGGAGCATTTCGAGAACCAGGGGAAATTACAATATTTTTAACGCCCTTTGTCTTGCAATGTAATACAACAGTTTGGGCCGAGGGTATACTTGAATGTGTCATTAGAGCAAAAATACAACACCCGAAATTCTTAACCCAACAACAACCTTAAATACTAATGGTCGAACAGTACTCTCAACATTGTTTTACTTTTGGAGACCGTCTCTTGCCATTCCTTTTCTGCTATGGAATCATGGGTTACCCCTCCCCCCACATAAATTTGAGCCGTGGCATCGACTAACTTAAGACAGCGGAGGTTTACATAAAGTTCAGTGGCCTTTTCAGCGTTTTTTTTAAGGGTAGCCGTTTGTTTAACCTCATCTTTAAGTTCAAAATGTTCTCCCCCTCTATTCAATTCCCCTAAAAATCCGGTATAGAATTCTCGATCATAGTTTTCGTTTTCAAGAAGAAAAGCTTTTGTCTTTGACAAAGGCACACCACAAACCGCTGGTGTAGGATGTAAGACTCTGATTACTTCCGAAAGACCATTTTTCTTTAAGGTACCTGAGACTTCAGTTCGTAAATGCCATAAATTTCCGGCTCGCACCGTTTTCGTTTCAGACAACTTTAGGTCATCTACTTTTGCTTCTATTGCGTTAAAAATATAATCAGTAACCATCTTTTGCTCTTCCGTTTCCTTAATACCCCAAATGGGCATTTCACCTTTTAGGTATGGTTTAGTGCCCGCTAATGACATAGTGGTCAATCGAAGCCCATGGGTACGCAATAAAATTTCAGGGGTAGCACCCAACCACAACCCTACCTTGGGGTGATACCACACATAACAAAAAGCATTTTCATAAGTAGCCAGTATTTTTTCGAACAAATCTAACGGCAGTAAGTTACATGCTACTTCTAGTTTTCTTGACAAGACCACCTTTTTAAAGGTTTTGTTTTGAATTTCGTCAATGGCATTCTTTACCAGTTCAACATAAAAATCATGTTGCTCATTTTGGTCTAGATTCTCAGTAATCCTGTTTAAGATTGAGCCTTTTCCTTCCACAAAAGTCTCACTACATACTTCGTACGCAGGCAATAAAACGGGTTTACTATTTGAATCAAATGGTGCAAATACAAAACCAGTTTCCGAAAAATCGTCGACCAGATGCAGTTCGGCATCCTTTTGGAAAATAGCATGTACTAAAGATTCATTGGGCTTTCTATAAACAACGAACGGCAGCTCGTTATCAAGTTGGGCCATCGCCCTTGTTATCAATTCTGAAAACATATTATTCTTTCGGCAATGAAATCGTGGTCAATTTACAAACGGAGATAAGTTGTTCGTCGGCATTTGTAATTTTAATATCCCAAAGTTGGGTTGTTCGCCCTTTGTGCAGTATTGAGGCTTTCGCAAAAACATCCCCTTCACGTACACTTTTAATATGGTTGGCAGAGATTTCAATTCCGCGAACAAAAAATTTTTGCGCATCCAGAAAGATATATGAGGCCATACTTCCTACACTTTCCGCCAAAGCTACCATCGCTCCACCGTGAAGTACCCCGTCTGGTTGGTGTACTTTAGGGTTTACGGGCATTTTACCCACCAGAAAATCTTCTCCCACATCAATATATTCAATTTGTAAGGTTTCCATCAAAGTATTTTTTGATGACGCATTACAAACTTTTAATATTTTCTCTTTGAAATCGTTCATTCCGATTTTTTTTGTAAAATTAAGCATTACGTTAGCAATAAAAGCCATTACTTTTGAATAGATTTAAATGCTTTTTTTCAAATTTCCGTATTCTCGAAAATTACATTTCAGAAATGCTACCATGCGAACCAATCAGTAAATTCTAATTTATGGAAACACATGAAAAACAACTCACCTATAACACAACTAATACCTACGAGACCCTCAACAGCTTGACGGACAGCACGAAAAATGTTTGGATCGTACTTCATGGTATCGGGTTTTTAAGTCGCTATTTTCTGAAGTACTTCGATCAACTTCCCTCCGAAACCAACTACATTATTGCTCCACAAGCCCCTTCAAAATACTACCTAAATGGTTCTTACAAACATGTGGGCGCCAGTTGGCTGACCAAAGAAAAGACATCTTTGGAAACTGAAAATATTATGGCATATCTCAATGCTGTTTTTGAAGCCGAGCGAGTACCCAAGCATTGCAATCTTATTGTTTTCGGTTTTTCACAAGGGGTTTCCATAGCGACAAGATGGGTGGCAAAAACCCAATTGAAATGTAATCAATTGGTGCTATATGCGGGTGGAATACCCAATGAATTAAAAGCAAAAGACTTTCACTTTTTAAAGAAAAACAATACACAAGTCACCGTTATTATTGGTGATAACGATGAGTACATAACCCCAGAGCGACTTGAGGTGGAAGAAAAAAAAATAAGCATCTTGTTCGATGGCAATGCCAAACAAATACGATTTAAGGGTGGACATGAAATCAAAAAGGAATTATTAAAAAAGTTGTTATGATCCTACCTCATGTCATTCTCGAAAACAACCTTGTGCTCTTAAAACCTTTGGAATCGTCACATGATCAAATACTATGGCCTATTGCCCAACAAGTAGACCTTTATCGTTTTGGTTCCACTGACGTCTCTAGCCAAGAAAAATTAAGAGATTATATTAAAAATGCACTGCAGGAGGCTTCAGATGGCAAATCGATTCCGTTTACTATTTATAACAAACAAACTTCAAAATACGTGGGTAGTACGCGGTTTGGCCATATCGATACCAAAAACAAAACCTTACATATCGGCTGGACGTGGATTTCACCCGAAACACGTGGCACGGGATTTAATCATCAAATGAAATTTTTGATGCTTCGGTACGCCTTTGAAACTATGCAATTTGAAAAAGTGGAATTCAGAATCGACGAACGTAACGTAGTTTCTCGCAAGGCCGTAGAAAAGTTAGGTGCAACCTTAGAGGGCATTCTTCGAAAAAATATAATCGTTAAAAACGGTTTTAGAAGAAGCTCATGCTGCTATGGCATTTTAAAAGAAGAGTGGAAGGATATTAAAACAGAGCGATTTAACCACTTATCATGAAACAGCGACGTATAGCTTATATCAC
The DNA here is from genome assembly GCF_963975415.1 of uncultured Kriegella sp. NCBI lineage: Bacteria > Pseudomonadati > Bacteroidota > Flavobacteriia > Flavobacteriales > Flavobacteriaceae > Kriegella > uncultured Kriegella sp. The sequence continues at coordinate 644,416 of NZ_CAXBGN010000001.1, forward strand.
CCTATTGGTTAAAAATTATGACGAGGCCATCGATTTTTACACCCAAAAACTGGGTTTTATACTCATGCAAGACGTTAAATTGTCTACAACGAAGCGTTGGGTCATAATTGCACCAAAAAATGAAACGGGAAGCGCTCTTTTATTGGCCCTGGCGCATGGGGATTTACAAATAGATACCATTGGAAATCAGGCCGGTGATCGTGTTTTTTTATTTCTGCACACCGATGATTTTTCGAGAGACTATACCGAAATGCGTAAAAAAGGCGTAATATTCACCGAAAGTCCAAGAAACGAACCTTATGGCAAGGTAGTCGTTTTTAAAGATTTATACGGGAATCTCTGGGACCTCATTGAACCAAAATAACTATTTCATTTCGATGGTTCAATTACGCTTTTTCAAGGGAAACTATTCCACCACTACGCTCGTCGGTGTGATTTGATAATATTTGACACGACGTGTGCTATAGGCGTTTTCAGGTGTTATTATTTGTTTTATCCAGTTGGCATTCTCCCCTTCCTGGCCATTGTCGAATTGATAGATATAGGTTTTAGATGAGGAAGTATTTCCTATTCGGGTTGCTGTTCCCACAAGTGTTCCCAGAGCATCATAATCATAACCAATGGTTTTAGATGCAATCAACTGTTTTGCTTTTTCATCATACTTGAATTCGGTTTGCGACACCAGTCTTTGTTCAGCGTTATAAATCTCTTCCGTAGCTGTATAAGGAGCCCCATCTACGAACTTTTTGGTCAAAACCAGTCGTTCTATCGAATCATTTTCAGTTGTACGCGAAGATGTACGTACCGATTTTTGAACTACCCCGTTCAAAGTAAAGGTCTGCGTCGTTTCTTCATTGATTGTTTCATAGGTTACCGCAGTTTCATCAACACCATCATTATCGGTATGTACGATTTTCACCAAATTACCATCGGTATCGTAGTGGTATTCATTTCGTTCTAAAAATTCTTTCGTATACGAAATTATTTCTTCGGTTATTTTACGTTTCGGCAAGGAGTCTATCGTATAAAAATTGGCTATTGAAATACTTTTATCGAAAACATTATCTCGATAGTTCTCAACCCTTTTCTCAATAAGTTCTTCGTTTTCATAACGGTAACGAGTAATATCATAATCTTGATCACTGTAACGCGTTACTGATTTTGTTAAGCGCCCCTCTTTATCGAAATCAAATTCTTCCTTACCGTAATCGGTACGTACCAAGCATGATTTAACATTCCCACGTAAATCAAAATCGGCAAGTTTAAAAATTTTGATTTCTTGTGAAAACAAATCAGGTTGCATTCCCAATAAAAATAGTATTAGTAAAGCATATTTTTTCAACATGATGCAAAAATACGGGTTATTCCTACAACACAAAACAAATCATGTGCCAAAAAAAAGCTCCGTTAGGTTATATAACCTAACGGAGCTTTAGCCATTAATACTTTATTTATTTCACTTCTTCGAAATCTACGTCTTCAACATTATCACCCTCCTTGGCATCTGTAGCTCCTCCTTCGGCGGTATCCTGACCGTTGGGTGAAGGTGCTCCTTGCTGTGCCTCGGCCTGAGCTTTGTACATCTCTTCGGAAGCAACTTTCCAAGCCTCGTTTATCTTATCCAAAGCAGGAGAGATAATAGCCAAATCTTTGCTTTCATATGCCTTTTTTAACTCCTCCAAAGCATCTTCGACAGGCTTTTTCTTGTCATCGGACAACTTTTCACCAAATTCGTTCAATTGCTTTTCAGTCTGAAAAATCATACTATCCGCTTCATTCAGCTTATCTGCAGTTTCTTTCGCTTTTTTGTCAGATTCTGCATTAGCCTCAGCCTCTGCTTTCATGTTCTTGATTTCTTCTTCGGTCAGTCCTGAAGAAGCCTCAATACGAATATCCTGCGTCTTATTGGTCGCTTTATCGGTAGCCGACACTTTGATTATACCATTGGCATCGATATCAAAGGTCACTTCAATCTGTGGTGTTCCCCGTTGTGCTGGTGGAATGCCGTCTAGGTGAAACCGCCCGATAGTTTTGTTATCGGCAGCCATAGGTCTTTCCCCTTGAAGCACATGAATCTCAACTGAAGGTTGATTATCTGCCGCAGTAGAGAATACCTGTGATTTTTTAGTGGGTATGGTGGTATTCGCCTCGATCAATTTGGTAAATACACTTCCCATAGTTTCGATACCCAGTGAAAGTGGGGTTACATCTAACAACAGTACATCTTTAACATCACCTGTCAATACGCCACCTTGAATAGCAGCACCCACAGCAACTACCTCATCAGGGTTCACGCCTTTTGATGGTTTTTTACCGAAGAATTTTTCCACAGCTTCTTGTACAGCAGGAATCCTGGTAGATCCACCCACTAAGATAATCTCATCGATATCACTTTTTGAAAGTCCTGCGGCCTTAAGTGCAGTCTGGCAAGGTTCGATGGTTCGTTTTACCAAATCGGAAATCAACTGCTCGAATTTCGATCTTGTTAAGGTGCGTACTAAATGTTTGGGTCCTGAAGCGGTCGCCGTTACATAAGGGAGATTGATTTCAGTTTGTGCCGAAGATGACAATTCAATTTTTGCCTTTTCCGCAGCCTCGCGTAAACGTTGTAATGCCATGGCATCTTTACGTAAATCAATGTCTTCGTCATTTTTGAACTCTGTTGCCAACCAATCGATAATCTTTTGATCAACATCATCACCCCCCAAGTGAGTGTCTCCATCAGTAGACAAAACTTCAAAAACACCGTCGCCCAATTCTAGAATTGACACATCATGTGTACCTCCCCCAAAGTCAAAAACTACTATTTTTTGATCGGTGCTCTTTTTATCCATACCATAGGCCAATGAAGCTGCAGTAGGCTCGTTGATGATTCGTTCTACCGTAAGTCCGGCGATTTCACCAGCCTCTTTGGTAGCCTGTCGCTGTGCATCGTTAAAATAAGCCGGTACCGTAATAACAGCCCGCGACACATCTTGCCCCAAATAGTCCTCAGCAGTCTTCTTCATTTTCTGAAGAATCATTGCTGATAATTCTTGTGGTGTATACAATCGTCCGTCAATATCGACCCGTGGGGTATCATTATCGCCCTTAACAACTTTATAAGGTACTCGTTCAGCCTCTTTATTAGATTCTGAGTATTTGTTACCCATAAATCGTTTAATCGAGTAGACTGTTTTTTCCGGGTTGGTCACTGCCTGTCTTTTTGCCGGATCACCTACCTTAATCTCACCACCATCGACAAATGCGATAACTGATGGAGTTGTTCTTTTACCTTCAGCATTCGGAATCACAACTGGCTCATTACCCTCCATTACGGAGACGCAGGAGTTGGTCGTACCCAAATCTATTCCTATAATTTTGCTCATCTGTTATGTTTTAATAAATATTAGTGCTTATTATTTTTAATGTCGTTTACTGAACGACAAACAATATGCCAAGCGGACAAAACTGACATGATGTCATTTTTAAGCGTGAATCAACGGTAGTCAGATGACGTCTGTCACCAGCAAAAGCGATAACTCCTCCTCTTCCCATTCGTGTCATCTTCTATGCTATTAATAGGCTCACCCCCAATTTTCACTCTATAATCCCAACCAATTTTTTGCACTTGTAGTACATAATGAACAATGCCAAGCCTAAAAACAATAAGGTGTAGAACTAGAAAGTTCGTATAGCAACATCTAGTTATTTAAAATTTTGAAGAATTTGAAAATTTTATACAACCTATTGGTATTTTATCAGCCATCAGTTACAATTAGTTACTCCCCACCCCTACCAATAACCACCACCTCCTCCCGCAATTCAACGAATAAAATTTCGGTGATAGTGTCAAATCTCGATTGTTTGCTTATTTTTAATTTTTAATGAGTTCCCCCCAGGATTAGGTTATAAGCAATTTTAGGCAAATGAATGAGAAACCAACGCGCCAGGAATTGGAGGAACAAATTAATGCGCTTAAAAAGCAGAATAAACTTCTTCAGTCAAATTCCTTAAAGAACCAAGAAGAGCAAGACCAGAAATACAACCATTCTATATTAAATAATATGGGCGATTCTGTGTTTATAAAAGATGAGCAGAGCAGACTACTCTTGGTGAATGATGCCTTTTGTGAACTATTTGGGCTTCCCCGGGAAGAAATCTTGGGAAAAACACTTGCAGAACATGTCCCAAAGGAAGAACGGGAAAGTTTTCTCAAAATTGATCGGCAGGTAATCGAAGATGGAATTGAGAACATAAACGAAGAAACGCTTACAGTTGGTGATCAATGCCATACGATCTCAACACGAAAATCTCGTTTTATCGACAGAAATGGGAATAAATTTCTTGTTGGTGCAATACGTGACATAACCGCACAAAAAAAAGCGGAACAAGATTTAAAAGAAAGCGAAGCGAAGTTCAGGGCACTCAATAGCACCAAAGACAAACTGTTTTCAATCATAGGTCACGACCTAAGAAATCCGTTCAATAATATATTGGTTTTGTCAGAACTATTAACCGACAGTATCAAAAAAACGGATGTTGCTACCTGTGAGCAATATACGGAGCTAATTAATTCTACTGCCAAAAACACGCTTCTTTTACTCGAAAATCTAATGGGTTGGGCACAAACCCAAACAGGACAAATTCATTATTATTCCGAAAAAATCAACTTATCCGATACCATAGCTGAAATAGTAAACCTTTCAAATTCGATCGCCGCAACCAAAGACATAACGTTGAATCAAATCGAATCTGAAACAATAGAGATCTATTCAGACGAAAAGTTGTTAAAAACCGTTTTGCGAAATCTTATCTCAAACGCCATAAAATTTACGCATCCTGGGGGGAATATTGATATAATAACAACCGCCCAAAAAAATCAAATTGAAATTTGTATCTCCGACAACGGAGTTGGAATGGACAAAGAAACAGCTAAAAAATTATTCTCTACCGGCACAACGTCAACTACAACGAGAGGTACGGCTAATGAAAAAGGCTCAGGTTTCGGATTAATTCTTTGTAAAGAGTTTGCAGAAAAACTAGGCGGCACTATTTGGGTGGAAAGTGAAAGAGACAAAGGAAGTGATTTCAAATTTACCCTGCCCTTGAATGAGAGCCATGAATAATTTTTAAGCAAACTTACAATTATAGCGACACCGTATTCAAATATTTCAACCGCTCCTTTCGTAAACTACTTTTGATTGATTTTTTTCAGAATAAAATGGGCGATTTAAAGTCGGGATGACGGCAATCGAATTCCGTCTACCTATTAAAAAGTATATGCTTAAGTGATTTTTCTATATTTACATTAGCCAAGCGAATCATTGTTTTATGCCATCTTGACAACTTTCAGCGTATCTTTCTGCCATATGAAAACACATCTATATTTCTCAATCTTATTTCTTTCACTCTTATTTGTTAATGTCAATGGTCAATCGAGAACCAAAAATTTCCCAACGACAGTTACATATGTCGACCAGCTACCCGAAGCTGAAAATTTATGGATATTTCTTTTAACCGGACAATCAAATATGGCAGGCCGTGGTTTTGTAGAGCCACAAGACACAATAGCGAACAAACGAATTTTAACGATTGATAAAGCGGGGCAATGGATCTATGCCAAAGAACCACTACATTTCTATGAACCTAAAATGGCCGGTCTTGACTGCGGATTATCATTTGCCCGACACTTACTAAAAGACGTACCCAATAACGTCACCATCGCTATACTTCCTTGTGCCGTTGGTGGGAGTTCTATTGAACAGTGGCTGAACGATGATACGCACAGAGGGGTGCCCTTATTAACGAACTTTAAAAGCAAGGTCGCTATCGCGAAAAAAAAAGGCACGATCAAGGGCGTACTATGGCACCAGGGCGAAAGTGATGCCAACGTGGAACGCATTCCTGAGTATTTCGAAAATTTAGACAAACTAACCCAGCAATTTCGTCAAATTATTGGCATTGACACCTTACCCATAATTTTAGGGCAACTGGGCCTTTATGCCGAACCGAACAAAAAAAGACGGCAATGGAAGACTATAAATAAGATCATATACGACTATGCGGAAAAAAATGCGTACATCGGGGTTATTTCTTCTAAAGGTCTTAACGAAAAGGGCGATAAGGTACATTTTGACGGAGCATCACAACGAGAAATGGGGAAACGATTTGCCGACGAATTCCTAAAAACTACCAAACCGGCAAATACGAATTAAAAGTACTAATACCCTAATGTTTTCATAAAAATAATCGTTCTTAGGCTGTCATTCAGCCTAGTTACAAATGAAACTTGTATTTTTAATGAGGTGCAACCTCATATTGTAACTTTAAGAATGAATAACGTACAAGATTTAAATATAAAAACTGAAATCTTGCCACTTTTCGATTATTCTCTTAATATGTTTGCAAAGGCGAAGATTCTTGATATCCTGCAAACTCCGCTTTCATCACGTAATCAAATCGTATTTAGACAGAACATTCTTAAAGGCTTCGCTGCCAATAAAGACATAGTCACTAATTATTCGTACACAGTCCTCTACCTTAACGAGGTCCACTTTTTTATAAACAACACCAAACTTGAAGATTTAACCGAGAAAAAAATTGCATACCGATTCTTTACGTCGAGAAGGGCAAAGGCAAGATACACAAGTAAATTCAATCAACTTATATTACTCTTTCACCGTTTAGAGACCTATTACTTCTCTAGAATCGATGTTAGTGTTTTTCCAGAGGCATACGGACAGAGCATTATTAGAATCATAGATTTCCTCTCGCAGTTCCAATTGGTCAAACACGAACATATTGTGCGGGAACACCAATTGAAAGATACTCATGTAATGAATCTAACAAAAATAATTGCCGACCTCGGGAGAAAAAAAAGAATTACAAGATTTTGGGAGGATTTGTTTCTTTTTGAAGCATATGTATCTATTCATAAAGGCTTACAGAAACATGCGTTTGTATTTCCCTCATTTACCGAAAAAGGCATTCGAATCAACCAACTGTTTCACCCATTGATCGATAATCCGGTTAAAAATGATTTTAGAACTTCGTGCAACGTAGTTGTTCTCAATGGGCCGAACATGTCAGGAAAATCGACTTTCCTTAAGGCCATCGGCCTTTGTATTTACTTCGGTCATTTAGGCTTGGGAATTCCGGCGGCGCGCGGAGAATTTCCATTTTTCACTGAATTCTCTATAGCAATCAACAGAAGAGACGATATTCTGAATGGTTATAGTCACTTTATGACAGAGATTATAAACCTTAAAAAGGTGGTACAAAAAGCATTCGAAGAAAAAAATTGTTTTGCTGTTTTTGACGAATTGTTTAGTGGAACGAATGTCGAAGATGCCTTGGAAATCTGTAAAACAACCATTAACGGGCTACGCAAATTCAAAAATTCATACTTTTTTATTTCAACACATATCCAAGAGCTTCAAAAGGTATCGTACGACGATATTGATACATTTTACATCGAATGTAAATTGGTTAATGATAGACCGACCTTCACCTACAAATTAAAAAAGGGGTGGTCCGAAGTAAAAGTAGGTCGCGTACTTTTTGACAAAGAAGGGCTGAATATCTTGTTAAGATAGAACAAAAAAGTCCACAGCTACGAGTAATTTTAAGAAATAAAGGATTTTAAAATAATTTTTTACGACCTTGTTAGCTTCATTTTCTCCCCCAAGATCTATTGATAATGTCATTAAACCAATAACATCGAAACGTGACTGACACATTTCGACTATAAACGATGACTTGATCAACCTAATCCATACACCAATTGTCAATGATTTGGAAAAAAAAGAAGCAAGGCAGAATTTTTATAAGCTATAGACGTTCCGATTCACAGGGCTATGCGGGCCGATTGTCTGATTCTCTTGAAGCCTATTTCGGAGAAAAGAGAGTTTTTAGGGATATTGAAGATATTAAGGGAGGCTCTAAATATGCCAAGGATATTGAAAACCAATTAAGCACAGCTGATGCCGTTATTATACTAATTGGTCCCGCTTGGTTATCTGTGGCCGGCGAGAACGGCAAAAGGCGGATTGATGATCCTGAGGATTGGGTCGTTAAAGAAATTGTTACTGCCATCGAAAACGGAATTCGGGTATTTCCAGTACTCATAGAAGGTACGGTACTTCCTCGAATCTCAGAACTACCTGAATATCTGCGCCCGATTTTAGACTATAATGCCATTACAATTTCCGATCGTAACTGGGATGCCGATGTGCTAGGGCTAGGAAAAATTATTTCGTTCGAGATTCCCACCGCCAATGAGCGTATATTATTTCAGCTTCAGGTGCTAATCTATACGGCGCTAGGTGCTTCACTGATCTTTTCATCCGGTTGGCTGGCAACAAATGCGATAGCCGTTAAAAAGGAACTAATATCACTACCCTTTGCAGGAATACCTTTTTACGTTGTTATTAGTACACTTATCATATTATCACTCATAAGAGGTCTGGTCGCAAAAGAAAAAAAACGGTACATAAATTACGCTATTATTACAGGTGTACTGGGTTCTGCCTTTTTCTTTTTCGGCACTTATTTTATAGATGAAGATTGCTGTACAGATGAAGATCTCTGCGAATCGATGTTTGTCTTTTTTGGTTCTATTTTAGTGACAACTGTGATGTATGCATTTTTAGGTTTGTCGGGTTTTAAACCCAAATAATAAAATAGACTTCCTACCAATTAGCTTATTTTTTGTTCAATAATTTTGCTCATGGGCATATTTCAATCACAGAGAACCATTTCTTCATTTAAAACCAGTATTTTTAGATGTTAACTAAAGAAGAAACATGGCCTTTACCTTCAGCATATTCGTAATTATAGCGGGCGTCATTCTAAGTGTATTGGAATATATGAATGGTAAAGTAAGCCAAAAAATAACCGTCCTTGAAAAAGCTTTTTAGCCTGATTATTCCCATACTTTTCTTTGCATGCAAAAATAAAAGTCCCGAAAACTACATTTCAAAGAACTTGGAGATTCAAAAAATCTCCGATAAGGTTTACCAGCACATTTCCTTTTTAGATACCGAGAGTTTTGGCAGGGTGGCCTGTAATGGCATGATTGTCGCCGACGGTAGTGAAGCCATACTCTTTGACACACCCACTAACCTAGCAACTTCAACCGAATTGATAAATTGGGTCGAAAACAGTTTGAACTGTAAAATAACCGCGGTATTACCGACACATTTTCACTCCGATTGTCTAGGTGGAATAGCTAGTTTCCATGACCGAAATATTCCGTCATATGCGCATAACCGAACGATTGAATATGCACGGGCCAATGGGGAAACCGTACCAAAAAACGGATTCGACACCCAGCTTGAACTCATGGTCGGTGGAAGCAAAGTATTTGCCGAGTATTTTGGAGAAGGACACACCAGAGATAACATCATAGGCTATTTTCCTCAGGAAAAAGTTATTTTCGGTGGATGTCTTATCAAATCACTTCATGCCCGAAAAGGATATTTGGGAGACGCCAATGTTAAAGCCTGGTCATCGACCGTACGAAAGTTAAAAATAAAATATGGTGAAGCACGTATTATAGTTCCAGGGCATGGGAATGTTGGCGGAAACGACTTACTTGATTACACCATTACCCTGTTTGAAAACAACTAGCAATCGACACCCTTTTTCAGCGCTTGGTTTTAATGAAAAATAAAATAGTACTTTAGGATCTATTATTACTTACTACTATATAATTGGAAAGTCATGAATCTAACAAGAAAGAATTTTATCAAAACTATGGGCCTAGGCGCTATAGCGGCCGGTACTTCTTCATTTGCTGCAATCGGCAAAACCACAAATAAGGCAATCGAAGATCATGAACTGACGATTGGGCTAGCCTCATACACCTTACGCAAATACAGTCTTGACGAGGTTATTGAAATTGTACAGCGGTTGAATATCAAAGATGTTGCCTTTAAAAGTTTCCATTTGCCCTACGAATCGACAGATGAAGAACTACGTAAAATAAGTGCCAAAGTAAAGGCGAGAGGACTCAATCTTTATGGCGGCGGGGTAATGTACATGAAGACACCGGAAGATGTAGAAACCTATTTTAACTATGCTAAAACTGCAGGACTTAAAATGATTATCGGGGCACCCAAACACGACCTGTTGCCTCAAATAGAGAAGAAAGTTAAAGAAACCGACATTCTTCTGGCCATACATAACCACGGCCCCGAAGATGAAATATTTCCATCTCCAAAAAGCATTTATGATAAAATTATACATCTCGACAAACGCATTGGACTTTGCATCGATACCGGACATACCTTTCGGCTTAACCTTGATGTCGCCTCTGAAATAAAAAAATACAAAGACCGCCTTTATGACGTACACATCAAAGATATCGATGAGCAGATACCCGAAGGCAAGAGCGTAGAAATCGGTCGAGGAAAAATGGACATACCGAGTATTTTAAAAGCACTGAAAGAAATCAGGTACGACGGAGTCTTAGGTGTAGAATACGAAAAAGATGGTGACCATGCCGTTTACGGATTAACAGAGTCTGTTGGTTATCTTCGCGGCATACTAAAATTGTTATAATGCAAAAATCTTTCGCTACTAAGATAACAGCATGTGTATTTAATTACGTGATAGGCCAATGGAAACAGAAATCTTGGCCCTACAAATCTTAAAGGCTAATTTAACGCAAAGGGATTAGGTTCCCATGGGTCGGGCAGTGATTACTAAAACTATCCTAAAGCGTAGTACGCTCCCTTAAAAAATCCTATTTTTGGGCAAAATTTGAACACTTGTTTAAACACACCTTATACATCTTTTTCTTTTTTGTCACTTGGACGACTGTGGCACAAGAAGAACCTACACAGGCCAAGCAGATCAACATTGTTCATGGTGCCAACTTCACAAAAGATGAAGAGCGGTTTCCGGGCGCCTCTATTTTCAGTGAAGACGGTAGGCAAGTGCAGTTCGAACATGAAGGTGCAGATTTGTGGTGTGATATTGCCATTCATTACCTCAAAGAAAACAGACTTCGGGCCATAGGCAACATTCGTTTGCAACAGGGCGATTCGGTAGTACTTACAAGTGGAAAAATTGACTATGACGGTAAAACAAAATTGGCCAAGGCATGGGAAGATGTATTGCTAAAAAACAGTCAAATGACCCTGCGCACCGATACCCTCTATTTTGATCGGGAAAAACAAGAATCATACTATCAAGATTTCGGAACGGTCATCGATTCATCAAACACTTTGACCAGTCAGATCGGACGGTATTTTATGGAATTAAAAAAATACCAGTTTTTAGATAGCGTACACATTCAAAACCCAAAATACACCTTAGATTCCGAACAACTTGATTATTACACAGGCAGCGACAATGCATATATGTACGGGGCTTCGACCATAACCGGGGATACCTATAAAATATATTGCGAACGCGGATTTTACGATACAAAGATTGAAAGTGGTTACGGCATAAAAAACACCCGCATCGATTATAACAATAGAATTATAGAAGGCGACAGCGTTTATTTCGACAAGGCCAGTGAATTTGCCTCGGCCACCAATAACATTATCGTTACAGATACCGTAAACAATGGCATCATACGGGCTCATTACGCCGAGGTCTATAAAGCTAAAGACTCTGTTTTTGCCACCAAACGCGCGGTTTCCATTTCGCTTGTTGAGCAAGACTCGCTTTATATGCACGGTGACACCCTAATGGTCACAGGAAAGCCCGAAAATCGTATTATTAGAGCTTTTCGGAATGCTAAATTTTTTAAAACAAATATGAGTGGAAAATGTGATTCCATTCATTCCGCTCAAAAAACAGGAGTTACTCAATTGATAAAAGAACCCATATTATGGAATGGGGTCAATCAAATGACAGGAGATAGTATTCATTTAATATCAAACTTAAAGACCGAAAAGCTAGATTCTTTAAAAGTCTTGAACAACGCCTTTATTGTATCTTTAGACAGTATCAGCAATAAAGGTTATAATCAAGCGAAGGGCAAAGACCTCTTCGGACAGTTTGAGGACAATGAACTTCGCATTATTGACTTGGTCAAAAACACCGAAGTTATTTATTATATGTACGATGATGACGATGCACTTATTGGTATAAACAAGACCATCTGTAGTGCCATACGAATTACCATGGCCAATAACGATGTTGAAGACCTTACTTTTTTTACAAATCCTGATGGAGACATCTTTCCAGAAAAAGACCTTCCAAAAGAGAGCCGAAAACTAAAAGGGTTTATATGGCGTGGTGACGAACGCCTTCTTACAAAAGATGATATTTTTGATGAAGATGACAATAATATTGAATTGGTGACTATTCAAGGCATCAACAATCCTATTGATATTGATGCCGAGGAAGAAGATCGAGGCAAAAATGCGGGTGACCCTATAAACAAAATTCCATTGCCGACAGATGGTAAACCAAATTCCAACGATGAAGCATCGAAGCCCAAGAAACGTCCGAAAGTTGAGAAGGTAAAGGCGAATCAGTAAATATTTGACAGGTTTTAAATCTGACGATTCTATCCAAATCAATCGGCAATAATGAAACAAGACTTTCTTAAATATCAGGCACAGACGAGTCAACATCCCTTGGGAATGTCAATTTCGCATGCCCGCGGAAGCTATATTTACGACACAGAGGGCAATGCCCATCTCGATTTTGTTGCCGGTGTTTCGGCCTGTAGTCTAGGCCATTGCCATCCGAAAGTTACCGAAGCTATCAAACAACAAGTCGACCAATACATGCATGTTATGGTCTATGGGGAATATATACAAGAACCTGCCGTAGCGTATACAAAGCTATTGGCTTCCCTCCTTCCCGAACAATTGGAAACCACCTATTTGGTAAACTCAGGGACCGAGGCTGTTGAAGGAGCTTTAAAATTAGCGCGACGTTATACCGGAAGAACAGAAATTATTTCCGCCCACAGGGCCTATCATGGAAATACTTTGGGAAGTTTAAGTATTATGGGCTTTGAAGAACGCAAGAGCGCCTTTCGTCCCCTTCTTCCCGATGTATCCTTTATACATTTCAACGCTGAAACCGATATTTTAAAAATAACAAAACGAACGGCAGCAGTAGTTCTCGAAACCATACAAGGAGGCGCAGGTTTAATACTTCCCAACCCAGATTACCTTAAAAAAATACGGGAACGCTGTGACAAAGTCGGGGCACTTTTGATTTTAGATGAAATACAGCCAGGATTTGGCCGAACAGGAAAGCTTTTTGCCTTTCAACATTATGCTTGCATTCCCGATATTCTGGTCATCGGTAAGGGTATGGCCTCAGGATTGCCCGTGGGTGCCTTTGTAGCATCCGAAGAGAAAATGTCAGTTTTGATGAACAAACCAAAATTGGGTCACATCACTACCTTTGGCGGCAACCCCGTAGTAGCCGCAGCATGTCTGGCAACCCTGCAAGAAATCACCCAAAGTGGGTTGATTCAAGATACTTTGGAAAAAGAAAAAATATTCAGGCAATTGCTAAAACATTCCGCGATTTCCGAAATCAGGGGAAAAGGATTATTACTCGCATTGATTATGAAAAATGAGGAGATGGCCAATTATGTGGTATTGGAATGCGCAAAAAAAGGTTTGGTATTATTTTGGCTTTTGTTTGAGCCCAGAGCGGTTCGAATTTCGCCGCCATTGACCATATCCATTGACGAAATCAAGGAAGGTTGCGAAACGATAATGCACGTTTTAGACCAGTACCAACAATAAGATGTTAACTAATTTGTTAATAATATAGCTCCATCTTGGAAAAAAAAGCAGCCACAAAAGACTACTTTTAAATCCATAGTGTAACCAAAAACTTTCTATGGCGTTAGAACCTAACGGAAAATCAAATCGGCCCATAGCCAAATTTGAGTCCATGCTCAAAACCGACGACGTCTACTTCTTTGACGCTGAGGATTTCGAGGATATTATTCATCACTACTTGAATCATGGAAAAATTGCATTGGCTAAAAAAGCCATTAAAATTGGGCTACAGCAACATCCAGCATCCACAGAACTCAAACTTCTTGATGTCGAGGTACTGGTCTTTGAAAATAATTTCGAAGTAGCGGAAAATCTACTTGATGAACTTCAACTACTAGACTGCAACAACGAAGAGATTTACATTCAAAGGGCCAATATTTATTCTAAAAAAGACAATCATGAAGCGGCTATCACGCTCTTGAACAAAGCTTTAGAGCTCGCTGATACCAGTTTCGATATTCATTCACTTTTGGGCATGGAATATCTATTTATGGATGATTTCAAACTCGCCAAAGAGAGTTTTATGAAGTGTGTGTCATTTGATGAACAAGATTATTCTTCACTATACAATGTAATCTACTGCTTCGAATTTTTAGAAGACTTTGAGGGAGCCATTCACTACCTCAACGACTACCTCGAAAGAAACCCATATTGTGAAGTAGCTTGGCACCAATTGGGAAAACAGTATTTCACCAAAGAAATGTATCAGGAAGCATTGACGGCCTTTGATTTCGCAATTATTTCAGACGATTCTTTTATTGGAGCCTACTTCGAAAAGGGTAAAGTACTTGAGAAATTGGGTAAATACGGCGAGGCCATAGTAAACTACGAGACTACGATCGCGATGGACGACCCTACCTCACATGCGTATCTTCGTCTTGGAAAATGTCATGAGAAATTAAAGAACAATGACATGGCCAAATTCTATTATTACCAAACCGTGCACGAAGATCCTTTACTTGACAAGGGCTGGTTGGCCATTACCGATTTTTATTATCGTAGAGGAAATTATGAAAAGGCCTTGTTCTACATAAACAAAGCCTTGAACATTGATGGTGAAAATGCCCATTATTGGAAAAAATGTGCGCGAATCTATACCGTACTTGGTAATTACCCACAAGCTGATTTCTCATACAAACAAACTGTAGAACTCGGTAATTATGAGTTGAGCACTTGGCTCAATTGGGCCGATATTGCCAGACAAAACGACGATTTGGAAGCAGCGCTACAAATTTTGACCCAAGGCAAGGAGTTTTATCCTGAAAGTGTTAGAATTCAGTTTAAAATGGCAGGTTTTTATTTTCTGAAGCAAGACCGAATCAACGGAAGAATCAGTTTAATCGATGCCCTTAAAAATGATATGGAGAAACTACATCTGTTCACCGATGAGTTCCCCCAGTTCGAAGTTGCCGAATGGGTGCAAAACATAATCTCAGATATTAAAAGGGCTTCCAGATAAAAAAACTATTTTTGTTTTTTTGTCTTATGAAATCTAAAAACTTTTTACATTACGCCGTAGTAACCCTTAAAGGTATGGCCATGGGTGCCGCCGATGTCGTACCTGGAGTTTCGGGCGGCACTATCGCCTTTATCTCTGGCATCTACGAAGAACTCATCACCTCGATAAACAATATTGAACCTTCTTTGCTCAAAGTTTGGAAAAAAGACGGTTTTAAAGTTTTTTGGCAAAAGCTGAACGGTAATTTTTTGTCCGCACTTTTTCTGGGCATTGCAATAAGTATTCTTTCCCTGGCTAAATTTATCAGCTGGTTATTGGTCAATGAGGCAATATTGTTATGGTCTTTTTTCTTCGGTCTAGTTGTAGCCAGCATCTTTTTTGTTGGAAAGGCGATCGAAAAATGGAACTTGGCTACAATTGTAGTACTTCTGATGGGCGCTGCTCTGGCCTATTACATTACTATTCTTCCTCCCAACGAAAATGTGGAAAGTCTTCCTTTTTTATTCCTTTCAGGGGCTTTGGCCGTATGTGCCATGATTCTGCCAGGTATTTCAGGGGCCTTTATTTTGGTACTACTAGGCTCTTACAAGACCATTTTAGACGCGGTTCACGAGAGAAATATCCAAATTATTGCTACGGTCGGATTGGGTGCTATTTTCGGTCTACTTAGTTTTGCAAAATTGCTGAAATGGATGTTCAACCATTATAAAAATATTACGTTAGCCTTATTGACGGGTTTTATATTGGGGTCTCTCAATAAAATTTGGCCTTGGAAAGAGGTATTGGAAACCAGGACCTTTGGTGATAAAATAATTACTGTAAAAGAGCAAAATGTTTCGCCTTTGGCTTTCGATGGCGACGCCCAGATCACCTATGCGCTGGTTGCCGCCATTATTGGCTTTTCACTTATTTTCATACTTGAAAGAACGGCTTCAAAAAAATAAGTCCCGCTCCGATGTACGACCCGCGAACATTTTCCGATAAGTTCTTCCTTGTGATCAAGGGGTTATTCATGGGAGCCGCGAACAAAGTACCAGGCGTATCAGGTGGCATCGTTGCCTTTGTGGGTGGTTTTTATGAAGAATTTATCTATTCGTTACAAAAAGTAAACGGAAAGGCCTTTAAATTGCTTTTAAATGGGAGGCTAAGGAGCTTTTACCGCTATATCAACGGTCAATTTCTTGCTTTGCTCATTTTCGGCATGTTGGTCAGTTATTTTAGCATCTCAAAACTGCTCGACTATTTTCTGGAGCAAAAAGAACTCTTTGTTTGGGCCGCTTTTTTTGGAATGATTTTGGGCTCGATATATTACATCTCCAAAGATTTTGAACACTGGAACCAAAGGACCATTCCAGCCGGTATTATTGGATTGATTGTCGGTATATCTATTAGTTTTTTGAATCCGGCCAAAGAAAACGACAATCTCTTGTTTATTTTTGTGTGCGGAATAATTAGTGTTTCTGGAATGACGCTTCCCGGGCTTTCCGGATCTTTTATTCTTATCCTCTTGGGCAACTATGTACTACTGTTGGTCGATTCGGTAAATGCACTATATGATACTTTTGCAGAAATTTTTAGTGGAAACTTTACCTTTATCAACAATAAAGAACGACTTGACACCTTGACAATATTGGCTGTATTTACCGCTGGTTCGGCAACAGGCCTGGTCAGTCTATCCCACATCCTCTCTTATGTGCTAAAACATTTCAGACACATCAGCACGGCCGTAATCATAGGGTTTATCACAGGTTCGCTCGGGGTAGTATGGCCTTGGAAAAAAACAATTTACAAAAGCAATAGTTCGGGTGAAGTAATTTTAGACTCGAATGGCAAAGAGATTATAATGAACTATGAGCGATACCTTCCCAATTTGGGAAAATTGGAGACTTGGTGGGCTTTTTTCTTTATTGGAATTGGAATATTAATTTTATTGGGATTGGATTGGTATGGAAAACGCAGAAAACAAAAGGGTTAGGTTCGGACTTGTAGGAAGAGATATCTCTTATTCCTTTTCGAAGGGCTACTTTACCAAAAAGTTCAATGACCTTGCACTCAACGATCACAGTTACGAGAACTTTGACCTCCCCAAAATCGAAGAATTTGAACAACTTATAAAAACCAATACCGATATTAAGGGGTTCAATGTAACCATACCTTACAAACAAGCGGTTATGCCCTATCTAGCCAAACTGGATGAAAAAGCGCAAAAAATCGGGGCGGTGAATACCATAAAGGTAACTTCAAACGGACTAAAAGGATATAATACGGACGCTTACGGATTTCAAAAGTCTTTGGAGCCTTTATTAAAGCAGCACCATCAAAAAGCATTGATTTTAGGTACAGGGGGCGCATCAAAGGCAATAGCTTTCGTGCTTGGCGAATTAGGAATCTCCCATACGTTTGTATCTCGAAATCCTGATCAAGACCAACTATCATATAAAGAGCTCTCCAAGAAAGTGATTCTCGCACATACCGTGATAATTAATTGTACCCCATTGGGCACCCACCCCAATGTCAAGGTAAAACCAAGCATCCCTTATGAACACCTTACGTCAAATCATCTCCTATACGATCTGATTTACAATCCGTCTAAAACTGCATTTTTGGCAGCTGGAGAATCGCAGGGGGCTTCAATAGGCAATGGACAGCGAATGTTGGAATATCAGGCAGAAAAGGCCTGGGAGATATGGTGTAAAGAATAGCCCCCCCGGAAACGCTCGTAATTCGCTATTTGTAGCGCTATTAATAGCACCAAAATATACCATAGTGCCGCTGTTGATGTGCTTGAATATATATTGAATTGTACACCCTATTTCCCAAATAATTTTGCCATTAATAAGGTTGTTGCTATCTTACCATGTACATTTACCCGAATATTAGACAAATGTTGGAAGAAAAAGAACAAGACCTTGAAAAAAGTGTATCGGAAAAAGCTCATTTAGAGCACACTAGGTCAACAGCGGAAATAGAGAAAAATGAGCTTACAACACCTGAAAAAGAAGATGTGAGTAAAAATGCTCCTTTAGATTCTGAAATAGCTGAAAACAAGAAAGATATCGTCACAAAAGTTGAGGCCCATAAACCCGGTACCGAAAAAGTCGTTGCAAATTCTGAGGAAAAAACTGTTACGGAGGGTCTCGTCGATGAGAAAACGATTGTTGATTCTAAAAAGCCCGTAGCACATCCTAAAAAAAAGGAAGAAGACGTTCTTGATGAAATTGACGAATCCAATGCCGAAGATGCAGAAGATGCAGATAACCATCATAGACACCGAATACCTATATTGGACTACCATGCCATGTCAATGGAAAATTTGGTCGGTGAACTACAGCGATTGGTTCGTAACGAGAAAGTACAAGCTATCAAAAGCCATGTCGATGGTATAAAATATGAATTCGATCAAAAATTTCAAGAATTTTTAGAAGGAAAAAAAGAAGAGTTCATCGCCAACGGTGGTAATGAAATAGATTTTCGCTATAATTCCGTGGCAAAAAGACAATTTAAGGAAGTATATGCCGATTACCGGGAAAAACGCAACCAACACTACAAAAACCTTGATAAAAGCCATAAAGATAATCTAGCTAAAAGATTGGCCCTTATAGAGTCGTTAAAAGGCTTGGTGAGCATTGAAGAGGATATGAACACCACTTACAAAAGTTTTAAAGACATTCAAGAACAGTGGCGTCATGCTGGTCCGGTTCCCAGTGCCCACTACAATAATGTCTGGAAAACATACCACCACCATGTCGAAATATTTTATGATTTTCTACATCTCAATCGCGAGCTTCGTGACCTTGATTTCAAGCACAACCTAGAAGAGAAACAAAAATTGGCCGAACGGGCCGAGGCATTGGCCAACCATGAAGATTTGTCCATGGCTTTTCGCGAATTACAGGCATTGCACAAAATTTGGAAAGAAGATATCGGCCCCGTGGGCAAAGAACACAGAGAAGAGATTTGGGAACGTTTTAGTAACGCCACAAAAATTGTTCATCAAAGACGCCAAGAGCATTTCAAGGAACTTGACAAACTGTACGAACAAAATTTAGAGAAAAAGAAAGAGCTTATAAATAAAATCAATGCGATAGCCGAGCATGTTTCTGATAATCACAAAGGTTTACAGCAGCAGATCAAACAGGTTCAAGAACTGCGTGAAACTTTCTTCAATGCAGGCAGAATACCTCAAAAAGATAATGGCCCGACATGGGCGGCATTTAAACAGGCTACACGAAGCTTTAACCAAAGTAAAAATGCTTATTATAAAAACCTAAAAAAAGAGCAGCACGATAATCTTGATAAAAAAAGGTCATTGATCAAGTTGGCGCATGAGCTAGAGAACAGTGAGGAATGGGAAATGGCAACCTCCGAGATGAAGCGCATACAAAGCGAATGGAAAAAAATCGGTCATGTTCCTAGAAAATATTCCGATAAAATCTGGAAAGAATTCAAAAATGCCTGCAATCATTATTTTGATCGTTTGCATGCACTAAAAAACAAAGGTCATAAGGAAGAGGAAGAAAACCTAGAAAAAAAGGTCGCTTGTTTTGAAGAATTGAAAACTTTTGAACTGACGGGAAATCGCGAAAAAGATTTAGCGACGCTTAAGTCTTTTATTGAGACTTGGCGCTCATACGGCAGAGTGCCCTTTAATAAAAAACACATCAACCAAAAGTTCGACAAAATTTTAGATGCAATTTTCAAAAAGCTGAAAATAAGTCGGCAAGAGGCAGAACTTTTAAAATACGGAAATAAAATTCAACGTTTGGCCAATGCCGATGACGAATATGCTATTTCCAAAGAGCGCAGTTTCATTCGTAAGAAAATCGACGAGAGTAAAAATGAGGTCCGCCAATTAGAGACCAATCTACAGTTCTTCTCAAATGCCTCTGAAGACAATCCTATGGTTCAGGAAGTAATTAAAAAAGTAGAAAACCACAAAGATGCCCTGGCCACTTGGAAAGCCAAATTAAAGAAGCTCAATATAATGGAAAACAACCTTAACAAAGAGCTTGAAGAAGGCGAAGAAGTAACTGAAGCAAACACTGAGATTTCCGACGGGGAGAATCAATAACCCCTTTGTCCCCGCCATTTTGTTTATTCCACTCTTTATGAAATCAGTTATGATTTCTTATGACTCGTCTATCAGTAAATCGTCATTCGGGTCTGAATCGATGGCATGGTAAAGTGCTGCAAAAGCCAGGGAGATAAGCATCAACGAAATAACTATACCCACGACAAAAAAGAGCAGCCCTGCAATAATTACAGGAATTGCGAACAGCGCCATTCCAAATATGCGCCACCCATGACCTTTGGTCATTTCCCAACTTTTCTCAACTGCGGCTATGGGTTCCATATTTTTATCCATTACCAAAAAGGAAACGAACACAAGCCTACACGCTAAGATAATTCCGGGTACAATTAGAAAAACGAACCCGAAACCAATCAATGCGAACGTGAGTAAATTGGCAAGAATAATATTGAGGTATTTTCTTTTAAAGCCATCAAAAATTTCAACGATATCCATTTTTTCGTTTCGAATGGCACGCAATTCCAACAAATCAGCTCCGTACTTAATTACAGGAAGAAACAACAACATATAGGCCGCAGCTAAAAGCTGTAACACAAGCGCTGTTGCCGTGGGATCGACATTTTCCGTTTGTTTTAAAATGGATGTCGGACTTTCCGAAACCCCCACAATAATTGCGATAAGAAATAAATATAGAAAGTATTTCCACATTTGCTGCCAAGCATATCGATAACTTCCTGACAAGGTTGCTTTCGGTTTCCGTTCTTCTTTTATGAGTTCCATTGACTATCGTTTTAAATTCTGAAATTCTGTAATGTAAATGTAGAACGACATCACAAAAGAATGCTCCAACTTTAGTAGTGTTTTAAAATTCACTACTAAGGTAGGAGGTTGCTTGGCCTACATTTTTATACTTTTAACCAACAAAATTTTACTACTTGATTAGCCTAACCTTTATTGTTCTGTTCATTTTCTGCCTGGCCATCGCCGTGGCAAGTCTTTTGATTGGCCACAAGTTTACGAACACCTATAATGCCGAATTTCACAGGAATTATTTTTATTACCTTATTACATTTTTTGCATTTGCATTTTATGGCATTCTGTCTCAGATTTTAATCCACACCCTACTGCCCTTTATTGATTCGGATAAAAAAATCATTGGTACGATTGTGAATTTTCTTCCCATATTGAGTACTCCATTCCTAATTGTTTCATGGGTTATGCTTATTAAAATGGGCTATTCCCTAACAGAAATCAAAACGAAGAGAATAGAAGTACAAATTCATCTTGGTATTTTGGCACTATTCCTCTTTTTAATAGGATGCCTCTATTTTCTATGGGATACCGATACCAAAATACTCCCTCAACGATTGATATATGGTGAAATCGGGTTAATGACTGTAATAGAGTTAT
Organism: uncultured Kriegella sp.; assembly: GCF_963975415.1. Lineage (NCBI taxonomy): Bacteria > Pseudomonadati > Bacteroidota > Flavobacteriia > Flavobacteriales > Flavobacteriaceae > Kriegella > uncultured Kriegella sp. The sequence goes on from NZ_CAXBGN010000001.1 coordinate 666,068, forward strand.
CCTATATGTTCTTTTTCGCTAGAACAATCGTACGGTATTCAAAAAAGGGAAATACGCCGAAGAAAAAAATTGCGAAAAAATTTATGGCACTTATGGTTTTAGGAAGCTTTATAAGAGGATTTGTCCTTCTTTTTATGTTCATAGATTCTTGGCCTTGGCTTCTTATTCCTTTAGTATTGCTTTACTTTCTCACTAATTTTGGTCCATTACTATACTTATACCGCACTGCAGATATTGCATTTGTACCAGTTTATGCGAAACACCCTAGCGATGAGAAAAAAACACTACTATTCGAGAAATACCAAATCACAAAACGGGAAAAGGAAATTATAGAACAGATGTGTCAAGGCAAGACCAACCAACAAATAGCGGATACCCTTTTTATAAGCCTTCAAACCGTTAAAGACCACACACACAGAATCTATACGAAAATTGGAATTAGCAGTCGACTGAAACTCGTTCAAATGATAAACGGTCGACCTTGACCAGCACATCCAATTTCCTTCCAAACAATAAAAAAATCTTTCAAACAACTACATTTAGCAGCACTTATTCAGATGCTTTTTATTTACTCAAATACATCTTTCTACGTGTATATAAATCATAAAATTGATCATCTTTCAGACTATCAATAAACAAGATGCTTTCCCCGGTACTTTTCATTTCCGGTCCCAAATTTTTATTCACATTCGGAAACTTATTGAAAGAGAACACCGGTTGTTTAATGGCAAATCCCTGAAGTTCAGGATTAAAAGTAAAATCTTTTACCTTTTTTTCACCCAACATTACCTTTGTCGCATAATTCACATAAGGTTCTTTGTACGCCTTGGCAATAAAAGGCACGGTTCTAGAAGCCCGTGGATTTGCTTCGATGATATAAACCATATCGTCTTTAATCGCAAACTGTATGTTGATCAAGCCTACTGTCTTCAAGGCTAAGGCAATTTTCTTGGTATGGTCTTTAATCTGCTGCATTACAAACTCACCCAAGTTAAAGGGGGGTAAAGTGGCATTTGAATCCCCTGAGTGAATACCACAAGGTTCAATATGCTCCATAATACCGATAATATACACGTCTTCCCCATCACAAATAGCATCTGCCTCCGCTTCGATGGCACCATCTAAATAGTGATCTAAAAGTAATTTGTTGTTTGGAATCTTACGCAGTAGGTCTACTACATGTTCTTCCAATTCTTCTTTGTTGATAACGATTTTCATGCCTTGTCCGCCCAAAACATAGGATGGTCTTACCAGCAAAGGAAAATCTAATTGGTCGGCTAGAGTCAAGGCTTCATCCGCAGTTTCTGCAACGCCAAATTCTGGAAAAGGAATGTTATTATCTTTCAACAACTCTGAAAAACTTCCTCTATCTTCAGCTAAATCAAGAGATTGAAAACTTGTACCAATAATCTTTATACCATACTTGTCAAGTTTCTCTGCAAGTTTTAAAGCTGTTTGTCCACCCAACTGAACAATTACACCTTCTGGTTTTTCATGTCGAATAATGTCGTAGATATGTTCCCAGAAAACAGGTTCAAAATAAAGCTTATCTGCCGTATCAAAATCAGTAGAAACGGTTTCGGGATTACAATTGATCATTACCGTCTCGTAACCACATTCCGCAGCTGCCAGAACACCGTGCACACAACAGTAATCAAACTCTATACCCTGCCCTATTCTATTAGGCCCAGATCCTAAAACTACTATTTTTTTCTTCTCCGTGACAATGCTGTCATTTTCAACATAACGTTCGCCATCAGCCGTTTCAATTTCAGCTTCAAAAGTTGAATAATAATAAGGTGTCATAGCCTTAAACTCAGCGGCGCAAGTATCTACCAATTTATAAACCCGGTTGATATTCATCTCGACACGCTTGTTATAAACTTCGCTTTCCCAGCAATCAAGCATATGCGCAATCTGGCGATCGGCAAAGCCTTTCTGCTTTGCCTCTAGCATTAAATCCCTTGAAAGTGAGGCGATAGTATACGTTGAAATTTCCTTTTCAAGATGGTGTAATTCTTCGTATTGTTTCAAGAACCACATATCTATCTTCGTAATCTCATGAATTCTACTAAGTGGAATTCCCATCTGTATGGCGTCATAGATAACAAAGACCCTATCCCAACTTGGAATGGTCAACTTACTGATAATCTGGTCGTAATCTGTGTAACCCTTTCCATCGGCACCCAATCCATTTCTTTTAATCTCAAGAGATTGTGTTGCTTTATGCAATGCTTCTTGAAAAGATCGGCCAATACCCATCACCTCACCTACAGACTTCATCTGAAGCCCCAAAGTACGGTCTGAGCCTTCGAACTTATCAAAGTTCCATCGTGGAATTTTTACAATTACATAATCTAAAGTCGGTTCAAATAAAGCTGATGTTGACTTGGTAATTTGATTGTCCAACTCATCTAAATGATAACCAATAGCTAATTTTGAAGCTATTTTGGCTATGGGATACCCCGTGGCCTTAGAAGCCAATGCAGATGATCTCGAAACCCTTGGGTTAATTTCAATGGCAATAATATCTTCCTTTTCATCAGGACTCACCGCAAATTGCACATTACACCCTCCAGCAAAATCACCAATGCTGCGCATCATCTTGATGGCCATGTCGCGCATTTTTTGAAAAGTACGATCAGATAATGTCATCGCAGGAGCTACGGTTATTGAATCTCCCGTATGTATACCCATCGGATCCATATTTTCAATGGTACAGATAATAACAACGTTGTCATTCTTATCACGTAAGAGCTCCAACTCATATTCTTTCCACCCCATCAGCGCCTTATCGATCATCACTTCGTGAATTGGTGATATTTCAAGGCCACGACTCAATAACTCATCAAAATCTTCAGGTTTGTAAACGATGGAGGCTCCGGCACCTCCTAAGGTATATGAAGCACGTATAACCAGGGGAAAACCAAATTCTTGGGCAATCTCCTTTCCTTTCAAGAAAGATGTTGCCGTCGCCTGTGGAGCCATCCCTATGCCTATTTTCAGCATCAGTTCACGAAACTTCTCACGATCTTCCGTAATGTTTATCGCATCGATATCAACACCAATTATTTCCACATCAAAATCTTCCCAAATACCTTTTTCATCCGCTTCGATACAAAGATTCAATGCGGTTTGACCACCCATAGTCGGCAATACCGCATCAATTTGCGGATGTTCTTTCAATATCTCTAAAATCGATTTGGTAGTTAATGGTTTTAGGTATACATGATCGGCCATGGTGGGGTCGGTCATAATCGTAGCAGGGTTACTATTGATCAAAACAGTTTCGATACCATCTTCGCGCAAACTACGAAGTGCTTGAGAACCTGAATAATCGAATTCACAGGCCTGACCTATAACAATCGGACCTGAACCTATAATCAAAATGGATTTTAAATCTTTTCTTTTCGGCATTCTTTACGTACTATATTATGGTGATTTTATACTTGTTAAACCGGCATATCCGATCAATTTGGCCAACGGCAATCGAAAATGAGCAAAAAAAAGGTGTTACTTCCGAAAAAGTAACACCGTTATTTTAAATGATCTAATCATTATTTCTTATGTCTCGGCTCTGAAGATACAGATAATTTCTTTCTTCCTTTAGCCCTTCTTCTTGATAGCACTTTTCTGCCATTGACGGTTGCCATGCGTTCTCTAAACCCATGTTTATTCTTCCTCTTTCTTTTTGATGGCTGATATGTCCTTTTCATCCTTGAAAACCTTTAAGGTGCTTTAATTAAAAAATTAGTCTGATTTTTTACAAAATCTGGGCGCAAATATACGAAGAGTTTTTGCTTTGGCAAACCTAATCAAAAAAATGTTCTAGATTGTTTTTATTACTTTTGCGGCCGCAGGGCAATCGAATCAAAAATAGTACGTGATTTTCCCATTAAGGGAATTGGTATATCTAGCGTAAATGATTGCTCTAACAATCAAAAACACAAGCACTTGTTGTGAAGAACGGCAGGTCAGAACATTTTAAAAACCACAGCAAATATATGAAACAGGCTTTGACACTTTTCGTCTTGATTACCCTGAACTACACTGTTTTTGGTCAATCGACGTTGGGATACAAGCTAAATAAAGGTGATATTTTTACCATAAAACAGAATGCCCAACAAATTATCACGCAAAATTTAGACGGTGCGACCCATGAATTGACCAATACCATTAATGGAATTTTGCAATTTAAGGTACTAGATCAACAGGAAGACAATTACAATATGGAACTCATCTTCAAAGACCTAAACCTAAGAATAAATTCCAGTATACAAGGAGAGTTAATGAATGTTCATGCCAAAGAAGTCACTGCCGAGGATGTTCAATCGCAAATTTTCAATAGTCTTCTTAACAATCCCGTACAAATGACGCTTTCTAAAACGGGCGATATACTTGAGGTTCGTGGAGGCGATAGTCTCGTTTTAAAAATGACCAATGCTTCTGGGCTTACCGATGAATTCTCATTGAACATGATGAAAAAATCACTTGAGAAAGAATTTGGCTCTGAAGCACTTTCCAATAGCTACAAGCAGCTTACCTATATCTATCCTTCAAAAAAAATAAAGGTAGGCGATACCTGGGAGAATGAGTATTCCGGAAAATTAAGCACGAAAAACAATTGGACCTTGAAAGAACTTACCGCTTCAAGTGCCAGTATAACCGGAGAATCGGAAATAACTATGGATATTAAAGAGCCTACCACTACGATGAAGCTTACCGGAAAGCAGGAAACCCAAATAACAGCGGACAAAACCTCGGGATTTATTCAGAAAATGAAAGTGGAAGGAGAATCTGAAGGCACTTCTACCATCGTACAAATGGGGGACCAGCAAATACCAACGCATATAAAATCAACAATCACCTACGAATTAATAAACTAACAATTATGTTCAATAAAATTTTTAAACTAATCATTGCCGGACTTATTTTAGCCTATTCGGGATACCAATTTGTCGAGGGAAATATCGGGAACGGAATATTTTTAATATTACTTTCCCTTATTTTTATTTTCCTTTATTTCAGAAACGAGATGATTTTACTAGCCTTTCTCAGAATGCGTAAGCAAGATTTGGAGGGTACTCAAAAATGGCTTGCTAAAATTAAGAATCCCGAAGCTGCCTTGGTAACCAAACAGCAAGGATACTACAACTACCTTCACGGCATCATACACTCCCAAAAAAACCTTACTCAAGCGGAAAAATACTTTAAAAAGGCGCTAAAGCTTGGTTTGACAATGGATTATGATGTTGCTATGGCCAAATTAAGCCTTGCGGGCATTGCTATGCAAAAACGACGCAAACGTGAGGCTACCACACTTTTAAATGAAGCAAAAAAGTTGGATAAGAACAATATGCTTACCGAACAGATCAAAATGATGCAGCAACAGATGAAGAAGATATAGGGAAAAAGGTTCAACCCCTTTCTATATTTTCTCTTTTTTGAAAGATTTATAATTCGAATTTTATAGCAAGGGGGCCCAGAGCCGACTGAACGACTCCACTAGCTTACGTCTTAAGCCCCGCTTTTTCCACCTTTCAAAATCGACCAAATCACATTCGATCAAATCAGATCGAAAAATTGCCTCCATTTGTTCATTGATGTCTCTGTCGTAAATCAATGCATTGATTTCAAAGTTAAGGGCGAAACTCCTATAGTCAAGATTTGCAGTTCCGATAATGGTAAGCCTATCGTCGATCACCATCGTTTTCGCATGAACAAACCCCTTGGTATAGCGATAAATACGTATACCCGATTCTAAACATTGTTCTATATAAGAATCAGATGCATATTGGGCAGCCCAAGAATCAGATTCATAAGGCACGATTACCCGTACATCTACCCCACTACGTGCCGAAGTAGTCAAAGCCGTTAATATGGCATCGTTCGGCATAAAATAAGGAGTTGTGATATAAACTCGTTCTCGAGCCGAATTTATCGCACAGAACATGGCTTCCATAATATTAGCCCAGTCGGTATCAGGACCGCTTGCAGCCATTTGTATTGCCACAGGTCGCTCATTTTCAGGTGGTGTTTTCGGAAAAAGCTTTTCCTCGATTTTCATCTCGTCATTCGAGGCAAAATTCCAACTTAAAAGAAAAGACGATTGCAAAGAACCAACGGCACCCCCTTCCACACGCAAATGGGTATCCCTCCAAAATCGTTCGTTTTTAAAGGTATTATCGTATTTTTTATCCAAATTTATACCACCAACATAACCTATGGCCCCGTCAATAACCACAATCTTTCGATGATCCCTATAGTTCAACTTACTGGTCGAGTTTGAAAAAAGGACCGGCATAAAGGGAAAGTGTTCTACACCGTTAGCAGTTAGTTTCTTTTTGTTTTTTGAAGATATATTGCTCCCGACATCATCATAAACTAATCGAACAGCAACACCTTCTTTTGCTTTTTCACATAGAATATCGATAATTCCACTACCCAATTCATCATCAAAAAGCACAAAATATTCTAAATGAATATGATTTTTAGCCGCTTTCAAATCCGTCCTCAGCCGTTCGAATTTTTGTTCTCCATTGACCAGAATTTCCGCTTTATTATCGAAGGTAAGAACAGCTTTCTCGTTGTTTTTCAACAACTTGTATATTTTAAAAACACCTTCTCCGAATTGACCGACAAAATCTTCCCTTGCTTGTTGGTCTAAACGGAAGTTTTTGCGCCAAGTTCTAATTCTCTCGTTGTCAAAAATATACTTCTTTTCAAAAATTTTTGATTTCCTATAATCTTGGCCAAAAAAATAATAGACCAGCATTCCTAAAAATGGAAGTACTGCCAGGGCGAAAAGAAAAGATAGTGTTTTTACCGGGTTTTTATTCTTTAAAAGAATGAGTCCGGAAAAAAAGATGACCAGAATATAATTGATACCAATTAGAAACAACCATATATTCTGCTCAACAAACGCCCACATTATGTACCAATTCTATAATACCCCTTATTAGGTATTTCAATGGTATATTTCTTTTTTGAACTATTGTTCAAATGAGGCTCACGTAACCACGGATTGTGTCTTTTAAGAATTTTATAGTTGATTTCATACTTCTGGGCAAAATCTGCAAAACTGAAAACCGGTTCGTCAATTTCAACCTTAAATGTGGGTACAGCGCTGTACATATCTTCTTTACCAATATCGAAACCATACTTTTCCGGATTGGATAAAATTTCCTTTATGGCCATTATCCTGAAAACATACCTACCGGTTTCTTGCCCCAACAACAAATCGTAGTAACCCTCGACCTGTTGAATGCCTAAATATTTGTTTATAGCACCAGGTCCGGCATTGTAAGATGCCGCAGCCAATGTCCAACTACCGTATTTTTTTTTCCATTTGTTCAAGTACCTGCAGGCTACTTCGGTAGATTTCTCCAAATGATACCGTTCATCAACATTGCTATTGACTTCTAAGCCATACTCCCTTCCCGTTCCTTTCATAATCTGCCAAAAACCGGCGGCCCCGGCATGAGAAACCACATTTTGAAGTCCACTTTCGGCTACCGCCAAATATTTGAAGTCATCGGGGACCCCGTTCTTCGCCAAAATCGGCTCAATAATAGGAAAATATTTATTGGCGCGTTTGATCAGTAGAACAGCATTCGATTGCCAATAAGTATTTACCAGAAACTCTCGGTCGATACGCTCCATGATCTCCGGGTCTTCTTGAGGTACCGATTCACCCGCAAAATTCAGGTTCTCAGGAATATCGATAGCAGATATTCGATATCCTTCAGCCACATTTTTATCAATCACATCATTTTCAACAACTTCATTCTCGGTATCAATTTGGCTACTTTCCGTACCGCTTCCCTGTACGGCAAAAATTAAGGTACTTGTGACCAAAACAACGCCCAAAAGCATCAGAATATTCTTTAAAAATTTCATGTCTGTAGATTTATTTACAATTCAAAGATAGTGAAGAAACACTTCACTTGAATAACTGTCTTATTGCAAAATAATTGTGGGCAGGTTTTCATTAAACCATTTTGCCCGGTGAATAATCATCGTATGCGTACCATTTTTAACCGAAATACAATCCTTTATATTGACCATAGGAAAAACAGGATCTTTTTCACCATGAATATGCACAAGATAATCTAAAGGCTTTTCAGTCTGTTTCCAATTTACAATCTGGTCAATAGACCAATCAATATAATATTTATCTTTTACAGACAAATATTCCTCATACAACTCTAAACGTTTGTTAACAGTTTCGCCAAAAGCATATTTTGCCAAAAGCTCCATATTATTCACCAATCCCGTAGGCAAAAGTTTGTGAATCTTGGTGTACTTGGCAAAAATCATACGTTTGGGCAATTCAGACTCATGCTTAATACTTGAAATCACGATTATTTTTTTCACTTCGATGAATTTGGCCATTTCCTGTACCAATATCCCCCCAAATGATACACCCACAAGCACTGGATTTCTATGAAGGATTTTTTTATTCATTTCAATGGCGTACTCTGACAAGGTCATGTTCTTTTTAGGAATCGACCATTCGAGCATATGACGTTCGAACTTTTCTTCGGGCAATACTATATTTTTGAAAATTGAAGGGTTGGCAGCCATTCCCGGCATAAAATAGACATGTATAATATCTTCAGTCATAACGCCCTATATTTGTATTTTGTTGGGAAATAAGCTTTTTTTTTACTACTTTTGTAAACTATCATGTGGATAATGTGTACAATTACTATTCTTTCTATAAAAGTGTCATAAAATTGCGATTGGGAACATCGTAATTTTTTTTGTTTAAAGCCAATATTAAAATCAAACAAATATGAATGAAGTTGAGATTAACGACAACAGTTTTTTGCGCCAATTTGAAACAAGGGTTGACGGGCACCTTGCTAAGATTGAATATTCTTCTCAAGAACGCAAGGTTTTTTTGACAAAATTGGTTGTACCTGAAGAAATCACTCAGGCCGGTTTTAAGGAAGATTTTATTAAATCAGTACTTCACCACATACAAGATCAAAATCTACGTGTGGTACCAACAAGTCCTCAGATTGCTGGATTTTTAAGAAAAAACAGACAATACAAAGAGATGCTCCCCGTCGGCATCAGAATCTAAAAAGAATCAAGCCCTAACAAATGTTAGGGTTTTTTTTGCTTTCTCTTTTCGTAGTATCTATTTAGAATACAAGACCATATTGCAACAAAAACCATTGATTCTTCACTTTCTTATGGTCTTATAACAAATAGGAAATACAGCCTATATTCCAACATCCTCTTTAACAAAATCGAACCGTACAAGCCCATCTTCATCGATTTCGGTAAGCACAATTTCGTGCAAGGTATTTATTAACTCCGGATTCCAAGGTGCTTTTACCTTTACGTAATTCTCGGTAAATCCGTGAATATAACCCTCCTTGTTCTCTCCTTCGAAGAGCACCGTTCTCTCAGTGCCTATTTGACTTTCATAAAAGGCCCTTCGCTTTTTGACCGATAACCCTCTTAGCATTCTGCTTCGCTTGTTTCTCACGTTTTTTGGAACCCTCCCCTCCATACTAGCGGCCGGAGTATTATCACGTTCGGAATAGGTAAATACATGAAGATAGGAAATATCGAGTTCATTAAGAAAATGGTAGGTTTCCAAAAAGTGTTCATCCGTTTCTCCTGGGAACCCCACGATGACATCAACCCCGATACAGGCATTCGGCATCACCTGCTTTATTTTATTCACCCTATCAATATAGAGGTGCGTCAAGTAACGCCTACGCATTAATTTTAGAATCACATCGCTACCACTCTGTAAAGGAATGTGAAAATGAGGAACGAAAGAGTTACTTTGTGCCACAAAATCAATGGTCTCGTTTTTTAAGAGATTAGGCTCAATAGATGATATTCTCAACCTATGAATACCCTCTACCCTGTCTAAAGCCTGCACCAAGTCTAAAAAGGTATGTTCGTGTTTTTTGTTACCAAACTCCCCTTTGCCATAATCACCAATGTTTACACCGGTCAAAACGATTTCCTTAATATCTTTAGCTGATATTTCAGCGGCATTTTTTAAAACGTTCCGAAGGGTATCGCTACGCGAAATTCCACGTGCCAAGGGAATTGTACAATACGTACATTTATAATCACAACCATCTTGCACCTTAAGAAAAGCTCGCGTACGATCGCCGATAGCATAACTACCGACATAAAAATCAGCTTCTGCTATTTCACAGGAATGTATCTCTCCAAAATCATTTTTCGTTAAATCATTGATATAGTCGGTAATCTTGAATTTTTCGGTAGCCCCTAAAACGAGGTCGACACCATCAACCACAGCCAAGTCTTCTGGTTTCAATTGGGCGTAGCAACCAATGGCGGCAACAAAGGCATCGGCGTTTTTCTTTTGGGCCTGCTTTACGATCGTCTTAAAACGTTTATCGGCGTTCTCCGTAACCGAACAGGTATTGATTACGTACATATCTGCCGGTTCAGAAAAATCAACCCGCTCAAACCCCTCTTCAACAAAACCTCGTGCTATGGTAGAAGTTTCGGAAAAGTTGAGTTTACAACCCAAAGTATAAAACGCCACTTTTTTCTTCATATGCTGTTTCACCGGTTATTCAATATTAATAATTACGCCACTTTTTAGTAAGCTTGAATACATGTTCTAAAATACGGGCTTCTTTATCATCAAACTCGACTCCTCTTCGGGCCATCATCACCTTAGCCGCCTCAAAAGCCTTGGAGGTAGCGTAGGCCGAAAACCCCGAGGCACCACCCCAACTAAAACTTGGCACGAAATTTCGAGGAAAGCCCGGCACATAAATATTACAGTTTACCCCTATTACCGTACCGGTATTGAACATGGTATTAATGGCGCTTTTACTATGATCTCCCATCATAAGTCCACAGAACTGCAACCCTGTTTGTTCAAAACTTTCGGTAGCGTAATTCCATAAACGTACTTTGGCATAATTGTTCTTTAGATTTGAATTATTGGAATCGGCGCCAATGTTGCACCACTCCCCCAATACGGCGTTTCCTAAATACCCCTCGTGACCTTTACTCGAATAGCCGAAAATAACGGCATTACTTATTTCTCCACATACTTTACTGTGCGGCCCCACAGTAGTCGCTCCGTATATTTTCGCTCCCATTTTCACCACCGCATTATTACAGAGTGCAAAATTGCCACGAATTAAATTTCCTTCCCAAACTTCAGAATCCTTTCCCAAATAAATAGGGCCGTCTGTAGCATTGAGAATACTATACTCAACCGTTGCACCTTCCTCCGCAAAAATTATATCCGGATTAATAAGCGTGTTGGTCGCAGAAATAGGAGCACTCTTCCTACCCTTTGTAATAAAGTCAAAATCAGCTTGTATGGCTTCTTCATTTTTAGAAAAGATATCCCAAGTGTTTACAATTCGAAGCATACTATATTCAAAATCAAGTCGTTCGTATGCTTCAAAATCAAAATCTTGCGGCTCAGTCTTCGAAGAAAAAGCAAGCACCTCTTTTCCACAATAAGCTACTTGACCTTCACGCAAACTTTGAATAAGCTCAACAGATCTAGCTGTAGGTAAAAACGAAGCGTTGATGAATATATTCGAATCCTTTAAGATTAATGGATATTTCTCAGAAAGATAGGCTTCTGTTAGCGTCGAAGTTTTTAGGTCTAAATATTTTTCCCATTTTTCGCGAATGGTTAAAATTCCCACTCTAATATCGGCAACGGGCCTCGTAAAGGTAAATGGCAAAAGATTGTTTCTAACCTTTCCGTCAAAAAGGATGTAGTTCATCTTGTAGTCAGATTTTGAACAAAATTAAAAAAATAACGCCCCCGAGGTCATCGGAGGCGCAATTTTATATTTTATCAGGAAATCTTACTCTCCTTTTGCTTCTGTCTTCTGAGCCTTATCTTCTTCCTTTTTTGCAGCAGGAGCGGGCTTTTTGAATTTTTGATACTTGTTCTTGAACTTATCGATACGACCGGCGGTATCCAAGAATTTAGCCTTACCAGTATAGAAAGGGTGTGAAGTTCTTGAAATTTCCAATTTTACCAATGGATACTCAACACCATCGACCTCTAAAGTCTCCTTGGTATTCGCTGTTGACTTGGTAACGAATACATCTTCGTTAGACATATCCTTAAAAGCTACCAGTCTATAATTTTCTGGGTGAATCCCTTTTTTCATTATAACAAATTTAACGCACCCATTCCGACAGGCGCTCATTTTAAGCCTGCAAATTTAATTATTTTTATTTAAACCACAATCTAAAATCATAAAAAGAAAATGAAAAACTTATCGCATTCAAATGTAACAAACTAACTTTGAAACCAACTAATTAATAACAACCTAAAAAAAATAAGTTTAAAGATGGAAGACATTCAACCAAAAACAGGAAAATACGCCCTAAACTTTGGCCTATTATTAGGTGGGGCATACGTTTTATTCGCGCTCATGCTCTTTTCCATGGAGATGCATTACGAACAAAGTTTTGCCATACAAGGTGTAAACATAGCTTTGGCTGCCGTGGCAATCGCACTAGGTATTGTACAATTCAAGAAAGCCAACCAAGGTTATCTAAAAATCTCGGAAGCCCTCAAAATTGGGGCGGGAACCGCACTCGTCGCAGGTATTATTGGGCTTGTTTATTTCTTTTTACTTTCCAATGTGATCGAACCGGATTTCATGGATAAGATGTATGAAATCGGAAAACAGAAAGCCCTGGTCGACAACCCGAAACTTACCGAAGAACAAATAGATAAAAGTATTGCCATGCAAAAAGACTTTGCTTGGATCACTTACCCTATAATGCTATTGATGCAAATTATTATAGGCTTGGTAATCGGATTAATCACTGGGCTTATTGCCAAAAAACAAAAACCTGATTATTAATATTCGTACTTTTGAACAGATTTTAACCCCATTCCTTATATTTGATTTTAAGGAGAAAATGTGATTGACGAACATTAGATCATTTGGCCCTGCCGAATGTAGTGCTCATTTCAGAAGTATTTCATGCAATTATCAATAGTAATTCCATTACTTAACGAAGAAGAATCTTTACAAGAATTATACGATTGGATCGCAAACGTAATGCGGTCCAATCGGTTTTCATATGAAATTCTATTTATTGATGATGGCAGTACCGATGGCTCGTGGAAACTCATTGCGAGACTTGCAAAGCAAGACGCCAATGTAAAGGGTATTCGGTTTCAACGGAATTTTGGAAAATCACAAGCGCTTCATGCAGGTTTCAAGTCGGCTCAAGGTGATGTGATCATTACTATGGATGCCGATTTGCAAGACAATCCCGAAGAGATTCCCGAATTGTACAAAATGATAGCGGCTGATGGTTTTGACCTTATTTCTGGCTGGAAGAAAAAAAGGTACGATTCTGTACTTTCTAAAAATATGCCCTCGAAACTTTTCAATTGGGCGGCACGAAAAACCTCCGGGGTAAAACTTCACGATTTCAATTGCGGACTGAAAGCTTTTAACCACGAAGTAATTAAGAGCATTGAGGTTTCGGGCGAAATGCATCGCTACATACCCGTTTTGGCAAAAAATGCAGGGTTTAGCAATATTGGGGAGAAAGTCGTTCAACATCAGGCCAGAAAACACGGTAAAACAAAATTTGGCATGGAACGATTTATCAACGGATTTTTAGACCTTATTACCATTTGGTTCGTTTCGAAATTTGGAAAGCGCCCCATGCACCTATTTGGGGCTTTGGGAGTACTTATGTTTATTATCGGTTTCGGATTTGCCGTATATTTGGGCATTGATAAGCTTTTTATCAATCCTACAGGGAGACTGATTACCCAGCGCCCTCAGTTTTTTATTGCACTTACAGCCATGATAATAGGTACCCAATTGTTTTTGTCAGGCTTTTTAGGAGAAATATTGGTGCGTTCACGAAAAAATGAATCACGCTATCTTATATCCGAAGAAATGAACCTAGAACCCAAAGAAGAGCAAATTTCTTCATAAATTTAAATTTTAAAATAATACACTATATATGGATGCCATACTAAACACCGCCAAAAGCTGGTTAACCGATTTTTTCGATCCAGCAGTTCAAAAGGAAGTTCAAAACTTAATCGATAACGACACTGAAGAACTGAAAGATCGTTTCTATAAGAATATGGAATTCGGTACGGGGGGAATGCGCGGTATTATGGGAGTTGGCACCAATAGAATCAACAAGTATACCCTAGGAAAAAGTACTCAGGGCTTGAGCAATTATTTAAAAAAGGTATATGCCGGCCAAGATTTACAGGTAGTCATCGCCTATGATTGTAGACATAACAGTGATACCCTTGCCAGAATTGTGGCAGAAGTATTTGCCGCCAATGGTATAAAAGTATTCTTGTTTTCTGAATTACGCACTACACCTGAACTTTCGTTTGCAGTTAGGCATTTAAACTGCCATGCCGGTATTGTTTTGACGGCGTCCCATAATCCGCCTGAATATAACGGCTATAAAGTATACTGGACAGATGGCGGACAAATTGTGCCCCCACAAGACGGCGAGATCATATCTGAAATCAATGCGCTTTCTTTTGAGGATATCAATTTTAATTCGAACGACGCTCTAATTGAATTGATCGACAAAGATGTCGATGAGGCCTTTATTGAAGCCTCTATCGCCAATGGAAACTTTGACGCCAAGGGCAAAGATGATTTTAAAATCGTCTTCACCTCACTTCACGGCACATCGATTACCGCTATTCCCGAAGTATTGAGTCGCGCCGGATACAAAAACGTAACCGTCATTGAAGCCCAGGCTAAACCTGACGGAGCATTTCCTACTGTGGTATCACCTAATCCCGAAGAACCCGAAGCTTTGTCAATGGCAGTAAAAAAAGCAGAGGAAATCAATGCTGATATGGTTGTAGGTACAGATCCCGACAGCGATCGTTTGGGTATTGCCGTTCGCAACTTGGAGGGAGAAATGGAAATCGTCAACGGTAATCAAGCGATGATCTTAATGACCAAGTTCTTATTGGAAAAACAAAAGGAAAAAGGTTTTAAAGGCAACGAATTTGTAGCGACTACCATTGTATCCACCCCAATGATGGAAGTGATGGCGGGCGCTTACGGCGTTGAATTCAAAACGGCACTTACCGGTTTTAAGTGGATCGGAAAAATGATCAAAGACTTCCCAGAATCTAGTTTTATCGGTGGAGGGGAAGAGAGTTTTGGGTACATGGTCGGCGACTTTGTGCGTGATAAAGATGCCGTAACCTCTACCCTACTTGCATGTGAAATAGCCGCACAGGCCAAGGCCAATGGCAGTTCATTCTACAAGGATCTTATCGATTGTTATGTACAATATGGATTCTATAAAGAGAAACTTATTTCTTTGACAAAGAAAGGAATGTCAGGTGCCGAAGAGATCAAACAAATGCTAGTTGATTTCAAGGAAAATCCTGTGGTTTCGGTTGCGGGCTCCAAGGTAAAATGGATTGAAGATTACAATACTTCCATTGCCAAAAACGTCATGACCGGGGAAGAAAGATCCATTGACATACCTAAAAGTAATGTTTTGATCTATGAAACCGAAGACGGCACCCGAATCGCGGCAAGACCCAGTGGAACAGAGCCCAAAGTTAAATTTTATATCAGCACCAATGCCAAATTGGGAAAAGCGGAAGATTTCAAAAAGGTCTCTCAAGAACTTGATGCTAAAATTGACCGTATTCTCAGTGAACTGAACTTGGGTTAATGAATTACTTTAAAAAGATTCTTCGCTTTGCGAAGCCCTACAAACTATATGCTATTTTAAATATTCTAGCGAATATTCTTTACGCTTTGTTTTCTACGTTGGCAATGGTTTCGTTGTTTCCAATGTTGGCCGTTCTTTTCAACCAAACAGAGCCGGTATTTGAAAAACCGCAATGGAACGGACTCTCCCAAGGCAAGGAGTATGTCATGGAATACCTGAATTTTTTTGTGACCGAAAGAAGTGAAGGCGGTAGCCCAGGTGATGCATTAATGCTCATGGTAGTACTGGTAATCACCATGTTCTTTTTGAAGAATTTTTTCGGCTATCTTGCCATGTATTTCATTACTTTTTTGCGAAATGGTGTGTTGAAAGATCTGCGCAACGAACTATATAACAAAACTATAGACCTGCCTATTTCCTATTATTCGGAAAAAAGAAAAGGTGATACTATAGCGCGTATAACGTCTGATGTACTCGAGATTCAGCATTCCTTTTTATCTATATTGGAACTTATTGTAAGGGAGCCCCTGACAATTATTTTCACAATCGCGGCCATGTTGTCCATTAGTCCGAAACTGACATTGTTCGTGTTTTTATTTCTACCTCTTTCCGGATTTTTAATTTCATTGATCGGAAAATCCCTAAAGCGAAAGTCCGATAAAGTTCAGAATGAGCAAGGTCAATTTTTATCCATTTTAGAAGAAACTTTAGGGGGACTAAGGGTAATCAAGGCCTTTAATGCAGAATCTAGATTTGCAAAGACTTTTCAGAATTCTACCAAAAGATTTTACAATTTTTCGAACAGCCTGCTCAACAGGCAAAATTTGGCATCTCCGACGAGTGAATTCTTTGGTATTGCCGCAATTGGCGTCATTCTTTGGTACGGTGGGCAAATGGTTCTTGTCGAAAAAACCCTGCAACCGGAACTCTTCATCACCTACATGGGGCTCGCGTATCAGATTCTAACCCCTGCTAAAGCTATTAGCAAAGCCTCTTATGGAGTCAAAAAGGGAAATGCAGCGGCAGAAAGGGTGCTTGAAATACTTGAAACTGAAAATCCGATAGTCGAGAAGAAAAATGCCTTGGTAAAAACCGATTTTGTCAATGGTATTTCCATAGAAAATGTTTCCTTTAAGTATGAGGATGATTTGGTCTTGAAAAATTTCAGTTTGAACGTTCCTAAAGGTGAGACAGTTGCTTTGGTGGGCCAGTCGGGAAGTGGCAAAAGCACGATAGCCAATCTCGTTACCCGTTTTTACGATGTTAACGATGGCGATATCAAAATCGACGGTACAAGTATCAAGGAATTTACAAAAAAATCGTTGCGCAATTTAATGGGGCTGGTAACACAAGACTCCATTCTGTTCAATGACACAGTGGCAAAGAACATCTCATTAGGAAAAGAAAATGCTTCTCAAGAAGAAATTATAGAAGCGGCCAAAATTGCCAATGCGCACGATTTTATTTCACAGCTTCCGCAAGGCTATAATACCAATATCGGAGATAGCGGTAATAAATTGAGCGGGGGACAAAAGCAACGTCTTTCAATAGCCAGGGCAGTACTGAAAAATCCGCCCATTATGATATTGGATGAAGCAACTTCAGCCTTGGATACAGAAAGTGAGCGTTTGGTTCAAGACGCGCTGGAGAAGATGATGAAAAGTAGAACATCAATCGTTATTGCCCATCGCTTGTCGACCATTCAAAATGCCCATACCATCGTAGTACTCCAAAAAGGGAAAATTGTAGAACAGGGTACCCATATCGAATTACTTGCTAAAAAAGGAGCATATAAAAAACTTGTCGACTTGCAGTCACTAGCCTCTTAGAATTCGCACCTATACGAAAGATCCTCTATCCCCAAAAAGGGAGAATCGTCTGTTGGGAGATGATTATTTTTCAACGGTCACTTAAACCTTTTTGCCTAACTTTAGTCAAAGAAATAACTTAAGTAAGACCTATTGATTGCCGAAAAAACTTTAGTAGAAGAACTACAGTCGAAAGAAACCCAATCACGGGCTTTCGAAGTGTTGGTAGACACCTATAAACAAAGGTTATATTGGCATATACGCCGAATTGTACTCAATCATGACGATGCCGATGACGTATTGCAAAATACGTTTATTAAAGTTTACAAAAATATAGATGGATTTAAAGGAGATAGCAAATTGTTTTCTTGGATGTACCGTATCGCCACCAATGAAGCCCTTAGTTTTCTTAAGAGTAAATCGAAAAAATTGGGAATCAGCGACGGGGAGCTACAAAACAACATGATCAATAACCTTCAAGCCGATATATATTTCGAAGGGGATGAAATCCAATTAAATTTACAAAGGGCAATTGCCACGCTACCTGAAAAGCAAAAATTGGTCTTCAACATGAAATATTTTGAAGAGCTTAAATATGAAAAAATGTCAGAGATATTAGGAACCTCTGTTGGAGCCTTAAAAGCCTCATATCACTTAGCAGTAAAGAAAATTGAAGAATACTTAAAGAACGATTAAACCTTTCAAGACATTGATAGTCAAATAAAAAGAATGAAAAAAGATAACCAAAATAACGATTTCAAAACCCCGGAAGGCTATTTCGAAAGCTTTTCCGAACGGCTTTTGGGCAGGTTATCCGATAATCAATCTGCCCAGAATGACCGCTTTCCCAAGAATGAGGGGTTTAAAGTTCCCGATGGTTATTTCGAAGGAGTTAATCAACGTATTCTTGAAAAATCAGTTCATTCTGAAACAAAAATAGTTCACCTAAGGTCTTTTAAAAAGTATTATGCGACCGCAGCTGCAGTGGCAGCTATAGTAACGCTGGCCTCTATATTTAATTGGAACGCCGCGAACGAAGTTAGTTTTGATAATATTGCCGATTCAGATATTGAAAATTATTTTGAGAATACCGATTTGGGGCTATCCACTTATGAACTTGCTGAATTGATTCCCGTTGATGAATTGGAATATGGAGATATGCTTGAAGGTCATCTAGACCAAGAAAATGTTTTAGATTACCTTAATGACAATATTGATGATTTTGAGGCACTAAATCTTGAAAACAATGAATAGATTGAAAAAAATAACAACACTTGCCATTTTGCTTACCGTATCATTATTCTATGGCCAAAAGAGCCAGCAAGACTGGGATAAGATCAAAGCTTTAAAAGTTGCCTTTATTACCGAACAGCTAAGCTTAACAAGTCAAGAAGCGCAGTCGTTTTGGCCTCTATACAATGAATATGAAGCAAGCCGATATGCATTACGGCGAAAAGAGCATAACCAAATACGCGATAAAATAAAAGATGCTTCGAACCTTTCGGAAAAGGCTGCTTCCGAGCTATTGGATCAATACCTTAGTTTTGAGGAAGAAGAGGAAGAATTGGACAAAATATTCCTTAAAAAAGCAGCTAAAATAATTTCTGCAAAAAAATCATTGCTATTAATTCGTTCCGAGGAAGAATTCAAAAGACAACTAATAAGACGGTACCATCAAAAAAAAGGTGACGGCAAGGGCAGGTAATTCCATTCTACGCGACAGAACACTACGTTATTTTGCACTAAATGTCAACTTTGCGATTCTACCTTTCCCCGCAGCATAAGCTACAGAGTCATTTAAAAATCGAAATGTAAAAAAGCTTTCTTCGGAAAGCTGTTGCCAACTACCCCCCATGTCGAAAGAATAGGAAATACCAGTAAATCCTAGAGCTACAACACCATTCCCTTTGGTATTGGGCACAAATTGAACACAACCCTTATAATTTGGGGCTTGACCATCGGAAATTAGCTGCCAAGTTTTCCCGCCATCTTTTGTCATGGCCTTATTGGCCCTGTTACTTTTCGGTTTGGTATAGTCACCACCCACGGCAATTCCTAAATTTTCATCCCAAAAATCTATAGAATATATCCCTTGGGTCTGGTGCTCTTTAACAATAGGGGTTTCAAAAACCTGCCAGGTCGTTCCCTTATCCGGCGAAAAATAAATACGGCTATTTGTCGTAGCTATCCATGTCTTTTCGCCTACCGTTTTAATATTGGTATTGCTAGCGGCAAAAGCCCCCTCGTCTTCCCCACTTTTTGGTAACTGGGAACATGGCACTTTTTCCCATGTATTTCCACCGTCCCTTGTAATAATGATCGACAGACATCCCTTCATGCTATCCCCCATTGCGATTCCTTCTTTGTCATTCCAAAAGGTCATGGCATCATAAAAAACCCCCTCATCCTCCTCTTTATATACAAGCTCCATTTTCCCACTGTCCCCCGTTTTATAGAGTAAGGCCGGATTGGCGATTGAAAGCATAAAGAAATCTGTCGAAGTATGCGCAACCGCCCTAAATTCTGGAATATTGGTATGGTACTTCTGAATATTCAGCCTCACTTTTCCTGTAGTAAGATCAATAGTGCCGAATGCCCCCTTATTGGCTGCAAAAGCAAGACTGTTCCCCATTATTTCAATAGCACGAATACTTAAGGAGTCTTCGAAAAGTGTTTCAACCTGTACCGATGTAAACGGTTCGTTTTTCTTATCCACGGAACAAGAAACAACCGCTAAAAGTATTAGAGCAATCAAGAAGTAGCGCATACGTATAAATTTCTTCAAAAATAAAGGGATTCCGCAGCAATACCATACCTTTACATCCTTAATTTTTTTTTAATGAAATTACATAGAAACTTAGTATTTGCCGTAGTCGATGCATTGAACTTGATTTTCAATGAGGGAGAATATGCCGATAAGGTCGTACAAAAAGTATTGAAATTTGATAAGCGCTGGGGCGCCCGCGATCGAGGGTTTATTGCTGAGACAACCTATGAAATGGTACGCTACAAAAGGTTATATGCCGAAATCGCCGACGTAAAAGCACCCTTCAGCAGGCCTGACTTGTTTCGTATGTGGGCCGTCTGGGCAGTGTTAAAAGGTATCAAGCTTCCCGATTGGAAACAAATCGAACCGACACCAGAGCGACGTATCAAGGGTAAATTTGATGAACTTTCCAAAATCAGAAAGTTCAGGGAAGCCGTTCCTGATTGGATCGACGAAGTTTGTGAAAAGGCTTTGGGCGATAAATTATGGTCAAAAGAGATAGCGGCACTAAACGAACCTGCTTCAGTTGTTTTGCGTACCAATACGTTGAAAATTAAAAAAGAGCAACTGCGCAAGGCACTTTTGGAAGAGGGAATAGTTGCCGAACCCGTGAAAGGATACCCGTTGGCATTACAATTACCCGAAAGGGCCAATGTCTTTGTTACCCAAGCCTTTAAAAACGGTTTTTTTGAGGTACAAGATGGCTCATCGCAATTGGTCGCTGAATTTTTAGATGTGAAGCCCGGCCAACGTGTTGTAGATACGTGTGCTGGTGCAGGGGGAAAATCACTGCATTTGGCCGCCCTAATGGAAAATAAAGGTCAATTGATTGCCATGGATATTTATGGCAGTAAATTGAAAGAATTAAAACGTCGGGCCCGAAGAAATGGCGCCCACAACATCGAACCCAGGGAAATTGACACCACAAAAGTATTTAAAAAACTCTATGGCACCGCAGATCGGGTGCTAATCGATGCCCCATGTACGGGACTTGGTGTTATTCGAAGAAATCCGGATACGAAATGGAAGTTACAACCCGATTTTCTGGAAAAAATTACCAAGACACAACAGGAAATTCTTCGTAGCTATAGTAAAATAGTCAAACCAGGTGGAAAAATGGTTTATGCCACCTGTTCTATCCTTCCGCAGGAAAACAGCGATCAAGTGGTCGCCTTTTTGGCCTCGGAAGAGGGTAAGGATTTTAAATTGGTCGAGGAAAAGAAAATTTACGCTTCCAAAAGCGGTTTTGATGGATTTTATATGGCCTTACTTCATAAAAATTAGGATTAAAAATTTGCTGGGCCTGAATAAGATTATCAACAATGTCGCCAGAAACATGTTGATTATTCAACAAAAAAGATTGACCAAAAAGCCGTAAATTTGCGCTTTCTTAACCTAGTAATTCAAAAAGTCAATGATTCACTTTTTCGGGGATGCAGATACCAAAGTTTTTGCAGTACAAACGAGCCAAGAACTTTCAAAAATAGACACAGAAAAATTAACATGGTTGTTTGGCAACCAACCCAAAATAAATGCGGCGTCACTTGACGCCTTTTTTATTGGGCCACGGGCAGCCATGGTAACCCCTTGGAGTACCAATGCCACTGAAATCACCCAAAACATGGGGGTTTCGGGAATCATACGTATTGAAGAGTTCGAACCTGCAAAGGAAAACTCATCAAATTTTGACCCCATGCTATCCCAAAAGTACAACGGACTTTCCCAAGAGATTTTCAGCATAGCAATTACCCCTGAGCCGATACGTCAAATCGATGATGTTGCGGCCTACAATTCGCAAGAAGGACTGGCCCTGAACGAAGAAGAAGTTCTCTATTTAGAGAAACTCTCTGAAAAAATTGGACGAAAATTGACCGACTCGGAAGTATTCGGGTTCAGTCAAGTAAACTCCGAACATTGTCGCCATAAAATTTTTAATGGCACATTCGTAATCGATGGAAAAGAAATGCCCTCATCGCTTTTCAAATTGATTAAAAAGACTTCACAAGAAAATCCGAACAACATTATATCGGCCTACAAAGACAATGTAGCTTTTGTAAAAGGTCCGAAAGTGGTGCAATTTGCTCCAAAAACAGCCGATAAACCTGATTTTTATCAAGAAAAAGAATTTGATTCGGTCATTTCTCTAAAAGCGGAGACGCACAACTTCCCTACTACGGTCGAACCTTTTAATGGTGCCGCTACGGGATCCGGTGGTGAAATACGAGATCGTTTGGCTGGAGGGAAAGGCTCTCTACCACTCGCAGGAACAGCTGTTTATATGACAGCCTATTCACGACTAGAAAAAGATAGGCCTTGGGAAAAACAAATGGATGCACGCGAATGGCTTTATCAAACCCCCATGGACATTTTGATAAAAGCGTCAAACGGAGCTTCTGATTTTGGCAATAAATTCGGACAACCGTTAATTGCAGGTTCGGTACTTACCTTTGAACACGATGAAGCTAATGATAGTGGTTCTAGTACCGCAGCACAAGCACGTAGATTGGGTTACGACAAGGTCATCATGCAGGCCGGTGGTATCGGTTACGGCAAAACGGACCAAGCCCTTAAAGACACGCCTCAAAACGGTGATAAAATTGTGATTCTTGGTGGCGACAACTATCGGATAGGTATGGGCGGAGCGGCCGTTTCCAGTGCAGACACGGGGGAATTCAGTTCTGCCATTGAACTGAACGCCGTACAACGTTCCAATCCTGAAATGCAAAAACGGGCAGCCAATGCCGTGCGAGGTATGGTCGAAAGTGAAACAAACCCGATTGTATCCATTCACGATCACGGGGCAGGCGGTCACCTTAACTGCCTCTCTGAATTGGTCGAAGATACAGGTGGAAAAATAGACCTAGACAAATTACCGGTGGGCGACCCTACGCTTTCTGCAAAGGAAATTATCGGTAACGAATCTCAAGAACGAATGGGGCTCGTAATCGGCAAAAAAGATGTTGCTTTATTACACCGTATCGCTGATAGGGAAAGGTCGCCGATGTATGAGGTAGGCGATGTAACAGGCGATCATAGATTTACTTTCGAGTCACAAAGCAAAGGTGACAAACCCATGGATATGGATTTGGAGGATATGTTCGGAAGTTCTCCAAGAACAGTGATGACCGATAAAACCATCAAGAGGGACTATAAGAACCCTGAATACACCTTGGAATTCTTTCACCACTATTTAGAACAAGTTTTACAGCTTGAAGCTGTCGCCTGCAAAGACTGGCTTACGAATAAAGTAGATCGTTGTGTCGGTGGCCGGGTCGCCAAGCAGCAATGCGCCGGTCCTTTGCAACTTCCGCTAAACAATTGTGGCGTGATGACGCTAGATTTTAAAGGGAAGGAAGGAATTGCGACCAGTATCGGCCACTCCCCCATTTCTGGATTGATCAATCCTGCTGCCGGAAGCAAAAACAGTATTGCCGAAGCTTTGACCAATATTATTTGGGCACCCTTAAAAGACGGATTACAATCCGTGTCCCTTTCCGCGAACTGGATGTGGCCTTGTAAAAATGAAGGGGAAGATGCCAGACTCTATGAGGCGGTTCAGGCCGTTTCGGATTTTTCCATCGCACTCGGCATCAATGTACCTACCGGAAAGGACTCACTTTCCATGAAACAGAAATACAAAGATGGCGATGTAATCTCGCCAGGAACCGTTATTATTTCAGCCGCTGGAAATTGTGATGACATCACCAAGGTCGTAGAGCCGGTATTTCAGAAAGACGGTGGGGCCATCTATTATATCAATTTATCCAAAGATGCTTATAAACTAGGAGGTTCTTCCTTTTTGCAAGTACGAAATTCAATTGGTCAAGAAACACCAACGATTACCAATGCGGACTATTTCAAAACAGTCTTTAATACGCTTCAAAATTTAATCAAAGACGGAGCAATCGTTGCCGGTCATGACGTTGCTTCCGGAGGTTTAATAACTACGTTATTGGAGTTATGCTTTGCAGACATCGATTTGGGGGCGACCCTTGATTTAACAACTTTGGGTGAAGAAGATACCATTAAACTATTATTCTCCGAAAATGCAGGTATTGTCTTTCAGGCTCAAAATGAGTCCGTTGAAACAGTTTTAACTGATGCCCAGATAGATTTCAAAAAATTAGGAAAAGTAGTTTTCGAGAGTACGCTGACCATTAAAAATGGGGGTATGGAAATGGGCTTGAACATTGCATCGCTACGTGATGTCTGGTTTAAAACTTCCTATTTGTTGGATGCTAAACAAACGGCGAACGGACTAGCCAAAGAACGCTACAAAAATTACAAGCAGCAATCGCTTGCGTACACTTTCCCTAAAAACTTTGTCAATGAACGCCCTGTATATCCTACTCAAACCGCAAGGCCCAAAGCGGCCATCTTAAGGGAAAAAGGAAGTAATTCGGAACGGGAAATGGCCAATGCCATGTATTTGGCGGGTTTTGATGTAAAAGACGTACACATGACCGATCTTATTTCGGGGCGTGAAACTTTGGAAGATATTCAATTCATTGGTGCCGTTGGCGGATTTTCAAATTCCGATGTCTTGGGCAGTGCCAAAGGTTGGGCAGGTGCTTTTAAGTATAACGAAAAGGCGAATACCGCTTTAAGGAACTTTTTTGCACGTCCTGATACATTATCCATTGGCATTTGTAATGGTTGCCAATTGTTTATGGAGTTGGATCTGATCAACCCCGAGCATAAAGTCCATGGAAAAATGACGTACAACGACTCGAACAAACACGAAAGCAATTTTACCTCGGTCAAGATCCAAAAAAACAATTCAGTAATGCTTTCCAGTTTGGCAGGTACCACTTTAGGGGTATGGATTTCCCACGGAGAAGGTAAATTTCAATTACCACTTTCCGAAGAAAACTATGAAATCGTTGGTAAATATGGGTACGAAAACTATCCCGCCAACCCGAATGGCAGTGACTTTAACACCGCTATGCTTTGTGATAAAACGGGGCGACATTTGGTGACAATGCCCCATATCGAACGTTCTATCTTCCCATGGAACTGGGCATATTATCCGAAAGATAACACTGATGATGTTTCGCCATGGCTAGAAGCTTTTATTAATGCCAGAAAATGGATTGAAGGTAATAAAGTATAATACAGTGACAATACGTCAAGTAACCAAAGAAGATCTTCCCGCTATCGTTGAAATGTTGGCCAATGACAAACTGGGACGATTACGGGAAGACTTTCAGATTCCTTTGCCCAAAGTATACGTTCAAGCCTTTGAACGAATTAAAGCGGATAAAAATCAAGAACTGTTGACTGTAGAAAATGAGGAGCAAGAGCCTATAGCCACTTTTCAGTTGAGTTTTATTCCCTATCTCACCTACCAAGGCGGTATACGGTGCCAAATAGAAAATGTAAGGGTCAGGGACGATTATACAGGGAAGGGTATCGGCAGACAAATGTTCGCATGGATTATAGAAAGGGCAAAGCAAAAAGGCGCTCATGTCGTACAATTAACCTCTGATAAACAGCGCCCTCATGCGATTCGATTTTATGAAAAGTTAGGATTTTCAGCTTCACATGAAGGAATGAAACTCCATCTAGCCCCCTAGAGGTTTTTAGCGAGGTGCGAAACTACAAGTATTGAAATCTCATGTTTAGAGATGCCGCACAGGCAAATACGGTGGATTATACTACAGGGGTACCTGCGTGGCAATTTAGCTTCAGACGCTTAATGGGTAGCTTATTTTGGTATCAGTAACCATACTAGAACTTAAAAAGGCCAGCTTTCAGACAGCCATTATTAATTCAATAATTGCCTTAAACCCTAAAACAATTAGTCCGTATTAACCGTGTTTCCGTTTGATATCAGCGTATTCTTGTCGGTAATACCCTGACCCGTGGGTGCAGCTGCAGGGGCTTGTTGAATGAATATTATCCTTTCGGTTAAAGAAGGGGTGAGGCCCGCTAATTGACTTAGAAGCCCATTAACACTTGACACGGAGAGCATATTTGAACTAAGGTCAATATATTGGCTTTGAGGACTTATTCTGGACAATGCGGGCAGAGAGATAGTTTGCAATGCGTCATTGTAGGCTATATCTAGATTATCTAGAGCCGCTAATTGAGGGAATGCTATACTTGTAATTATGGGGTTGAATGTAATTTCCATGTGCCCCCCGGCATCCAATAATGGAAAATTAATACTTACTAAGCTATCGTTTTTATAAAAACTAAAAAAATTGGTAATTTCAATCAACATCGGAAAATCTACACTTGTTAAGTTGCTTTCCGAGATTCCAATAGCGTACGAGGTCTTTAGCACAGAAAAATCAATACTATCCAAGGCCGTATTTCCATAAATATTGATATAGCCAGAGTTTTCCAATGAGGGAAAATCAATGCTTTTTAGCACCACATTACCAGTGATAGTAGTAAACCCATAAATCCGATTTAAATTGCCAAAAGATACTGAGAGCAACGCGTGATTATCAAAAATCCGGACATCTTGCCTAACTTCAGTCAAAGTTGGCATCGTTACACTAGTGAGGGCAGAATTTTCAAAAATTACCAAACTTATTAACTCTATGGAATCACCAACCATACTTAGGTCAAGGTTGGTCAGATTTGTTGTATTCTGAACAGTAACATATTGGGTATTACTTCCAAAATCATCCAATATAATCTGGCTAGCCTCGGAATCGGTTATATTGCCTGTCAATACAATGTGGGTCTTCCCTGAATTAACCTCACCATCCGCACCGTCTGTACCATCGATACCATCTGCTCCGTCCGCACCATCGACACCGTCCGTACCATCGACACCGTCTACACCATCGATACCGTCCACACCATCTTCAGCGGTACAGCCGGAAATAGAGATCCCTAGAAACAAACACGTTAATATTGTAAAAATAATTTTGAACATTTTGGTTTTCATCCATTTAAATTTTTGGCTTTTTATAACGTATTTGAGCACAATTTATTTCGCGATTGGCACTTTTATAACTTCGATCTATGAAAAAAATTCCAATACTACAAAACTCTTTATTGAAAGTCATTTAACAAAACTACCTAGTTTTTTAAGAATATAAATGAATATCCGACCAGTCACTGAAAAAGACCTTCCCGCTATCGTTGAAATGTTGGCCAATGACAAACTGGGCCGCCTTCGGGAAGATTTTCAAACTCCTTTGCCCAAAGTATACTATAAAGCCTTTGAACGCATTGTCGCGGATAAAAATCAAGAACTGCTGACCGTAGAAAATGAGGATCAAGAGCCTATAGCCACTTTTCAGTTGAGTTTTATTCCCTATCTCACCTACCAAGGCGGCATACGCTGCCAAGTAGAAAATGTAAGGGTCAGGGATGATTACACTAGGAAGGGTATCGGCAAACAAATGTTCGAGTGGATTGTAGCAAGGGCCAAGCAAAAGGGCGCTCATGTCATACAATTAACTTCTGACAAGCAACGCCCCGATGCGATTCGATTTTATGAAAACATAGGTTTTTCGGCTACCCATGAAGGGCTAAAGCTGCATCTATAATATTCCTACTTAACTATAAACACTGCATCGACGTTAATAGAGGAACCAGAGAATAAGATTATTTAATCATCAACTTATTGCTCCAAATTTTATCGTTCGTGCTTTTCAATTTATAGAAATACAGTCCAGAAGACAGGTTGTTCCTATCTATTACAATCATATTCTGCCCTGGTTTAGTGTCGCCCTGCATATCATGTGATATCATTTTTTTACCTGTAATATTGAACAGTTCAAACGTGAATTTTCCAGCAGATTCTTCGTAAAAATAAAGTTTCGCCTCCGTATCCACAGGATTGGGGTATAGAAAAGATTTTGTGAGGTCATCGCTTAGAAAAGCGGCCGATTCCTCTTTATTATTAAAGGAGACATTCGATAATTTCATCTGTTTTTCTTCCGCATATCCATTTTCAGCTATTAAATTAAAATTAATAACTTTTATACTCGAAAAATCAGTGGCAGCCTCATTGATGTCTTTAAACTCCGCAGCGGGTATATCGAAAATCTCGGTATCTGAAGTCAGGTTAACGGTCGTTGTAAAAATCGCCCCATCACCTGTAGTTAATTTCACCTCTAAAGTACCCGTGCCGGAGGCTTCAAAAGATAATTTCTTATAATCGGATAAATCGACGGGAGTAAATCTCGGACTCATAGCCCTATATACTCCTATATAATTGGAGGTAGTTCCACTTAATTCTATATTACGTTCGACCGGGTAACCGTTCTCTGTATAAGGAGTTTCAGTCGCTAGAACTTGATAGGTCTGAGTTAATGTACCTTCTGCAGAATCATCAAGACCCCAGGGAGCATCTGCCACAAATAAATCATCGGGTGTATCACCGTTATTATTACTGACCCTGAAACCGAAGTCAAAAATACCGCCGGTTTTTAGAGATACAGCATCTAAATATCCCTCAATAGGCGCTGCCAAACCAATACTTTCAGTGTCACTGGTCTCGGTTTTTTTCATACCGCCTTCGAGGCTGATCTGTTCAGATTTATTGTTGTTCACCAAATTCAACAAGACCTCTCCTTTTTCGTATTTTGCCGATTTCACAAATACAGGCGGCGGGGTAGACCCTTTATATGTAGCGATTGGAGAATACACCTCCAAAAGATTCAATATTTCATCGGCTAGGGCCAATAAATCATCGATCGTGTTCGACCAAATCTGAAAATTGTAATACGATGTATTGTCGGCATAAGCATCAATATTCCAATGCGACTCGACAATAAACTTATCATCTGCATCCAATCGTGCAGAAAAGGTCAATGCAAATTCGGTATTACCATCGGGCTGTTTAATGATTGATTTTATAAAATCCTTTTCACGGAGTTGTAGGTTTGAAACAGATAATAACTGCGCCCCCAAAAATCGATCACAAATAAACTTGCTATGTTCATAGACCTTCTCATCGGTCTTTATAACCATCAAGGCTCCAATATTATCTGAATCTTTGAGGTAATCTACCGAATAAATATCCGAAGCATTTGTCAAATCCAATAAATCACTGGGAGAAGATTCAATGGTACTGGTTTCCCCTACTACACCCAAAGGAACCAAACTCGAAAGCGGAATAGCACTTACGGAAACTTTACCACTTTTCTTGGCATAGGTTGCACCCTTTTTAAGCTTCTTAGCGACGTTCTTATCAAAAACATAATTGTTCTTAGCTCTATTATAGTTGCGATTACTTATCAGAGTTGACAAACGGTCATTACTCTCCAACCCTCCACTGTTCGCCCCTGAGGTCAGGGTTATTTCAGGACAAGTCGCAACCCCGGAGCAAGAAGGGTCGTCACAGTCTACAAGACCGTCTCCGTCATCATCCAAGCCATTGATACAATCTTCCTGGGGAACAGGAGCCGTAGGACATCTCGCACCATCATTACTTGATGCTGCGGGCCCGAAAGCAAAGATATTCGACTGTATGATGCCAAGGGAAATGTCTTGTGCTCTTTCTATTTTATAAACGGAACCTGTCTGATTGGCCGAAACATAAAAATTACCATCTAAATCAAAATAGACAGCGCCAAAAGTATAGTTTAATCCTTGCAGAATGGGTACTACCCCAAGCGCCTCTACTTCACCTGTTTCACCCGTTATTCTATAAAGTATGTTCGTACCTTTTTCAACAGTGTACAATTTATTGTCTTGGGCATTAAACGCCCAATCGTGTATACTGAGACTTTTACTCAATGTAAACTTCCCAAGATATTCGAGGTAATTCTCAGATTCAGGATTTAGGTCGATTTTATAGTAAGAAGCCCCCCCAGCCTTAAAATGGTAAATACCATCAGTTGAGATATCGCCAACATACTTATTGCCAGTAGGCAGTTCGGGTATGGTAAATTGTTCGGCACTAAAATCTTTTCCGATCCGCACAATTGATTTTTGGGGACTGGACAAATAACCCCAAATATAGCCATCCAAAGAATTATAGGCAGCAGCATTTACATTTCCACTGGTAATATTTTCAGCAACAAGGTACGAACTACCAGAAGCCAGATCTAAGGCATAAATATCGTTGTATTGAAAAAGGTAGGCATTGTAATCACATTCAAAAGGATCTGATTGTGCCTGTAACATAAGCCCTGGCAAAAACATTAAATAACTAATATTTTTAATCCAAGAGAAGCGTTTTGAGTAGTTTTTGGCCATAATATAAAATAATCAAGGTGAACAGTAACATTTGGGATGTTTATAGCAAAAAAAAGCTAAAGTTTTTTCTTACGTCTAACTAATTCATAGATATAACTAGTTCACGCTTAATTTATTGTAATCCTCGGTCACAATTAGGTAAAGGTACTGGCGCTGGCATTTAATTTTTAATGATTTGACAAAAGACCTCGATTAATTTTAGTGATCTTATTTTAAAATCCATCTGCTTTTCATATTTTGCAAGAACGTATCAAAACTCGATTATGCAAAATATCACTCGTCTTTTCGATTTCCCATATTATCAATTGGAGAAATATAATTTGGAAAAATCCCTAGTTACCAAATACGATGGAAAATGGATTGCCACATCAACACGGGAATATATCGACAAGGCAAACGCAATCAGTCGAGCATTACTAAGATTAGGGATCGAGCCAAATGACAAAATTGCCCTAATATCTTTGACAAATAGAACCGAGTGGAACATCATGGACATTGGTATTCTGCAATTGGGTGCCCAAAACGTACCGATATACCCCACGATTTCGAAAGATGATTATGCCTATGTACTTAATCATTCCGAATCAAAATATTGTTTTGTTTCATGTGCCGAAGTCTACGAAAAGGTAATGGCCGTAAAAGATCAGGTTCCTACGTTGGTAGAGGTATACTCCTTCGATCAGTTACATGATTGTAAGAATTGGAATGAAATACTTGAATTGGGCGCCGATCCATCGAATCAAAACGAAGTGGAGGCACTTAAAGAAAAGGTGAAACCTGATGATTTGGCCACCTTGATATACACATCGGGTACAACGGGCAGGCCGAAAGGAGTAATGCTATCCCACAGCAATGTTGTCAGCAATGCACTTGAAAGTGCCAAAAGACTCGCCATTGATTACGGCAAAACCAAGTGCCTAAGCTTTCTACCGGTTTGTCATATTTATGAGCGTATGATGATATACCTCTATCAATATGCCGGCGTCACGATATATTTTGCCGAATCAATGGATAAAATCAGTGAAAATCTAAAAGAAGCGGCACCCCACGTAATGACTGCCGTACCCCGTTTGTTGGAAAAAGTTTATGATAAGATCATAGCAAAAGGTACTGACTTATCAGGTATCAAAAAGAAATTATTCTTTTGGGCGGTAGAATTAGGATTGAAATATGAACCCTACGGACAAAACGGTTGGTGGTACGAACAAAAGTTGGCATTGGCGCGAAAGCTTATTTTCAGTAAATGGAAAGAGGGTCTTGGGGGAAACCTTTCGTTAATTTCCTCCGGGAGTGCAGCCCTGCAACCTCGATTGGCCCGTATATTCAATGCAGCTGAATTCGGGGTAATGGAAGGCTATGGCCTTACAGAAACCTCACCAGTGGTTTCAGTAAACGACATGCGGGATGGCGGATTCCGTATCGGCACTGTCGGGAAACTTCTTGACCGAACCGAGGTGAAAATAGCCGATGACGGTGAGATTTGCGTAAAAGGTCCTCAGGTAATGATCGGTTATTATAAGAATCCAGAAAAAACAAGTGAAGTACTAATAGATGGATATTTTCATACTGGTGATATCGGTGAAGTCGATGCGGACGGGTTTCTTAAAATAACCGATCGTAAAAAAGAGATGTTCAAAACTTCCGGCGGTAAATATGTGGCTCCACAATTGCTTGAAAACCGTTTCAAACAGTCACGTTTTATCGAACAAATAATGGTTATCGGGGAGGGAGAAAAAATGCCAGCGGCCTTTATTCAGCCAGATTTTGATTTTTTAAGGAGTTGGGCAGAACGACATCAAATATCGTATTCATCCGATGAAGAGCTTATAAAAAATCCAAAAGTACACGATCGGTTCCAAGAAGAGGTCAACGTCGCGAACGAGAACTTTGCCAAATGGGAGAAGGTTAAACAATTTCGTCTTACACCAGACACATGGAGCGTTGAAGGACGCCACCTTACCCCCACCATGAAACTTAAGCGCAAGGTTATAAAGGAAATTTACATCGCACTGTATAATGATATTTATGGTCATTAAATTCTAATAATTTCTGACTTGACACCTTATTTCAATCAAAGAAATTAAAAACAAATTCCGCTATTTTTTTTAAAATATATTATGCGTGCATAATATATTTTCTTATATTTGAAAGTGAATAACCACTTTTGATGAAAGAGATGACCATAGATTATGCATTGCGTGCTACCTGGCAGGCAGTTGCACGAATGTACAATGAACAGGCTAAGAATTACGGGTCGACCATGGCCGTGGGTTTTACCCTATTGAGTATTGACCCTAAAACCGGTACGCCATCAACGGCCTTAGGGCCGAAAATGGGCATGGAAGCTACCAGTCTGTCCCGCATATTAAAAAGAATGGAAGAACAAGAACTTATTCAGCGTAAGCCAAACCCGAAAGACGGCAGGGGAGTGCTCATACATTTGACTGATTTCGGCTTAGAAAAACGAAATGACTCCAAAGCGGCAGTGCTTCGTTTCAACGAGGCTATTCGAGAAAATATCAATACAGAACAAATAGAGGTCTTTTTTGAGGTTATGGAGGTAATTACACAACTCATAAGTGAGAAAAAAATATACAGTGAAATTAATGAGTAGTGTTTATGGCTTCAAAATGATACAGGGTGTCGGTCGGTTGAAACTAGAAAAAAATTAGAAAATCAATAGAAATATCATGAAAGCAATCTTGAAATATATAGAAACTGTTTGTAAAAAAGGGTTGGAATATTTTTTCAACACTCGAACTCCTCAAATAATTCCACTACACGTTTTTAGCAAACAAAAGCCATTAGTATAGTAATTTCTTAGCATTTTAAACTTAACAACCTAATACGATAGAATCAATGAACAAGCATATTAAAAAAGTAGCGGTAATAGGTTCCGGTATTATGGGCAGTGGCATAGCTTGCCATTTCGCCAATATTGGAGTTGAAGTATTGCTATTGGATATTGTGCCCAGGGAACTCAACGACAAGGAAAAGGCCAAAGGGCTTACACTCGAAGACAAGGTGGTGCGCAACCGGTTGGTAAATGATTCGTTGGCAGCGGCACTAAAGTCAAAGCCCTCCCCTATTTACCATCAAAAGTTCGCCAATCGAATTGCTACCGGAAACTTGGAAGATGATATTTCTAAAATCGCCAACGTAGATTGGATTATTGAGGTTGTTGTAGAGCGGTTGGATATCAAGAAAAAGGTATTTGAAAATCTTGAACAGTATCGAACCAAAGGCACCTTGATTACCTCGAACACTTCCGGTATCCCTATAAAATTTATGTCCGAAGGACGAAGCGAAGATTTTCAAAAACATTTTTGTGGTACCCACTTCTTTAATCCTGCCCGTTATTTAAAATTGTTCGAGATTATCCCCGGACCGGAAACTGCCCCGGAAGTATTGGACTTCCTTAATAGTTATGGGGAGCAATTTTTGGGAAAAACATCGGTTGTCGCTAAAGATACTCCTGCTTTCATAGGAAATCGCATTGGCATATTTAGCATTCAGAGTCTCTTCCATATGGTAAAAGACTTGGAAATGACCGTTGAAGAAGTTGATAAATTAACAGGACCGGTTATCGGTCGACCAAAATCGGCTACTTTCAGAACTGTTGATGTCGTAGGTTTAGACACCTTAGTACATGTGGCCAACGGTATCTTTGAAAACTGCAAAGAGGATGAACGTATAGAATTATTTAAACTTCCTGGTTTTATTGATACCATGATGACCAACAAATGGTTAGGCAGTAAAACAGGACAAGGTTTTTATAAAAAATCAAAAGACAAGGAAGGTAAAACCGAAATTTTGACATTGGATTTGGACACGATGGACTATCGTTCGAAGAAGAGTGCCAAATTTGCTACTTTAGAACTTACCAAGACTATTGACAAGGTAGTTGATCGCTTTACTGTGCTCGTCAAAGGAAAAGACAAAGCCGGTGAATTTTACCGAAAGAGCTTCGGCCAGTTGTTCGCATATGTCTCACATAGAATTCCTGAAATCACCGACGAGCTCTATAAAATCGATGATGCCATGAAAGCTGGCTTTGGCTGGGAGCATGGACCCTTTCAGATCTGGGACGCCATTGGACTAGAAAAAGGATTGGAACTCATACAAGCGGAAGGCTTACAAGTAGCCGATTGGGTGAACGAAATGAAATCCGGAGGTACCTCATCGTTTTATACAGTAAAAGAGGGAGCAACGTATTATTACGA
This sequence comes from uncultured Kriegella sp., assembly GCF_963975415.1. NCBI lineage: Bacteria > Pseudomonadati > Bacteroidota > Flavobacteriia > Flavobacteriales > Flavobacteriaceae > Kriegella > uncultured Kriegella sp. The sequence continues at coordinate 700,735 of NZ_CAXBGN010000001.1, forward strand.
CATTCCTCGTAACTCTATGGAAAAAGTCCCTGGCCAAGATGCCTTTATTATTTTAGATAACATTAGAAAATCAAACGAAGTCTTTAAAAACAAAGGAGTTGTTATTGAAGATTTGGGCGACGGTATCTTGAATATTGAATTCCAATCGAAAATGAATACCATAGGAGCCGATGTCTTGGTCGGCTTGAACAAAGCTATTGACCTAGCTGAAAAAGATTTTCAAGGGTTGGTCGTAGGTAATCAAGGAGCCAACTTCTCGGTGGGCGCCAACATCGGTATGATATTTATGATGGCCGTCGAACAAGAATACGACGAATTGAATCATTCTATAAAGATGTTTCAAGACACCATGATGCGAATGCGCTATTCGGCAATTCCAACTATATCAGCGCCTCATGGCATGTGTTTGGGAGGAGGTTGTGAGCTTTCATTGCATGCCGACAAAGTAGTGGCTGCAGCTGAAACTTATATCGGACTTGTGGAATTTGGAGTCGGGGTAATCCCAGGTGGTGGTGGATCAAAAGAATTCGCTCTTAGGGCACAGGATACGTTCAAAAAAAATGATGTTGAATTGAACGTACTTCAAGAGTATTTCTTGACCATCGGAATGGCAAAGGTATCAACTTCTGCCCACGAAGCCTATGATTTAGGAATTCTTCAGCACGGAAAAGATATTGTCGTCATCAATAAAGACCGACAAATAGCAACCGCTAAGGCCCATGCCAAATTAATGGCGGAAGCGGGCTATACACAACCGCCCAAACGCAAAGACATTAAAGTCTTGGGAAAACAGGCGCTAGGTATGTTTTTAGTAGGTACCGATTCTATGGAAGCTAGTCACTACATAAGTGAACACGATAAAAAAATCGCCAATAAACTAGCTTATGTTATGGCAGGTGGAGATTTATCGGAACCCACTTTGGTCAACGAACAGTATTTATTGGATTTGGAACGCGAGGCATTTTTATCACTCTGTACCGAAAGAAAAACATTGGAGCGTATTCAACACATGTTAAAAACAGGTAAACCGCTAAGAAATTAAAAAAATGAAAACTGCATATATAGTTAAAGCATATCGAACGGCCGTAGGAAAAGCTCCCAAGGGTGTATTCCGCTTTAAGCGAACGGACGAACTGGCAGCCGAAACCATCGATTATATGATGAAAGAACTGCCTGATTTCGATAAAAAAAGAATCGATGATGTTATTGTTGGCAATGCCATGCCCGAAGGATCCCAAGGCCTTAACATGGCCCGGCTCATTTCATTAATGGGCTTGAATATCGTTGATGTACCTGGTGTAACCGTTAATCGCTTTTGTTCTTCAGGAATCGAAACCATTGGTATAGCAACGGCCAAAATTCAATCCGGGATGGCCGATTGTATCATCGCCGGAGGAGCTGAAAGTATGAGTGCCGTCCCCATGACGGGCTACAAAACTGAATTGAACTATGATTTGGTTCATGAAGGTCATGAAGATTATTACTGGGGAATGGGGAATACGGCAGAGGCCGTAGCAAACGAATTTAAGGTATCACGAGAAGATCAAGACGAGTTTGCCTATAACTCTCATATGAAAGCCTTAAAAGCACAAGCGGAAGACCGTTTTCAAGACCAAATTGTGCCCATTGAAGTAGAACAGACATATGTCGATGAAAATGGGAAAAGGGCCACAAAAAAATACACCGTAACCAAAGATGAGGGACCAAGAAAAGGAACCTCGGTCGAAGTGTTGAACAAACTAAGACCCGTATTTGCTGCCGGGGGTAGTGTAACCGCCGGTAATTCGTCGCAAATGAGCGATGGTGCCGCATTTGTTATGGTCATGAGTGAAGAGATGGTCAAAGAACTAAAATTAGAACCTATTGCCCGACTGGTCAATTATGCCGCTGCCGGGGTGCCCCCAAGAATTATGGGGATTGGACCGGTCAAAGCAATTCCTAAGGCATTAAAACAAGCTGGTTTGAAGCAAGATGACGTCGAGTTGATCGAACTTAACGAAGCTTTCGCATCGCAGTCCATCGCCGTAATACGGGAACTGAAACTAAATCCTGATATCGTAAACGTCAATGGTGGTGCAATTGCCTTAGGGCACCCGCTAGGTTGTACAGGGGCTAAATTATCCGTTCAGCTTTTCGATGAAATGCGTAAAAGAAATATGCAGGGAAAGTACGGAATGGTCACTATGTGCGTTGGTACAGGGCAGGGAGCCGCAGGTATCTATGAATTTTTAAATTAGTATAATAAATCATCAACATGAGTACAGAAACTACGAATAAGGATATCCTGCGTGGAGGGCAGTTCCTTGTAAAAGAGACCAAATGTGAAGACATTTTTACTTTGGAAGACCTATCGGAAGAGCAGAAAATGATGCGTGACAGTACCAAAGAATTCGTAGATCGTGAACTTTGGGCACATTGGGAACGCTTTGAGAAAAAAGACTATGCCTATACCGAAGAATGTATGAAAAAGGCAGGTGAACTCGGTCTGTTGAGCGTGGCCGTACCCGAAGCTTACGGTGGTATGGGAATGGGCTTTGTTTCTACCATGTTGGTCTGTGATTATATATCTGGGGCTACTGGTTCCTTTAGTACCGCTTTTGGCGCACATACGGGAATAGGTACCATGCCGATAACCCTATATGGCAGCGAAGAGCAGAAACAAAAATATGTCCCCAAGTTGGCTATGGGCGAATGGTTTGGTGCCTATTGTTTAACCGAACCTGGCGCGGGTTCCGATGCCAATTCGGGCAAAACCAAAGCAGTATTATCGGAAGATGGCAAGCATTATAGCATAACTGGACAGAAGATGTGGATTTCCAATGCAGGTTTCTGCCATATGTTCATTGTCTTTGCCAGAATAGAAGATGATAAATATATTACCGGTTTTATTGTAGAGAACGACCCCGAGAACGGAATTAGTTTTGGAGAGGAAGAAAAAAAATTGGGCATTCACTCCTCCTCTACGCGTCAAGTGTTTTTTAATGATACGAAAGTTCCGGTCGAAAACATGCTCTCAGAAAGAGGCAATGGGTTTAAAATCGCGATGAATGCTTTAAATATCGGTCGTATTAAGCTAGCCGCGGCCTGTTTAGAAGCACAACGAAGAGTAATCAACGAGGCCGTTAACTATGCCAATGAGCGGTTACAATTTAAGACACCGATTATCAATTTTGGTGCAATAAAGTCGAAAATAGCACAAATGGCCACCAATGCCTATGCTGATGAATCGGCCTGTTATCGCGCCGCAAAAAATATCGAAGATAGGATTGCGATACGCGAAGCAGCGGGAAATTCACATCAAGAAGCTGAGTTAAAAGGTGTTGAAGAATATGCTATAGAATGCTCCATTTTAAAAGTTGCCGCATCTGAAGACGTACAAGAAACAACGGATGAGGGCATTCAAATTTTTGGAGGCATGGGCTTCAGTGCCGACGCCCCCATGGAAAAAGCATGGCGCGATGCTAGAATTGCACGAATTTATGAAGGCACCAATGAAATCAACCGGATGCTCGCGGTTGGCATGCTGGTCAAAAAAGCCATGAAAGGCCATGTTGACTTGTTAGGGCCTGCAACCGCAGTCGGGGAAGAATTGATGGGAATACCATCTTTCGACACGCCTGATTTTTCTGAACTTTTTGCTGAAGAAAAGGATTTGATATCCCGATTGAAGAAGGTATTCTTGATGGTAGCCGGAAGTGCAGTACAGAAATTTGGTCCAGAACTTGAGCAACACCAACAGTTAATGCTGGCGGCTGCCGATATTTTAATCAAAATCTATATGGCCGAATCGACCGTTTTAAGAACCGAGAAAAATGCCAAACGTTTTGGGGAAGAATCGCAGGCCGTTCAAACCGCTATGTCGAAGTTGTATTTGTACAATGCCGTCGATACGATTATTCAAAAGGGAAAAGAGGCTATTACATCTTTCGCCGAAGGAGACGAGCAACGCATGATGTTAATGGGCTTAAAACGATTTACAAAATATACAAACAATCCGAACGTGGTAGCGCTACGCGAAGAAATTGCCAATAAGGTTGCTACGGATAATAAGTACACATTCGATTAATTAAAGAATGTCTAACTCAGATCAATAGTGCTGTTTCGACAGAAAAAACCGTCCAATTTTTGGACGGTTTTTTTATTGTATTCAATTTACGGCAATCGAGAATCTTAGCTTCCCTAACTCATCGTCGAATCAGTCGGGGTTTATATTTCCCAGCCCAAAATCGTTTATTTATCGCATCGATTCCAAAATCGTTTCTTCAGTATGCTTTTTAGAAAAATTAATGGCACATTCGATCAGGGCCAAATGTGAATAGGCCTGAGGGAAATTCCCTAGTAGTCTTTTGGTCTTAAAATCGATGTCTTCACTAAAAAGACCCAAATGGTTACTGTAGCTTAAAAGTTTATTAAAATGGTCCATTGCCTTTTCTTCTTCCCCAATCTTGAAGAGGCTATTAATAAACCAGAATGTACAAATTGTAAAAGAGGAAGAAGGTAGCCCGAAATCATCCTCGTTCTTGTAACGATAAAGAAGGCCGTCATTGCTCAATTCCCGTTCTATCGCTTTTACCGTTCCGATAAACTTGGGGTCTTTGGCTGGTATAAATCCGTATGATTCCATTAAAAGCACCGAGGCATCTAAATGTGATGATCCATACGACTGAACAAATGCATTGACCTCGGGGTTCCAGGCATTGTCATGAATATCGGCCTTTATTTCCTGTTCAAGCTTGGTCCATTTTTCAAGTTTATGGTTTTTCTTAAAAATACGCGCCACTTTAATGGCTCTATCCAATGCTACCCAACATAATACTTTCGAAAAAGTAAAATGACGATCTTCTGTTCGAAATTCCCATATACCCTTATCTGCTTCTTGCCAATGTTTTGACACGATCCAAACGATGCCTTTGGTAATCGTCCATAATTCTTCACCATTTTCAATATCGGTGCTGAATTTCATCAACTGTTCGTAAATTACATCCATTAAAATACCATAGATGTCATTCTGCTTTTGGGCATAGGCCGCATTCCCGATACGAACCGGTTTTGACCCTTTATAACCACTCAAATGCTCTAAGGTCTCTTCGGTAAGCTTTTTCTCCTTATTGATCCCGTACATGATCTGCAGCTTTTCATCTTTATCAGGAATGAGGTCGATTATGAACTGTAAATATCGTCTGGCCACATTTTTATGACCAAGTTCCGATATGACCTTGACCACCATTGAGGCATCACGTATCCAACAAAAGCGGTAGTCCCAATTACGTACTTCCCCAATAGTTTCTGGCAAGGAAGTGGTCGGAGCGGCCAATACCGCTCCCGTTTTGTCATAACTTAACAATTTCAAGGTAATTGCGCTACGTCTTATTTCGTCATTATATTTTCGATAGGCAGGTGTTTTATTGCTCCAGTTGAGCCAATAAACCTTGGTACGTTCCATTTCCAAATAGACTTTCTTCGTCGAGGGCAAAAAGATCTTTTCATTATAACCGATTAAAAAATAGCCATCATCATCCAATTCTATTTCACGACCTTCGACCACGGCATTCTTATTAAAGGAGGTGTATAAGAATACGGTATCAAACTTTTCTGCATGTGTAAGGCTTGCTACGAAATTATGTTTGATATATGATTTGGTCTGTCCTAGGGCGTATTCCAACTTTGGATTGTAAAGAACACGAAACTTGGGCTTTCCCGAAAGATGCTTAACATACCTAATAATCTCTGGCGGAGAATGGTGCCCGCCTTTTTCTTTATGGTAGCGTGGCATGAAATCATAAACTTCAAACACATGCTCACCATCGGAGAACTTGGTAATCAATAGTGCCGTATTTTTTTTATACCGTTGCGTAATTGTATAAGAATCATCGACAAGAATTTCAAAACTTCCCCCAATCTCCTCGTCCAATAGCTTCGCAAATACAGAAGACGAATCGAATTCGGGCAAACAACACCATTCAATCGCACCCATTTTTGAAATTAATGCAGCACTTCTACAATTCCCTATTATTCCGTAGTCTAAATTATCCATTCAATAAAAATCTTAACACAATTACTTTTACAATTGTTTTTACCCTTTGTTTTAACGAAATTTAGAGAAATAATATTCAAAACCAAGTAAAATTTCCGATTTATGGGCAAAACTATCATAATCTCAAATAGACTACCCGTTCAGTTACAAATTAGCAATGGCGACATCACTGCGATTCCAAGTGTTGGAGGGTTGGCTACTGGAATGAAATCGGTACACTCCGGCAGTGATAGCGTATGGATTGGCTGGAGCGGACTTACCGACGAGGAGATTCCCGAAGAGTTGGTTCCGAAAATTGACAAAGCACTTGCCAAACACGGTTCTTCAAAAGTAAATCTAACTACCGAAGAGGTCGAAGGCTTCTATTTCGGTTTTAGCAATCGAACGATATGGCCACTTTTTCATTATTTTTTAGAATACTCAGAGTTTGAGTTGGATAGCTGGAATATCTACAAGACCGTAAACCAAAAATTTGCCGACGCCATTTTAGAAAAAGCGGATGATGATGACATTGTTTGGGTACATGACTATCAATTGATGTTGGTACCACAAATGGTTCGGGAAAAACGCCCGAACATATCGATAGGTTTCTTTTTGCATATTCCATTCCCTTCCTTTGAAATTTTTAGAACCCTGCCCTGGCGTGAGGAAATTCTCCAGGGATTATTGGGGTCAGACCTTATTGGTTTCCACATCTATGATTATGAGCGCCATTTTCTAAGTTCGGTTCGCCGACTATTGGGTCTTGAAGTGAGCTTTAATGAAATCTATCTTGACAATAGGGTCATCAAAGTCGACTCGTTCCCAATGGGTATTGACTACAAAAAATTCAGTGAAGCGGCACAAGAACATTACCAAAAGCCGGCATCGAAACAATCGGAACTGCAACAACGCCTGAACACCCATAAAAAATCAGACCCTGAAGCGAAGTTTTTCTTATCGATAGATCGCTTAGATTATTCAAAGGGTATCGCTAAAAGGTTGTATGCATTTGAATATTTTTTGAGTAAATATCCGCAATACAAAGAGAAGGTTAGACTTATTATTCTTGCAGTTCCATCGCGTTCGAACGTACCACAGTACCAATTGCTAAAAAAAGAAATCGACGAATTAGTAGGCCGTATCAACGGTGAATTCTCAACGGTAAATTGGACACCCATATGGTATTTCTACCGATCTATGCCGTTCGAGAACCTTATCGACCTCTATACTTCGAGCGATATTGCTTGGTTGACCCCATTACGTGATGGTATGAACCTTGTTGCCAAAGAATATATCGCTACCCGTACCGATAAGACCGGGGTGCTTATTTTAAGTGAAATGGCCGGCTCGGCAAATGAAATGAACGAGGCACTTTTAATAAACCCCAATAACTTCGAGCAAATCGCCGACGCACTGTACGAGGCGATTAATATGCCCAGGGAAGAACAACAGTCAAGAAACGAACTACTACAAAATAGACTGGAGCGATACAATGTTGAAAAATGGGCAAATAGCTTTATGAATTCATTGAAAGCTCAAAAGGAAAGAGATTCTGAAAATATATCAAAACGGTTGACCGACAATCGCTTGAGTTCCATTTTAGAAGATTACTCGAAGGCCAAGAAAAGGTTATTGTTTCTTGATTATGATGGTACTTTGGCAGGCTTTCACAACGACCCCCAAAAAGCGGGTCCCGATGAAGAACTCTACGAGTTGCTAGATACACTGAGTAATCAACCGGGCACAGATGTCTACTTGATCAGCGGCCGTGATAAGGAAACCTTTACAAAGTGGTTTCTTCCAAAAAAATACAATATGATCGTGGAGCATGGGGTATGGATATCAACAGGCGGGGAAGATTTTCACCTGTTGGAGAATGTAAAAAACGATTGGATGGTAAAAATTCGTCCTGTGCTGGAATCTTTTGTTGACCGTACACCGGGAAGTTTCATTGAAGAAAAAAATTACTCCCTTGCCTGGCATTACCGAAAGACAGATCCCGATTTTGGGAGTTTAAGGGCGACAGAGCTATCTGAAGTGCTAACCAGTCTGATAGGCACTGATGACCTTAGTGTTCTCAACGGAAATAAAGTGATGGAGGTTAAAAGTAGTAATGTCAACAAGGGTCGCGCTTCTGTACGGATTTTAGGTGAAGATGATTACGACTTCGTTTTTGCGATTGGCGATGATTGGACGGATGAATTCATGTTCCAAGAACTTCCTGAAAGTACGGTAACGGTAAAGGTCAGTAGACAAAAAACCCATGCGAAGTACTATGTTGAGAATACGCAGAAAGTTCGGGAACTTTTAGGCCGTTTTGCGAAACTGAAATAACAGCATGTCGTTATTGACCATGTGTCTTTGAAATAGATAGATAAAGCAATCATTTGAACTCCCGAGCAATTTTAATTGAAACGAAGACCCTATATTCTGCCCACAATTATTAGTTCACAATTTGCCTGTACTTCATTATGGTTTGCAGGCAATGCAATAGTTGATGACCTTGCCATAAAAACAGGATTGGGTGCCGAGATTATCGGCTATGTACTTTCATCGGTTAATTTAGGGTTTATAATTGGCACCTTGGTGTTTGCGGCCCTGATGATAGCCGATCGGTATCCTCCATCACGGGTTTTTATGATCTGTGCATTGTTGGCTGCGGCCTGCAACCTTTTGCTTTTATCGAATACCGTTACGACCTCACTGTTGATCCTGGGCCGTTTTGGCTCAGGTTTCTTTTTGGCCGGAATTTATCCTGTCGGAATGAAAATTGCAGCCGATTATTACGAATCGGGGCTGGGAAAAGCTTTAGGTTTTCTGGTTGGTGCCCTGGTTTTCGGTACGGCTTTTCCCTATTTGATGGGAGGTACAACTTGGGGAAACAATTATACGGTCATTATCAAAGCTACCTCTGGCCTAGCCGTATTCGGAGGATTTCTCCTGTGGATCCTCGTACCGAACGGTCCCTTTCGAAAGCCATCCAAACAACTGCAATTAAAGGCCGGGCCAGCACTTTTTAAGATTGCCGGGTTTCGAAAAGCGACCCTTGGTTATTTTGGCCATATGTGGGAGCTATACGCTTTTTGGGCGTTTACCCCCTTGGCCATCCAAACATTCAATAATCTCAACGAGGCTTCCTTATCCGTTCCAATGTGGACAGGAATTACCATAGCCTTAGGTGGCCTCTCCTGTATTTTAGGAGGTTTTTTATCGGAACAGTTCGGAAGTTACAAAGTCGCCACAAGTTCGCTAGTGGTCTCAGGTGCATTTTGCTTATTGTCTCCCTTACTGTTTCAATTGCCTCCCCTCCTATTCTTGTTCGGATGGTGTATATGGGGAATGGCCGTAACCGCCGATTCTCCCCAGTTTTCCAATATGGTCGCTTCTGCGGTGGCACCAGAGTTTAAGGGCACAGGCCTAACCTTGGTCAATTGCATCGGCTTTGCGATAAGTATTGTCAGTATTCAACTATTGTCTTTTAGCGCAGAGAAAATCAATCCTAGCTACGTCTTTTTGATTTTATTGGTAGGACCGGCATTGGGAACCGCCTACCTTTTAAAAAAGAACACCTATCTCTAATATTTATCAGTGATACAAATGAAAAAATCAATCAACCTTCTCGCCCTTTTTATAACTACTTCGATTTGGTCTCAAACCGATTCTAGAATCTACGACATTATCGACGCCGTATCGGAGAAACGGATAAAGGAAGACGTGACCCAATTGGCTAATTTTGGTACCCGCCATACATTAAGCGATACGATTTCGCAAACCCGGGGCATCGGGGCGGCACGCCGTTGGATCAAATCGGAATTTGAAAAAATAGGAAAATCCTGTGGTAACTGTTTGGAGGTATCTTATCAAAAGAATTTTATAAAAAAGGGACACAGTAACCGCATTGTAAAAGATGTAGAAATTGTCAATGTGGTCGCTATTCAGCGCGGTAAAACCCACCCCAATCGCTTTATCATTATGAGCGGGGATATCGACTCACGTGTCAGCGACGAAAACGATTTTACATCCGATTCGCCCGGGGCCAACGATAACGCCAGTGGAATGGCAGGTACTCTCGAAGCTGCGCGGGTGCTTTCAAAATACCAATTCGAGAATAGTATTATCTATCTAGGACTCTCTGGGGAAGAACAGGGCCTTTATGGCGGCCAAGGTTTAGCGGCCTATGCCAAAGAACAGGGCTGGGATATTATCGGCATTTTTAATAATGATATGATTGGCAATATTTCCGGGGTCGATGGCATTGTCAGCAACGTCGATTTTAGAATTTTCTCCGAACCTGTTCCCCCTACCGAAACAGAAAAAGAGCGCAGGGCCCGACGGTTTTATGGTGGTGAAGTCGATGGTATTTCACGCCAGCTCGCCCGGTATGTGCACAAAAACACCCGTACCTATATGCCTGAAATGAACCCGATGCTTATTTATCGGCTGGACCGCTTTGGTCGTGGTGGACATCATCGACCGTTCAACGATGCAGGCTTTGCAGGGATTCGTATTATGGAAGCCCATGAAAATTATACGCAGCAGCATCAAGACATTCGTTCTGAAAACGGAATCGATTACGGTGATGTGCTGGAACATGTGAATTTTGCTTACGCCAAAAAATTGACTGCGGTCAACGCCATTAATCTGGCTTCCTTGGCATGGGCACCACCGGCACCAAAAGAAGTAAAAATAGGCGGCATCGTAGCGCCATCGGCCAAATTGCAATGGAGTAAAGTCGACGGTGTCATTGGCTATAAGATATATTGGCGTGATACGACGGCACCCACCTGGGACCACAGCAGGTATGTTGGCGATGTAACGGAACACACCTTGACTGGCGTGGTTATTGATAATTTCTTTTTTGGTGTGGCCGCGGTGGGAAAAGACGGATTTGAAAGTCCGGTAGTCTTTCCCAATGGGGTTTTTCGTTAAATGCTGCTAAAAAAATTCTAAATTTCAATTATTCTTTGGAATTTGGTCCATTAAAAAGATAGATTTAGCTTTTGAAATTGAAAACTATGAAAAGGAAAGTACTTGTTGCCTGTATATTGACCGTAGGATCATCGATAGCTTCCTTCGGCCAAAGTTTCACCGAACAAGATACCCTTCGTGGTAGTATTACCCCCGAGCGTGCCTGGTGGGATCTTAATTATTATCATTTGAATGTTGAAATAAAGCCTGACGAAAAGTTTATTTCGGGCAGCAATACCATTCGGTATAAGGTTTTGGAGGAAAATAAGGTACTTCAGGTCGATTTGCAACCTCCGCTGAACATCGAAAAAGTTACGCAAGATGGAAAGACGTTAAAAGTACGGTCTAACGGAAATGCCCATTTTGTGCAACTGGAAAAACCCCAGCATAAAGGGGATTTCAACGAAGTCGTCGTACACTATTCCGGTCACCCGAAAGAAGCGGTACGTGCCCCTTGGGACGGTGGTTTCTCATGGAAAGAAGACAGTACCGGCAAACCTTTTGTCGCTACCTCTTGTCAAGGCCTGGGCGCCAGTGTATGGTGGCCCAACAAAGATCATATGTACGACGAAGTCGATAGTATGGCCATCAGTGTGACCGTGCCCAAAAACCTGATGGATGTCTCCAACGGAAGACTGAGAAGTATAGAGGAAAACGCTGATACCAAAACCTACCATTGGTTTGTGGCAAACCCTATCAACAATTACGGCGTCAACGTAAACATCGCCGATTATGCCCATTTCGATGAAGTATATCAAGGTGAGGCCGGGCCGTTGACGATGGACTATTATGTGCTTCCACAAAATTTCGATAAGGCCCATAAGCAGTTTTTAGATGCCAAAAAAATGATGAAGGCTTTTGAACATTGGTTTGGCCCCTACCCTTTTTATAAAGACGGATATAAATTGGTAGAAGTGCCTTATTTGGGTATGGAACACCAGAGTTCGGTAACCTATGGCAACCAATATAAAAATGGCTATTTGGGCAGGGACCTCTCCGGAAGCGGTTGGGGTCTAAAATTTGACTTTATCATCATTCACGAGTCAGGGCATGAATGGTTTGCCAACAATATTACCTATAAGGATGTGGCAGATATGTGGATCCATGAGAGTTTTACCGCTTACTCCGAAAACCTATTTGTAGATTACTATTACGGAAAAGAGGCGGCCTCGGAGTATGTTATCGGAACACGTAAGAATATCAAAAACGACAAACCCATCATAGGAACCTATAATGTAAATGCGGAAGGCTCTGGCGACATGTATTATAAAGGGGCGAATATGATACATACCTTACGACAGCTGGCCGACGATGACGAAAAATGGCGGCAGACCCTACGCGGACTCAATAAAGAATTTTACCATCAAACCGTAACTACAGCACAGATCGAAAATTATATCAGTGCGCAATTGGGGCAAGACCTTTCGGTTTTCTTTGACCAATACCTACGCACAAATCAAATTCCTTTTTTGGAATATAAATTGGATGGCAATTCCATAAAATATCGATACACCGATAGCGTAGAAGGTTTTGCCATACCCATTCGAGCTTTTGTGGATAAAAAACCACAATGGCTCAGCCCTACTTCGGAATGGAAAACAGAAAAATTGGAAGGCGATCTATCGACCTTTACCGTCGATCAAAATTTTTATATTAAAACAAGGAGACTATAAGATTTCTAGCAAAACCCTCACGTGTTTTAAATCGCTTTTACCGGACACCCGATAGCTTTGGTAAAAGTAATTTCGGGCTTTTCGCCTTGTTGCTGTGCCTGTATGGCGTTTTCAAGATAGTTGACCTTTGCATCAGTGGCAGAGCGTGCGTTATCGTCTATGGTACCGATATACTGTACTTTTCTTTCTTGGTCTAACAGAAAAACATGCGGTGTTCGTACGGCGCCATATTTTGGGAATACTTCGTGTTTTTCATCGGCTAGATAGACAAATGGAAACTCCTTTTCTTTGGCTCTTTTTTGCATCGCCTCAAAACTTTCCCTTTGACTACCTTCACTTACATTGGGGTTAATGGCAACCACAGCGTACCCTTGTGCGGCATATTCGTTATGAATTGCAATTAAACGGTCTTCATACATTTTGGCAAAAGGGCATTCATTACAGGTAAAGACTACGATGTACCCTTTGGCATTTTTAATATCCGACAACGAAAACATTGAACCGTCTACATTTTTGAGTTTAAAATCGGTAGCGACATCTCCGATTTTATACCCCCCGATTTCATCCAGTGTTTTGGTTTGTTCGGGACTGTGACCGCCACCTCGAGGGCCTTTACGTTCGCCGTTCGGCGGTGGCCCTTTTCTGTCTTGGGCATTTATGGTCGTAGTGGTTAAAAAACCACACAATAGGAACAGTGTCAAAGCGACATTCATTTTTTTAATCATTTTTTTGGATGTATTGTAGTATTGATTTCTTGTTGTAAATCTTCATTGTTATCAAATGGGCGCTCGTAAAAGGCGCGCTCTTTATTATTGAAAATTATGGTAAACGGAATGGCACCCGACCAATTGGGGTCAATTTTGTCGATCCAGCTATTGGCATCGGGATCGTCTAATAAGACCACGTCTGTGGTGATGCCTCTTTTCTTTAAAAAAGGTTTTAGCTTTGTTTCAATATCTTCGGGAAAATCGAGACTTACCAATAGCATTTCTACCTCTGGATGGTCTTTTTGATACTGTTCAAAAACGGGTAGCTCTTTGATACAAGGCGCGCACCACATGGCCCAAAAATTTATGATATGGGTTTTATTGGTTTTGGTATATAACAAGGGCTCCAACGATTCAAAGTCATGGATAGGAATCTCTGCGGTACTTGAGTTCTCGTCCGCAATACCTAAATCGCTTTGGGCTGTAAAACCCAGAAATAGAAAAGAAAGTATAAATAGACTAATTTTAGGCATCCCCAATCTGCTCTTTTATTGTAATATTTTAGACGAATGCTTTTGTAAAAGGTTTAATTGAGGCCACGAATTTTAGGGAAGGGCGCAAGAAATCTATCGACCTTTACCGTGGATCAAAATTTTTATATTAAAACAAGGAGGTTATAACATTTCTAGCAAACCAGTTCGTGGAGGGGTTACGCGCCTTTTTTTAATACTCTTGAACTAGAACTTCGGTCGGAATATGAAGCGTCGTATTTAGTTTTCGTATCATATCTAAAGTAAGTTTTCGTTTTTTATTCAATATTTCGCTTACCCTGCTTTTAAACCCAACAACTTTAGCTAAATCTTTTTGCTTCATTCCCATTTGTTCCATACGGAATTTAATGGCCTCGATTGGGTCTGGCATGCCGATCGGAAAATTTTCGTTTTCATATCGGTCTATCAGAATGGAAAGTATTTCGAGTTCGTCTCCTTCTACCGTGCCCATTTTTGCATCAAAAATCCCTTCAAGTCGGTCGAGGGCATTTTGATAGTCTTTTTCGTTTCTAATAGGTACAATATTCATAATCAAATGTTATTTGCGTCAATTTTATCATATGCTGCGTGAGTCCCAATAAATCGTATCCAACATATTTGGAACTCAAAGTTGAATTTTACAATTAAGCGATAGTTGTTCCCTTTGATATTGTAAACAATTCTGTTGTTTTTTAGAATACTCGCGCTGGGATATTCTTTCTTTAAATCGTTTATGTTTTTCCATTCGGATTTTTCGGTTTCACTATACCACGACTTTAATTGCGCTTCACAATCTGCGTGTTTTTCCCAAAAATCTCGTAAGGTCCGTTTTGCAATTACCCTCACTTTACCCTAGTTTGAAACAAAGATAACAAAAAAAGTTACCGAATTGGTAACTTTTTTTAATTTTTAGCTTGTTTTCATTGCTTATATTTCCCCCTTCGGGTTTTTGTGGATAAAAAACCACAATGGCTCAGCCCTACTTCGGAATGGAAAACAGAAAAATTGGATGGCAATCTATCGACCTTTACCGTTGATCGTAATTTTTATATTAAAACAAGGAGATTATAAGATTTCGCGCTGACATTTATATCTATGATGTTCATATTAGTTGATAAACATAAAAACGGAAAATTAGCTTTCCATTTCTGACTTGACACCGAAAAAGCCTCTTAAAGAGGCTTGAATGGATCCGTTTTTTATGAACTAACGGCTTGTGCAACGGTTACTATCTTAGCAAATATTTTTATCAGAAATAGTTGAAGAACAGCTCAACAAAAATACCAAGGACAAGACTTAATATGGCTACCAAACGAGATAAACGTTTTAATTCAAATGGGTTTGCAAATGCTAGCCATATACATAACAGCCCACAAAGCGATAAAATTATTGTTCCGTATAAAGGTACGATGCTGTCGAAAAGACCTATTTGATCAAAGAGAGGGTCTAGCAAGGCTGTAAATCCAAAAATAGCTAAAGCGAAATTCGTTTTTAATGGCCTACAAAGAAGTAGTAACCTGCTATTAAAAGTTCAACACTTATGGCCAAAGGACCAAATTGGTTATAATATTCCCTTTTAAAATAGGCCTCAAATCCTTGAGGAAATTCAATCCCTAATATAAAGGCAACACTTAAAACAACGCCAAACAGCAAAAACAATAATGAAATAATTTTTCTTTTTTTCATAAGGTCTTTCCAAATTTTTGCCAACGTTAATGTATATGAGCTGTGGCGTGTCTCGCAACAATCCTCGCCAAATAAAAACTGGCTTTGGAAAATCCTGCGGATTTTCCAAGTGGACACAGACCAAGCCATAGCTTATATACGGTATTAGCCTTTGTTATTTCATTATTTTCATTATAATTTTAAGTCAGATACACAATAAAAAAGGCTATGTTGTATAATAAGAAACATATTAAAGCGACAACATAAGGTTTGTAATCCTTCCCATTCCGTTTGTCCATCCAAATTAGGCCTATTAATATTAAATTCATAATAGCATATGTAATTGGCATTGCTATTAAGTCATTTCCAAAAATATTAAATGTCCACCTTCCAATAGTTGGGTCAATAAGAACCACTGCTGACGCAATCATATATCGCATATGTTTAGCAGTTTTTTTTCGGTGCTTGATAGCCAGAAAATATAGAACAATCAAAATGAGCATATTTCCAATTGGAAAAACCAAATAATCATAATCTTCCTTTTCAATGACTTTATAAATCATTACGAGAAAGCTCAATATCCATAATAGGAAAATTACATAAGTGCTCTTTCCAATAATTTTGTGCCATTTATATTTTTTATTTACAATAAGAAACGGTTGCGTAATTAATATAGCAATCCATAATGCAGATAAGAAAAAGTGTAAATGAACAAGAGTGTCAATATGTTCATTAAATTCTGGGAATAAACCAAAATAACTAGGGTAAAATCCGATAACGGTTAAAGGAATAATTAATAAAAAAATGTAACCTAAATTCCGATAGTTTATTTCCATTTGGGTTGTTTTTTTCATAAAGGCTAACGTCTCGGCAAGTAGGGCAGTAAGGAAACCTTTTCGTTTCCGTCTGGTCTGCGAGCCAAAGCTTTTTGTTTTGTAATTATTTTATCTTTTTTAATTGCCAAATCCAAAAGATTTTGCGGTGCGGCTCGACACGCCCAGACCTTTGGTTTACTCACTTACGCGCGCATTGAGTATAGCCAATGTTGTACTTAGTTCTTATTCCGGTATATTTCTTTTTAATTTAAGAATAACGTCCCGCTTCGATTCCCAGTCTACCAATTGATAATTGTTTTCTGCTACTTTTTCCATTATTTCTTTCTCCAAATTTTCAACAACTTTGGAAACATTATTAAATGCCTCGGATAAGTTTATGTCCATTTCTTTTTTTCTATCAACAGTTTCTAAGATTATTGAGTCGATAGGCTTAGATTTATCGAAATCCTCAAAATTCACTACTCCGGGATTTCCGTAGAGCAGTCCACTTATTGCTACAAATGTAAAAGCATCATTAGCATCAGGATCATGATATGTCCATTTTAAAGCACCGTAGAACGGTCTTCGGGAGTTAATAATAGATTCATCAACTCGTTCATCCAAGTGCTGGTAAGTATTTCTAGGTGAACTTATATTTTCTATTGATTTTATTATTGCGTGTCCATTATTTGAGGGCAAAACTTTGTATAATTTTACAAACCTTCTAATACTATCTAAAAAAGTCCAAGTGTAATGAAAAAGTTGTGGATAGTTCCTTTGACTTGGGTTTTTGGAAATGCGTGTAACATGTTTAAGAATATTATGATACGAATAGTCAATTGTTTCTAAGGTGAACCGCAAAGAGTCTAAAGTCAGTAATTGCTTTTCTTCCATATTAGGTAAGTGCCTCAAAATAGAATTCTTTTTTACCAGCATACTTTAATTAACTGTCATTTGTCTTTAAAAGTTGATTAAATTAAGTACAACTTCCGGCTATCGCTACTTCGCCTTTACGCTAATGGTCCGATAGCCCTTTAGTTATCCAAACGATATTTATCGTATTTCGCTATTAGTTTTTTTGCCCCTACAAGCATCGCCGTTTGGGCACTGGTGGCCAGAGTGGGCACCTTGCTTGCATTATCGAAATGGGAACCCTCTTCGGTCAACTTCGCATATACCTGCGACGAGCTAATCAAAATACCACTATTTAAGTCGTAAATAACTATCGACACCGATGATTCGTTGCTCGCATAATAATCAGGTTCGTCAGAGGGTATTGAAAGTCCCCCGATACCTTCGTTTATAATATTTCCTTTGACATTTATCAGATAATCACAGTCGGTATCTGCTTTTAGTTGCTTTAATTTAGCCGGGCTCAACTCAAAAGCGATATCGGGCCCGATCAATTTGGTTTATCGCAAATCGTTGATTTCCAACAGTGAATCGCCAATAATTGCTTTAAAATGCGTTCTTACGGCCGATTTTAATTCCGTATCAAAAATTTTTGAGTTGGAGGTCGTTTTGTTCAATATCCATTTTCCCTCGTTAAAATCCAAGTGCTTTCCCGTATCAAAGAGATAGGTGTATTTTGGCGTGCTACAAGAAATCGATAAGACGCCCACCACACATAGCAAGACTACGTTAAGCGGAAATCTTTTCATAAAACCAACAATAACAATACAACTGGATACATTTCTATTTGCCCTGAGGCTTATCCTTATTTTTCTTTAAAACAATCGATTTTACGCCTGTCAACGGTATGGTTCCCTCTTCCCCATTGTCGGTATAACTAGCCGTAAGCACCATTACATTGGCATCTTTGGTCGGTTTGGGGCGAATGGTTCCCGCCACAGGCAATGATTTCTCTTTGGCGGTATTGGCCGCCAATGACATGATATACTCTGTGATCTGCCGGGTTTCATCTTTTGTAATATTCGGGTGGGCAGGCATCGTTACCTCGCCCCATACACCGCTACCTCCAGTTGCAATTTTCTTTTGCAGATATGATTTGGCTTTTTTATCCTTTTGGTATTTGTTCGCTACATCGATATATTTTGGACCGATGGACTTTTCATTTTCCTTATGACAGGTCTTACAGTCCATACCCAAGGTAAGCGCCTTACCCGTAATCGCGGCCGAAACCTGTTGGTGCCCCAACGATTTGTTGGCTTCATCCAGGCTTTCCATATAATCGACAGAGACAAAAATATTCTTCTGGTCTATCGCACTGCCATCTGCATCGGTCACAGAAACCGCATACGCCACAGGAACATTCTCTTGAAAAAAAGCATCCCCTCCTTTTAAATCAATAGCAACTTCAGGTCGTGAATTTCCGGCAACCACGGAAACAATCTCGCTTTTGGTCATTGCATTCTTAGCATCTTTGGCTTCCACCGAAATTTTATAATCGCCAGCTTCTGTATACGAATAAGATACCTCGGGAGTCGATGTTTCCTTGGTCTCCCCGTTACCAAAGTCCCAGAGATAAGTAATCGCATCATCCTCGCGATCACGAGCCTCGACCTTGGCGGTAACATTCAACGGTAATTTTCCCGCTGTATGGTCTACAATAATATTATCGATCAATGGAGGTCGATTTCCGGCGTTGTATTCGATATAACTTAATGCCGAATCGTCATTTTGCGAAAACCAACCGCTACCATATTCCAAAAGATAAACCGTACCATCGGGGCCCATTTCCATATCGATCAGGTTGTTTAGGTCGATATCGGATCCAAAAGGCTCCATTTTATTAAAAGTGCCGTCTTCGAACAGGGTCACGGCCATCATCCAACCACGGATCCAATCGTAAATAATGACTTTTTCATTATAATACGCCGGCAAAGTTCCGCCATTGGGGTACATATCGGAATAATACGTCGGACCGGCCATCGCATTTCGACCTCCTGTTTTAACTTGTGGAAAATCCGGGGTCTCGACGTATGGATAATACACATACGCCGGTTGCGCGGGCGGAAGTTCGGTAAGTCCCGTATTGTTTTTTGAATCGTTGATCGGGTGTTCGGGGTCAAAGAAATCACCGGACTCTCCAGTTGCATAATCATAGTCACGGTATGCATAATTACCACCTACGAACAATGGCCAACCAAAATTTCCGGCTTCCCTGGCCTGGTTCATTTCATCATAGCCCCGAGTTCCGCGGGTATCCCATTTATTCTCGCGTGCGTCGGGCCCGACGTCGCCCCAATAGACCCAGCCTTTTTTGGGGTCAACGGAAATGCGATACGGATTTCGGTGTCCCATCGTAAATATCTCAGGACGGGTTTTAGCGGTTCCTTCGGGGAACAAGTTGCCCTCGGGAATATCATAACTTCCGTCCTCATTTACTTTTATCCGTAGAATTTTTCCTCTTAAATCATTTGTATTACCTGAAGATCGTCGTGCATCGTACTGCTCTTTCCCGGGTAGATCGTTCAACGGTGCGAACCCATTATTGACATACTTCGCGCCTTTTTCATTAAAAGGTGTTGAATTATCGCCAGTCGACAGATACAGCATATTGTCGGGTCCGAAAGCTATGGAACCTGCTGTATGGCAGCAGATCTCACGTTGACTATCCACTTCTAAAATCACTTGCTCCGAAGCCAAGTCGAAAGTGTCATCAATAAATTTAAAACGGGACAAACGGTTGACCCATTTGTCACCTGTTGGGGCATAATACGCATAAATCCAATGATTATTTGCAAAATCAGGGTCTTTCTGAAGTCCCATCAATCCCTCTTCGGCATTCACCCCCGGGGTGTTCAGCGTTTTGTGATATACATCGAGCTTTGCAACTTCTTTAAGTTCCTTGGTCTCTGCATCATAATGAACTATTTCACCTCGTCTTTGGGAAACCAATATGTCGTTATTGGGAAGCACCGCCATTTCGGTAGGTTCAAAAAATTCACCATTGACCAATACCTTTTTCGAAAAACGATCGACATCGGGTGGTATTTGAGTTACCGCCTTTTCATAGTTTAAGTTTTTATTTTCGCCAATCGCATATTGAATTCCACCCAAAACATGTTTTAGAAAGTTTTCTTCGGCGTAGCTCTCATCGGTATGTCCGGCAGCGGTATAAAAGGCACGCCCTCCATCATATTCATGATACCAGCTCATTGGGTGCGAATCCCCATTTGTACCCCCTTTATAAGTCGATTCGTCGACAGTCATCAAAACGTTGACATCCGGATTGATTTTTTTAAAGTTGTACAATTCATCGGCTCTGTGCCAGATGGAATCTGTAAAAAAATTGGTCGCGGCAAAGTTTTTATCCTTAATCACAAAATCGGCTTCAGGAGTTCCTGCAGGGTGGCCCGAAAAATAGGCACCCACCAATTTATTGTACCAGCCCCAATCGTATTCGGTGTCCGTTGCCGCATGAATGCCGACAAAACCTCCCCCGGCTTGCATATAGCGTTCAAAGGCAGCTTCTTGCTGCGCATCAAGTATATTGCCCGTCGTATTTAAAAATACGATAGCGGAATATTGCTTCAGGTTGTCTTCGTTAAAAAGGTCGGCATTCTTTGTGGTGTCTACTTCAAAACCATTTTCGGCGCCCAACCGCTGTAAAGCTGCCATTCCCTTTGGAATTGAGCTGTGCTTAAACCCCATAGTCTTTGAAAAAACCAACACTTTCGGTTTCCCCTCCCTTTTTGATTTATCGGTGCAAGAAAAGCTAAACACAAGGGCAATGACGGTAAACGTCAACAAAAAATGCTTCTTCATTAATCTAAATATTTTATCTTTATTTAATCCGTAAAAATCCAAGCCTATAAATGTAAGCATTGTTTGTGCTATTGACCAAATAGTAATTTTAGATAAACTTTACCCTTATGGAGGAAATGCCCATGCTCTATTTTAAAACCGATTCGGAATGGCGCAATTGGCTGCATCAAAACCATGACAAGCAAAAAGGCGTCTACTTGATTTTTTATAAGGTCGACCACGAAAAAGAAAGCATGCGCTGGGAAGAAGCCGTAAAAGTAGCACTCTGCTATGGTTGGATCGACAGTACCGTAAAACGTTTGGGCGAAGGCAAACGTCGGCAGTACTTTTGCCCGCGCAATGCCAAAAGTGCTTGGAGCAAAGTAAACAAAACCCATATTGAAGAATTGATAGCCAACGATTTCATGCACGAAAGCGGTTTGGCCAAAATAGAAGATGCCAAAAATGATGGGTCATGGGCAGCACTTGATGATGTCGAAAATGGTATTGTACCGACCGATTTACAAGCGGCTTTCGATGCTAACCCAATTGCCTTTTCAAATTATCAAAACTTCAGCTCGAGCTATCAAAAAGGTTATTTGGCTTGGCTAAACCAGGCTAAACGGGAAGCGACTCGAAAAAAGCGCATCGTAGAAATTATTCAACTATGCGCACAAAATATAAAATCACGCAATTAAAACCACTATTATGAAAAGCTGTATCACTTGTCTGGCAATGTTATTGTTTTTGGCCTGTAATGAGGCTCAAGATACTGTAAGTACTACGGCCACACTGATTACCGATGTGGCCATTATCGATGTAACGAACGGCGAAATTCTGAATGACCGGCAAATCGTCGTTGATTCGGGAAAAATAAAGCAGCTTTCAACAGCCATTGAAAATGCAGATAAATATGCAACTAAAATCGATGGGAAAGGCAAATATGTAGTCCCGGGCCTGGCAGAGATGCACGCCCATATTCCGCAACCGCCAACCTCCCCGGAGCGAACTGAAGATGTTCTTTTTTTATATCTCTCGAACGGAATTACCACAATACGGGGGATGCTGGGCCACCCGACCCATTTAGAACTTCGGGAAAAGGCTAAAAACGGTGCGGTTTTGAGTCCACGTATTTTTACTTCGAGTCCGTCATTTAACGGTAATTCGGTAAAGACCAAAGAAGAAGCGATTGAAATGGTGACGGCATATAAGAACGAGGGGTACGATTTTTTAAAAATCCATCCGGGCGTTCAACGAGAGGTCTTTGACCAAATGGTAAAGACCGCAAATGAAGTGGGCATTCCTTTTGCCGGCCACGTACCTGTAGCTGTCGGCATCCGTCATGCCTTGGAGAGCAGATATGCCTCTATCGACCATGTTGATGGATTTTTAGAAGGCCTTGTACCTGAATCTGAAAATGTAAAGCCAAACGAAAACGGATTTTTCGGCTATAACTTCACACCCTTGGCAGATACTTCCAAAATTGATGAATTGGTACAACTGTCTAAAGAAAAAGAGGTCTGGATCGTACCGACACAAAGTCTTTTTACCAAGTGGTTTGCTCCGGCCGATGTTGATGACTTGTTAGCACTCCCTGAAATGAAATACATGCCCGCAAGCACACTTGAAGATTGGAAACGGCGGAAAATAGCATCGACAGGCGAAGACAGCAGCTTTGATGCGGAACAATGGAAAAATTTTGATGCCATTCGTAAAGAATTGCTTAAAAAATTAAGTGAAAACGGTCATGGAATTTTACTGGGTTCCGATGCCCCCCAACTATTCAATGTACCCGGATTCTCGATCCATAAGGAAATGCAGGATATGGCCGATGCCGGTATGACGAACTTGGAAATCATTCAATCGGGCACCCTAAACCCGGCCCGATATTTCGATATGCAAGATAAATTTGGTGAAATCAAAGCAGGGTTGGCGGCCGATTTTATTTTAATCGATGGCAATCCATTGGAAAACTTAAAGGCGCTACAGCAAGTTTCTGGGGTTATGGTACAGGGAAAATGGTTGAGCAAGGAAGCGATTGATGAAAGATTACAATCCATTTCCAATAAAAAATAACATCTTTTGGATTATTCTTTTTTTTTTGTTTTGGTATATTTAGCCAAAATCCTAAAAAAAATCGCAATGATTCGAAGCTTACTTGTTAGTATCCTATTCTGTTCATCATTTTTAAGTATGGCCCAAGAAACGGGTGAAAATTCCCTAGGCTCTTGGCACATGTATTTTGGCACCAACAAGATATCCGACAAATTGAGCATACATACCGAAGCACAATTACGGTACTACGAAAACGGAAAAAATTTCAACCAACTGTTGTTACGTACAGGCCTGAACTATCACATCAATCCGCATGCGATTGCTACGCTAGGGTATGGTCATATTACCACTGACGGCACTTTTGAAGAATTCCCGGACGAAACCAATTCGATAGAACATCGAATTTTTGAACAATTTATTCTGAAAAACAAGGTTGGGGAATTCCTTTTCGAGCATCGGTATCGACTGGAACAGCGTTTTATCGATTTTGGTGATCGAACCGATACACAGCATCGAGCGCGATACCGACTACAGGTGACCTTGCCCTTGACCGACATTTTCTTTTTGAATTTTTATGACGAAGTTTTTCTGAACCTGCAAGATGACGTATTCGGCCAAAACCGATTGTATGGGGCCTTGGGAATCAATGTCACCAGTAACCTTAGTGCTCAGGTCGGTTATATGAAAAACCATTTCCCCAATGCAAATTTTGACCGTCTACAGATAGGAGTTATTTATAATCCCGACTTAAGAGGTATATTCAAAAAGGAAAAGACATGAGCTTACAAAAAGTCACTTTTAGAAACGAAGAAGGCCAGACGCTTGTCGGTCGGTTAGAATTGCCCGCCGATCAACATCCACACAACTTTGCACTGTTTGCCCATTGTTTTACCTGCAATAAGAACCTATCGGCTATACGGAATATCGGAAAAGAGCTGACTTCGAATGGCTTTGGAGTTTTACGTTTCGATTTTACCGGACTTGGGGAAAGCGAAGGTGATTTTGCCGATACCAATTTTTCAGGCAATGTACAAGACCTTGTTGTGGCAGCAGATTATTTGGCACAGAATTTTAGTGCGCCCACGCTTTTGGTCGGGCATTCTTTGGGCGGTGCTGCGGCCATTTTTGCAGCAGCCGAAATACCGTCGGTAAAAGCAGTGGCAACCATTGGGGCTCCCGCTACCCCTACCCATATACGCCATTTACTTAAAAGTGGTCTTGACGAAATAGCTTCGGAAGGAAAAGCGACGATCAACCTAAGTGGTCGAGATTTCACCATAAAAAAGCAATTTTTAGATGACCTAGAGACGAATCCCCTACCTGAAACCGTAAAAAAGTTGCGAAAGGCACTACTCATCATGCATTCGCCACAAGACGACACCGTAGGCATAAAAAATGCAGAGGAAATCTATGTCGCGGCACATCATCCTAAGAGCTTTGTTTCTTTAGATGGGGCCGACCACCTACTGATGAAAAAGGAAGATTCGATGTATGTTGGTAAGGTCATAGCAGGTTGGGCACAGCGATACCTCCATATTGATCTTGTTCAAAAAGAACCGAAAACCAAACATCAAGTCGTGGCAAGTCTTGATGCCAAAGACGGATTCACCACACAAATGAAAGTAGGTGGCCATTATATGGTAGCCGACGAACCCAGCGAGGTTGGTGGCAATGAATTCGGGCCATCACCCTACGAATTCGTTTCGGCGGGTTTATCGGCCTGTACGGCCATGACTATTCAAATGTATGCCAAAAGAAAAGGCTGGCAAATCGATAATGTTGAAGTACACACTTCTTATAGCAAAGAACATGCGGAAGATTGTTTGGATTGTGAAAATCCGAATGCAAAAATTGACACGTTTAACCGAGCGATAAAACTGACCTCTAAATTAGACGACAAACAGATCAAGCGTGTTTTGGAAATTGCCGATAAATGCCCTGTACACAAAACATTACATAGCGAAACCAGGGTTATCACTTCACTTTTGAACAAATAGCTTCCTGTTTCCTATAAAATCGGAAAGTAAGATGTCATTTAAAATTTGGATTAATTCATTTTAAGAATTGTTCGAGGTGGCATTTTATATGTAACTTTATACCTAAAATTTAAAATAAGAATATCATGAAAAAATTAGCTTTTGCATGTTTAGGCCTACTTTTAATTACCGGGGTAAGTTGTAAAGATGCAAAGAAAGGGCAAGAAGGAGAAGCCACAACGGTTCAGGCAGCATCCTCAGAAAAATTTAATTTAGTCAAAGATTCTACCAAAGTTAGTTTCACGGCTTACAAGACCACTGAAAAACTTCCTGTTGGTGGCAAATTCACAACAATAAACATTACTGATTCTAATGAAGGCGGTACGGCCATGGAGGCCCTTAATGGCACCAAATTCAGTATTCCTGTTAGCAGCTTATTTACCAATGATGCGACCGGAACGAGAGACCCTAAAATCTTGGAGTTCTTCTTCGGTGTTATGAAAGACACCGAGCTCATTTCCGGGGTTTTCAAAGTTTCAGGTGACGATAAGTATTCCATCGACGTTACCCTAAACGGACAAACCGGTACAATTCCGTTGAACCGGACAGTTATCGATGAAAACAACTTTTCTTTTGCCGGTATAATGAATTTGGAAGACTGGGATGCGCTAGATGCCGTTGCTTCCATCAATAAAGCTTGTGAAGTCTTACATACCGGTCCTGATGGTGTGAGCAAGACTTGGAATGAAGTTGCCGTAAAAGCAGATGTACTTTTACAAAAAAACTAATATCATCTTTCCGCTTACTTCAAAGGTTTGATTTTCTGATTTAAATCCGGCATATGCAGGTAGAAGAAAATTAGAAAACAGTTATAGAAAAAAAGATTCCTGGTTTTGATTTCGGTCAAAATCGGGATTTTTTTATTCCTACCCACCATTTTTAACCCAATAAAAGTAAAAGATGACGCATATCATTTCTGAATTTGATATCCCCTAAATTAATTGGTACGTTTAGAATTCATCAAAAAAACCTAAGAAATGAGAAGTATAAGTATTTGGGTAATTGCATTGATGGTAAGTCTCTCCTACAATTGCAAAGACCAAAAAAAAGAGACTAAGGAAACGACCGGTGAAATGGAGCAGACCATGAGTGAAATGAACGAAGAGGTCAGCGCCGAATCACTACAATTTTCTATGGAACCCAAAAGTGGCAGTACCGTCAAGGGCGTTGTCAATTTCACCGAAGAAAATGGGAGCGTAAAAATGATAGCCGAATTGTCTGGACTTAGTGAAGGCGAACATGCTATTCATATTCATGAAAAAGCGGACTGTTCTTCGGATGACGGAAAATCAACGGGCGGGCATTGGAATCCCACGAATGAACCCCATGGGAAATGGGGCGATTCAAAAGGATATCACAGAGGTGACATTGGTAATTTCCCCGCTGATGCCGAGGGTAACGCCACTGTTGAATTTGAAACAAATCAATGGTGTATCGATTGTGACGACGCTACCAAGAATATTGTGGGCAAAGCGGTCATAGTACACGATGGCGTTGATGATTACACTTCACAGCCTAGTGGTGATGCAGGCACACGTGTAAGTTGTACTGGTATAATTCAATAGCACCGAATAATAGTTGAGAAAATAGCGGCTTTTTAGACCGCTATTTTTTATATTTAACCTAGAGTCCATTTTGAAATATACCGATTATTTTTTGATGCTCCTTTTTGATACATTATTTTGCTTATCCCGAACGTTCGGGATAATCCGTGGCTACGGCTATGTTAAAAAATTTTGTATCAAAACCGATTGATAAAAACGATGGTCATGCAATTCAGAACAGTCTCATAACCCTAAAATTTTCTATGGAACTAGACCCCCTAGTGGAACGATTTCAGCAAAAGGATTTATCCGCCTTTGAAAAATTACACCACATGTATTCTGAGAATATATGTGGCGTAATTAATACCATCGTACGTAATAATGACCTTGCCGAAGAAATTTGTCAAGATGTTTTTGTTAAAGTATGGAACAATGCAGAAAGTTACAATTCTTCAAAAGGACGCTTTTTTACATGGATTTTGAACATTGCCCGCAACGCTGCGATCGATGAAGTGCGCTCAAAATCCTATAAAAACAACAAAAAAAACCTGTCTGCCGATTACTTCGTAGGTATGCTTGAAGATGACAGTGCCGCCAATAGCAATATTGATAGTATTGGTCTTACCAAATTGATCAAAGAGCTTAAAGATAAGTGTATACAGCTAATCGATATGCTATATTTTAAAGGTTTCACTCAAAAGGAAGCCTCAGAAAAATTGGAGATTCCGTTGGGAACTGTAAAAACTAGGAATAGAAGTTGCATCTCTCAACTCAGGAAAAATATGCAGTTGTAATATGGACGAAGAAAAATACATAGCATCAGGCATTTTAGAGCTCTACGTAGCCGGATTGCTTTCAGCGAAAGAAAATCTAGAGGTGTATGAGAATGCTCAAAAGTACCCTAGGATAAAACAAGAAATCGAAGAAATCGAAAAATCTATATTAGCGGTGACCAAAGCCCTCTCACCAGGCCTTACAAACGGCTTTAATGGTGTTAAAAGAAAAATAGGAATGGGAAGCTCCGAAACCAAGGTAGTTCCAATGACTAAAAAAGAGGTGAACCCAATATGGTATGTGGGATGGGCCGCTTCTCTTTTATTAATTGCCGGTCTTGTATGGATGTACACCCAAAATCAAGACTTAAAATCTCAAATAGAAGTTGTAAATCAGACCAACAGTCAGTTGGAGCAGCAAATAGCCGATTCAGATTCGTCGCTTGAGAAATCTCAAGAATTACTCGAGACACTTCGCGATCAAAACGTTACCGTTGTTGCCTTGGGCGGTCAGGAAGTCGCTCCCGAATCTTATGCAAAGGCCTATTGGAACAAGACGGAAGAAAAAGTCTATATCGATGCAAAAGGCTTGCCCGAACCACCCGATGGTTTCGTATACCAAGTCTGGTCGTTAAAATTGGATCCTCTTACCCCTACAAGTATGGGGCTTTTAGAAGATTTTATTTCGGATGAGAACAAGGTTTTCGCACTAGCAAACCCTAACGATACCGAAGCTTTCGGAATCACCTTAGAACCTGCCGGGGGTAGCGAATCACCAACGCTGGAGCAATTGTATACGCTCGGGGTAGTTTCCTCATCGTAAAACAAATGTTTATCACCTAATCGAATGGGCGGTATGTTTTCAACATACCGCCCATTCGTATTTAACCTATATAATCTTTAATCGAGGTATTCAAGTGATTCAGTACTGACACACTACATTTGCAATAACATCAAGGTATCGTCATTACGTGCCACCAGTATTCCTTTCTTTTTCTCGGCGCCTAACCCAATAAAGGAAGCTCCCCGTACATCACCTCGAACATATAACCCTGATTCAGCAGGGGCTACCGCACTGAATTGCAATTTTCCATTATTTTTTAGGTAGAGTCCGTAACCCGCATCGTTTCTTGGGGTTTCTACTTCTGATGCATACAAATTACCTAATACAATTAAATCTTTCTTTGTACTTTCAGCGCTATCGGATACCAATATCTTGTTAACCGATGAAATCTGAGCCCGGTTCGGCAATGGTTTGAATTCGAATGTTTTGTTGTTCTTGTTTTCAAGAATACAACTGGCAAAGTTATTGGCGGCGTAGTGTAAAGAATTATCCAATCCCTCTCCATAGACTTCCTTCAAATCTGCTTTAGCAAAAGCATCATAGGTTTTAAACTTCTTCTTAATGAACGGCATTTGATTTGACGTACATTCCCTTCCCCTTAGGGGATACAAGGCACTGTCTTGCTCATAACCCAAAACGATATCGTTGGAATTATTCTTGTCAAAATCGTTTACGTACAAATGAAAGGGTGCAGCTTCGGAAGCTTTGTATTTATAATTCAACCCAAGATTACCGGCAACCAAATCCAGATCCCCATCATTATCGATGTCATCGGCTGCAAGGCCCGACCACCAGCCAATTTGACCGGCGACGCCATACTGCTCCGATTTGTTTATGAACCGCCCGTCTGTCTTTTTAAATATTTCAATACTACCCCATTCTTGGGCGATTACAAGTTCTAAATTACCATCACTATCGATATCGGCCCAAAGTGCATCAGTCACCATACCGTGCTCCAATAAATCTGGACAAAGGGTTTCAGTAACGTCAACAAACTTCGCTTCGCCATCAGAATATCTATTTTCCAAGAGGTAGCTTTTAACAGGTACACCATAATTCAACGGGCGTACCCGAGATCCAACAAACAAATCAAGATCACCATCATTGTCATAATCGGCCGCCGTGACTGCCTGGCCGCTTGCGACAATAGCCGGAAGTGCTTGCACATCACGCCTAAAATCGCCAGAACCATCGTTCAGATACAACCGATCTCGATAGTATTCATCATCTGTCGGTTTTTCGTTCCCTCCACTGACCACATACAAATCTTGGTCGCCATCGCCATCAACATCAAAAAAAAGTGAAGCGGTGTCTTCGTGATGGCCGTCTTTCTCAAAGGATGCTACCTGTTTTCGAACAAACTTCCCTATGTTCGACTGAAGAAAAAGCGCTGCTGGCTGGCCCATGGCCCCTCCAATAAAGAAATCCTCAAGACCATCACCATTTACGTCCGCAACGGACAAGCTCGGACCGAATTGTGACATTTTATGGGGCAACAACGACTCCATTTCAAAATCGTTATACATATTCTCTTTATGCCTAAATGAAATGTCTGAACTTTCAGTGATATCATGAAATAAAAAATCGCCCTTTGAAGCGTTTATTTCCGCTATTCCGGAAGGCTCATAAACAACATCCAAAACTTGATTCGCCATTACATTGTGAAGCACTTGATTTTTCCCGTCTGGCCAAATGACCTTAACGGTCTCTATTTTTTGAATATCGTTCAAACCAAAATGCAAGGGTACGGCCATGGCCGATTGAAAACCTCTGCTAAAATAGTTCTCGCTCAAATATTCCTTACCGTCTGCTGTTACCACAACTCGAGCTCCCAAACCATCCCTATTCTCTTTAGGACCCTTAAGATCGATATCAATATACGCGTTGTTTTTTGAGTTGTTTCGATACAGATGGGCGAAATCATCGATATTGTTTACGATGATATCTAAATCACCATCGTTATCAAAATCGGCATAGGCGGCACCGTTGGAGAAGGATGTCGGCTGCTCCAATTCCAATGGACGAAAACGCAGGTCTTTATTATTTAGAAATAGGTAATTCTTTGTTTTACGTCCTGGCATTTTATCTAACAAATCGTCTACATGTTTTGCCAAATCGACTTTATTCCGACGAATATTTTCTTGGTATTTCTCTTCCAGATAAATTGAAAAATCGTTGTTTCGGAAGTCTCTTTTAATGCCGTTGGTTACAAACAGATCTTTATGGCCATCATTATCCATATCAAATAATAACGGTGCCCAGCTCCAATCGGTACTTGATACGCCCGCCAATTGGGCAACATCGGAAAAAATTGGAATCGTTGACCCAGGATAGACCCCATTGTTGATTTGCAGGGCGTTGTACATGTATTGTCGGTGCAACCCCAAATTTTCAATCTTATAGAAATTGGCAACGTTCATACCGCTCATGCTCGTCTTTTGGGTATAATTATCCTCCGCCATCATATCCAAAGAAACAATATCGAGAAAACCGTCGTTATCGATATCGGCCATATCATTCCCCATAGAAAAGGTCGAAATATGGTTAAAGGCCTTTAAAGCGCTTTCCGTAAATGTTCCATCGGAATTATTCAGATAGAGATGGTCTTTTTCGTAATAGTCATTACTGGTATAAACATCGGGCCACCCGTCGTTGTTGACATCACCAATGGCGACGCCCAAGCCAAACCCGATATTGTTACTTATAATTCCTGCAGTTTCCGTTACGTTGATAAACTTCCCGTTATCATTTCGATACAGTTTTTCACCTATTTTATCCGACTTGCCCTCTGCCACCTTATCCAATTCTTCAATACCATACATTTCGATATTATGGTTGATCAAAAACATGTCTAGATCTCCATCCTTGTCATAATCAAAGAAAGCGGCTTGAGTGGAATAATGGGGCAAATCTAAGTTATAAGCCGCGGCATTTTCCTCAAATACGGGAACACCCTCGGCATCGACACCTTTATTGATCAGCAGTTCATTTCGAAGTAAATCGTCCGTTTCAAAACGACCCGATTTAAGGATGTAGATATCCTTTAGACCATCATTGTTGATATCTATGATGGATACCCCGGTCGGAAACCCTCCGTTACCTTGGGCATTGGCTTTCACGCTAACGTTCTTAAACTTCAGTCCGCCTTGATTCAGGTATAGCTTGTTTGTACGAAGGTTACTAATAAAATAGACATCTTGAAGGCCGTCATTATTAAAATCGGCTACCCCTACTCCGCCGCCATTATAAAAATACTCGTAGTAGAATCCGTTCATGGTGGTGGACTCCTCCAATTTATTCACAAAATTGAGTCCAGTATCATTGGCATCTAAAACCGTAAACAAGGGTTCTTTGATATTGTCTGCATGGGTCTGCCGTTTTTTCTCGGAACAGGCCACAGCAAGCACTAAAAAAAAAGGAAAGATACTTAGAAATAGTTTCCGTTTATTTTTCTTGATCATATTGATGCCAAAACTTTTTTACGTTGGGTCGCATAG
This sequence comes from uncultured Kriegella sp., assembly GCF_963975415.1. Lineage (NCBI taxonomy): Bacteria > Pseudomonadati > Bacteroidota > Flavobacteriia > Flavobacteriales > Flavobacteriaceae > Kriegella > uncultured Kriegella sp. The sequence continues at coordinate 732,568 of NZ_CAXBGN010000001.1, forward strand.
ATCCAAAACAAGACCAATACCCCAATTGTTGTAAGACCACCTCCGATATACGCAATGTCATTTGCAAGACCAAAGCCTTCGGGGGCGACAAGTATATAGGTGCTACACACCATAGTCATAAAAAGTGCGGGTATGAGCGTTACCCAATAAGCCTTATTCTCATAAATTAAATAGGCAGTTATTGTCCACAATACTACAGTTGCCAAGGTTTGATTGCTCCATGCAAAATAGCGCCAAATAATTCCGAAGTCTATTTGTGTCAATGCGAATGCGATTACGAACAAGGGTAAACTGATGTACAGTCTACTCTTTATTTTTTTCTGGCTCGCCTTAAAAATATCCGCTAAAATCAATCGTGCCGACCGAAACGCAGTATCGCCCGAAGTTATGGGAGCGGCAACAATACCCAATAGCGCTAAAATTCCGCCAACACCCCCCAACATATTTAATGATATTTCATTAGCAGCCCAAGCGGCATTATTTCCGTTCGCCAGCATCGCCCCATTTAAGTCGGTTACATTACCAAAGAAGGTCATGGCGGCGGCGGCCCAAATTAAGGCTACGACTCCTTCGGTGACCATAGTGCCATAAAAAATTTTCCTTCCTAATTTTTCGTTCTGCATACAGCGTGCCATCAATGGGGATTGCGTTGCGTGAAAACCCGAAATAGCACCACAGGCAATGGTGACGAAAAGGATGGGAAAAAGCGGGGTTTCTTCCGGATTCGAAGTCATGTTCCTCAAATTGGAAGGTACAATCTCGGGGATGGCATAATCGCCAAAGACCAACGCAATCAGAAGGCCTACGGCCATCAAGAGCATGGCCACTCCGAAAATGGGATATAATTTGCTAATCAATTTATCAATAGGAAGCAAGGTAGACAACACATAATACCCCAGAATGATACCGACCCACACCCAAAGATTCCAAACTCCACCGGTCATACCGTCGATTATCTTGGCCGGACCCATGAGAAATACCGTACCTACGAAAATCAGCAATACTACGGTAAACACGCGCATTACCTGTTTTACATTGGGGCCGAGATAGATACCAACTACTTCACTAATACTGAGTCCGTCATGACGCACCGACAACATTCCTGAAAAATAATCGTGAACGGCTCCTGCAAAAATACTTCCCAAAACAATCCATAAAAAAGCAGCCGGACCAAACATGGCTCCAGCAATAGCACCAAAAATAGGTCCCAATCCTGCGATATTTAGAAATTGGATTAAAAATATACGCCAAGCGGGTAAAGGCATAAAATCTACATCGTCTCTTAGTCGAACCGCCGGAGTTTCCCTTTTTTGATCAATGCCGAATATTTTTTCGACAAACTTACCGTAGGTAAAATAACCCAAAATCAAAACCAGTATTGAAATTATAAATGAAATCATGGTGTTGCTTCCTATTAATTGTATTATTCCTCCAAATATTGTGCTACAAGATAAGCATACTTCTCAGAATCATTTTTTGAAAAAGCTTCAAGATTTTTACGAAGGCTTTTGCTTGTCATTTTGTGTTCTTCCAAATGTTGTAAATAGGCCCTCAGCTGGTTCTTTGTCATTACGCTAAGTTCTGAAGACAAGTCTTCTAATGTGTCTTTTGACGCATACTGCAAATGGTCGAGCAAGAGACTGCGGCTATTGATGTCAACTTTTGCAAAATTATTCCAAAAAGGGCGTTGCAACTTTTCGGTACTCCAAAAAACATCGGGCAGGTTTTTGATAATAAAAGTGCGGACCATGGGAATACTCGATTCAAAAATTTCGCTTATTCGATCAACCTGTTCGGCATACTTTTCCATTTCCAATTGGTTCAATGCGAACATTTGATAATCTACAGAATTACTATTTAACATTTCCCTCACCATAGCATCATTGATCAATGACATGGTATGTTCTTTAATATCCTCTTTAATAGCGCCATGAACCAAGTGCCAAGCTACATAACACGAATAGAGCGCCCCACCGACTACGGACTCCTTCACTTCTTTTATTGTGGCTCCAGAAAGGGCATCGGCACCTTCTACCTCAGGTTGTTTGGGTTTCTCAACAAGTTCGTCTATCGATCTTCTTTCCAGTATAGACAATTTATCACTTAACAAATGGTGTAACTTAAGATAGTCTGCCTGTAAAAATTCATCATGGTCATGTTTCGTCAAAGGAAGACCGGGGAAACGGTCAAAACCTGCATATTCCCCTAAGAGGGTCCAATACAACCGAATGTGCATTAAACGGCATTCCCCATCTGCACACACCGGTGTTTCGATATTCGATGTGTACAGCACAGGGTTTGACGCTTCATTGACCAACATACGAACTTCTTGTCGCCCCATGGAATCTACCACAATCGACAGGGGGGTCTCTTTTTCCTGAAGCTTGCCGTCCTTTTCCCATTCCAGCAAATAGAACTCTGGGGGATGCTTCAAGACTCCATTTTCATTGTTCTCATACAATGTATGGATGGATGACCCAATCTGCGCCCTGCACACGGCCAACATAAAAAACACTATGCCCACAAGGCCGATTCTCATTGTTTTGACTCTGGGATCTTAGGATATTTTTGTTCTTCGATCAAATCTAGGTATTCGTCTAAATATCCCTTATAGATGTCTCGTGGGTTTACATCGTACTTTTTGCAGAGTGCAGCGGCAAAACCTACGGCAGCACCCATCTGACCCGTTGTTCGCATAACCCGAGGACCGCCTAAACCGGCATGTGAACAGCTAAAGTTACGCCCGGCCATAAAAAGATTGTTGATATTCTTGGAATAAAGGCTTCGATATGGAATGTAATATTCCGGGGTTTTATAGAAAAGGGCCTTTGAAATAAAATCAGGATTCTTTTCATCGGTGAGCACGGTCTGATAATGTACATCGACCTCTCTGGTTTCTATAACTACCGCATCAGGAAACCTTGTTCCTTCTTTGGCATCGTTAAAAGTAAAAATATGATCCCCGACCAGTCTTCGAGATTCCCGTTTACCGACCAAATAAGAAACCCATTCCAAAGCTACATTATCGTTCTCGGGATTTTGCTTCGCATTGCTAAATGACCCAAAAATAGCGCGTAACATATGATCACGTATTTCTTCAGCATCGTCTATTTGATTTAAATCGTTTCGTGTGAACTCCCAATACCACTCGCCATTTATGGCCTCATGTTCTTTGGCCACGGGCTTGGCCCAAGGCACCTTTGGAAACTGTTGTGGTGTCTCGGTTTTCTTGGAACCCCACAATACCGAAGACCCCATTACGGCATTATCGGCTTCTTTGGGGCTCCAAAGTTCACCATGTTCTTCCCAAGCTTCCCCGTAGGTATCAACACTTTCGCGACCGTACGAGAATTCGGCCCCTGTCCAGTAACCGATCCATCCATCACCAGTAGAATCTACAAAATAAGGAGCTGTAAACCTTTTCCGCTCTCCCGTTGCGGTCTGTCTGGCATCAACATATTTTATGGTGTTGTCTTCCGCTTTGGCATCATAAGCCCTCCAATTCAGAAACAAATCAATATTATCGTAACTTTTTACATTATTATCCCGTTTTACTTGATCCAATTCGGCCTCTGCAGAACCGTTGGGGTAATGCTCGGTATCAATTTTCTTTAAAATGCGCTCAAAATGCCCATAAATACCCAAGGTATGCACCCTTATCTCACTACTGGCATTACCGCCCAAAAGTGGGCGATCATGAATAAGTGCTACTTTTAGGCCCTGTTCGGCACCTGCAATAGCCGCAGCACAACCTGCAAGACCGCCCCCAACGACTACAAGGTCATATGTATTCTCTTCTTTAGGTGCATTGGGTTCGGCAGTAATTGTTTTACGCCATTCAGCCAATTTCTTAGGTGATGAAGGAGGTTCTTTTTGAGACGTAGAAAAATAAATGGCGTCACACCTTCCATTGAAACCGGTAAGGTCGATGAGTTCGAGAGCGACACTTTCCTTTTTTCCTATTTTAGTTTTACCTACATATTCCCAACCCCAGCCTGAACGAAGTCCCAGAGTTTTATCAAAAGCCAAATCACCGACCTTTAAATTGAAACGACCAGGAGCGTCCCATTCACCGGGAGCCCAATTCATGGTACGCACCCAGATATGGTACTGTCCTCCTTTTTCGAAAGTCACTTCAGTACTAGCGTTCTTGACTTTTTTGCCAATGCCGTGTGCCATTAGGTAGGGAGACCCCATTTGTTCTACAAATTGTGGATCAACGACCCACCCCCCCGGATTGTCAAAACTTTCGGCTTCTACCAAAAGGTCTTGGGCAGCTACCGTTATGGTACAACACATTAGTACTAAAATTGAAAGCAAATATCTCATGTTCTTATTTTTTTGATTATTCATATACAAACCAAGCTGTTGCGGTAGCGTCTTTATCTATTTTCATTTGCGCCCAATGCGCGCTAAAACCATCGGGAAATTCATAGGTTAGTTCCTCACCTGCTTTCACCTCAAAAGTTTTATATTCCATTGGCTCGTCAAGATAGTGATTCACATAAATCAAGAGCGTAATTTTCGCATCTTTATCAGCCTTTAATTTAAGCGTTTTCTTATCATAGCCTGTCATTAAATATAAATCGGATGGTTCATTTGCTTTCACCACTGAATCTTTCCAAGGGCCGCCTTGCCCTACCGGTTTTCCAAAACTCCACAAATCATCAATACCACCAAACCAAAGACTTGTTGTTCCGTCATCCGATTGGTAAATATGTTTTGAATCGGATGCCTCATTCTTTATTCCGCTCAACACCAATAAACCATTCCACGTATTAAAATCGGATATTTGTTTGTTATGGGTAGCTACTGGCCTCATCATTTTGTATCGTGGCTCCTGCCCCACTTTGAACAAGGGAAGTTCGTAAAACGTTCCGCCCACATTGGCCAATTCACGCTCCGATTCCACTTCTCTTCGAAACCGTGTAGTTCCTGGAGGTAAAATATCTTGATAATCAACTTTTCCTTTTGGCAACCTCAAATCATATTCTTCGGCATGTACGATTATTGAAGCCTTGTCTTCTGACCAAACATGGCGATCTACATTTTCCGAAAGCGCATCGTTTTCAACCTTTTTATTATTAAAATCTACCTGCGAGCCAACACTTTCAATCGTTAGGGCCTCTTGCGAAGTCGTATCTTTTATACCCTTTACAAATTGGAAATCGAATTTCGTAAACTCGAGACCTTCTTTTTTCGTGAATTTACCATTCTCTATCGCACCGGCATAGACACTAAGGTTAAAATTAGTTTTATTACTGTACAGTTTTGCATGATTTACCGCTCCCGTGTAATCAATATCTGCCAAAGCATCGAACAGACGGTCCCCTTCAGAACCATCTTTTAAATTATCATCGGTAAAATGAAAAGCTGCCGTCAATTCAGATGATTTATCGGAAGTTAACCGAATCCATTCCGCTTTGAGGGCTTTATCGAAAATATGGTTGGCATATTCTCCTTTTTTAAGTGTTATTGTCGCAAGTTTTTTCCAACTATTATCCCCTTTTTCATCAATCTCAAGAGTGATGGTCGCCTGACTGTTACCAGAATTTTGAAGATGTAGAATTCTATTATCGAATCCGGAAATTAGGTAAGGATCGGAGGGTGTTCTTGCGGATACCTTTTCTTTTAACCACACCGCTCCGTACCCCGATGAAGGTCCCCATTCGGACAATTCTTCATAATCGCCAAACCAAAGATTAGATTGTGGTTGCCCAGCCAAGGGATTTCCCTGAATACTGGTTTCATCCGTAGCCAGAACAATTTGACCGTTCCAGTTCAGAAAATCAGGAATATATCGTAAATGTGACCCCATAGGTTTAATGCCTGCCGTGTTCGATGCAGAAAAGCTTTCAGGGAAATCATAAAACATTCCGTGCATATCCATCATCATTTTATCATTACCGACCGACCTGATTCTAGGCCATTCGGTAAACCAACCATGTGGAGGGTCATTGTTATAGGTCGCTTTTGGAAGCAGAAACGTATGCCATTCACCATGGTCAAGCACTTTTAAGCGAAGCGACTTTTTATCCCAGCCAATGGCCCATAGTGGAGAATCATCATTGGGAACGGCGTAAATACCGTGTTTGGTGGTGATATCGGTGAACTGACTGCGTTCGATAACTTTAAAATTATCTCCATCGAATTCAGCCAGAATACCCAAATTATCCGAACCAAATATGCCCTCCTTTTCCACCTTCCAGCTTTCTTCCCACTTATAGTGTTCGTTCGCCCAGTCTTGTGTATCATGTGTCACCCTGCCTTCACTGGCATGTTCCCCATTGTTGGAGACCACCAATCTACCCTGACTCGTATAGCCTCCTTTTCCATGCCATCCGGGCAACGGATCATCAAAAAGCTTGTTCACTTCCAAGGTATTTACATTCAACTCATAGAGCATTCCTTCCATGTCATACATATAGACCATATTCTCGGGGTCTTTCAAATGACGGGCATAGGCGTTCAGGCGACCTTCCATTCTACTATAAGGTACCACCCTAATATTTCCCGTGCTATCAATAACATAGGGGCCCAACAACAACTGATTTGATTCTTGATGAACCATTCTAGCGGTCGGAGTACCTCCAATACTGCCTTCAAAAATCTCCATATTCATATCCTCATCGATAATATAGAGCTTATGCTCACTGCCTTTGGGCTGATGTGCTGCATAATTGATCATGTATAGCTTATCGTTCCATTCGGCCAAGGCACCGATACCGCATTCGTTTCCGAAGCCATACGTTCCATCTAATCTGCCGTGGGCATAGGTGGTCAAATGCGGATAGACCCCGCTTATTTTCAAATCTCCGGAAACTTGGGTGATTTCGCCGTCTTTGCTCGTAACCTCTGCGGACTTTTGCATGGGTGCCACGGCTGATTCTTCATGATTTTTACAGGAGGCCATTGCCAAGACCAGTATCCAAAGCGACAATACTATTTTTTTCATCTCTTCTAAAATTTGCACTAGTTATAAATTTTTAAAGCTCATGCATTGTAAGACCCCGAAAATTACTTTTCGGGGCTTTACAAAAACTAACTAAACTCAAAACTATCTATTAGTACCCCTCATTTTGTGTGAGGTTTGGATTCAACAAGCGTTCAGACGCCGGTATGGGCCATAAATATTGTCTTTCGGGAAAATTGATTGTATTCAGGGATCGACAGAGTCCTGCATTCAATAACGCAGAAAAATCAGGAAGCCCATCTGCCCCTATCTCAGGGGTCATTCCCCAAAACCAAAGCCCTGGTGCGACCACGTCATCTACCAACGGCCCGGTTGGCGCAGCCCCAACATTTGCATCGGTCGATACGTTGAGCATGCCATAAGAATTTCCGGTCAGTGCTTTTTGTGCCAATCGCCATCGAATCAAGTCCATATACCTGCGCCCTTCAAAGGCTAGTTCAGCGCGTCTTTCGTTGCGCACCTTATAACGCAGTTCGGTCTGATCGGTAGTTACTATTTCAGGATTTGGTATTCCTGAATTGGCGTAAGCCCTGTCCCGTACTTGGTTCATAGCATCCAATACACTTTGGTCGATTTGATTGAGTTCGATCTTTGATTCGGCGTACATCAATAATACATCTGCATAGCGTATGACAATCAAATCGGGATCGGTGCGATAATCTTTCCAATCTTCGTCAATGCCTTTTTTCCATGCCAACCCGTTGAAAGATGCAAAGGCGGCCACTGAGGGCGTATCGTCATTTCGACGTAAATCACCGGAAGCAAAATCGAGTACTTCTTTTTTCTCTGGATGGGGCGTATATTCAATATCCATAAAATTGGATCCATCGGCCGAAGACAAACCATCGCCATCTTCCAAAGAGCCAAAGGGTACGATGGTCATGTTACATCGGGGGTCTCTATTTTTAAATGGATTTTGAGGGTCGAACAACGGTGACTCGTCTATGGGCAATCCGTCGGTACACTCAAAAGAAGCCAAGAGTTCCCAAGTAGGGTTTCTTGCACCCCAACCTCCATGGTTTCGAGGTAGAAAATCTCTAACATTATCGTTCCTGATTACATTTAAATCTGAACTTCTAGGGATATGAAATATGGTTTCGTTCGAATTTTTAGTGCTTGAACGAAATAACTCGGCAAAATCTGAGTGCAACTCATATTCTCCTAAGTCCATACAGTCTTCGGAAGCCTCGGCGGCCACGGCAAAATCGCCCATATATAGTGCTATTCGAGCTTTCATGGCATAGGCAGCACCTTTGGTGGCGTATTTTAAACCATTGTAAGACACTGGAAGATTTAGTGCTGCATTGTCATAATAGCCATATATTTTTTGGAGTATTTCAGCCTTGTCGGTACGTCCCATTTCAAAAGATTCATCGACGGTAAGCTCCTTTTCATAAAACGGAACGTCGCCATAATGGGAAATAAGGTATGACCAATACGATGCCCTTAAAAAATTGGCTTCGCCCATAAAAAGCGCGGTGTCATCGTCTGATAGTACAGTTTGATTTTCCAACTGTTCGATAACAACCAACACTCGAGTAATGGCCTTATATACATTTTCCCAATCGTCTTCCGCTTTGCTGTATTCAGAACTTACCGTACCCGCCTTTATAGCATCTAATGCGTCTCTCCGTTGCCAGTCATCTGTAAGACCGGCCGCAGATTCATCGGTGGGCCAAAAAACTTCACGGTAGCCCTCGTTCAACGACTGTCTGAATTGATCTTTATTTTGGTACCAAGTAGCGGAACTGGCCGCATCTTCCTGCACAAGATCTAACTCGGTACATGAAAAGCCGGTCAGCAAAATAGCAATCCCGACAATTATGTTATATATAGTATTTTTCATTGTTTTACGTTTAGAAATTAGCTTTTACTCCAACTAAGAAAGACTTGGTGATCAGGTATCCGCTACCTTGTTCGGGATCTATGCCTTTAGGAAGGTTATCAAATGTGAACAAGTCGTTACCCGCGATATAGACCCGTAGTCTTGAAAAACCACTATCGCCCAGCATATCGGTGGGTAAGGTATACCCCAAAGTAATGTTCTTGATTCTAAGATATGCTCCATTGATCAGCCAATAATCGGAGAAAGTATAATTGTTTCCCACCGCATTTTCGGAAAGCCTGGGATAACTGGCATTTTGATTTTGCGCAGTGGAGTTATATGTACTCCAATAGCTGCTGGCATATAAGAACGAAGGCGATTGCCAACTTTCTTGAAAGGGTCTAATAAACCCTTGGGACAGATAAAAATTCTGTTCACCCACCCCTTGAAAAGTGAGGCCAAAATCAAATTTCTTATACTCCAAATTCAGGTTACCGCCATATTGGTACCTGGGCAACGACCCCCCTAAAATGGTTTTGTCCAATTCATTGATGACGCCATCTGGTATTCCATCAGGCCCACTAATGTCTTTGTACTTTATATCTCCCGGACTCACTACGTCACTGGTTACCGCAGAGTTATCTACTTCAGCTTGGGTTTGATAAATACCATCGGATTGATAGCCGTACCACGACCTAAACTCACTACCCTCTTCGGAAAGGATATTACCATCAAAAAGACGTTTTCCATTGACATCCCCAATGATCGATTTGGAATCAAAAACATTAACCGAGGCTCCGTATTTAACGTCGCCTAAATTATCTCGCCATGAAAGAGACATCTCCCATCCGTCGGTATCCATACTTCCTACATTTACCGTCGGATCATCATAGCCGCCGAATGCCGGAATACTCAAATCGAGCAACATATCGGTCGTTTCCTTTTTAAAATAATCACCTGTGAACGATAAACGGCTATCGAACATGTTCAAATCGAGACCCAAGTTCAATGATGTAGTGGTTTCCCAGGTTACATCTTCAATCGCTAAAAATCGTTGTGCAGAAGACCTCACGGCCTCTACGTCGTTTCCGTTGGCAATTAAGGTATTACTGAACTGCAGTACAGAGAGGTACAGGTAATTACCCAAACGATCGTTACCCAAGCTACCATAGGAAGCTCTAAGCTTCAAAAATGAAATTGTCGACTCTAATGATTCCATAAACCCTTCGTTTGAAACAACCCAGCCGGCAGACACCGAAGGAAAAGAACCCCATCGATACTCTTTACCAAAACGCGAAGAGCCATCTCGACGAACCGTTCCCTGTATATAATATTTGCTATTGTAATTGTAGGCCAACCTACCAAAATAGGAAGAATAGGCATTTTCTGAAATACTAGATCCATCGTCAAAAACTTTATCGACGGGAGCTTGGTTTAAAAACGGATAGTCGGCAGTGACAAACTCGGTACCCCTAACGTCTAGTCTTTCATATTCCGCAGAGAATTCCTCATACCCCAAAACACCACTAATATTGTGGTTACCTAGAATTTTATCATAATTGACCAAGGCCTGGGTAGTCAACGTGTTGTCGTTCGTTCGTACCTCATTAAGATAAGTTTGTGTGGCATTATGACTCGAGATGTAATTAGGATTGGCCAATTGTTCCGGGTCGTTAAAGGCCCAATAAGGAATCGATTTATTGAAGAGCTTGTACTTGTTGAATTGAAAATTCGGTGCCATATTTACGGATATTTTCAAATCCTCAATAGGCTTATAAAATAGTCCAACCTTCCCATAGAACAGATAGGTATCACTATTGCTATACCCTCCTTGCTGTAATTCAGCATAAACATTATCACCAGATTTACCCTCGGCAATTCTACCATCTTGCCATAAAGCCGCATAAACCGGTGCTGAGCGTATCGCTCTTTCCGTTGGATCCAATGTGGGGCGATCATCTCTCGTTATCTTAAGTGCGAAATCTAAATTGGCTCCCATTTTATCGGAAATCTTGATATCGTTATTTACTCTAGCGGTATAACGTTTCCAATCGCGCCCGTCATATAGTGCATCTTGATATTCGTAACCGAAGCTCGCATTGGTTTTCAATCTATCAGAGCCTCCACTTAAAGAGATATTGTGACGGTACCCTGTAGCTGATTTGCGAAGTATTAAACTGCGCCAATCCGTATCGGGAAATTGATCAGGGTTCAAAACACTATTTGTAGGATAATTGGCAATCAGATCTTCTGACCAAGTAGGATATTCATTATTATCGTTGCCATTGTCGTTCCATGCTTTCTCATTATCCATTTGCATATAACGCACTGCTCCTACAGTTTGTCTTGTTTCGGTAGGTGTGTTGATAATATACTCACCACTGTACCCCATATTAAAGACGCCACTTTTACCCCTTTTGGTTGTTATGATAATAACGCCGGCTGCGGCCCTTGATCCGTAAATAGCGGCAGAGGCCCCATCTTTAAGCACGGAAATACTTTCTATTTGATCTGGATTTACATCATTGATGCTTGAAACTGGTACGTCGTCTACCAATATCAGTGGCGCACTTTCCCCCTGTAATGTGGTTACGCCCCTTACCCGTATTTCATTACCAGAACCTGGTTCTGAATTACTTCTTGTAACGCTGACCCCAGCAACGGTTCCCTGTAGAGCGTTGGAAACATTTGTGGTGCTACGTGCAGCAATTTCATCACCCTCGACAACACTTACCGAACCAGTCAGATCTTTTTTAGCTTGCGTGCCGTAACCCACAACAATAACCTCTTCGAGACCCGCTGCACTCTCTTTAAGTACGATTTTTAGATTCTCTTGTCCGTTGACCGATATTTCCTCAGTGGCAAAACCGATATAAGACACTGTCAATAAAACATTTTGATTATCAACAGCCAAGGAAAAATTTCCATCAAAATCGGTCTGTGTTCCGTTCGAAGTTCCTTTTTCAACAATACTGGCCCCCGGAAGCGGAACTCCGTCACCATCGGTAACCGTACCGGCTACCATAAACTCCTGAACAACATTTTGCAATTTGGTACCGTCGACCCCAACTGGTGATTTGGGTCTTTTCTTGATAACCACCTGTCGGTCGTCAATTTTATAATCTAAATCTGTATTTTGAAAAGCTTGATTTAGAATGGAAGAGAGTTCTGCCTCTTTTAATCGAATAGACACCTTTCTATTTACATCCAACACTTCATCTTTATAGAAAAATATGAATTCACTGCGTTCTTGAATTTCTTCGAACAATTCTTCATAGGTCACCTCATTAACATCTATATCTATTTTGGTCTGGGCATAGGTATTGTTCGCATATACCGAACCAAGACCGATACAAATAAACAAAGCAAATATTTTCATAAGGGTGAAAAGGTTACATATCGGTGTCTTTTTGACCCCGAGAGCAGGGCCACTGACGATTTTATTCATAATTTTGTTTTTAGTTGAGTTAATAATGCCAAAGTATTTGGCATGTTAATTTTCCGGCCAGGAGATGGGCCAACATCTTCTGGCTTTTTTTAAAATTGGTTAGTTGATCATTATATCATATAGTCTCCGCTTTTTAGTTAATACTTATTCTTCTTTCGTTGATTTTCGTGTATTGTAAGGGTGTTGTTTCTTTTATAATGCCTATAACCTTTTCCACGTCTTCCCTCAGGTCGAGATAACCGGAAAAAGTCTCTTCGGCCAAGATTTGATTTTCTATTTCAATGTTCACATTATAGTAGCGCGCAAGTCTTTTCATAATATGATCAAGATTGTTGTTTTTAAAGATGAAGACCCCCTTTCGCCATGAAAAATAGTGGTCGACATTCACTTTTTCAGAAGTAACCGTTTTATTTTTCTTATCGTAACTGGCCAAAGTACCAGGGGCTATTTTCATTTCGTTCGTAGTAGCACCCGCAGTATCGGGCTTATACCGAATTTGAACACTACCACTCTTTAATACGGTGTTTACTTGGTTGTCATCTAAATAGTTGCTCACATTGAACACCGTACCCAAAACCTCAATTTCCTGACTCTCGGAAAGCACCATAAACGGATGGTTCGCATCATGTGCCACCTCAAAAATAGCTTCTCCTTCTAAATAGACTTCTCTTTTCTCCCCTCTAAAAACAGTGGGATATACTAATCTTGAACCCGAATTCAACCAAACCATACTACCATCAGAAAGTTTAAGGTTCGATCGTTTTCCGTAGGGCACCAAGACAGTGTTATACACTGTTTCCTTTTCTGAAGAAGCTCTCTGATCAACAACTTTAGACCCTCCCACATTTACTTTTTGTCCCGTGGCAGAATACGATATGTCCGTTGAGTCTTCATCAATTTTGACATTTTCACCTTCGTCAAGAATCAATACCACCTTGTCAGAAGCGTTAACATCTACTTTTTTGGCAGACTTCACAAAATCGGTGATCGAAGACTCGACAGGACTATTAAAAAAATACAGGCCCAATGCTAAAAAAAAGGCAATCGAAGCAGCCGTGCCCATTGCATAGCGAATACGCAATCTTCTTTGTTTCAACCTGTCAACGGACTTATAGATTTTACCCTTCAAGGCAACCTTTTCGGTATCGCTGAGCGAAGTGAAATCTATGTTGGTTGTTTTCTTATTTTTCATATCTATTATTATTTAGCCATTCGCAATTTTAGACTATATCAGGGGAATTCCATTTTCCTAAAAACCCAATTTTTTGAACTGCTAAAACACTTCTATACTTAGATAAGTAGTCACTTCTGCGTTTATAGACAAAAAAATATGTTTTTTTAAATTTTCTTTAAAACATACGGTGAAACTGTGGCCTTTTTTCAGAAATAATAGCTCCTACTCCTGATAACAGCGCACTTCAAAAACCTTGGCCAAAGGATCACCATGTGTTTTTTGTATGTTCAATTTTATAGCTTTTACCTCTAAAGTGTCAAAACGGTGTTCGACCCTTCTCAAAAAGTTAAATTCGTTTTCGACAACTATCTTTTTACCATCTGACAAGATGGCTTCAATGGTATAGTCAGCAATGGTTTCTGGTTGTGGCCCCCTAACCTGTTGATCATTGACCCAATCTTGTCCGGAAAGACGCAAAAACCGCTCTAGGCCCGTATCGAAAGTCAACTGCACGGTGTTAATTTTTACAGGTTTTTTCCAACTTAGTTCAATCCATTGTTTCCCTTTATTCATATCACCGCACCATTTGTGTGATTTGCCGTCGTTAATCTCTCGATTAATGCCATCAAGTATGTTGGCAGCCTTACCATCTTCGGTTTCAGAGGATGCCTTTACCGTCGCTGATTTTGCCAAATCATTTGTGTCGGTGTTAGCTACGCCCAAAAGAGCTTGATCTTGCCTTAGCAATATTTGTTGAAGATTCCCCATATGCGTCTTATCATTGCCAAGTTGGGAAGGAAGCAGATTCTTGTGTTTGCAATAGAACATGCCGGTACCAATTGCCTGCCCCAAAGTAGCACAAGTGGCCATTACCCTGGTCGATGAAAGGGCCACATGCGACACGCTAATATTACGACCGGCCATCAATAGATTACCAATATTCTTACTGTACAAGGTTTTGAAAGGTATGGAGTACGGCCCCTTTAATGGAATAGAAACATAGGGTACTTCTCCTGTAGTATCCATACCTCCAGGTGGATGGTCGTCTAAAGGCCATCCGCCATAGGCCACACGATCTTCAAATAACTTGGCCCCCTGAACATCTTCTTGTTTCATGATATAGTCACCTACAACCCTTCTACTTTCCCGTTTACCTGGAATCATTCCTACCCACGACAATGCCCAATTCTCAGAATCGGGATGATTTCCTGAATTTTTGATATAATCCCAAACTCCAAAGAGTACACTCATTAAATCATGCCTATTTTGTTGTCCGTCGCGCACGATATCAATTTCGCCCCCCAACTCAAGCCACCAATACCCATATTCATAGGTCTGTATATTTCTATGGATAAAATCTTTAGTGGTATATTTCCTTGCCCATTTCGGTGGTGTAAACGGCATTTTCTTATCATACTTTTTAGACATGAACAACAAACTGTTGCCCATTGTTTTTTGGTCGGCAACATCAACGGCAAGTGATTCTCCCCACAGTGATTTCGCCTCCCTGCCCCTCATATACTCTGCCCCTGCTTTAGCGGCCAAGGTTGCATCACCAGTACAATCTGCAAAAAAATCGGCTGTGATAATCGAAATTTCCTCAGTTGGGGAACAAAGGCCCCACACTTTTTTAATCTGACCATCGACAACTTCGGCATCGTACAGGGCAGTATCAAGAAGTAGGGTGATATTTTCTTCCGAAACTAGTTTGTCGTACAAGACATAATCCCACATTTCATAGGATCGTTGCGGATTGGTCACCGCTTCGGTCAATACCAATTCTTCCAATATTCCAGTTTCGCGCCATACTTGCTTCAGCTGGCTTGCCCCAGAAATATGCATTCGTATTTCACAGCTTGCGTTTCCGCCCAAACGGGAACGATCTTGCATCAAGATAACCTTACTTCCATTTCTTGCTGCGGCCAATGCCGCGCAAATACCTGCCATACCACCACCGGCAATTAAAATGTCGGTTTTATATTCTTTTTTATGATAAACATCTTTATCAATAGTAAAATCTTTGGGGTCTTTTCCATTGTTCGCAATGAATTTTTGAATTTCATCTTCCGTAGAATTCCCAAATAGGGTAATAGGGCTCATTAAAAAAGTACCGGAGCCTAGCCCCAAAGCCTTCATAAAATCTCTTCTTTTTGCCATTTGAATTATTTTGATGTTAGTTTATTCGTCTTTCGTAGCTTTTAACCTTCTGATTTACCTTTTTGTTTTGCGGCTTTATTTCGGATAATATTCGGTAAGCGTTTTTTGACAATGTTGTGTTTTCAGAGTACAATATATCGGCCAACTTATCCATCTCCTTGTTTTCAAGGTTCTTTCGGTTTTCACGAAGGATAGTAAAGACCTTTTCAATTTGATTATCCCTCAGCCCCTTACTATTTTTAATCAAAGACCTTAAGGCCTCCCTTACCACAGCCTTACCCATTAGTTTATTGAGCACCTCATTTTGCATTTTAAATTCCAATTCTGGCAGAAGTTCTGCCGACCGCTCTTGATATTCGGCCGATGACCATATACTTTCAGGTAATTTTTCGATGGCAAAAAATGGAACATATGATTCGCCTTTGGCAAGCAAATCAAAAAGATAAGGTTGAAATTCTTTTTTTTCTACATCGATTTTATTCAAGGCATAAAATTGCTGATTGTAATTGCTCGATTGTAGCATTTGAACTAATAAATCATCATTCAGCAATTTTTCGGTATGTTCAAAAATTTTAGCTGAAATAATACCATTAACAATATGCCACAAGGTGTGCGAACTATATACGGCTCCCTTAACAACCGCCCCACTGAGTGATTTGTAGGTTGCACCGGTCACCCCGTCAATGACGTCGGATTTAATCTCAACCCTAGGGTCCACCAAATCCTTAGCTTCATAATTCGCCAACAGCGACGTCTTATCTGCCAAGATATCTTTCATTTTTTGATGATCAGAAGCTGTAAACCGAATGTGGTCAAACTTGGTAAAAGGGTCTTCTTTTGATTCTTTATATTCCAAGAAATTGCCTAACAAGTCCCAATAGACATCGACCACTAGCTCATAGCAAATACCCTCTTCGCAAACAGGCGTTACAACAGGACTAAAATAACGATCGGGCAGATTCTCTCGATTGTACATCAAAGCCACCTCAACTTGCACCGAATCTTTTATATAAGCTGTAAACGCTTTTTCTACCCTTTTTTTAGCACTCTTTTCCAGTACAATGAAAGACATACAGATACAGCATATGGCCAGTATTGCCGGTATTTTGACAAATTTGAGAGAATAGTTCAAACCAAACGAAATTTTCATGCTTCTTGAGATTACCTAATGGTACTCAACAAGCCCTTCAATTTCAATAAGTAATCGATTTACTATTTATAGACAAAAAAAAGCGAC
This sequence comes from uncultured Kriegella sp., assembly GCF_963975415.1. Classification (NCBI taxonomy): domain Bacteria; kingdom Pseudomonadati; phylum Bacteroidota; class Flavobacteriia; order Flavobacteriales; family Flavobacteriaceae; genus Kriegella; species uncultured Kriegella sp. Next base: position 749,382 of record NZ_CAXBGN010000001.1, read on the forward strand.
TTTTTATAAGAAGAAGAGTATACTGAATAAAAACAATAGGGAAAGTGGGTATTTTCTTAAAGATTTGATACCCCTATATATAATAGTTCTGGCCGTAGCAACGGAGACATTCATAATTTCGGCTATCTCTTCGTAAGGCCGGTCTTGATTGAAACGCAAAAACAAGCCTTTTTTTTGTTTTTTGGTAAGTGTACTCAGAGCATCGACCAACTTCACACTTTTTTCATTGGCTTTTTCGGCATGAATAAGATCATCTTCATGCGATGGAACAAAATTTCTATGTTCTTCAATTCCCATAAAAAACGCTTCATTTTGAATGGGAATAACTTTTCTTTGGTACTTCTTATTAATTTTTCTTTTTAGGGACTTGAGTAAATAAAACTTTACATTATCTGTTTGTGCAAGATTGTTTCGATACTTGTACAAGTCAACGAAAAGATCATGAATACAATCCATAACATGTTCTTTGTGATGTGATTGCTGCATTCCATACGAAAAGAGTGTATCAACAAATTGGTCGTACAATTCACCCAAGGCATCGGTATCGCCGTTCTTTATTTTTTTCCAGATAATTGCCTCCGCCCGAAGGGAAAGTTCCGCTCTAGAATCGTTCGTATTCATTAATTACTTACTATAAAATCTATTATTTCAATAAAACATAAGAAAAGCTAGGTAGTATGCTTTCCAACAATATTTGTGATAAACATGGCAGTGTCAAACCCTTTCAACTTAAGAATTCGTTCTTTTTAGCATTCAATTCTTGTCAACATCGAGATAAATGTAATAAAATATTGCTTATTCCAAAAAATATGGGGCATCTTCTACTACATCCCTTTAAATTTTTATTTCAACCGTTTTCATTTATCCCACAAATAATCATTGAAAAACCATTTGTAGTACCAGACAGTATTCGCACAGAATGTTGCAAAACCCAAACTCTAACTTATGAAGTAGTTACATCAGCTACCCTCCCAATAATAGTAAAAAATCAAGTATTAAAAAGTGCTTTTATAATTTCAAGGTTATCCCCTTTCACAACAAAAATTAGTATGCTTACTTCAGTGATAAGATATTTTCTATCGGTTGTATCACTACGACATTCCATCAACCAAATTTGCCACTAAGGCCGTCCACCCGGTCTGGTGCGAAGCCCCTACTCCTCGACCATTATCTGCATGGAAATATTCATAAAACAAAAGTAGGTCCTTAAAGTGATCCTCGCTGTATTTGTCTTCGTGAAGACTATGAACAGGCCTATTTCCGGCATCATCCTTTGTGAAGATTCGAACCAATCGTTTGGCAAGCTCGTCACTTATCTCTTTTAAAGAGCGCATATTCGAACTACCGGTCGGGTAGGCGAACTTTACTTTGTCTCCAAAATAATCATGGTACTCTAATATTGAATTGATAAAAAGATAGTTCATAGGCATCCAAATCGGCCCGCGCCAATTCGAATTGCCACCAAAAATACCCGTATTCGATTCAGCAGGTTCATAATCTATGCTATAATTGACCCCTTCAATGGAAATAGTGTATGATTTTTCATGAATTTTTGACAACGACCGTATGCCGTAGGGAGCTAAAAATTCTTTTTCGCTCAATACACTATTTATCATCACCTGCAATCGTTTTTTCGGCACCAAGGACAAAAGAACATCTTTTTCTTCTGAATACTCTTCTATAACTTGGTATTTGGAATTTTCAATACGATGTTTTCTAAACCATTCCATGCTTCTTCTAAAACGGGGTAATTTATCCAGCCAGTCCTTTTTGATGTTCAAAACTGCAGCCATCGACAAAAGTCCAGAAATAGAACGAACCTTGATCGGCAGGGTTTCCCCGCTCGGCAAAATAAGCCTATCATAGAAAAAACCATCTTTCTCGTCCCAAGACCCGGCATAATCTTGACCAATATTATTCAGTGCTTCCGCTATAAACACAAAGTGTCCCAAATATTTGAGTGCCATGTCTTCAAAAGTTTCATCTTCAATAGCGATCAACAAGGCCATTTCCAACATATTCAAGCAATACAAGGCCATCCATGAGGTGCCATCGACCTGTTCGAGAACACCCCCACCTGGAATTCCCTTGCTACGATCAAACACCCCGATATTATCCAAACCCAGAAAACCACCCTCAAAAACATTGTTGTTCGAACTATCTTCGCGATTGACCCACCAGGTAAAGTTCAAGGCCAATTTGTTGAACATCCTTTTTAAGAAATCAATATCACCCTTACCCGTTCTCTTTTTTTCAATTTCATACACCTGAATAGAAGCCCAAGCCTGCACCGGAGGGTTGACATCACTAAAGTTCCACTCATAAGCCGGAATCTGTCCGTTCGGTGCCATATACCATTCCTTGGTAAAAAGAAGCAATTGTTGCTTGGCGAAATTGGAATCGACCAATGCAAAAGTGATACAGTGAAAGGCCGTATCCCAGGCAGCAAACCATGGATACTCCCATTTATCGGGCATAGCCAGAATATCGTGGTTTCGTAAGGTTTTCCAGTCACTATTTCTCCCTTTTAGTCGCTCTACCGGTGGGGGCGGCTCGTTCGGGTCGCCCTTCAGCCATCGTTCAACCTCATAATTGTAATATTGTTTAGACCATAAAATACCCGCCAAAGCCTGTTTTTGCACCTCTTTAAGTGCTTCAGAATTTCCGTTGACATATGTATCAAGAAAGGCTTGCGATTCATTCACCCTTTTCAAGAATAAAGCATCAAACTCCGTATCAAATGGCGTACTCAAAGTTTTGGTGGTTAATCGTAGTTTCAGTTCCCGGGTCTCTCCAGGTCCCATAACGAGTTCGTACGAAGGTGTGAATTTTGTGCCTTGCCCCCTGCTTTCAGCAAGCGTGTAATTGTCGTTTATTACGGCATCATGAAAAAGATCTTTTTTGAAAGGGTGGTCGTTGACAGCGTTAAACACCTTAACCTTATTCGTTTCATTCTCTGTAAAAAGAAGGTGCGCAGGTTTTTCGAAATATAAATTATAGTTGCCTGCATAATTATGAGCAATTGATACAAAAGGCACTTCCTTTGAGCCTTTCTTTTTGATTACAGGTTTTTCTGAAACCTTGGCGAAATTCCAAAAATTCCTTATCCAAAGTGTTGGCAAAACGTGTAGGGTTGCCGAATTTGAACTCCGGTTGCTTATTGAAATCTTTATAAGTATATCTTCCCCATCAGCCTTGGCATATTCGGTAAAAACATCGAAATAATCATTCGAATCGAAAATTCCAGTATCCAACAATTCAAACTCCAAATCATGTTCACTACGATTTTTGTTTTCCTCGACCAAACGGTCGTATGGAAATTCATTCTGAGGATATTTGTACAAATGTTTCATGTACGAATGTGTGGGCGTATTCTCTAGATAGTAATAGAGTTCTTTTACGTCTTCCCCATGGTTGCCTTCGGGGCCTGTCAAACCAAAGAGACGCTCTTTTAAAATAGGATCTTTGCCGTTCCATAGTCCAATACTAAAGCAGATATTGCAGTACCGATCAGAGATACCGGCAATACCATCTTCTCCCCATCGATAGGTTCTACTGCGGGCATGGTCGTGCGGAAAATAATTCCAGGCATCTCCGTTTTCACTATAATCTTCCCTAACCGTACCCCACTGTCGCTCACTTAGATACGGCCCCCATTTCAACCAATCTTTTTCTTTGGAATAATGTGCTTCAAGTCTTTTTTGCTCTTCCGTTAGTTCACCCATTCAACGTGTTTTTACCTTTAGTAATTCCCTTATTTTACAAAAAAATACAGCTGATTTTAACCAGCTCAGGTGCGTACAAGAGTTTCGAAGAAAATTCTATACAGCTGCTTTTTCACCTGGAACAACACCTGCAAATTAAAGTATTTTCTTATGTAAAATCTGGTCGCTATACAAAAATTAATAACCCAAATAGAAAATGAGGATGGCCCTAAAATTCTTCCGAAAATATGCCATTTTAGTTCCCTTTAAAAGTGTTATCGCGAGTTAGCGATCACTTCTTACGCGATGCACTTGCATAGCCTTAACTAACCATTTTGAAAGCGGTTTTTGCGGATTTCGCTTCTTTAAATCGATATAAATTCCCAATTTCTTTAATACAGGAACTTTATGGGTCTCCACAAATTCGATTAGTGTGCCATCAGGATCTTCAACGTAGCTGAAATGGCCCGCCGCAGCACCCATATCAAAACTATCGGCACTATCAACGGTAAAGGGGAAGTTCAGGCTTTTGGCATGCTCTCGAAGGGCCTGCATACCATGCACATCAAAACATAGGTGTATATAACCTAAATCACCCCAAAGTCGATCTTTGTATATTTTATCGGGTTTCCGCTCTTCAGTCTGAATGAGTTCAATTTCAGCAGGACCGAAAAGTTCTCCGAACCCACCGACGGCTGTAGTACTGCGTTTTAGAAGCACCCTTTGAAAAGAAGCTTTACCACTGGGTAAATCGCAAAAATCTTGAAACACCCCTTTTTTGTTATAGACGACATGATCAAAGCCTAATAAGTGCTTATAAAAATCAATTGATGCATCCATATCGGAAACTCCGACAACCACGCCCAAAACACCGCCTGAAGCCGATTTTGAGGAACAGAAACAATAATTATCTGCGACTACCTCTACCAAATTGCCCCATGGATCTTCAAAGAAGAAATGAGACCGCCCAACTTCGGTAGTATGAAGTTCCGTAAGAAATGATAGTTGTAGAGCTTTTAATTCTTTATAGGTTTCCTCAATCGCATTGGATCGAAGTTTCATCACATTGATTCCTAAATCGCCCAACAAAATAGGAGTCTTCGAAGCTTCCGGAATTCTATCTTTATACTGCCAAATTTCCAATCCTCCGCCACCTACCATATTCAGCGCCAACATTGCCAACCTTGAATAGGCCGTATTGTTAGTATATTTGGTCATTAGACCCGCAGTCGCTTCGTCTTGAAAGACTAAAATATCAAACCCCAGATATTTACGATACCAATTAAAAACTTCTTTGGCGTCGGCCACTCCGATACCTATTTGTTGAATACCATTGATAATTTCTTTCATAGGCTATTTAGGAACCACTTTGATAGGGGGAGCGTATCAGACGGTTATGTAGGGTTTTCAATTTATTTGCAGGGTATCCGAGTTTAAACAAAATGACAAGAAGCAGATTGGAAAGGTTTACCCTCATATATGAATTATTCTGATATTTTCTGGCCGATACGACCAGGTCGTTCTTTATAATCTTATAACGTACATTGTTCTTTTTCATTCTCTCGAAAAATTCAAAATCTTCCATAACGATTTGGTGCTTATCAAAACCCTCTAATTTTTCGAAAACGGATTTTCGTATAAAAAGACACTGATCTCCGCCTCCTGTAAATATACCATCCTTGGCGGTAAACGACGCATTAATCTTTAGAAATACATTTTCATTATCAAATCGATATGAAAAAAAACCTGCATCATAGCCAGCCTTAAGCGTGTTTTCTATATCAGACAAAAACGATTTCGGAGGTGTGACATCTGCATGTAAGAAAACAAGAATATTGCCCTTTGCCAAGTCAGCCGCCTCGTTCATCTGTATGGCTCTTCCTGTACCGCTGCTTCGCCAAAAGCGGATATGCTCGCCTACCTCGATATTTTCTGAATCATCGGTACTACAAGAAGATAAAGAAACAATAACTTCTACGCCATCTAATGTCGTGGCAGGCGCCAATTCGAACAAAAGTGGTCGTAAATTATCATACTCATTATGAGCCGGAATTATTATACTGATCATAAACGAATGCTGTTCATTTTTGCGAATAGGTTGTTTGCCCGTAATTAGCCTGTTCTCTTTCCATGGATTTCTTTACATGAAATATTTTGTAGTAAAATAGATACAATATTTCGGAGTTCTATACTAATAGTAGATTATTTTTTGATAGTATTATCTTTTTTTTCGACCAACCATCCAAACCCCGGCGTATGCGTTTACGTAAGTAGGTTTAAAAGAAGAAATATGACAATAATAAAATCGGTTATCATAAAATCCATTATTTTCTCGCTTTTTATGTTTACCCAATATACTATTGAAGCACAAAAAAAAAGTACTTCATCTATGAATTTCAATCAATTGTCTGAAAGGTTTTTGAATAACATTAAAACCAACAATGACACAAGCGACATCAGGGCACAATTATACGGTACTACTTTAGAAATTTTAGAAGAAAACTTGGTAACCGATGAACAAAAATTGGCTTTCTGGGTTAATATTTACAATGCTTATATTCAGGTCATACTTTCCGAAAACCCGGACCTCTATGAGGATAAAAGAGACTTTTTCAAAAGAGAACAAATTCCCATTGCGGGCAGGTTAATTTCGTTCGAAAAGATAGAACACGGTATAATTCGTAAATCACAATGGCCGTTGGGCCTTGGTTTGGTACGGAAGTGGTTTCCTAATAAATTTGAACGAAAATTAAGGGTTGGTAAACGTGACTACCGTATTCATTTTGCCTTGAACTGTGGTGCTAAAGATTGCCCACCAGTTGCTATTTACAGTGCTGCCCAGCTTGACGAACAGTTTAACAAAAGCACTAAAAATTACTTAGAGCGCACATCAGAATATGATGTCGACAAAAAAGAAGTTGCGGTCACCGCTCTCTTCAATTGGTTTAGGGGCGATTTCGGATGTAAGAAAGGAGTCAAAAAAATATTGAAGCAATTTGATATTATTACTACAACTAAACACATCGATATCACCTATAAAAACTACGATTGGACCCTTGACCTTAACAATTGGATCGAACTTTAACATCGGTTCGATACGTTTAGGGAATATCTCTTAAAAAGTTAACTTATCGATTTGATTTTTATCAGAACGCTTCTTTAATGGTAAAATAAAAATTACCGCCTTCGTTTGACATAGCATAATCGACTCTTAACCTTACCCCATCCCTTTTGTTTATAATATATCGCAATCCGACCCCTGCCGCATTAATATAGGAAGACTGCAATACCTTTGCAAGGTCTGAGGCAACCGTTCCCGTAGAACCAAAGGCCGCACCTCCGAAACGACCGGCAATGGGAAAGCGATATTCCAGCGCAAAACTTAATTCGGCATTATCTTGAAAACGACGGTTGTTAATACCACGTGTGCGCTTTGACCCCAAATAATAGAGATCATAAAATGGGGTATTATTGCTACTGTGGGCCAAAAAAAGATTGGAAGCCAAGATATGTCGTTTGCCCAACTTTTGATAATACCGCGTATCGAGTTCGGCTTTGTAGTAAGAAAACGAAGACCCCAATATTTGAGATGAAGTAAAAACATTTCCCTGAATGTAGATTCCTTTTGTGGGATAAAATATATGGTCCCGTGCATCATAAAAGGCAACCAACCCGATGTTTGAAATGGTGCCGTCTCTTTTTCCTATGACTTCGGAAGAACTTAAAATACCGTTCTCCTTAATTTTTAAGTTCGAAAAATTGTCAAATTCGTAACCCACGCCTATCGAAAAATTGGTGAACAACTCGCGCACTATTGAAAAACGAACTCTTGGAAAAGTTACCTCATAAGTTTCTTCATCTGCCTCCTTTGCATCCATACCCACCCCATAAAAATTATAGAAGTATTTATAAAACCCAAATTCACCGACAACACGCCATTTCTCGTTATCCCTATAGAATTCAAAAGGCATATACAGTAAAAATTGACTCTTTGTCGTGTAGCTGAGACCTAGCTGCACCGAAGAAGGGCGTGTATCCCTATTCTCTGGGTTCAACCAAAAGGTACCTATTCCAAGACCCCCGAACCCAAATGCAGTCTCCGGTGTATAGAATGCGACCGGAAAAGCGGAGATTTTTAAATTTTTTTTGACGGTACTGTCTTGCTTTGATTTGTTCTTGTTTTGGGCAACAGTAGTTAGATAACAACAGCAAATAATAGCGATTGATAATACAGTGTTCTTGATCATTTAAATAAGTAACAATTAATCGATGTATAGGCTAATAATATAGACACATCAAGTTTTCTGACATTATAAATACGATATGGCGAAAATTGAAAACCTGAGGGCAAAATATTGAAATTAAAATATATCCATTGCCCCGTCTGATAAAATTACTTGCCGATATGCACAATACCTTCAAATGTCTTTACTATGCGGACGTAACCATTACTACTGATATTGACCGGGGGTTAAAGTTTAGGCTTATTGTTCAGTGTGATTTGTAAAGCTTCGATTTTTTTCTGCAAGAAATAATATGCAGTTATTACTTTCACACAAGTAAATACCATTAAAATCATCCAGAGTGTAAAGAAATAATAATCCATAAGTATATTATTTAATTCGTATTTAAATTGAAAAGTCTCATTCGACCTGTATATTACTTACGGAAATAAAATACTTTGGTTTTGCCGTTTAGCTAAAGTTTTGGGCGTTATATCAAAAAAACAATAGCATAATATTTTGATATACAAAATATTAACTTAAAAATCAGAAACAACTAAAACTAATCTTATCCAAACTTAAGCTCTTAGAAAATACGTATACAATGACCTGTATTTTTGACTGCGGTACTTCGAATGATTTTAATTATACGCTTTGGGATCGAATAGACACTTGTTTCTTAAATTGCCCTGGTCAACCTCATTATGCATGATTACGAAAAACAACTGAAATCTTATGCCCAAACTACTGACGGTAAAAAAAGTAATACTTCCCACTTTCTTTGGTTTAGCCATTCTCTCGGTTATACTATTAGGAAATTTGAAATTCTCTTTTGACTTTAGCCAATTTTTTCCGGAAGGGGACGAAGATCTGATTTTCTACAACGATTTTATCAAAGATTTCGGAAGCGATGATAATTTTCTGCTAATCGCCATAGAAAATGAGCCCTCAGTCTTTGATAGTGGTTTCTTGAAAAGGTTCCATCAATTTTCATTAGATTCGAAAAAATTCTCCTATATAAAAGAAAGCCAATCGCTTACGACCTTATTTTATCCTTTAAAAACCTCCTTCGGCTATACCAGATTGCCCGTTATACATTTACAGGATTCCACAAAATACGCCGCCGATTGGGAAAAATTAAAAAATAATGAGCTTTTCTTGAATACCTTGATCGATGCGCAAGGTTCTTCAATGGTCATTGCAATTGAAACAGACGATGAACTCAATTATAATCAATCGCTAAAATTATTGAGCGAAGTACGCCAATCGTTGACCAAAAACAAATTAAACGATTACCATCTCATGGGGCGTGCTTTTTTTTATGAAGCCATTGTTCAGATGCAAAAACGGGAATTAATCGTAACCACTATTGTTTCAACGATACTAGTCTTTTTCATACTTCTTCTGGTTTACCGCCGCATCGCCATAGTGCTCATATCATTGTTTTCGATTGTAATGGCTTTGCTACTTTTTCTTGGCATTTTATCGGCATTAGGAAAAGAACTTAACGCCTTGGCCGCCTTTTATCCGATATTACTTTTAATTGTTGCTACTTCAGATGTAATACATATAATGGATAGCTTTTTATTAAAAATGCGGATGGGAGAAGATAGGGAAACCGCTTTGATCACCGCCCTTAAGGAAGTAGGCCTTGTGACATTGTTAACATCGATTACCACCGCAATCGGTTTTGTGTCGCTTCTATATTCTCGATTGGAGAGTATTAGTAATTTTGGAATCAATTCTGCAATAGGTGTAGGCGTGGCCTACATCACAGTCATCTTACTAACCAGCACACTATTGTTGATGGTCAAGCCCAGGTACCTTTTATTAAAGAGAGATACCACTTTCGAATGGTCGCTATTTCTGGCAAAGCTAAATATTTTTACAAAAAAAAGACAACGGCCCATAGTATTCGGAAGCTTACTTTTAATGTTTATCTGTTTTTGGGGAATTTCGAGAATCAGTACGAATTATCAATTTTCTGAAGTATTGCCCGAAGGCAGTGATATTGCCGAAGATTTCACTTTCTTTCAGAACAATTATTCAGGCTTCAGACCTTTGGAAGTAGCCGTTATAGCTAAAGCACCTCACAAGGTGACAGATTTTGCCTTAATACAGGAAATTGAAAAGGTAGAGAATACATTAAAGACAATAAATGCTATTGGTAATGTACAATCTGTGACCGCTATTTACAAAACGATTAATAGGGCTCATCATCTCAATAAATCAGAATACTTTTCTTTGCCTAAGGAAAAAGGCACATTCGAAGCATACAAAAAAGAAATCAACAGCCTCGCCAAAAGACAATTGTTAAAGTTTGTAGATGCTACCGAAACCAAAGCTCGAATAACTTCAAGAGTTTTAGATGTAGGGGCAGACAGTCTAAATAATATCTACGACCAGATAAACACATTCGTCGCTACTCAAACCGACACCAGTTTAGTACAATTCAAATTGACCGGTAAAGGACTTTTATTAGATAAAAATGCAATTTATGCCAGAGATAGTCTGCTTCAAGGACTATCGCTCGGACTCTTATTGGTTGCCCTACTCATGTCAATACTCTTTAAAAATGCAAAACTCGTTCTGATATCTCTGATCCCAAATTTGATGCCGCTGTTATTTGCAGGAGCATTATTGGGCTTTTTAGGCATTCCACTTGAGGCTTCGGTTTCTATCGTTTTTGCCATTGTATTCGGTATTGCCGTAGATGACACCATTCATTTCTTGGGAAAATATAAACTCTGTAGGTCTACAGGATTGGACAAAGAAGCCGCTTTGGAAAAAACATTTCTAGAAACAGGAAGAGCACTGATAATAACAACGATTACGCTATTTTTTGGGTTTATGGTTTTATTGTTTTCCGTTCATAAACCCAGTATTACTATTGGTCTACTAATAAGTACTACCCTATTGACCGCTTTAATACTAGACCTTTTATTACTACCCATATTAATTCGGAAAATGTTATGACCAAAGTATTAATCCCAACGAATAGGAAATAAATAAGAAGCTTAAGCCATAACGTATTTCATCATACTTACGACATAGACAGGGTCATCGAAGCGTTATTTCTACGCCGAAAACAAATATTGCTTAAAAAAGGTAATGGCTATTTCCGGGACTTCAATGTCTTTCGCAAGGCTTTTCGGGCTGACATCACTTTAACGGCAACTAATAACATTACTGATATCCACAGGGCAAACAGGATGTATTCCATAAAGTATCGGGGGATTTAAGTTGGTCGGTATATTTATAAAAGTTCAATTCCAAATATAAAATTTGCGTGTAAAAAGTACAATTATCAACTACGTAACGTAAGTTTACTAATTTTTGTTATATGTTCCTACAAAAAAATTAAAAATATTCTGAATATTATTTCTTTAAACTAAGAAAATACCCCAGTTTTTGTAGCTGGGGTATTATTCAAAAAAACAACCAAACCTAAAAAAATGAATTATCGACCAAAATCTGTTAGCTTACATCCTTTTCTTTTCCTCATCTACAAATGAACGATTTTGTCTTCCATAGATGGACCTAACTCATATATAGCCCCCATAAGTTCTTCTTTCAACAACAGGACTTTTTCTTTTTCACCCGTCGCCTTGTAAATTTCGGCATTGCGATAGAGAATGTTGGGCTCAAAAGTTTTTCCTTCTATATGCAACTCAACAATATTACGTGCTTTTTCAGTTTCCCCGTTCTTAAGATAACTATAGGCCAAAAGGCTGTAAGACTCAGGTGTCGGCCTGTTCGCAACTTCCTTTTTCGACAACTGAATTGCCTTTTTATATTGTTGCGTTTTATCGATATAAAGATTGACATTGTATGCATTGTACATATCACCATAGTCGGAATTTTGAACCATTTTAAAATACAGGTCCAGATTAGATAGGCTCTCTATATCATTGCCCATAAATTCGGCAATTTCCGCTTTTACTAAATAATAGTCGGGAGACTTATAATTTTTTGTCACCGAATCTAATATTCGCAAAGCTTCTTCTGGATTTTTCTCATAGGAAAATACAATCCATGCAATACCTTTTTTAGCATAAGCATTGCCGGGATCAAGTTTCAGTGCCTTTAAATAATATCGATACGAATCTTTTACTTTTCCTGCATGGCCGTAGTAGTCAGCCAAATTGGTATAAGACCAAAGTTTAAGTTCATTACTGTTTGTTTTCTCGGCTTCCATCATGGCCTTTTCCATAAATCGTATGGTAGTATCTAAATCACCTTTATAGTCGTTCCATTTGGCCAACCGTATTAGATAACCGAAATCAGACATGTTTTTCGTGCTGTCAAGATATTTTTCCGCATCCTTATAATTACCAAGTTCCATTTGAATATCAAACAGTAATCTTTGAGAGTCCGTAATATCACTTCCCCTCTTTCGAGCAGCATTCGCCATTCGCAGGGCATCTTTAAATCGATGTTGTGATATATAGTTTCTAGCCAGTGCCCTGTAATAACCAGCCCTTCCAATAGCCGCAATATCGACAGCTTTTTCCAGTGCTTGTTCCGCTTTTTTCAAATACTGAATATCGCCAGTTTTTTGAAAAAAATCATTGTATTCCCCTGCTACGATTCCGAAACTCATCAACTGAATGCTATCAGGCTTTATTTTTGAATTCCAAAGGTTGAAATATTTCGAGTCTGTTTTAAGGGGTTTATTAATTAGAAATTCATTGTAATCCTCAGAGTTGGTGACCGTAGCCTCCCCTCCCATTTGACATGAAACAAGGCTGAAAACCGTCAATAAAGTAAAAATATATCTCATGGTAGTGTTTTTAAGGTTTAATTGTAAAGTTCTTGAAGGCTTCTTCTCTTTATGCTAAAAGAAATCTTGCAAAATGGTCGTATAAATAAATGGCTGTAAGCTTACTTACTTTTTAAAATAAGGGAGGGTGAAATCACCCTCCCCTATGCTCCTTTTTCATAGACTTACTCAGGAGCCCCTAGGTAAGGGAAATTATCACTTGGAGTTGCAGTAAAGGCAACACCATCTGAAGTTAGACGCGGCAACATACCGCCATTACCATCATCTTGCCCACTAAAACGGTCACCTTCCATACCTCCGAAAAGAAGTATTAACGAAACATCGATGACATCATCTTGTAACGTTCTACCTGTTAACCCGATCTCATCACCGTCTGGCACGAGTATTCTTCCATCATTGTCAAAATCAGTACCTGGATTAAAGTAGGTAGTTGGATGGTTGGGAGCTACCTCTAAAACATCGGCAGCCAAATAACCTGTCAACGCCGTTATGTCTAAACCTAAAATATTGGTTTCATAGTTGACATCTTCAGGATTGGCACCCAAAAGATTGGCATAAACATCATGGTAAGCCTCTAACCGTGTTTCGAACCATGGTCTAAAAGCTGCAGCCATCTCAGCTGGAACCTTTTCATTGTAAGCATCTTTTCTACTAAAACTTTCCGATTCTACATCAGCGATAAACACAGTGCTTATACCTGGTCTACCCATAAAATCAGCTTGGGCATAGGTGCCTGAAAAATCGGGCATTACAGCAGTTTCGCAGGGCTCACAAGCTGATCCACCACAATCTATGTCAGTTTCATCACCATTCTTAATACCATCAGAGCACGTGGCAATTGCCATTTCTTCACCGACCATATCATCATCACTACACGAAACTAGTACCGTGGCGGCCAAAATTGGCAAGAATAAAAATTTGTTATATAATTTCATTTTGTCTTTTTTAAGTTGTTTTTATTGTTTAATATTTGTGGTTACCCATGTTTTGTACACAGGCACTCCCAATGCATTCATTCCTGTTGTTTCACCCAACATACTATTGGGAATTTCAACAACAAGTGACATTGTATTGGCCCCTTCAAAAGTATCTACCGCCTCATCGGCTGCCTTAAAACCTTCTGGAGCCATGCCCCCGATTACTTGGTTGAACTGACCAAAATCAAAAAAGAAAGGGTCTTGCCGTGGTCCTGCGAAGAGTGCAACTCCATCCGTTGTATTTTCAACTATAGCAGTGGTAGCCGATATATCGACTGAGCCTAAAGGAAAATCGACCATTACCTCACCGTTTAATCCTGTTTGAGAAGGTGCTACAGGCCCGAAGAAATACATTTTCCCATCCCTAGGTATGGCTTGAATGACAAACTCTTCTTCGAGATCATTATTCGTATCGATATTAATTTCTGTTAGTACATTTTCATCAAAACTGCCATAAGCCAGGTCAGGCATTACATTAGTTTGCAAGTCTACCACGAATACCGTATTGTCAGACCCCTCACTGGGTTCAAAAGCATAAAAATCGGTAATATCGGCAGTAGTGTTCGTGGTGCCTGGTGCATCAATATGGTCGGCCGCTATTAAAACAACCCCCACAACCGCCAATACAGACAGCCCTAAATAAATTTTTGTTTTTTTCATTTTTCTAAATTTTTAGATTATTATCACCATTACTTACGAGGTTTAAGTCTGAGGGTTTGGTTTTAGATGTTAATATTTTGTTAATGACTTAAGTTTGTAAAGTTTTAAGAAGGAAAAAAAGGCAACAAAAGATAGACACTGGCATCACCACCTTTACCAAACTTGATCGTTCTCCACTTTATATTTGACTAATGAATAAGTTGAAATAGTGTCCTATATAACGATGTCCCATATTTTGTTTTAATTTGGCCTAATAAACCTTCTAATATGAACCCATCATCATCTGGTTGGATCGATAAATTCGGATCTCTAGTAAAAGAGAGAAAAAATCTTTTTTCCGATTTTGACCATCTTTACCAAGAACTTAAGATTAGTGGATTCATTTACGGCATCAATGTTTCCGGACCCAAATTTATTGTGTCTCCCCACCGACCTTCGGAAGACGAAAATGCAAAGGTCAATTTACTTACGGCGCTCTACTACACCTATAGCTTTGAATTTAAAGAATCTAGTTTCACAGACTTTCTCGATAGTCTATTTAAGTTCTATAACAGCTTGGAAGTTTCAAAAATATCGTTCCTCAACAAACTACTTACCGGAAAAAAGACTTCGGCACAATTAGAATTGCTGATTGATTCACGTGTATACCTCGAAGATAATATGATCAGTAAAACATTCAACAGCATCATAACCAATTCACTTTTATTTATTGATGTATTAACCTTTAAAAGATACCTAAGGGGAGAAACCGATGTAAAAGCATACGCCCAAAATCTGGAATTCATTGCCATAAATATCACCTATCACGCCCTTAATTCTAAAGAAAAAAACAGAACTGACGAAAGACTGGCCCAATTGTTCGCTTCGTCATTGACTTTTATCGATGTCGAACATCAACGTTTTGACGGTTCGTACCGCGAAAAGTTGCTCAATAATTATTCGAAAGCCGAAAATCAATATTTTCTAGATATGGCCTGTCTCACCGTATGGGAAGACAAGTCTCTAGACTATAAAGAGTCGGAATTTATTTTCGGAATCGGCAGGGACTTAAATATAGAGCGCACCAAAATATTGGAATTTCTGGAAGACGTAACTACTTTCTTTTCGTTGAATTCAAAAAAAGTGCCTCATTTAAAAGATAGCAATCTAGCTGTTCAGCTTTACGAAAGTATGGCCAAAGTGGTAAACAAACTTATTTTGCGAAACAGCAAACGGCTTCAAAAAGAGCTTTCGGAAAGCAAAGAACTTGTCGCGCTTTTATCGAAATCAACCCTTCGGGATTTAACTGCGGAGGAGAAAAAGAAAGTACAAAATCAATTGCTCGACATCTTTAAAAGTATTCCTTCCCTGGCCATTTTTATGTTACCTGGAGGTGCGGTACTGCTACCTATTTTCATCAAATTGATTCCGAAACTTTTACCCTCTTCTTTTGATGAAAATCGCGTTGAAAAGGACGAATAATACGATTTTTTAACAGTATAAGAAAAATCTATTATAGTATTCATATAGCTTTATATCAGAATATTAAACACATTTATTGCAACCATAACTTAAAATCTTGCACCCGCTCCCTACTCACGATGATTTCCGCCTCAGAAAAGCGATTCAACTTGATCTGAAGTCGTGAATTGGTATATGAAACTATGTCTTTTACATGGTCGACGTTCACAAAAAATTTCCGGCTTACACGGAAGAATATTTCTGGGGAAAGTTCGGTTTCCAGATTTTCCAAAGTAGTATCGATCAAATAATTTCGACCATCTAAAGTTGCCGCATACGTCCCCTTATTCTCACTATAAAAACATTCCACATCCGAAGCATTGATAATCTTCAAATGCTGCCCCACCCTTGCGGTAAATCTTTTTTTGTATTCCCGCTCTAGCGGATTGACCAACAATTTTTTCACCTCCTCAAAATCAAGGGTCAACCTATTGGCCTTTGGCTGTAAAGACCGGTATTTCTCGACCGCTCTCCCTAAATCTTCGTCATCAATAGGCTTTAACAAATAATCAACACTATTCAACTTAAAAGCCTGTAAAGCATATTCATCATAAGCCGTGGTAAAAATCACAAAGCTTTGGATATCTACTTTGTCAAAAATCTCAAAGGAAAGCCCATCGGAAAGTTGAATATCTAAAAAAATAAGGTCAGGGTGGGTATTCCGTTCGAACCAGGCAACTGACTCTTCCACGGAATGTAACATGGCCGAAACTTCGACTCCCATAGCCTGTAAAAGCCTGTTTAAACGTCTTGCCGAAGGCTTTTCATCTTCTATTATAATTGTTTTCATTGGCTGGCTTATTTTAGTCTCATTCAGTTTTCATTTGAAAGAGCCGAAACCTCTTTTATCTATTTGAATCTTTCGGCATTCTTTTTGTCCTCTTCGATATACTTTTGAATTTGGCGTTCTTCCCAATCTTTACCGAAAAAAGGATTAAACGCAAACACTTTTGCCGCATGAAAAGCCAGCCCTACCCCCCAGAATATGGGCGTAAAAAAATGCCCTATGTCCCAAAAACTACCCCAATCACCTGAAACAGAAGAATATATACCCGCCAAAATAAAGATATTCACGGCCAGATACACAAAAAGATGTATATAAAAGCCCTTAATTTCCTCCACTCGCTTCTTAGCCCGTTTAAGTTTTTTACTATAGTTATCTTCCATTATTTCCATTGCTTTTGATTTTCATCTTCTTTCATGAATTCTTTTATTTTTCGCTCCTCCCAGTTCCGGCCAAAAAAAGGGTTCAACCTAAAAGCTTTGGCTGCCTGAAAACAAAGCCCAATACCCCAACCCATGGCCGCCCATAAAAACCAGGGATAACTCCACTGATCGACCCAATAGTTAAGCGCGGCCAAAAAAGAAATAAACAAAACATACGATATAAGCCCTGAATAGAAGCGCTTTATGGCAGTTACGCGCTCTTTTGCACGCATATATTTATTTTCGCTGCTGAAATTTTCCATTGTTTTAATTTTAATTGGTTTACTCAAATTTCGTAAGTCTTTTATTGATCCTTAAAAAGATAATACCGAAGTGTCGTTTTAGAAGGATGGGCTGCAAAAAGTCACAAAGTTTTTGGCGAACAACATCTAAGATCAGAATTCATCTTTATCCATATACTCCTTAATTTTCCGTTCTTCCCAACTTTTACCCCAAAGCGGATTATACTGAAAGGCCTCGAGTCCGTGCATGATAATGCCAAAGCCCCAACCCACAATGGGAAAAACGACCCACGGAAAGCTAGTCGTTCGATAATTCAAATAGGCCAAAAAGGGAATGACCAAGCAGTAGGTCATCAGATTGTAATAAAACCCTTTTATACTCTCGACACGTTCTTTCGCTTTTTGATAGCGCTTATCATCAATAAATGCCCGCTGTGTTTCCATAACCGATATTTGTTTTATAAGCATGGGCAGCCGCACACTGAATTCCGATGCCGTTTTATTAATAATTATTTTTCGATCTGTTAAAATGCCGTACCGTTCTTGAATGTTTCGCAGACCAACACCACTTCCTTTTTTAACCACCAATTTCTCCTGAAGGTTATTACTTATGACCAGCACTCCTTCCTCTTCACAAACCACTATACGCAGTGGACGATCCGCGGTCACCACATTATGTTTCACCGCATTTTCAAGCAACAATTGCAAAGATAGTGGCACTATCTTCACATCAGGATCAGAGCTTCGCTCTGGAATATCAAATACGATACTCTCTTCAAAGCGCATTTTTAAAAGTTTGATATAAGTTCGGGCGAATTCCAATTCCTCATCAACAGTTATCAGGTCTTTATTCTTTTGTTCCAATACATAGCGATAAACCTTTGATAATGATGTAGTAAAGCGTTGTGCCTGCGCAGGATCCTCGTCAATCAAACTTGTCAAGACATTCAAACTATTGAACAAAAAATGGGGGTCCAATTGATTCTTGAGGGCATCGAATTTGGCCGAAGCGGTACCAGCTATGATTTTTTGCTCCTTAACCTTGGTTTCCTGCCAGTATTTATAATAGTAGAAAGCATAAAAAACACCTACGACAACCATAGCTATTATCAATGAAATATAGTAGTCGCCCGGGCTTTCATTTTTCAAGAACTCTATAGGCGGAATCTGACGAATACCAACCCCAACAACCATTCGCGATACAAATATCGCCACGATCGATGCGCCGAAATTACCTAAAACGCCTATTAACAAACGTTTCAAGGAACTCATATCATCGCCGAAAAGCACATTGAAATATCTCCAGGTATAAATATTTGAAAAATAGATGATTATTGAAAAAATCATGTTTTCATAATACTCCCTCCACAATATCTGAAAGTTAACGCCCCCATCGAATTCCCCCATAAAATATAAGATTACCAGTATGACCATACCGATAAGCGTTCCTACCAAAAGCGCATTTCCTAAATCTTTACCAAACCTCCGCATTCACAGTTTCTTTACCAATTGCATAGCCATTTCCCCTAACTATAGCTTTCGTTTAAAATTAACAAAAAGTTTATCCGACTTTTTTATCACTACCAAGATAACACAATCAAATAGGTTTAATATTTGCAACCTCAAAACCCAGGGCCAAATGTAATAAGGCCACTTGGTTTCAAAAATACCGAAGCTCCCAATTGTCGTTTTTCACAACTGGACTGTAAAAATCACAACCTGTAACAATCATTCTGGGCCGGCCCAATTAAATTAACATTAAAAATTAACCTAATTTTACCGTATGATCAGAAACCTACAGATACGATTATCACTTGAAGAAGAAGCTCAAGAAGGGGCTCTTAAAAAAAAGACATCCAACTATTTAGGCGTTTCCCAGAATACCATTCGATTAAAGGTATTGCGTAAGTCGATCGATGCCCGAAAACCGGCTATCATATTCAATTACAAATTGGCTGTTTATTCAAACGAAGACTACCCAAAAAAGACAACATACGCTTTTGAGTACCAAGATGTATCAAACGCAAAACCTATACATATTGTTGGTTTCGGACCGGCAGGCATGTGGGCAGCCTTGCGGTGTTTAGAACTGGGGTTCAAACCTATTGTACTGGAACGTGGCAAAAATGTACAGGAGCGGCGCCGAGACTTAAAAGCCATCAATCAAGACCACAAAGTAAATGAAGATAGTAATTATTGTTTTGGAGAAGGTGGCGCAGGCACCTATTCCGACGGAAAGCTCTACACCCGTAGCCTAAAACGCGGCAATGTACGTCGCATTTTTGAGAGTCTGGTACATCACGGTGCTACCGAACAAATTCTAATCGATGCACACCCGCACATCGGCACCAATAAACTGCCCAAGATAGTACAAGGCATACGTGAAACCATTCAAAGATATGGTGGAGAAGTTCATTTCAATGTTAAAGTAACAGATTTTATAATCAATGATAATAAATTGAAATCCATCATTTTAAACAATAAAGATGAAATGGATGTTCAGCGTGTCATTTTGGCCACAGGGCACTCGGCCCGTGATATCTTTTATCTTTTAGAGTCAAAGAAAATAGCGCTAAAGGCGAAGTCTTTTGCTATGGGGGTAAGGGTCGAACACCCGCAGCATATTATCGATTCAATTCAATACCATTGCGATGGCGTGCGCAACGAAACACTTCCGGCAGCTTCCTACAGCCTCGTGCATCAAGTCAAGAACCGTGGCGTATATTCTTTTTGCATGTGTCCTGGCGGGTTTATCGTCCCCGCTGCCACGGCACCGGGTGAAGTTGTGGTCAACGGTATGTCTCCTTCCAAAAGAAACAACCAGTTTGCCAATTCGGGAATTGTTGTAGAGATCAATGTAGATGAAGATATTCCCAAATATGATAAGTTTGGTGCTTTGAAAGGGTTGGAATATCAAAAAAACCTAGAGCGTTTGGCATTTACCTCGGGGGGTCGAACACAAACCGCCCCGGCACAGCGTTTAACTGATTTTGTGGAAGGAAACCTTTCCCCCAACCTGAATTCGACCTCTTACCAACCGGGATTGCAATCGGCGCCCCTTCATTCGCTCTTACCCAAATTGATCGGAAGCCGGCTGCGACAAGGTTTAGATGCCTTTGGAAAAAAAATGCACGGTTACTATACTTCGGAAGCCAATATAGTCGGAGTTGAGTCACGCACCTCGTCTCCCGTAACCATACCTAGAAATGATAATTTAGAGCATCCTGAAATCAAGGGGCTGTTCCCTTGTGGCGAAGGTGGCGGTTACGCTGGAGGTATTGTTTCGGCAGCCATGGATGGTGAAAGATGCGCCGAAGCGGCTGTAGTTGGCCTTTAACCCCATAGCACAATTCGTTGTAGAGGAGCTAAACCCGTGCATTTAGGCACATTTCACGGTTATCCAAACTTTAACCGTATCTTCGCGGCTTATTTTATTTATACATGACATTTAAAGACCTAGAATTAGCAGCACCCATATTGAAAGCCGTTGAAGCGGAAGGGTATACCAACCCCACCCCGATTCAAGCACAAGCCATTCCCATTCTTTTAAGAGGAAAAGATCTTTTGGGCGTTGCTCAAACAGGCACTGGAAAAACCGCTGCTTTTGGTATTCCCATCCTCCACCATTTGTACACCGCAAAAAACGGTAGCCAAGGCGAAAGACACATCAAGGCGCTGGTCGTTACTCCTACACGGGAACTGGCCATTCAGATTGGGGAAAGTTTTACGGCATACGGTAAGTTTACCGGACTTCGAAACACCGTAATTTTTGGAGGTGTCAAACAAGGTAGGCAAGTGCAAGCCCTACGAAACGGCGTCGATATTTTAATTGCCACACCAGGACGGTTGTTGGATTTAATGGACCAAGGTTTTATTTCGTTTCGCGATTTAGAGTTTGCCGTATTGGACGAGGCGGATCAAATGCTCGATATGGGCTTTATTCACGATATCAAGAAAATCATTGCCAAATTACCCCCCAAGCGTCAATCACTCTTCTTTTCGGCCACCATGCCCAACGATATTGTAACTCTTTCGAAAAAATTGCTGGGAGACTTTGAAAGAGTAACCATAAAACCCGAACAGGCCACAGCGGAAAAGGTAGAACAGGGTGTTTTCTTCGTCAGCAAAAAGAACAAACCGAAACTTCTGGTGCATCTGCTTCAGGAAAAACCCAACGATTCGGTACTCGTATTTTCAAGAACCAAGCACGGAGCAAACAAAATCGTAAAAAAATTAGACCAATCCGGTATTCGGTCCGCAGCTATTCATGGCAACAAATCGCAAACCGCAAGACAAAAGGCGTTGGGCGCTTTTAAAGAAGGAAAATTAAAAGTATTGATTGCCACTGATATTGCCGCTCGTGGTATTGATGTCGAAGAGCTATCCCTGGTCATCAACTACGACCTGCCCAATGTTTCCGAGACTTATGTGCATCGAATCGGTAGAACAGGTCGCGCCAGCGCCAGCGGTATTGCTTTATCTTTCTGCGACAAGGAAGAAAGACCATATCTACGCGACATCGAAAAACTGATCAAGCAAGCGGTTCCCCGTATGCCAGAGCATCAATTTGTTGATGATGACACCGAGGAAAACAATACCCTACAACAACCTCGAAGACCTCATAACCCGAACCGATCACGAAATCGGAACAAGAACAGTTCTGGAAACCCAAACTATAAAGGCGGAAACAATCGCAACAGAAACAACCGCAATAAATCTAGAGGCAGGGATTAAATCCCTGCTTTTA
Organism: uncultured Kriegella sp.; assembly: GCF_963975415.1. Taxonomy (NCBI): domain Bacteria; kingdom Pseudomonadati; phylum Bacteroidota; class Flavobacteriia; order Flavobacteriales; family Flavobacteriaceae; genus Kriegella; species uncultured Kriegella sp. Next base: position 771,424 of record NZ_CAXBGN010000001.1, read on the forward strand.
AAAACAGTGCCCGCCTCCTGCCCTGACTATCACATTGACTATCCGATAACGGTCTCAGTATTTCCTTTCGACAGCTCTCAACCGAACCGCTCTTACCCCTTTTCACTTTATCGGCCGTAAGTTCAATTTACGATTAAGACGTTTCACTTGCCAATTTGTCCACTTCACTCAAAGACTTCTTCTTTCACCCCTATGTTGCTCTACATTTGTGCTCGTAATCAGGAACAATTCTAGATTACCAACATAACCTAAAAATATACAATAATGATAAAATTAAGTCTAGTATTCGCAACAGGTGTTTTAACCACCCTATTTACAAACTTTTCTAGTTATGAAAACCAGAGTTATGCTAACCAAATCAAAACCGAAATGGGCAACCAGTTGAGTGATGAAAATTGTCCGGGGACGGAAGCAGAAAGCTTAAGCCTAGATAATATCGTCTATATTGAAGAGGAAGAGGAAATCGTATTGGATTTTGATACTACGATCTATCTACCTATTGCCTTTAATGCTTACAAGGACATGGAGTTTACCCTTAAGGAGTTAGCCTATATGGAAGCGGAAGAAGAAATTGTATTGGATTTTGACACTTCAAGCTATTTGCCTTTGGATTTTGATGCCTATGGGTCTGCGAGATTGAACCTGAACGAAATTTCATTTATTGAAGCGGAAGAGGATGTCGTTTTAAACTTTGATACGGCCCATTATTTGCCCGAAGGCTTTGATGCATATAGTCCTGCACAGCTTGACCTGAACGACATCAACTACATTGAAGAGGAAGAAGAAATTAATCTCGGTTTTGAAGTTGCCGATTATCTCCCGAAAGATTTTCACAAAAACACGAAATAAGAATTTTTAAAACGTTAGAAAGAATAGGCTTTCGGCAAGAATCGGAAGCTTATTCTTTTCATTTGAATTACTGGAGATAAAAACGAACTTATAAAACAGTATATTTAAAAAATAAAGATAGCAATGGTGGTCGCAAAGCAGGTTGCACAGGCTCAATTAATAAAGATTTCTCTTCTGATTTCTATTTTGGTCTCGCTTCCAAAAACAATTTACATCTATAATATGATCAGTTCTGGAGACATGGACTTCTCCATCGAGCGGATTATGGATTTTCTTGTGCGCCTTCTCTTCTTTTTCCTCTTTTCTTGGTTGACCCTACAACTGAATGCCAATTGGGCGTATATCACCTCTAAGTTCACCGTACTGACCCACACAATCATATTGCTTTTTGCAAATATTATCGTACTGGTGAGCGGCTTGGGTTTAATGGAGTATTTACATCCTACTTTGGTTGGCACCCCCATTTCTAGACAAGAAAAGGGATTCTTGTTTTTTATATGCGCCATTGTTCTTATCATCTTATTCTTTGTCGCTAGAATTTTAAGACTTCAAATCATTCAGCATGAAAATATGATCGAGAATGAACGTCTAAAACAACAAAACCTACAAAATGAACTTGCGGCCCTAAAAAATCAAATTGATCCGCACTTTCTGTTTAATTCTTTAAATACATTGACCGCCCTTGTTCGAGATAATGAAAAAGCTTGCCAGTTTGTAAAAAAATTGTCTTTTATGTACCGATATATTCTACAGAGTAGTGATAAAGATCTGGTAACATTGAAGGATGAACTAAAGTTCTTGGAAAGCTATACGCACTTAATCGGCACCCGATACAGAGACCGTTTTATAATAGACATTGATATAGAAGCAAAATATTTAACGGCAGAAATTCCACCGTTAGCGTTACAGTTACTAGTGGAAAATGCCGTAAAACATAACGAAATATCAGAAACCAATCCATTAAAAGTCATCATTCGCGCGAAAGATTATTCTATTTATGTAGAAAATCAGATGAGACCTCGAACAACACTTGCCGAGGGTACTAAAAACGGACTTACAAATTTAAAAAAGCGCTATTTTCTGGTCAGCAAGCAGGAAATCACACTGCGCAAGGAAAATAATATCTTTAGTGTTCAACTGCCTCTAAATACTATACCATGAAGGTTGTAATCGTAGAAGACGAAATTGCCGCAAGCGAAAACCTCGTATATTTGCTACATGCCATTGATAAAAATATTGAAGTAATAAAATTTTTGGATTCGGTATCCTCTTCCATAGCGTTCTTTTCGCATTCCCATGATGCCGAACTTGTATTCATGGACATACATTTGGCCGACGGACTTTCATTTGAGATTTTTGATAAAGTTGCCATTGACGTTCCGGTAATATTTACCACGGCTTACGACCAATATACCTTAAAAGCTTTTAAAGTTAATAGTATAGACTACTTACTTAAACCTATTGATGAAGAAGAACTTTCAGAAGCCTTGAATCAATTTGAAACCCAAAACGCGGAAAAAAAACAACCCAGTTCCCAAATGGAAGGTTTACTCGATCTAATTAAATCACAAAATAAATCTTATAAAACGACCTTCTTGGTCAACCAGCGCGACCAATTAATTCCACTGAAAACAGAAAAAATAGCTTTCTTCCATATTGATACAGGGGTAATAAAGGCAGTCACTTCAGATAGCCAATCTTATCTATTGGAGACTAAATTAGAAGATATCGAGCATGAGTTAGACCCTAACAATTTTTATAGAGTAAATCGGCAGTTTATTATACACCGCGATGCCATAACCACCATAAAATATTATTTTAATGGTAAACTTATCGTCAATATCAAACCCGAACACGAAGAACGAATCATTGTCAGTAAAGCCAAAGCTACAGAATTCAAGAAGTGGATGGACTCTTAACTTAAACACGCCTGTTTAAGAACAAAAATACCAATCATTAAATAAATGCACATTGAACGCTTTAGCAACTGCTAAGACGGCCTTATTTTTTCTGATACTCTTTATGTATTGCCTTTTCAAAAGCTGCCCAGTGGGCATCGGTCATACGGCCTGGGGTAAATAGGCAAATACCTTTTGCGCCGTTTTCCATTGATTCCCTAATAGCGTCACCAAGTTCTGCGGGTAATAGCCCATGGCCTTCGGGATCTTCTTCATTCGCCTTGTTCCATGGTCTCGGAGAAATAAACAGTCCGCTATATACAGGCGTATTCGGTACCGCAGCCGCCTCTTCTTTTACCACACTGCCAATCCACAGCGTATTTCCCATATAAAAATCGTTGTAATTCATCGGAAAAACTGCATCAAGATCCCATTTATTCCATTCTTGACGAACTAATTCTTTAGAAATCGAGGGACCCGGAAATACCGCAGCGTTGATTTTTTTCCCCTTTTTATGAACCATTTCGGACAAACGGTTGACCAGTTTTGTGATAACGTCATACCGGTATTGTTTCCATTCATAAACATGGGAAGGATCTTCTACCGCTTTTATATCGATACCCGATTTCTTTTTAAAATCAGAAGTACAAGTATCACAATAGCAAAAATCAAATTCTGGGAATTCGCGATCCTGAATCAGCCCGTATTTCTCCCACAGTCCGCGGGCTAGAATAACATCGGGGTATCGAATATAATCTAAATGTATACCATCGACCTCAGCCACATCGGCTACATTGCCATATATATCGGCAAGGTAATCATAGACTTCCTCTTTATTCGGGCATAAAAACTTGTAATAGGAGACATAGGGTTGTTTTTCGTGTGCCGACTCTCCAAGACCGCTAACTCCAAACCAATCTGGGTTCAGTTTTGGATCGCCCTGTACCATTGTCGGAATCCATGTATGAAATTCCATTCCTGCAGCTTTCACAAACTTACCAACCCTTTTATACGTTTTAGGGTCATGTCCGCCACTGTAGAGCAGCCCGTCAATTCCTTTATCCTTAAGGTCTTTGAATTGGGTGGCAAGCTCTTGATCTGTGGCTTTACCGGGTCCTCCCATCCAAGCATATACTGGAATTTTAGAACTTTGAGCCGAGCAAATAAAGGTAAAAACTAGGGTAAGTAGGGTACAGAAATTCTTCATCATTCTTTTAATGTTTTATCAGATTCAAATTTCTAAAAGAAATTCCGATATTTCTCATAAAATGACTCTTTTTTACGCTAGTACCTGTAATGAAGGTTAATTCTCCGAAAATATACAGAAAACCTGATATCAGACCGTACGAATACGGTCAAGCAGAAGGTCTTTATGCGATTTGCTTAAAGGAATAACCTTTCGACCGATTTCCAAATGATGGTCGGCAACGGCATCCAATTGTGAAAGATTGACCATAAAAGAGCGATGTACACGAAGAAAATGAGATTGTGAGAGTTTATCTTCCATAACCTTTAATGTGGTGGCCAAAACATATTTACCGTTACCGGTCACAATTGTACAATAATTACGGTCGGCCTCGATATACTGTATATCTTTCAAAAGAAGTTTAACCATTTGCCCGTGTTGACGAATAAAAATTCGATCCTCTAAAACTTCCATTTCTTGAGGGTATGAATTTTTTCCCTTGTCATCCTTTAACCCTTCGACGACCAATGCCACGGTTCTCTGCAGGTTCAACTTATTAAACGGTTTGGTTATAAATGCCCTGGGGTGTGTTTTTTTGGCCTTTTCAAAAGTGGCCTCGTCTGAGTTGGCCGTAAGATAAATAATTGGAATATCTTGATACTTTTGAATTCGCTTTGCGGTTTCTACACCATCAATTTCCCCCTTTAGATTAATGTCCAACAACAGTATATCGGGTGTATTTTTGATAGCATGAACTATAGCTTCTTCCCCTCGAGATTCGATGCCGGTTACCTCATATCCTAAACTCGTCAATTGGAGCGATAGATTTGCCGCGATAATCATATCATCTTCAACGATCAATATTCGAATAATTTTATGCATATTAAGCTGCTTTGTTTGATTGAAATTGAATGGAAACCAAAGTGCCCTGGTCTGTGTTGAGTGTCATCTTCCCATCTAGTTGCCGGGTCAACAACGCTATCAATTGCGTTCCAAACCCCGTTCCTTCAGTTTGGGTCTTATGCGTTTTACCCACACCATTATCATTCACCTCAAGTTGAAAAATTTGATCCGTTTTCTTTAAACTGATTCTAATTTTTCCATTTTCCATGTCGGGAAATGCATATTTCAGTGCGTTGGTCAATAGTTCGTTAACCATGAGGCCAATAGGAATAGCCATATCAACATCAAGCTCGAGAGGGCTCATATCGACAGTTACGACAACCCGATCTTCAACACCAAATACGCTTAAGCTATATTCTGCAAGATTTATAAAATAATCGCGCATTTCAATGGCAGCCAAATTCTTGCCCATATATAGCTTTTGGTGAATCATACCCATACTGTGTACACGGTGTTTACTTTCTTCAAAAGCATCTAGAACACCAGAATCTTGAGTTTGCGCAGCTTGTAAGGACAAAAGACTGGAAACAATCTCAAGGTTGTTCTTTACACGATGATGAATTTCCTTTAACAAAAACTCCTTTTCCCCATTTTGTCGTTTTAATAATTCATTTTTCTTTACATTGTTCTGAATCGCTTTGTAGGAAAGCAACAATAATAAAAATAACAAACATGCTATAATGGTGATAAACGTTTGTTTTGTGCGCTGTTTTTTTAGCTGGGTCTCCTGTGTTAGAATTGTACCCTCTTTATTTGCCACATCGAACTCCGTACGAAGCAAGGCAGTACGCTGGTCGGCCTCGGCCGTAAAAATTAGATTTTTTAGCGCATCGTATTTAGCAAAAGCCTGATAGGCTTCTTGATAATTATGGTTTCCTGCGTAGGCTTTACCTAGTGTTTCATAGGCCTGACTCAAGTAATAGGCATCACCAAAGTCGTTTGTCGCAATAGTTATACACTTTTTTAGGCTTTCAATTGCCGACACATATTTACCTTGTACATTTTGCATTTTACCAATGGATAACCAAGATCGCATTTCCATAAAATTATTTTCGAGCAATTCTGCATATTTAACAGCATTCATACCTACTTTACTTGCCTTTTCAAATTGATTGAGGTAAGCGTAAAGGTCTACCAACGATATATATACATCACTTAAATTGTTATAAAAACCATACCGTTCGCCAATTACAATGGCATGTTCATAGTGCTTCTGGGCTTTATCATATTCTTTTAGAGCCAAGTAGTTGTTACCGACGACATAGAGTGTAAAATCATAATCAAGATCGGTAATACCACGTTCCTCAAATAGCTTTAAAGACTTGAGACCATATTCAAGGCCTGTTTCAAATTTTGATTGTTTCCAAAAGAGATTGCTCAGGTCACTATAGGCAAGCGCCATGGTTTTTCTATCATTCAGCTCAACACCGATCTTGAGTGATTCAAGGGCATAATCTATAGCTTCTTGCAAACGCCCCCTTCGCTCATAAACATACCCCAATTGCGTATTCAAAAATGCCCGATCTATCGGCATCACTTTATTTCTTGCTTTCTCTAGAACGGTTTGGGCGCTATCGAGTTTTTCCATACGCAATAGTATCGCTCCTTCGGTAATCTGAAACCTACCATGCCATAAAGTGTCTTTTTTAAATTGGGTAAGTGCGAGTCCTTGCATAGTAAACTTCATGGCCTTGTTCAAGTTGCGGGTATGCCAGTAGTAAGCCAAGTCGTTTAAAAGAGAAAATCGGAGCGTATCAGGTCGTGCTTTAAGATAGGCATCTTCTAAAATATCTAAATAAGATGCCCCAAAATTATCAGTATCGACAAAGACCCTTTTGTAAGTATTTTCGCGATTGAAGTCGACAATTTGGGAAAAAACCGCCCCACAATTCAAAAAAGAAAAGATAAGAATAAAAACAGCTTTATGGAAAAGGCTTTCCATTACTCGGTTCGGTTGTTAACTAGGGAAAAACAGTATAATATACAATTAATATTTAATTAATCTTCGATAAGTAAAATACCGCTTTCGGACATTAAAAACATCCATTCGTCCAACCTCACTTTTCAATCTGCCCTAAAATGAATTCATTTAAGTATGGATTTTAAGAATACGGTTCTTCAGAACCACCCATTCTGCGCTGTAAAAAAGAAAATACCCGTAATAGCACCGGCAATACTGCTATTGCTATTGGTATTCTGCAAAGAACGTCAACCGAATACAGACGTACGAGTGACTATGGAAAGTACTATAAAAGCCAATTTCGAAAGCTTTATTAAAAATGGATGGAATAATGGGGATATAAAAAAAGTAAAGACAATCGCCGATGAAAATTACATTAGAACACTTAATGGAATTACCGTTGCCACCCATCATAATGAAATGGAAGCCAATATGAACATTTTTATTGAAGGCTTTCCCGATTGCGAAATTACCATCGAGCAGATCATCTTAAAAGATAACAACCTCTTCGCCCAATGGATTTTTAAAGGTACGAACAACGGAGTTTTCGGGGAATCGGCTCCAACCGGAAAAAAGGTGAACATAAACGGCTGTTCTACCCTATTATTCAATGAACAGGGTAAAATAGCCAAAGAAGATGTGTACTACAATGAACTTGAGCTTTTACAACAACTGGGGTATTCCTTAATTCCGCCAATACTGGAATAAGATCTTAAACGCAAATAAGCAATAGCAAAAACCATAAAACCGAACAATTATGAAAACAAAAAAACTAAATTTTCTCCTAGCACTTCTATTAATGACACCACTTGCGCTCTTACAAGCACAGGAGAGCAAAAATCAGGCCTTCTATATACATGAGGATCAGGTAAAACCTTCTAAAATACAAGAATATGAGCAAGTTTCGAAAGAATTTGCGGAAGCTTGTAAAACCCATAAGCTCTCTGACGTTAACTGGACAACCGCCACTACCACTACCGGTAAATATTTGACCATAGCGCCCATTGAAAATATGGCCGAGCTTGACCAAAATGTGTTCTCTCCGCTAATGGAAAAAATGGGTGAAGATGCTTTTACCAACATTTTTAAAAGATTCAATGAATGTTATGACAGACATGGAGACTATATCGTGTACCTGAATAATGAACTTACCTATATGCCCGAAGGTATCAGCACGACCACCGAAGGAGAGAACTACAGAAAATGGCATTTTTTACATGTAGCCCCCAATAATATTCAAAACCTTAAAGGAAAATTAAAAGAACTCAAAGCACTTTATCAAAAGAAAGGCGCTAAAGAGTACTACCGCATATACCATAACGGGTTTGGTAATATGGGCGATTATTATGTGGCTGTCATCTCTGCTAAAAATGCAGAGGATTATGCCAAAAAATCAACCGTCAACGATGAACTTATCGGTGAAGAAGGTAAAAAGTTATTCACGGAAATGTTCAAATATGTACTCAAATATGAGGTTGAGTCAGGAGAAATGCGACCAGATTTGAGTTATGCGGCATCAAATTAAAATGATTTACATGCAGACTGGAAATTTCGGAAGAAGTATTATGACCATACGTATAAAGTAGATTTTGATTTGAATTAGCTACTTCACAAAGAGAATCGACCAGACTATTGTCATGCCCAGTCTGCTTTTTTTCAACGGAACCAACACCTTTACATCAAGAATAACACATAAATGGTAATCAATATTAAAGACAATGATCTACTAGAAACTTTTTAACCTCAAAGCAACACAAGTGAAATACTTGGCAAAAAAATACTATTAATAACCAATACTTAAATTTTATGAAAACAATCAAATCCCTTTTAGGAACCCTTCTAATTCTCGCATTGTTTATGACAACGGCCGGTGTAGCCCAAGAAGGACATTACTATACGGTAACCACCTGGAAAATACAAATTCCGCAAGACGGCTCCCGTGCAGAACTGAACGATTTAATGAAAGAATTTTCGGAAAAGGTGGTCCTTAAGAACGAAAAGATACTCAGTGAAAAGGTAATGCACCATATCTCCGGTGCTGATTTACGTGACCTGGTAATCACTACGGAATACGCCAACTGGAACGATATCGATGCCGCGAGCACCAGACAAGCTGAATTAATGGAAACTGCTTGGCCCAGCGAAGATGAACGAAAGAACTTCTTAAAGACTTGGAATAAATATGTCATCACCCATTCTGATGAAATCTATCAGGAAATGCCCGAATTGGCAAAAAAATAATAAAAAAACATTAAACCTGGCGGGTTGATCCATCTTGAAATTTCGGGGGAAACTGGTTGGAAACCTGTTAGGTTTTTAAAAATTAAGTAAATGAAAAAAATTATACTATTGCTCGTTATGATGACCACGCTCATCGCATTCTCTCAGAAGAAAAACGGAACAGTCTATTTGGAGCATCCTGCTATTGATGTTGTTGCCACTTTTACAGAGGCCTTTGTAAGTGGTGATACCACCAAGATAGCAAGTTTGTTAACCGATGATTTTAAGTCCTATAACGGTGTTTCCACAAATCCCGATACCAAGGGCACTGAAAAGGCTGCATTTTTAAAAAATGCATTCCGTTGGTCCGATGAACTTGATTATTTCTCCATAGCTGATTTTCCTGGATCCTATCCCGATGCCATTGAGTACAAAAAAGACAATGAAGATGACAAAGTATGGGTGCAAACTTGGGAATTATTAAACGGAATTCATAATAAAACCGGCGTAAAATTCTCGTCACCGGTACACCGCTTGTTTGTCGTAACTAAAGACCTTAAAATAAAAACCATAATCAATTATTTTAATGAAAGTATTTTTGACGAAATAAGACAAAGTTTTTCTGATCGCAGTAATGGCACTATTTATAACCATCACGACAATATAAATACCGTACGTAAAGCCGTATATGCATTTGAAAACTCAGATTTGGAAAAAGCCATCAGTTACTACAGTGAAGACGCCCGTTTTTTTAATATCAATGATGATTTTAACAAACCAGATACCAAGGAAAACGTAAAGGCCTTACGACAAAAATTCTTGGACGATTTTCAAATTAAAAGTATAGAAATGATCGGTTATCCTGATTATTTGGAATACGAAATGGACAACGGCAGATCAGTTTTATCTTGGTGGAATTTCCATTTGATCAGAAAAGCGGACAAAAAGGAAATAGTACTTCCCATGCACATGAACGATGATTTTGATGAAGATGGGAAAATAACATCCGAAGTCATTTATTTCAACAGATCATTATTAGAGAAATAGCACAAGTGCCGTGAAGTCTATTATACTACTTCACGGCATCCTTAACTTAAAGTAAATAGTAAGAATGACAGAAAATAGGCCTGGCCATTTTTTGAAAGTCATATAAACCAAAAGCATGAAAACTATAATCGAAAACTTGTATAAAGCATTTGCAGAGGGCGATGTTCCTTCTGTACTCGGATTATTGGATAAAACTATTGTTTGGAACGAAGCCGAAGGGAATGCCTTAGCCGATGGCAACCCGTATATAGGCCCTGATGCCGTTTTGAACGGCGTCTTTGCCCGACTTGTCGAAGAACACGAGTACTTTAACCTTAAAGATATTGAACTTCATAATATGGAGAACAACCAAGTGCTTGCTACGCTGCGCTATGATGCTAAAAGAAAAAGCAATGGTGCTCTCGTCGATGCCCAAGCAGCACATCATTGGAAACTCAAAGATGGAAAAGTGATTGGGTTCCAGCAGTATGTTGATACCAAACAGTTAGCGGACGCTGAAAAGAAATAAATACCTACAAAACAATAGCAAAATGAAAAGAGTCTATTTAAAGCTAAGAAGGCTTATCACAATTCTATTTGTAATCACTGCCTTTGGGTGTAACCAACCACAAAAGGAGAAAGGGAATGAAAAGGAAATAGAACAAGTAGCGGTCGAAGCCGAAACCCCTGAATATTTTCATTTACGTCCAGAAGTAGAAAAAGCTTATGGCTATTCCCATGCAGTACGGATCGGTAATAATATAAAAATTTCCGGGGCCGTGAGTATGGATGCCGAGGGTAATGCAACTGCTGTAGGTGATTTTGAACAACAGATGAAAAATTGCTATGCCGATCTGGAGAAAATTTTAAAGCATTACGAATGCACCTTTGATGATGTAATCGTAGAAAATATTTTTACTACCGACATGCCCAAATTTTTGGAAGTTGCCGCTTACAGAAATGAAATTTATACCAAACAATTTCCTGCAGGTTCTTGGCTTGGGGTAAAAGAATTGGCAGTACCGGAATTTATGATCGAGATAGAATTGGAAGTATATAAAGTAAAATAAATCTTATTTTTCAAGCATATGCTTTACTATTGGTCCCAGCTACTTTACATTTTTATAGGTTCTAGGCTTTTCTGGAGCAAAGTGGATTTGATTTCGCATCAAACTAGAAAGAGGAGGGTCAACATTTTAGATTGCGACACATTTCGCTATATGTCGAATTCGAAGTATGCCTACTATATGGATTTCATTCGGTTTGAAAAGATGTTCCGCTCCAAATTATATGACAATACAGTAAAAAAGAGGATGTTCCCCGTATTGGGTTCCCAAAAAATCATCTATAAAAAACCATTAAGAATGTGGTCTAGTTTTCATGTTACATTGATACTCGAAGGTTGGGATGACAAATGGGTATACCATACACACCTCTTTACACAAAACGATCAAGTATGTGCCATCGGTTATACCAGAGCGGCCTTTTGGAAGAACAAAAAGGCACAAGACGTGCGAATGATTCTCAAAAACTGCGGCGTAACCAGAACTGAGTTGACCCCATCGGCAGAAATATTCGACATTTTTAAAGATGATTACCAGCTTTTAAAAAGCTCCACTGATTTAACAGCCTAAAAACAATCATCATGGAGATAAATTAGGCGTATCGCTATCCATAATAAAATTGCTCTGCCCATGAACTCAAAACCGAAACAAATGAAGTTTTGGGCTTCGGAATATTCATCTGATTTTAACATTGATTTACTTTCTAAAGGATAAATTTCAAACAAAAGCCAAGTAAAAAAACAAGTGGTAAAAACAAGATTAAAGAAACTTTTAAATTCCATTTTTATCGAATTTAAGACCTTGATAATGAATCAATTTCATTACATTTAGAGAACCGACCGAACCAAAATGAAACCAACCAAATGCTCCTTACCATTTACCGAATTTTTTGATGGTACAGGAGATTTTAGTTTTTACTTCCACATTCCCGCCTTCTTTGCCATGCTTTGGGTTTTGATGCCCGCTGCACAGCCTATTTTATCTAATTCGACAAAAGAAGTTTGTTTGTCAAGTCAAACCCAGAAGATATCACAAAAATTAAAGGAAGTCATTGTTCGCGGTTCGATGGCCCAGAAACATATTTCTCCGGGGGTATCAAATTTATAAAAGATGAAAATAAAGAAACGATTTAGGTCCTACTCAAAGAAGTAACCAAAAAAATTATGCTCACCAAACTCGGAGAAAAATTCACTGCCCTGTTTCAAAAATACATGCCCAATGCATTTGTTTTTGCTATGCTACTAACGCTATTAACTGGATTAATTGCATTGATATGGTTAGATACCACACCTTTGAAAATCATCAAAGGATGGTACAACGGTTTTTGGTCTTTGTTGGAGTTCGGGATGCAAATCGTATTGATCATCATCACTGGTTTTACCATCGCTCTTTCGCCTATTGTAAAAAGCGCTATTGACAAACTGACCAATTACATAAAAACACCGCGGCAGGTGTATTTTTGGGTGGTGTTTTTCGGAGTTTTACTAGCGATGGTTAGTTTTGGATGGCTCGTTATCACCTGCGTGTTGGCAAGGGAATTGGCCCTTCGTATTAAAGGTGTCAATTATCCTTTTTTGGTGGCTTGCGTCTATTTTAGCACCGGCAGTTGGGTAACAGGCCTTTCAAGTTCCATTCCGTTGCTGTTGGGCACGGAAAAAAATTATTTAATTGAGGCGGAAATCTTATCGGAAATTATTCCAACAACAGTTACACTGGGATCTGGTTTAAACATTGCCATGATGGTCCTCTATGTCATCTTTTCACCCTTGATGATACTTTTGCTCATTCCGAAAACGAAGCACATCAAACAATTGGATGATATGCTGGACGACAAAACGAATAAAATTGAGCTTTCGATTAAAGATGAAGCCTCAACCATGAACTTAGCTGTTGAATCAATTTCCGATAGATTGAATAATGGCATATTGCTTCAAATTTGTATGGTGCTCATGGGCTTGACCTATATCATCTATCATTTTTTTACCAATGGTTTTCAATTGAATTTTAACATCATGATCTTTATATTCTTGATTCTCGGATTGGCATTGCACAAAACACCAATGCGCTATGTGATTGCCATGAAAAGGTCGAGCAATAATATCTCCGGAATTCTATACCAATATCCTTTTTATGCGGGTATTATGGGCATTATGCTCTATACCGGTTTGGGCGAAAAATTTGCAGAACTCCTGGCATCGGTTGCTACAATTGACTCCTATCCGTTCTATGCCTATTTAACTGGGGGAGTCATGAATTTTGCCATTCCGTCTGCAGGTGGGGAATTTGCTGTTGTAGGACCAAGTATTATCAATGCCGTCAAAGATATTGGCGAAGGCCTGCCAGCCAATGAAGTCATGGCCATAATATCGAGAGCCTCTTTATCGATTGCGTATGGCGAAAGTCTGTCAAATGTACTACAGCCCTTTTACCTATTACTCGTATTTCCGATTATGGGAAGCGGAATCAAAATTCAATCACGCGATGTGATAGGGTATTTGGTCATACCGTTTATCGTGTTTTTTATCATCCAATCCATTTTAGTGACCTGGATGCCTTTGTAATTCGTAAATAAAATGATACCAAAAACCAACCGAATAGCATCCTTTGGCCTATTTAGTGGTGTTGTCATAGTAATAATGGCATTTGACCATTCCCGAAGGCTCGGCTACAGAACGATTTACAAATCGTATTACTTCACATCCCGATAAAAGGTCAGTCCATTTTTAAACGGGTCGTAAAATGCAAATTCTTTGGTGCCCCAAGCAGTTTCACGCAACAAGGTGTGGGCGTGAAAAACATCTTTTTGCGAGTATTCTTCAAACAGCAACTCGATATTTTGGGCTACGATACGAAGCAGGGGCCTATCTACTTCGACCTCCCATTCCGTCGCATTGTGCCATTGCAGGTGAATTTCGATACCGTCCCTCAGAATCCCAGCGTATTTGGGTCTTTTGCTATCATCGGCAAAAGCGATTTTAAACCCTAACCGATTCACATAAAAATCCAACGCCTCGACCACGTCCATAACGGGCAAGACGGGGTGTATTTGATGAAGATATCCTTTTGTTTGCATAACCTAAAATTAAAGGTTTATTCCTAAATTACGGCCGATTTAAAAAACACTTAACATGCCGATTAAAAAATGTTCTTCGCTTATAATCCTATTTTCCCTATCCGTTTTTGCGTTTGGCCAAACGACCGAACTAATGTCTTTCAATATCAAATATGATAACAAGAGCGACACCATAAACAATTGGAACGACCGCAAAGAGAAAATGGTCGAACTTTTAAAGCACTACGAACCATCCATTATCGGAATGCAAGAGGTACTCATCAATCAATTGGAATATTTAGACACGGCGTTACCCACTTATAAATATGTAGGGGTAGGTCGTGATGACGGAAAGGAAAAAGGGGAATTCTCCCCTATTTTATATGATACGAAAAGTTACAAACTATTGAAATCTGAAACGTTCTGGCTTTCCGATACTCCGGATAAAATCTCTAAAGGGTGGGATGCCTCTTTAGAGCGTATCTGTACCTATGGGCTGTTCGAAGACCTCCAAACCAAGAAAAAAATATATGTTTTCAATACCCACTTCGACCATAGGGGAGTAAAAGCGAGGGCAGAATCGGTAAAACTGATTCTAAAAAAAATAAAGGAAATAAACACCAAAAATTCAGCTTTGGTGCTTATGGGCGACCTCAACCTTACACCTGATCAAGAACCGATTAAAATGCTGAAGAAGTATCTAGATGAGGGACAAGAAATCACCAAAAAACCCTTTTACGGTCCCGTTGGCTCATTTAACGGCTTTGACGACCGCACGTTGACCAATAAAATAGATTACCTCTTCGTAAAAAATCTTAAGGTCGAAACCTACAGGCACATTGATGACCGTATGGACAACAACAAACACATATCAGACCATTTGCCCGTGTTTGCCAGGGTTTCGTGGTAGTGGTATTAAGTGGGTGTTTGAGAAGGGCACACCAAACGTCATTACGAACAAAGTGAAGTAATCTCTGGGCTGACTGCCCCAAGTTACAGTTTGCTTCGTACCTCGCAAAAACGGGTAAATGCCCTTATCAAACACGCACTTTCTTCTAATTCTAAGTTATTCAGACAAAATGATTATTCATAAATTACCAATTCAAATCAAACACTATCCAATATGATCATTCGCCTTTTTGCAATAATGACCTTCTTCACGCTGACCGTAAGCCACGGACAAGATATTAAGATGATGACCTACAACATCAAATACGACAATGTAAGTGACACGGTCAACAATTGGAATTTTCGAAAGGAAGCTATGGTCGACCTCGTAAAACACTACCAAGCCGAAGTTGTTGGAATGCAGGAAGTATTACGCAACCAACTCATTTATCTGGATAGTAGTCTTAATCAGTACTCCTATGTTGGGGTGGGCCGCGACGACGGGAAAACCAAAGGGGAATATGCGCCCATTTTTTATGATGGAAGAAAATTAAAAGTGCTTAAATCAAATACCTTTTGGCTATCGGAAACGCCGGAAAAAGTTTCTAAAGGCTGGGACGCATCCCTCGAAAGAATCTGTACCTATGCCCTTTTTGAGAATCTTCAAGACCATAAAAGGTTCTGGGTCTTCAATACTCATTTTGACCATCGCGGTAAAGAGGCCCGGGCGAACTCCACAAGATTGGTCATTCAAAAAATCAAAGGCATCAACACGGAAAACCTTCCTGTAGCATTTATGGGTGATCTTAATTTGGCTCCCGAAGAAGAACCCATACGATTTTTGCAAAAACAATTGACCGATGGGCAAATGTCAACCAGAAAAGCCTTTTACGGACCAACGGGTACCAGCAACGGTTTTGACCCCAACAGGGAATTAAAACGTAGAATCGACTATATTTTTGTAAATAATTTTAAAGTTGAAAGTTACATCCATATTGATGACCGAATGGAAAATAACAAACACATTTCAGACCATTTACCCGTGTTTGCCAAGGTTTCGTGGTAGTGGTATCAAGTGGGTGTTTGAGAAGGGCACACCAAACGTCATTACGAACAAAGTGAAGTAATCTCTGGGCTTACTGCCCCAAGTTACAGTTTGCTTCGTACCTCGCAAAGACGTATAAAAGCACTTCTCAAACACCTATCATTTAAATCTTAACTTCCTAGCCTTGTAGGAAATCAATCAAAATTTCGTTGAGTTCATCGGCATGTGTGATATTCAAACCATGCGGACCCCCTTCGATAATCTTATAGATATTATCTGCAATACCCTTGGCCGCCTGGTCAGCGGAAGTTGCCATAGGCACTGTTTCGTCACCATCACCGTGAACGATTAAAGTGGGTACCGTCACATTTTTCAGTTCCGGTCTGAAATCGGTATGCATCCACGCCAAAGCGGCTTGTATCGTTGCCCGCGGCGAGGCATGTGAAGCGATGCTAAAATCATAGTCGAGCTGGGCCTCGCTCACTTTATCTTTATTTTTGTCATAGCTGTAGAATCCCTTGTGGAAATTCTTTAAAAACCCCACACGATCATCTTGCAATGCCTTTTTGATTCCATTCAATGCTTCTTCGGGAACACCACTAGGGTTATCGTCTTTCTTTTTCACCAAAGGTATAATCGAACTGATCAAGGCCGCTTTGGCAATCTTACCGTCACCAAAATCGGTTAGGTATCGTACTACTTCTCCCCCACCCATCGAGAACCCGACGATGGTACAGTCTTCCAATTTCAATTGCTCGATAATTTCATTAAGATCACTTGCAAGGGCAGAATAATCATACGATTCCCAAGGTGCCGAGGAAATTCCGAAACCGCGTCTGTCATACGATATACAGCGGAATCCCGATTCAACGATTTTCCAGACCTGCTGTTCCCACGATTTGCGGCTCAGCGGCCACCCATGAATCAAGATAACGGGTTTCCCCGTTCCATAATCTTCATAAAAAATATCTACTTGCTTCTTTGCTGTTTTATTTGTTATAAATGGCATGTTCTAAGTTTTTATCGAAGTTAAAAAAATAGCCGTTTGGTTCTTTCCTTTATTACTACAATTATTGGTTCAATTACCTTTTTAGGCTACTTTTAACACCAGCCAGCCCCCTACTGCAATTTGGGTGCGTCTATGTACTTTCCCTGAATTATAAAAACGAGTGTTAAACGGATTTTTTTGAATTTCGTCCAATCTTGCCATGGCAGTGTCAAGAGAGCTACAGAATTTAGTACATTTAGCGAGTATTCCACTCAATGTGAAACCTATTTTACCATTTGTAACGTAATTTCAATCGTTATGACCTCCCATAAAAAATATCATGAAAAACACTAAAGAAAAACAGGCATTATCGCTTTATCATCACAATACCATACAAAGGCTGATTTTCTTATTTGGCTTTTTACTTATCGTTTGCTGTTCCAGCAATTCAAAAACCAAGAATGACGATAACACCGATGATGACATTCCCGCTATAGCATTAGATTCTGTAATATTTACGGTCATTGGTGATGTACCCTATGATGATGCTGAGCGTACCGGCCTTATCGAGTTGATCGAAACCCATAATACCAAGGCAAATTCAGAATTTGTGGTACATGTAGGCGATATTAAGCCGGGCGCCCTACCTTGTGAAGAAAGCGTCTATGAAGATGTAAGTACGATTTTAAAAGACTTTGAAACCCCGACCTTTATTGTTTTGGGCGACAATGAATACAATGACTGCGAAGACCCGGTTCAAGGCTTCGCTTTATGGAACCAATATTTTTTACATCTCAATGAAAATTGGACGTTCCCGTATACCGTGGCCTATCAGGAAGAACGGCTCGAAAATTTTGCTTGGGTAGCAAAAAAAGTGCTGTTTATCGGGGTGAATATTGTCGGCAGCAGTGTTCATGACGCCGAAGAATGGGAAAAGCGCCTGACCGATGATGCCAATTGGGTCAAGGATCAGGTAGATGCCCATAAAAATGACATTGAGGCCCTGGTCGTTTTTGGCCATGCCAACATGATAGAGGCCGGATCGGCGAAATTTAGAACCTTTACCGATTCTTTTCGGGCTACGGCAACAGATTTTAATAAACCCATTTTGTATGTTCAGGGAGACGGACATATCTGGTTTCAAAACCGGCCCTATGACGAAAGAAACATACTGCGCGTACAGGTAGATTCTGGGCCTAAAGCTGTCAAAGTAACCGTAAACCCAAACTTGGAGCAACCTTTTGTATTTGACAGGGAGTTTTTGGATTAATATTTTTGATAACAGGGTAGACTTAATCATACCATGTAAAACCGTATTTTAGTACCCTAACAACCCTAAGAATAGCTACTTGCCGTTAAAATGGTTTAAGAACATAGGTCCCGGGCCGCTAATAGCCGCCGCTTTTATAGGGCCGGGTACCGTTACTGTGTGTACCTTGGCCGGTGTTCATTTTGGTTACGCCTTACTTTGGGCAATGGCCCTCTCTATTTTGGCCACCGTTACGCTTCAAGAAATGGCCGCCCGTCTCGGAATAGTTACCCAAAAAGGTCTATCGGAAATAATACGATTGGAACTTAAGAACCCGATTCTAAAATCAACTATCTTACTATTAATTGTATCGGCCATCGTAATTGGTAATGCAGCCTACGAAGCCGGCAATATTACTGGGGGCGTTTTGGGATTGGAAGCAGTTTTTGGTCCTTTGACGTTCCAAACAGCCACTTTCTCCGTCAATAGCTATGGTCTGATCATTGGAGTTCTAGCGTTTATCCTCTTGTATATAGGCAGCTATAAAATTCTGGAAAAAGTACTGATCGCCCTTGTTATGTTAATGAGTTGCGCCTTTTTAACTACGGCTATTATTTCAACGCCCAACCTATCCGATATTTTAAAAGGGTTGTTTTTTGTTAATATCCCCGAAACGAGCGTTTTGACCATTATTGCACTTATCGGTACTACCGTTGTACCTTATAACCTATTTTTACATGCAGCACTGGTCAAAGAAAAATGGACCGTAATTACCGATTTAAAACATGCCAAACGCGACACCGTTACCGCCATACTTTTAGGTGGCATCGTATCGATGAGTATTATCATAACCGCTGCAACAACCTCTTTAACGAACATTACCGATGCTGCCGACTTGGCCAAGGGACTAGAACCACTGTTTGGAAAGCATTCCACTTTTATACTCGCTATGGGTTTATTCGCCGCAGGGGTTACAAGTGCCATAACCGCGCCCTTGGCTGCCGCTTTTGTCGCCAAAGGCTGTTTTGGCTGGAGCGGTGGAATGAAATCAAAAAAATTTCGGTGGGTCTGGATGCTTATTCTGGGGTTAGGGGTCGTACTGTCTTCGTTGGGAATCAAGCCTATTGAGATTATAAAATTTGCACAGGTAACCAACGGTCTATTGCTACCCATAATTGCAGGACTCTTACTTTGGATTACGAACAAAAAATCGATTTTAGGCTCTTATGCCAACGGTCGGTTTCAAAATGTTCTGGGCATCTGCATCGTGATTATTACCCTATTTTTAGGGCTTAAAAGTATTTTGTCCGTATTTAATACCCTGTGACACTATCTCGTTTAGATGGGTTTAAGCTCTTTTAGAGCGCATTGCCTTAACTTTTTCGATGGATTTGTCGGCTACAAATTTCGCGTATTCTTCGGTTTCTACTCCATACATTGCAATTTTGCCTTTATCGTCGCTGTGAATTCCAAAGCCGTATCTTTTAGTCAATGGCGAGGCTCGAAAACAAGGCTGTCCTTTTGAGAAGAATTTGGCACGTTCTGTTTCATATTCCTTTTTTGTAAGGTCTTTTCTGTCCGCAAAGACTTGAAAGAGAACATCATCAGAAGTAAATTTGTATGGATTTTTAGCCAACATTTCAAATTGCATAATGGCTACTGATTTTTTAACTCCTTTAAATGGTGGAATTTCAGACTTGCTCACAGGACAATCCTCAGCGATTTTGATAAATGTATTTGCGTAATTCGTAGTATGTATTTTCATTCCAGTTATGTTGTTTCAGCTTCCTAAACAAGAGTTTGTATAAGATTGGCTACGTTTTAAGCATCTAATTTATAAAATGTTAGCTGCTGATAAAATTAGCTTTTCTTAGTTGGCATTAAAAAAGCATCATAAAGAGTTTTATATGAATCCACTTTTGCTGAATGAACGGCTTGGGCAACGATTACCATCTTTGTTATCTTCTGATGCTATTTCTATTTTTGATTTAACTTCTTGATTCAGCACCCTGCCCATTACATATATAAGTGCTGCGCCACTGAACAAAATGGATTTGGTTAACGGATATTCGTTTATAATGGCATAGTTGTTCGCAATGTAAGGGCTTAAAAGATATGTGGTTACATTATAAAGTAAATGGGCGATAACACTTGAATAGATGTTGTAGGTTTTAAGGTAAATATATGCAAAACTAACTCCTCGATAAAAGCACTTAAAATACCCGTTTCGGAAAAAATATGTGCCAAGCTAAAAATTAGTGCAGAAGTCCATACTGCTTTTTTTTTAGTCCTAGACAGTTGTATAATTTTTGGGCCAAGATTCTCGGGAACAAGATTTCTTCAATTATTGCTAGGGATATTATGGCCACAAAAAAACTGGTTTCGAATGTTCTGTTTAAAGGTAAGGTAATATCAATTCCTGCAATCTTCGTTGCAAGTACGGGAATGAAGTTGCCCAGTCCAAAAAGTCCAAAGGCACCCATTAAACTTGCCACAAATTAGTAACAGAGAAGGAAAGCTTTCTTTTGACCGGAAATGGTCTTGGATTGAACTGAATTATCGCTAGTGGGACCACTATCATTACTCCAAGATGAGCAAAGTGCGATACCCAGAAATTTGTTAAGTCTGAGGCAAAGTAAAAACCTACCAATAGAATTATGAGGAATGGTACTAGGCGAAACTAATGTTTTTTGTCTATCGAATAATCCGCATAAGGTTTATTCAGTTTGCAGATAACGTGTTTATATATAAGCCATTGCTTGGCCTTTTTTCAGTCGAGTGAATATTCCGTATTATCTTTTCCGATTATAAATACACTTCCTGCTGGGTCCATTATCCAATGGTTTTCTTTTGGTATTTCCTCCAATTCATCGCAAGTTTCAATTCCGTTGGATTTCAAATATTCTGTTGCTTTTTCCACATTTGGCGTTTTCAGCTCCAACCAAGTTTCCGAATGAGTATAATTGTCCACGCAATCCAACCAAATTATATTATTTCCAAATTTCACTTCGTGAGTTTTAGAAACTGTTGGGTTCTTTATTTCTTTTTCGGTCACTTCCAATTTCAGGATTTCTCTATAAAATTTCACAGTTTCCTGATATTTAGATTTCGGGATTTTTATTGCGATATTAATTCCGCCATTAAATTTGATGTCTTTCATTGTTCAGACTTTAATTTTGTTGTTTAGTATGATGTATTTTCAGCTTGCAGGTAACAATTGGATATAATCATTGATGCTATCCTACTTATAAGAACTAAAATAATAATTGTACATGGGATTCTTAAAAAGTCTATTTGATTGATATGTTCTTTTTTATTTTCCATTGGCTATCGATTTGTTTTCAACCTCACTTTCTATAAATATTAAAGCAATTTTGAGAGCCTCGATTCTATTCTTTAGTAAAGTATGCTATGACGTTTTATCCGTAAGTTTTAGCATATACTTTTCACATTTATGTAATAGCGACTCAATAACTGTTGTGGCTTGTATTAATTTGTCTTTAGGATAGTTTTTCATATCTAATTGGATGTTTTATACTTCTCGATCATTTAAACCCTTTCCTTCTAGTATTTTAGGGATTGATTTTTCAATTCTTGAAATCCGCGTTTTGGATTGCTTTGCCTGTGAAAAGTAGAGTAAATACCCTCTTTGTCTTCCTGGGGTCAGGTTATAAAATGCGGTTTCTAATTCAGGATTGTTTTCAAATGTTTCGTCAAGTTCGTGAGGTACTTTATATTCAGAAGTCTTTTTCATTTTTACTTCCAGCCCTGCTTTTTCGACTTCGATAGCTTCAAAAATATAGGTTTTAATAATGGTCTTTAAGTCAATCACTTCCTGTTTGTTGATGAATCGAATTTGACGAGCTGACTGAACGTTTTCGGTTTGTTGAATTAAAAGGCTATTAGCATCATTCAGTAATGCTCCTTTATGAAATAACAAGGCACAATAATCCTTAAAACCATGAATGAGTACAATGTTTTTATCTTGAAATGTATAGCAGGGGTGCATCCATTTAAAATCCTCTTCGAGGCCACATTCTAAACAGATTTCTCGCAAGAGAATGGTTTCTTCTTTCCAGTTCTTTATCTTTTCGATGTATTGGTCTACTTTTTCCATTTAAGCATATTTTTAGTTTACAATGTGTTCAGTACTTCATTTAAAGAACTTAAAAAATTAACTTGTGTACCCTTGTTGCTTTCATAGATAAAGTTTTTCAGACTTTTACTCGAATACATTGAAAAATCACCTACTATAATTAAAGGCATTCGGTATTGCGTAAATTTTTGAAGTATATCTCCAGCCATCTTCGTTCTTAAATCAAAAAATGCTGGTGCAATATTTTTTTGATGTAAAATGATTTTATCAAAACCTTGATAATAGATGTTTCCCATTAAATCCAAGGCATCTTCTGTGGTTTTAATTATAATTTCGTTTGAAATAATTTCTGCGATTTTAATGCCGCTTTTTGAATGTTCCTTGATTTCCATTTGATTTTATAATGCGTTGAGCTTAGCCTGTTCTTGAATCAGTAGCTTAAATTCTTTTGTAGGAACATCTTGGTCAAACTTTATCTGAATGGTTTTCTTTCCTGTTTTATACCCCTTTTCTTCCAATATTTTACGCATTTCTTCGGTTAATGAATCTATGCCAAAACTGACGTGTTTTTTAGCTAAGGAAAACCCAGCAAGAATTCCGTTGTATTTATAAATTGGCACATTCCAACTAATGCCACCTTCGGCTTTTGGTTCTGTGACTTCAATTAACTTTTTAAGCTTAATCATAACTCCCCGAGATTCTTCCGGTGAAATGTCGATAAACTCATCAACAGTCTTAGGTTTTAAATCAGCCATATCTATTGTTTTTCCAATTTTCTATTGGCAGGTCTAAAATACCAAGATAAAACCGTCACAATCAATACTATTAATGAAGGTATTGCTTCTGCAAATGATTGACCAACTGCTAAATGCGAAATGAATGCTCCTGACATTGCAAAGAAAAAACCTGCATACGCCCATTCTTTTAGCAAAGGTTGTTTCGGACTTAAAATGGCGATTACACCTAAAATCTTCCAAGCGCCAAGAATACTTAACAAGTATAAGGGATAGCCTAATTGTGATATGATTTCATTATAGCCACCAATTTGCAGTAATTGCTGAATACCACCTGCTAACATTCCAAACGAAAGAAAAATGGTAAGAACCCAATAAATAATTTTGTCTCTTTTTTTCATTTTAATTTATTTTTTGATAGGATTGCTTTAAATATTTCTTAATTCATGCTTCAAACGTTTTTCTTGAAGGGTCAGCAATACACACCCAAATCATAGAACCATAAGTTGGATGGGGCATTAGGGTATCTTCATTGGTGAAGTCAATTCCAAGGTGCATATAAGCTTCAAGTTTTTTACTGTTAGGAAGTTCTTTAAATACCGATTCAAAAGTCTGCTTATCAACAGGAAAATTTAATCTAAGGAAACCTTCTCTGTTAAGATTGGATACTGCATCATATTCATTATCCCTTGTTATTAAAGTTGCGAACGGAAGTTTATCATTCTTTTCGTGCATTAAGAAAAGGTCATTTTATGCTTCGACTAAATGTAACTTATCAAATTTCTGAAGTAGATAGTTTTTAATATCTTCAATTTTTATGTTATCAAATCTTAGGTTCTAGGATTTCTTGAAGTTTACTATGGGCCATATTTAAGCCATAAGCAAATGGTAATTTTAGCTGCTCTGCTCGGTGTTTTTCTGATTTGTATATAATCTGAATGGTTAACTTGCTTTTGTCTTCTGTAACTTTTTCAAAATTCAAGAATTCCAATTGTACGCCTATCGGCATATTTTCCATTTCAAAAGTTCGTACCATCTCTTGGTTGGGAATAAGCTTGTGTATGGTTCCATTCGCCTTAAACATTACTTTTCCCTCATGTGAGGTTTCAAACACATAACTTCCGTGATTCCTGTTTTCAAGCTTTATCACTTTGGTACCCATCCATTGAGATACAAACGCTGCTTCGGTATATGCTTTATAGACTAATTCTACTGGAAGGTCAAAATCTCTAGTAATGAATAATTCTTGTTTGCCCTCTAGGGCATTTATTTTAGTTTTCTGTTCCATATATTATTTTGTGTTTGATTGCTATTTTTTACTCACTTCTTGTTCATTTTATTTTTTGTGTTCGTGAACCTTCGATTTCATTAACTCTTCTAGTGTATTGAAACGGTCATCCCACATTTTTCTAAAAGGCTCAATAAAATCCGCTATTTGTCTCATTCCATTAGGGTTAAGCTCATAGTATATTTCTCTTCCCTTTTGTTCTTGTTTTAACAACTCACATTCGGTAAGGATTTGAATGTGCTTGGAAATGGTTTGTCTGGAATAATCAAAATTTTCGGCAATAGCACTTGGTGTCATTGCACTTGCCGCTACCAATGTGATAATGGTTCTTCTTGTTGGGTCGGCTATGGCTTGGAAAACGTCTCTTCTTAATTTCATTATGCAGTTATTTGACTGCAAATATAAACGCAATCATTTAACTGCGCAATTTTTTTAATGGAAGTTAGGAAGTTTGTTGTGTGTTCTGCGGTTTCTTTATATTTCCGTCAACTGTTTAGCTATGAACATTACGGGAGCAAACTAGCGTTTGCTTTCCGTCATGCACAAGGCGAAATCTTTTTGTTTTCTTATTTTCTTTGTCCCGCTCAAAAGCAAAATCCAAAAGATTTTGCGACTTCATAGAAATACGCAAACCCTGGGATAAGCCCGAAGCCCGTATTGTTTATAGGTTGTGTTAGTCGCTGTGGTTTTTCCACATTTGCGTGCAGAACTTAAAATAATCCAATTTGTTGGGAGATTCGAATAGCTCGCATATGTCATGGGTTTTTCCTTCAAATGTTATTAACTCGTTCACAATGCCTTTTTCCATTAAATAAGAACTAATTACCCAACTACCTCTTCTATTGCCCTTAAGAACAAACCGATCCTTATTACCAATGTACATCTGAATCTTGATTCCACTACTAATTATCTTTTCCTGGTTTTTATCAATAGATTGTTTAAGATCTTCAATGATATAGTCACTAACAAAGGCAAGGGAAACAATCGAAGAAAATTTAGTGGGGA
This sequence comes from uncultured Kriegella sp., assembly GCF_963975415.1. Classification (NCBI taxonomy): domain Bacteria; kingdom Pseudomonadati; phylum Bacteroidota; class Flavobacteriia; order Flavobacteriales; family Flavobacteriaceae; genus Kriegella; species uncultured Kriegella sp. The sequence goes on from NZ_CAXBGN010000001.1 coordinate 796,875, forward strand.
AATTTACAGCGAAATAAAGTGCACCTGCGGCTCCTCTGGAATGACCCATTATGGAAATTTGAGAATTTTCAATTGACGTGTTGAAATTTTCATTGCAATATTTCCTCAACTCACTGTCCTCATCGCTGGTAATCATCTTTACGTTAGCGTCACTATACCATTGCATACTACTCGTATCATCTCCACCTTTTAATGCAATTACAACTACTTCTGGTATCGAATCAGTTTTAATCCAATAGTTCAGACTGTCTGCGGGAAGGTCATTAGTGAATGAATATTCACTTCCATTTTGACCATGAAGTAATAAAATTAACGGATATTTTGATGAATTCTCTTTAGACCATGTTGGAGGAAGATAGACATTGAAATCTACATTGCCCCTACTTTTACTTTGAAAAGAGGAGTGGGTGTAAACTCCTTTTCTAAGATTTAATGCATCACAGGACTCACTAGTAAAGGTTTTAATATCAGGAAAAGAGGCACTTGCCAATTTTAATGTGGAAAGAAGCGAGATAACAAGAAAAAATTTATGAATTGTCATGTTTTGTTGATTATTCTAGAAGTAGTTAAAATTGAGACTAACTCATAAATATAGCTACTTTACTCATGATAGCGAATACCTTTTAAAGGTTCTTTATCTATTTTTTATTTAAATAATCAAGTCAAAATTGCCAGTTCTACAATTGACCTGAACCATACCGAATAACTTGTCACTAGGCATTTTAACGTAATACATATCAACGGGTAAGCCCATATACATTGGTGGCACTGGCCACATAATTGGGAATGTTCTTATAGTCGGAGTTGATACATTCGTTGATTCCATTATGTTGAAAATCGACGATAACATCTTGCAGTATCTTCTTTGCCAAAGGCTTATTTTGTTGAGCTATTACCGGAACGACCCACGCTAACGGAGTTGCCCAATACGCACCATTTTGGTAGGTTCCTTTTGCAATGGGTACAAATAAATTATGCCAACCGGCATCACTTCCGGGCAAATGTCTGATTTGTCCGTTCATAAAAATTTGATCGGCATTCCGAATCAGGTAATCCGAAATTCTTTCGCTTTGTTCCCCGTTCGTTATTCCGATAGAAACGGCGTAAGCACTTCCCCAAATATCAATTTGTTTGCAATCTTTATCAGCGGCCCAGAACATGCCCGACTTTTCGTCTAGCAGCGTGTACATATTTTTTTTGATGTTTTCAGCACGAACTTTGTAAATCTCTGGATCTCCAAAATCGTATGTTCTACATAATACTGCCATTTCTTTACAGGCCTTATAATAGAGCAGTGATGAAAACAAAAGGTTGCCAGTCTTCTTTACAGTATCGGTAAACCCGTAAACACACTGCGCATTTTCGGGGTCATTGTACACCAAACCACTCGCCGATCGATTTATAAAGTCGAGACCTTTTCGGAGCTTTTCCTCAACCGAACGAAAAAGAGCCCCATCTTTAAACTGGTTTGCGTAAGAACATACAAGCAGCGCCATAAAAGGCCCGTTGTCCAAAGCATGGTCCGCCATTGGGTTATTATCCGGACCGGGACTGTAAACGGGCTTTCCATCAATATTCACACGGTCGGGCATACAACCGTCTTCGCGCTGCCCATTGATTAAGTAGTGAATCGTTGCTCTAATTTCCGCTGGGTCCATTAAATCTCCTGCATATTCGACCATATAGTAAAAATCACGTGTCCAAAGGGCCTTATAATTGCCAACCCCATCAGGAGTATGCAACCATAGGCCATTGGTACCTTTTACCCGGCACCCTTTTAATTGCTGTAATGTAGCTTGATGCATCCATTGTACTTCTTTCCGTGAGAGTTTGTAGGGATTATGCCCTTGAGATGCTATTTCTTGAGAAATAGAGTGGTTACAGCTTAGGATCAAAACAATTAGAGAGACCGTTAAGTTTTTTATCATTTGCAAGTATTTTGCAGTTTTGATGTTGCTCGTTTTTTACTTAATAGGACATACACTAATTATCTGACGAACAAGCCCGAAACTTATTAATTGGCATTTAACGCCCTGCCCTAATGGGTGTTGGCAACTGCACTTTTTATTCGTCAAGCGGTGTCGTTGCACTTGTTTTTTTAATAAACACCAATGAATCAAATATATTCATAAATGGTGTTTGATAAATATCCATATTTGTTTCTTTGCTATAACCAATCAATTTTGTTGGTCCGATAACTGCATCAAGGTTAGACTCCTTTCTCAGTGCTGTCATATTCAAATAAAAAGCACTTCCATTTAAAGCCAGCACATTTTCCCAAAGATGGTTTTCTGTAGTTTCTAGCGTGGCCTTCTTAAGTTCATCAGTATACAAATGGTCTCCATTAATGAATTTCTCATCTATAAAAGAATAGCTACCTTCTAGTGTTGAAAACCCAATGGAATGATAAGCCTCTCCGAATTCTTTTTTTAGATCCCTACCCATGACCCCTATTTCGTTATCTGCAATAATTTGGTTCGAAATATGTGCATTGTGAGCCCACACAATGATTTTATTGCTCTTGTTTTTTGCAAAAAAAGATATTCTTTCCGCCATTATTTCATCACGACTTTGAAATTGCTTTTTGTTCTTCATGTTTGCGTAGTTGATGTACGTATTTTTTCCATTGAATATTATTTCTTCAATCTTTTCGTTCAAATTATTGGTAGCCTTTAAATGACTTTCAACATCTAAAATGTTATTATAGATAGCAGTATTTTTTTTATACTCCTTCTTCAGATTACCAATGGCGATTTTATCAATATTAGATTTTAGTTCTTTCAGAAGTCTGTTTAATTTCTTGTCATTTATATCCTCAACATTATCAATCAAAACCTCATAAAATACCCAATAAGAGTCGTCACAGCCCTTAAACTTAATATCATTGCGCAAGTAGTTTTCTTTATACCACTGTAAAAACGATTTCATTTCTTTAGTCTGGTAAATTGAAAGCAGATGTTTTTTGATCAAGCCATCTAAAGGCTTTTCTAACAGATCTTTATTTAAAAGTTCAATATCATCGTATGGACTCTCTAACACAAAGAGGTTAAAATCTTTTTCTTCAATCAGTCTCTTCGTGATGATTTCCCTCATCTGATAAAATTCTGATGTGCCATGGGTACTTTCACCAATGGCGACAATTTTTTTATTGCCGAGTCTTTCTATTAACGGGTCTAAACTGGTGAACAAACTATCGGCCAACGATAAATTTATAGGTTTTGAATTATCTCGAATTGCCGTGTCAAGTTTATCAGCATTATAATCTTTTAAATAATTCTTAGGTGTTTTCTTTAATTCTTGAATGTCTTTACCATCAATAGTAATTTTAAAATCATCGAACCAAGCTATTCCTTTTCCTGCTAAAATACCACCAACATATATAGATTCGGCACCCACCGGATAGGGTGACATTATAGTATATTCTTTCCAATCGTTTGTTCCTTTGATTTTCAATTTCTGCATGCTTTCAAATGCCAGTGATTTATTGCTACCACTACCATCAACACGCATCAAAAGTCCAACAAAACCCTTTACATTCTCGTACTTTATACGACCACTAAGTCGAATGGTGTCACCCACATAATGCGCAGGAATTTTATAGGTGATACATCCAAACTTGCCCTTTTGGTCTGACACAACTTTTCCTACGTAATTATTTTCATCGAGTTTTTCACCAGTTAAATTTTCACCATTCAAATTTTCATAATTCCCCCATTTGAACCAACCTTCAGGCATAAATTCATTTTCGGAATCAAAATCATCAAAGTTTAAATTGTACTTTTCTTGGGCATAAGTCGTAGTATGTAAAACTAAAACTGCTATACCTATGCAAGCGGTTTTGAAAAATGTCATATTTAAATATTTATTTTTTTTAGAACGGTTCTCAATCTTTGTTGTGCGCATATGACTATCTTGATTCCCATTTGTGTCAATCTAGCTCGCATTTTGAATTATAATGTTCATATTCAAGACAAATTCTAAACTTGCCGTTAACGGTTTTCGTTTGTTTTTTCTATTTTAAATCATCTGAGAAATGTCCGTCATGTTTTCCTTTAGAAAACTTTACTGTATTAAAATTCGCTGATTCTCCCTTGGGTATGGTCAAGCTTTTCCATGCATTGCCTTTTAGCATTCGACCGATATACACTATTTGTCCGATATGGTAAGAGTAATGGGCGAATTGCCTATTAACGGCCTCAACGATTGAATGGCCTTGGTTTCTAATAAAAATTTTTGTTTTAAAATTTTCTAGGTTTATTGAATCCAATGCTTCAAAAAGGCATTTCCATCCATCATTCCATTTTATAAGAAGTTCTTCTTTGGAACGTATTACAGATTCAAACTCCGAATCACGATTCCGCCATTCCTTTTCCCCATCGGAAGTCAGGAAATCGGTCCAACGCGATTTCATATTGCCCGATAAATGATTAACAATGATAGCAATTGAGTTTGATTCTTCATTAAACTGCCAAAAAAAATCTCCTTCATCCAATTGATCGAATGTTTTTTCTCCAACAGATTTATAATATTCAAATTGCTTTCTAACGCTATTTAGATACCCTAATTCCATATTTTTTAATTGGCTATAACCTCTCCCCTCAACTGGTCGACCTGCAACCGATGTCAACAATAAGTTTTTAGGGTATGCTTAAGTTTCTTCTTTTTCAATGCTATTCCAACACATTCAAGCAAAGGTTATTCGGACGCTATAAAAATACAAAACCCCGTTTACAAAGTCCCTAATACCCTGGTTTCTTGAGTTGTAGTGCAACAATACCACTACTCATTTATAAATTTAATCGCTCTTTCTAGAATTTCATCGCGACCTGCGGCAATCCCCTCAATAGATTTCTTAACTTCTATGTCTATTTTGACCCCTTTTCTTTGGTTTTCGGTACCATCAGGATAAAATATCCCCACACCACTAAATTGTGTTTTGTAATCGCCAACCATATTAAATATGGTTACATTGCCATTTGCCCCAGAAGTTTGGCTTCCTATCGTAGTAACATTGTCGCCAACCTGTAAACACATCGCTGTAAATTCACGTTGGCTTTGACAATTCTCATCAACCAATAAAACCACCTTTTTGGTATATTTTAGTTTGTTGTTCGTACCACTTTGATAAATTTTACTCCAAATAAATTTACCCGGATAATTCAAATCAGGAAATATGGCCTTGTAAAAGTCTCTTCTTTGAGAGGTAATGTAGCTTGCAAAATGGTAGGGAGTCTCGCTTGTTGATTTCCTGACATCAACAATTAGGGCTTTTGTATTTTTTAAAGCATCCATTATTTCAGGTACATTCGTTATTGCCCCAATATCGACATACCCAATATTACCTTCTAAAATTTTATACTTTTCGGTATCATCTTCATTTTTTTTGTACTTAAAATCTTTATACAAGTACCTTTTTATCGGCTTCGTATACTTCTTACCGTTTCTTATAACTTCTATGTTCAAAGAATCCGTTGCACCATTAAGTGTATAGTAGGTGGCGTTTAGTCTTTTTCTAGCGCTATTTGAACCCATTATATATTTTTCTTCCTCTTGGAATATAGTTTTAATTGCCTTGTTATCGGCCTTTGTAATAATGTCGCCAATTTTCAAATCATTTACTTTTGCCAATGAATCGTTATAAATTGTGGTAACTACTGCCTTATCATTTATTAACTTAAATGCTACTGGAAGATAATAATGACCAAAATAACGGTACGTTTTTGGCGTATTAAGCCTGACGTGACCATCGTCAATACTAGCGGCTAATTCTACCATTGCCAAATGATAATCTGTTTCCGATTTTGGGTTTAAAAACTTCGGAACCATTTTAACTAAAACTTCGTCCCAAGCCATATCTGTTTGATATTTGGCAGGGAAAAAATATTCTACCATATTCCAATATCGAAATAATGAGAGTAACCTCAAGTCTGCATCTTCCCAGTTAAACCCTTTATAGTCGATCTCATTGGTAAAATCGGTAATTTTAAGGTTGCGACTGTAATAATCTACATAGTGTTTTTTCCCTTGATGCCTATTCTCTTCAATGTAGTTAAGCTTCTCAGAGAGCTGCTTTGACAATAGTTGGTTATCCGTTATCCAATCTAAATTGAAATTTTTATAAAAATAGGTAACGTCTTTTGCTGGTTTGCAATTTTTACATGGTTTAACTTGTCCTAGACTTTCAATCCAATCCAAATAGACTTGCGCTAATTGTTCTTTACTTCTAGCACTTTTAACTTTTGGTAATATCTCGAAGAGATGTTTGTCCCAATTGAATTTCCCATCGGCCACTTCAGGATGGTAATATTTTAAAAAACCCCAAATCTTAGCAGTAATTGCAAGTTTTTCCGTTTCGAATGAACTGTTTTGAGCAAAAATTAACTGGACACTAAAAATCAGGGCAATAAGGATTACTATCGTGTTTTTCATATTATTTTACAACTATCAAATACTTTTCAGTTTATATTTAAAGCCCTTTATACGCACTTAAAATATTTTCAATCCTTTTAGCTTCATCGGAATCTATGATTTTTCTTTCGGGATGATCATCCAACCAACGCAACGTTCTTTTGATACCTTCGGCAAATGGAATGGTCGCTTTAAAGCTAGGTACAAACGTTTTTATCTTGGTATTATCGAAAATGACACTTTCACCTTTATCGGCCAAAAGTGTACCGGTGTACGAAGGTTCGATTTTACAGATAAAATCGGAAGCGATGTGCACCATTTTCGCTTCACGACCCAGGCTTTCGGCCAATATTTTATAAATGGTATTCCAGCTTAAAATTTCATCGGAAGTAATATGAAAGGCATGCCCGATGGCTTGTGTCAAGCCCAAGAGTCCCACAAAACCTTTCGCCAAATCATCGGCATGGGTGACCGTCCATAACGAAGTGCCATCGCCATGAACGATGATTTCTTGCCCTTTGAGTATACGATCTGCCGTGTTATAATACCTAAATCCTCCAATAGCAATAGGTATAACTGTATCATAGGTTAAGGAGGGTCGTACGATCGTTATCGGGAAACCTTCTTCACGATAGGCCTTCATCAAACGATTTTCACATTTAATCTTGTCGTTGGAATAATCCCAAAGCGTATTGTGCAAGGGGGTCGACTCCGTAATTACCGGATAAAGCAAGGGCGTTTGGTAACAGGAGGCAGAACTTATAAAAATATACTGTTTTGTTTTGCCCTTAAACAACGAAATATCACGTTCAATATCTTCTGCTGTAAAAGCAATCCAGTTTACGACAACATCCCAATCATGTTTTTTTAACTCAGTTAATGTATCGGGTTTGGTGATATCACCAAGAATCGTTTTCACACCTGACAAGATTGCTTTTGTCTTTCCCCGGTTCAAATGGTATAGGTCGATTCCTTTAGTAATAGCTAAGCGACTTGACGCCATACTTATATTTCCCGTACCTCCAACAAATAAAACTTTCATCCTTCCTTATTTTTAAAACCGTTCTACTCCAAAGTTATGACAACTCGAAATAATGAAGTCGTTTTTCATTTATAATGTAATTGTAGACGGTAAATGATTGAATACTTCATCACTTATAAAAAGCCAAACCCTTCTTTTCGCTTTAATTTATTTTCATAGTATTCTAAAAATGAGTACCTTAAATAGGCACAATCAATACATTCTTCGTCATGGCAACAATTAAATCTTTAAACAAGTGGGCAAATGCCCACACGTATTACCCTCTTGATCTGTTACGCGTAGCATTAGGCGTTTTTCTCTTTATGAAAGGAGTTGATTTTATGTCAAACCAGGCGCAACTGGCAGAAGTCATAAAACCCTTTCAGAACATGCCTGGTGGTATGGGAATTTTACATTATGTAGCCCCGGCCCATTTTGTCGGTGGTTTTTTAATCGTCATCGGTTTATTGACCCGTTGGGCCGTCATTGCCCAATTACCTATTTTAATCGGAGCGGTGCTGGTTAACTTTTTGGGAGAAATGAACCTCAACAATTTATTAGTGGCCTCGGTCACATTATTGGTTTGTATCTTCTTTGTTTTCTATGGGTCTGGCAAACATTCATCGGATTATTATCTGAAAATGCAAAAGTAAAAAACCGGAAAATCTAGAAGTTCATTAAAAAGGTGGATAAAAAGTCTTGAATTACGTCATTGCGAGGTACGAAGCAATCTTTAAGTTGCCAGTAATCAACACACAGATTACTTCACTGCGTTCGTAATGACTGCTTGTTTCGACTTTTTATCCACCTTTTTATTTCAAATTCTATTCGACAGTTACGCTTCCAGCCCTCTCTTCACAAAGACCTTGGCCAAGTGTGATCGATACGCTTCGTCGGCAAAATGGTCACTCATTACCGCTACCCCATCAACGGCATGTTCGGCAGCACTACTATCGCCGTTATAGGCTTCCTCGACTTTTGTGGCTCTATATGGAGTGTCGGCTACTCCCGTAACGCCAACCTTAACCCCGCTACCATCAAAAACGACCGCTACCCCCACGACTGCAAATCGTGATGCGGACTGGTAAAATTTGTGATAATTGCCATGTGCGATTTTCGGAAAGCGAACAGCAGTAATAATTTCGTCATCTTCTAGTGCCGTGGTAAAAATACCCAGAAAGAAATCGGTGGCCGCAATTGTTCTACTCCCATTTTTTCCTTCTACGATGATTGTGGCATCACAGGCAAGCACCGTAGCGGGATAATCGGCCGAGGGGTCGGCATGGGCCAAACTTCCACCAATAGTGCCTTTATTTCGTACCTGTACATCTCCAATGGTTGCTGCGGTCTGTTTTAAGATATTTACATTTTTGTAAATTATCTCAGAATTTAGAATCTGTTGATGGGTACAATTGGCACCAATAACAACGGCATCACCCTCTTCGGTAATGACATCCATTCCCGGAATGCCCCCGATATCGATGACCACTTCAGGCCGGTTCAACCGCAATTTCATGGCAGGAATCAAACTGTGGCCTCCTGATAAAATTTTTGCATCAAAACCGTGCTCGTCCAACAAACTAACGGCCTCATTGACCGAAGTTGCTTTTATATAATTAAATTTAGATGGTATCATTTCTTCAGATTTTTATTTTAATTCTGCATTGCTTTCCAAACACGCTGTGGGGTTAACGGCATTTGCAAATCGGAAACTCCCAAATGGGCTAAGGCATCGACTACCGCATTGACTACGGCCGGGGTCGACCCAATAGCACCGGCTTCACCTGCACCTTTTACGCCCAACGGGTTATGCGGACAAGGTGTAACCGTACGATCAGATTCTATCATCGGGAGGTCATCGGCCCTTGGCATGGCATAGTCCATATACGAACCCGTTATCATTTGCCCGCCTTCATCGTACACTACTTCTTCGAGTAGCGCCTGTCCTACTCCTTGGGCAACACCACCTTGTATTTGACCATCGACGATCATCGGGTTCATTACATTACCCACATCATCACAGGCTACAAAGCGTTTTAAATCGACTTTTCCGGTATCGGGGTCAACCTCGACCACAGCGATATGAGTACCGAAAGGGTAGGTGAAATTGCTAGGATCATAAAAACTGGAAAAATCAAGTCCGGGTTCTAAACCTTCCGGATAATCATGGGGCACATAGGCTGTAAGCGATACGTCACCAAAAGAAACGGATTTATCGGTTCCTTTCACGGTCCACTTTCCTTCGGCGTATTCCAGGTCGCCTTCAGCGGCTTCCAATTTATGCGCTGCAATTTTCGCTCCTTTTTCTAATATTTTCTCAATACTCTTTACAATGGCACTTCCTCCAACGGCCAGACTTCGAGAACCATAGGTACCCATACCAAAGGCAACTTGTTCGGTATCGCCATGTTCGATTTCAACATCATCCATAGGAATGCCCAACTTATCTGCTACGAACTGTGCAAAGACCGTTTCATGGCCTTGACCGTGGGAATGGGCCCCGGTATAGACCGATACTTTTCCGGTCGGCTGCACACGAACCTGCCCTACTTCATAGAGTCCGGCACGAGCACCCAAAGCACCAACAACTGCCGAAGGGGCTATTCCGCAACCTTCGATATAAGTGGAGAATCCTACCCCTAATAATCTTCCCTTCTCACGTGCCTCCTTCTGTTCTTTTCTAAAATCTTCATAACCGAGCATTTCCAAGCCTCTTTTTAAAACGGCATGGTAATTTCCACTGTCATATTGTAACGCTACCTGAGTTTGATAACCGGGTTGTTCGACACCATCAAACGGAGGAATAAAGTTTTTCAATCGAATTTCCGTAGGATCCATATTCATTTCCTGCGCTCCTTTTGAGATAATGCGCTCCAACAAATAGGTCGCTTCAGGACGACCCGCACCCCGATAGGCATCAACCGCCACCGTATGTGTAAATGGGGCAGTCACATTAAGGTGAATCAATGGCGTTGTATAAACCCCTTGAAATAACGTACCATGCAAATAGGTGGGCACCGCAGGAGCAAATGTAGAAAGATAGGCTCCCAACCCACAATACTCATCGGTAAGGTGGGCTACAATCTTACCCTCTTTATCAAAACCCATTCTAGAGTGAACCACATGATCTCGACCATGCGCGTCTGTTAAAAACGCCTCACTTCTATCGGATGTCCATTTAATAGGTCTTCCAATCTCCTTCGAAGCCCATGTCAAGAGTGCTTCTTCGGTATAGTGGTAAATTTTACTTCCAAATCCGCCACCTACATCATAGGATACTACCCGAACCTTATGCTCTGGAATCCCCAAAGCAAAGGCACATAATAACAATCGAATCAAATGTGGGTTCTGTGTACTGGTATAGAGTGTCCATTTATCGGCATTTACATCATAATCGGCAATATAGCTTCTGGGCTCCATGGCATTAGGTGCCAAGCGCTGATTGCGATATTCCAACTCGGTAACATGATAGGCACTGGCGAGTGCTGTCTCTACCTCTGCCCTATCGTTACCGATACACCAATCGAACGCGGCATTATCTGCCCATTGCTCGTGAACCAAGGGTGCACCGTCTTCCATCGCTTTTTTTGGATCTGTCACCGCCGGTAGTTCTTCATAATCAACTTCGACCAATTCGGCGGCATCACGGGCGAGCTCCAAACTTTCGGCAATAACTATGGCAACTGCTTCTCCTAAATGCCGAATTTTATCTTTGGCCAATAAAGGGTGTTGTGGTTCACGCATCGTTTCCCCATTCTTGAAATCTACTTGCCAACCGCAGGGAACACCATATTCCCCGCAACCGTCTTGCGCAGTAAATACGGCCACCACACCTTCGGCGTTTTCGGCTTCGGAGGTATCAACGGAAAGAATTTTTGCATGGGCATACGGACTTCTGACAAATGCCGCTTGTGTCATTTTAGGCAACTTTATATCGTCGGTATATTTTCCGGCCCCTTTTAGAAATCGGGCATCTTCACGCCTTTTAACAGATTTTCCTATAAACTTTTCCATATTCTAGCTGTTTATTTGCTCAGCGGCATGCCGAATAGATTTAACAATATTGTGATATCCTGTACATCTACAGAAATTGCCTTCCAATCCATGCCGGACTTCTTCTTCCGTTGGATTGGAATTATTCTTCAAAATATCTACCGCGGTCATGACCATTCCGGGCGTGCAAAAGCCACATTGCAACCCGTGGTGTTCTTTAAATGCTGCCTGAATCGGATGCATTTCATTGCCATTGGCCATACCCTCTATGGTAGTTATCTCACTACCATCGGCCTGAACAGCCAAAATGGTACATGACTTGACCGCTTTACCATCCATAGTAATAGTACAGGCACCACAACCACTGGTATCACATCCGATGTGTGTGCCGGTGAGGTCTAATATCTCCCGTAAATAATGGGTAAGGCTTATTCTTGGTTCTACTTCATGGGTGTGTGCGACCCCATTGACCTTAACAGTTATTTTCATATATATGTAAATTTAAATGCGCTCTTATTTTGGGTACCCCATTTCCATTGCAAAAGGCATAGCCCTAGACTTTATATTCAGAAATCATATGACGAAGATGCTTGTAAATCACGAAAGGGATTTACGTTCGGTCTTGTAACTCTTTTTCCATAGCTTGGAAGAATTGCTTGGATAGCGTGCTGACCACTCCGCTCATAATCCGTTGTCCCATACGCGCCAACATTCCTGACATTTTAGCTTCTCCAGTATATTGTACTTCTGTTTGATTTTCTTCCTTTTGAACCAACGTCATACCAATTTCGGCTACAACATTTCCCATTTTACTCTTTTGGTCCAAGACTACACTACAGCTTTCTCCTTCAACTTTATCCTTAAGAGCAAGGTCTCCTTGAAATTGTCCTCTAACAGGCCCTATTTTAACTTCGGAAATCGCCTTATATAAATCTTCGCCTTGAGCCTCTAATGTTTTAATTCCAGGAGTCACCTTTTCCAATACCTTTGGATCGTTTAACATTTTCCATAATACATCTCTATTCGCACTCAGTAGATAATTCCCAGTAATCTTCACTCTTTATATATTTTTATGATTATGTGCTTATGAAAGCGACATCAATTCTATTCTTACAATTAATTGTCCTTGAAGATAAAAATTTGATACGATATCCGTAAATTTTTTAATTTAATTTTTCATTATTGATAAGAAATCTGAATAAGTAGTATCAACCTGATTATAAATTAAGTGTATTGATCGACTAAATTTCGTTTTTTTGGCAACAGCCTTATGGCTTGTTTAAGACTTTCTAAATTGTGGGCAGAGGCGAGCAAATCTACATAGGGTAAGGCCGTTTTCATGCCCAATGCATCTGGAGAGAAATTGGTGCTTCCTGCCAGTGGATTTAACCATATTACCTTTCTCGAAGATTTGTAAATAGTTTTCATTGCCGCTTCCATAAGCGCGGGTTCTCCCGTATCCCATCCGTCACTTAAAATAAAGACAATCGTTTTTTTATCCAATAAGCTATGCCGGTAATTGGAAACGAAATCTTGCAAACAACTTCCAATAGTCGTACCTCCCGACCAATGGGGCACCCTATCGGAAATAATATCGAAGGCTTGGTTGAATTCGTAATTATCAAGTATAGTGGTTACACGGTGCAGGGCCGTACTGAAAACGAATGTCTCTATCTTATCATAAGCATTCTGGAAGGCATAAATCAGGTGCACAAAAAACCGGCTGTACAAATCCATAGACTTGCTAACATCACAGAGCAGCACCAATTTCAATTTTTTCTCTTTTTTTTCACTATAGACCAGCCTTTGAATTTCACCACCTTTGCGCATACCCATACGAATGGTTCGCTTTAAATCTATTTTGTTCTTTTTTTTGGATACTCTTCGCAATCTGCTCTTTTGATGGGCGACTTTACGTGCCAACTTTTCAAGCAAGCGCATCATTAAAAGCATTTCATCCTCATTTAGATCGGAAAAATTCTTTTTGGTCAAAACCTCAATTTCGCTATAGGAAGAAACCGCCTTCTCTTCTTCGGAAGGTTTAAGGTTTAACCAGCTTTTTAAGGAATCAAAGCGAATTTCTTGTTCCCTCGCTTCACTACGTTTGCTCTTTCGTTCTAAAGTGTCTTTGGTTTTAGAATTGACGGCTTTGTAAAGTTGGTCCCAAAATTCTTTATAATACCCATCGAACTTTTCAAACTGGTATTGATTTTTAGCCAATACAATCTTTAATGCCTCTTTGAATTCCTTTTCTCGACGAATCGACAAATGAGACAGGGCACTGAGCGCATCGGCTTCTTCAATGACGCTTACAGGAAATCCTTTTTTTCTTAGGAATCTACATAGCAGGACTATGTTTCCCGAAAGTTCTGTTTTGTGTTGGATAAGTGGTTGTTCCATGGCAACGGGTACTGAATTCTAAATGCGAACTGTTGATTGTTGGATGCTTGGTATTCGATGCTCGATGCTCGATAAATCAAGCGACCGCTATAATTTATTCATAAAGCAATCATCGCATTTATCAATATATAACAAAAATCATAATGCTTTTCGAATACAGCTGAATTGATGTATTTGCGATGTTTTGCCTTGTGCAAGCAAGTAACGGCTCGGATAATAAACGAATTGCGTATCCCATAAATCTTCGAAATTCAGGCTTTGACTGCAAAATCGAACCCTCTGAGATATTTAAGGCAATTGAATCAGCTGCTCTTCGGGTTTGGGAAGATAAATTGTATACTTCCTTTTTAGGAAATTCATTTGTCATAAGGTCCATTTCCTCACCCAACTCCATCACATCCCGCCAAATACGTAGTTTTTCGAACTTAAATTTCGCTTCGCTCACCGCGCTAACATATTTACATTACTTTATTCATGATTTCTATATATTCTTGCATCGAACGTCGTGCTTCGTGCATCTGACCCTTCTATCCAATCCGGGATACCACTCCCGTTTTCTCTAACAGTTCGGAAAGCGCATCTCGGGTATGACGCATATCTTGCCAATCTTTTAATACGACTCCCAAGGTATCTTCTACGGTCTGTTTGTCTAAATGTGTCAAGTGCATACCGGCCAAAGCTCTAGCCCAATCGATAGTCTCTGAAATACCAGGAGTTTTTTCTAGTTTCAATTGTCGAAGCTCTTTCATAAAGATGCAAATCTGCTCTCCCAATTTTGTATCTACTTCGGGTACTTTGGTTTTCACTATGGTCAATTCTTTTTCAAAATCGGGATAATCGATCCATAGGTAAAGACATCTTCTTCGAAGTGCTTCGGAGAGTTCACGGGTGCGATTCCCCGTCAAAATGATTTGAGGCTTATGGGTTGCAGGTATGGTACCGATTTCAGGAATAGTCACTTGCCAATCGGACAAAACTTCTAGCAAAAAACTTTCAAACTCTTCATCGGCCCGGTCAATTTCGTCAATTAGCAAAACCGGCTTTTTCAAATGGGTTATCGCCTGTAAAATTGGTCTTTTTAACAAAAAACGTTCTGAAAAAATGGTCTCTACAAGCGCTTTGGCGCTTTGCCCTTTTTCTTCTTGCATTTTAAGATATAACAATTGATGTTGATAATTCCATTCATAGAGTGCGTGCGTACTGTCGAGCCCTTCATAGCATTGCAGACGAATTAAATCGGTATGCAATGCTTTGGCCATTACCTTGGCGACTTCAGTCTTACCTACTCCCGCAGGTCCTTCAATAAGCAATGGTTTCTCCAGTTTCATAGCAAGAAAAATAGACATTGCGATAGCGCCGTCGCCTATATATTCCTGCTCTTGAAGCATTTTTTGAATTTGCCCTAACTCGATATCTTTCATAAATTATCTTCAATCAATTCGTTGATTAAGATACCTAAAATCATTATTGGGGACAAGACAATAGGCACATTCGTTTTACAGTTGATAAAAATTTATCAGTGGTTCCTTGGGTACAGTTGCAATTGAACTTTAATTATTCCGATACATCGATATTAAAACTGAATATAAGAAAGACAATCTTTTCTTTGCAAGTTGAAGATAGGAGCATTCTACAGCTGACTTTCAATTCAGTGGTGTGCGATTGCTTCAATAAAAGCCCTAATCTTATCAACTCAACCTAAATTCGTTCCATGCCAAATCGACCTCATTTTTGGAGTATCTTTTTTTTCATTGTTTTATTTTCCTGTTCATCAGAAGAGAATAACACGGCCATCGAAGAAGAAAACAATTTAAATGCCATCGCTATTACGCTAGACATCACTGAAAATACGGTTTTATCTAACCAGGAAATAACGGTCACACTTTCTACTGAAATCGACATTTCCCGTCTTGAGATTTTTTTGGACGACCAAAATATCGAAAATTTCCTTGCACCACCTTACAATTTCATATTGGATATCGAGACCCTTGATGAGGGTGAGCATAAGTTAAAAGTAGCCGTCTACTCCAATGGTAAGAGGGTTGCATCTAAAACCATCACAGTCAAAATCGACAATATTGGTCCTCAATTATCTATTGATTCCATTGCAGCAAATGAACTCATCTGTAATAAAATTCGAGTTTCACCGAGAATTTCAGATATCGTTTCCAACGTAAAGAGTCTAGCGGTATTTCTTGATGATATTTTAGTTTCAGAAAGGGACAATAGCACAGATTTCTCTTTTATTTTAAACCCGGAAGAACTTCCTGCCGGAGAGGGCAATCTCAAATTCATTTCGGAAGATGACCATGGAAACATTTCTAGAGATTCTATTGACATCGCGATAGGGGAGAAAATTATGGCAATTAATTTTCCAAAAGATTTCATGCGTAAAGGCATAGAAAAAATACATATCGTTATAAGTGATTCCGATGGTAATTTTATAGATAGCCGTACGCATTCATCGGGTGAAATCGAAACCTTGGAATTTTGTTCTTTTGCCGAAACCAACGAGAATAGTGAATTCATTTTAACCTTTATCCATGATTTTAATAATACCATTTTCAATTTTTACGTTTATAGCAATCTCTCAAAAGGGATGTTGGGCAACGCGATAAACCTAAACAAAACATCAGGCGGATTAAGCCCTGCATCACTTAAGCTTGACGTTCCCTTTTATGAAGACAGCTATCAAATGCGGGCATCGGGACCATGGAACTCCTTAATATATTATAACGGCAAATTTTCAGGACACGTTTCTACCAAATTCAGCAACGAACTAGCGACCAACAAAACATTTATTAGTTACTTCAACAAGAACATAGCGGATAGCTATCAATGGGCTTGGATTACCGACCTACAGTCTAGAACTACTTTGGCACCAGAAGACTTTACTAAATCTAGAGTTACCGCGGCTACCTTTGAAATCGATAGTGGTTTTCTAAGTCCGATAATGAAAATAACTGGGTATGAAAATGAGGCCATGTACAGTGCTAGAACAGGTCACCTGCTTTATTCGGATGATTTGGAGGGACCTACTTCTTCTATCAAGAAATATTATTTTGCAGACATTTTTGACTATTACACGTATTCGGGACAAGTAGCCAATTACACTTGGGAAGGTTCCGGAAAACCTCCTTCAAGAATCACGATACCAGATGCCTCGATTGATTATAGTTTTTCAAACGGTCAAGTTCGCTTTACCGGTCTCCCTGAATATGAAGTAGGTCGAATTCGATTGATAGGCATTCGTACGGGTGGCGCAGTCCTTACTGCCGAGAACCCTTCTGTTCGTGTGGAATTAATTTTTGACGGTCAACAAAACGAAGTGATACTGCCCCAAATACCTGAAGGCATATTTCCTTCGGCAGTTACCCAGATGTTCGCTAATAAAACCTTTGAAATCAAACAAGGAGCTGCTGAAAACTATTCGGCGTTCAGTACTTATGGCGATTATATCTCTAAAGTTCTAGTACCCTCTGTTCCTTTCTATATTGCCTCCCCTTTTAAAGAAAGGGTATTCAAATCGGAAGGCCCTCAATGGTTACCTACAAATGAATTTCCATTTTAAATAAAAAAGGATATTTCGGTAAATCTTGAGACTTCAAATTCAGCAATACTGTATACTAGGTGCCACTAGTCTTTTTTTGACATAAAAAAACTGTCGCTAGGATTACCAACGACAGTTTTTTTAATCGAGAAAAGTATTTTTAAATCTCCTCGGCCAACCAAGCTTTCATCATCCAAACCGTTTTTTCTTGTTCGGTAATAAAATCGCTCATCATCGAGTTGGTTCCTTCATCTCCCGATTCACCCGAAGCATCGAGAATTCGCCGCTCAATAACCAATAATTCCTTCAACGAATCTACTATTAAACGAATGGCATCTTCATCTTTGGTTACGTTCTTGCCCACAGGAACCTTTGAATTTTCTACATATTCAGTAAAGGTATGCTGTGGTACACCTCCTAAAGTCAAAATTCGTTCTGCAATCTCGTCGACATTAAGATTTGCCCCGTTGTAAAGTTCTTCAAACTTGGGGTGCAGTTCAAAAAAACGTTTTCCTTTTATATTCCAATGAATACCTCTTAAGTTTTGGTAATACGTTTGAAAATTTGCCAATAACTGGTTTAAATCGTCACTTAATTCTCCTGATTTTTCGGCACTTAGGCCAATGCTATTTAGTTTCATCTTTCTTCCTTTAAATTCACCATAAAATTAAGAAATATAAGACGGTTTTCTCCATAGTCTTTATCGATAGTTTTTATATTTTTATAGCCTAAAATTATCATGTATGACCATAACCCAATTGCAATATGTATTGGCCGTTGCAGAGCATCAAAACTTCACCGTAGCCGCAAAAAAAAGTTTTGTTACGCAGCCTACTTTGAGCATGCAAGTTCAGAAACTTGAAGATGAACTTGATGTACTTATTTTCGACCGGAGCAAAAAACCCATATCGATTACCGAAGTGGGAAAAAAAATCGTGGCCCAAGCGAAAAATATTGTAAATGAGGCGGCACGGATCAAAGATGTCGTAGATCAAGAAAAAGGGTTTATAGGTGGAGATTTCACCTTGGGCATTATCCCCACCATTATGCCGACCCTGCTACCCATGTTTTTAAAAAATTTCATAAAGGCATATCCAAAAGTCAACCTAATAATCAAAGAACAGAGTACTGAAAATCTGATTCGTAATATTCAAGATGGTCATTTAGATGCCGCGATTGCCGCCACTCCCCTTGGCATTGAATTTATAAAAGAGCGCCCCCTGTATTATGAGCCTTTTGTAGGCTATGTACCAATTAATCATCGATTGGCCAATGTAGAAAAGTTAAATCCCGAAGATCTTGACATCAGTGATATTTTATTGTTAAAAGACGGGCACTGTTTTCGTGATGGGGTCGTAAACTTGTGCAATGCACCAAAAAATTATGCTGAAGAGCGTTTTCAATTGCAAAGCGGAAGTTTTGAAACACTGATTAATCTAGCCAATGAAGGACTTGGAATGACCTTATTGCCCTTCTTGAATACAATGACCTTGGATTCTTCAAAAAAACAGAATTTAAAATATTTCCATAGTCCGAGCCCGGCACGGGAAGTAAGTCTTATTTATCACAAGAAGGAACTTAAAATACATATTACGAATGCCCTGAAAGACACCATTTCAGGAATTGTACGAGGTGCCATTGCTTTTCAAGATGTGAATATTATTAGTCCGATCAGCAAATAAGCCAGTGATTCAATAAGCCCTCAGTACTTATCATGTCATAGTTTTGGCGCAAGAAACCAAAAAACATCAAGGAACCACAATAGCTCAAGGTCAACAACCAACTAGCGGCATGCCACAAAAAAAGCCACTTAAAATTTAAGTGGCTTCCTTTTTTATGCCTTTAATAATATAAGACTTTGTTGTAATTCTGGTTTATCATCTATAAATTGTTGCAACCAGAGTTTCAGTTCTTCTACTTCATCGGGCAACAACCGTGATATTGCCTTTTTAAGCTCTTTACAAAATAACTTCGTGTCAAAACTAACCTTTTTAAGCACGGTTTTGGTATACTCAAGCATAACTCCTGCCATATTCCAAAATGTTTTTATTAGTTGTTTAATTATGGTAAAGTTAAACATCAAAAGGTAAATGATATTGCCTTATGTCGTTAAAAATTAGATAAATTCGTGTTAAATTGTACGAAATTCAGGTAATATGTGAATCCTGTAATTTAGAATTTATGAGATTTTTTTTATGTAATATATTGGTTCTGTTTACCTTATCAAGTTGCGTTAGTATAAAAAAGAAAATCAGCAAAGAAATAGCCGATACGCTGAATTCCAAATTCTATACGAACCAATTTACAGGTTTCCTAGCTGTAGACGCAAAGACAAAAGATACGTTGTTCGATTACAATAGTGATAGATATTTCACCCCGGCCAGTAATACTAAAATCTTTACGCTTTATACCGCCTTACAATTACTGCCTGAAAAAATGCCTTCCTTAAAATACGTAAATAAAAACGACACCCTTTACGTCGAAGGCACCGGTGACCCAACCCTATTACATTCTTATTTTAAAGATAGTACGGCAATACACTTTTTAAATCAGCACCCCAATATTGCCATAAACCTTACGAATTCCCAAGAAAAAAAGTTTGGACCTGGTTGGTCATGGGGCGATTATGAATGGTACTATTCTGCCGAACGCAGTGCATTACCCTTATATGGAAATGTACTCACGCTCTTCAATCAAGAAAATTTGGTAGCACAGCCCGAATATCTAAAAAGTCATGTGACTCCAATACACTACTCCGCCAATCGAGAGCAGTCTGAAAATCGATTCTATTTCGCTGCTTCAAGGAAGGACACTCTAGAAGTTCCCTTTATTGTAGATACATCATTGACCCTATCGTTGCTACAAAAGGTCGTCAAAAATAACTTGTCCTTAGCTAAAAAATTGCCCGACGGAGAGCGAAAAGTATTGTACAGCGTACCTTCCGATTCGGTATACAAAAGAATGATGCAAGAGAGCGATAACTTTCTTGCCGAGCAGTTATTACTGGTTGCTTCCGCTAGCCTATCGGATACCCTCAACAGTCAAAAGAGTAGAGACTATATCTTGAAAAATCACCTATACGATCTACAACAACCCCCAAGATGGGTAGATGGATCAGGATTATCACGATACAACCTCTTCTCTCCCAGTTCATTGGTACATGTACTTACAAAAATATACGATGAAGTTTCGAGGGAACGCCTCTTCGCTTTGTTTCCGGCAGGTGGCGTTTCAGGAACCTTAAAAAATTGGTATCCGGGTAACCCAGACCCTTATGTTTATGCAAAGACGGGAAGCTTGGGCAACAATCATTGTGTCAGTGGTTATTTATTGACCAAATCTGGTAAAACACTAATATTCAGTTTTATGAATAACCATTTTCTACATCCTTCTTCAGAAGAAAAACGGCGAATGCAGGCTATTTTTGAAGAAATCAGGGATAATTACTAATTATTGCACAAGAAACCAAGGCAAGCGATAGCTGTGAAGCGCCCTAGGTAATAATAATTGTATATTCAGAAATTCAAATAATTGCCTATGTGTTTAAATAAATCCGTTTTCTGGAATTCAGCCCTCATCTTCCTTCTATTGACTGCATGTTCGACCCCAAAAAAAGAATCTGCCACCTTACTCATCTATGGAGGGCCTATTTATACGGTCGATTCTACGCAGGCGACCGTTGAAGCTGTCGCCACAAAAGACAACAAAATTCTCTTTGCCGGCAGCCTTTCCGAAGCCCGGGCATTTGAAAATGAAGCAACTCAAGTAATCGATTTAGAGGGCAAGACTATGACTCCGGGGCTTATTGAGGGACACGGTCATTTTATGGGACTGGGATACAATAATTTGAATCTAGACCTTGCGCATACCACAAGTTATCAAGAAATCATAGATGCCGTAACGGAGAGCGTCAAAACCGCGGCACCTGGTGAATGGATTATCGGTCGAGGTTGGCACCAAAGTAAATGGACAGAAATGCCCGAAGACATAGTTAAAGGCTTTCAGACGCATTATCGCCTCAGTGAGATCTCGCCTGATAATCCCGTATATTTAAGTCATGCCAGTGGCCATGCAGGTTTTGTCAATGCCAAAGCTATGGATATCGCAGGCATTGAACTTTTACCCAAAGATGGTATTGACAAACTTGAAATCGAAGGTGGTGAAGTCATGCGTGATGCGTTGGGAAGGCCCACAGGAATTTTTACCGAGGAGGCTATAAGTTTAATTGGAAAATATATTCCCGAGAGCACGCCCGAAAAAAATACCAAAGCTTTTGAATTGGCGATTGCCGCTTGCCATCAAAATGGTATTACTGGCTTTCATGATGCCGGTATTGGTCGAGAGACCCTTGCACTTTACGACCAAATGAAGACGGCGAACAAAATGAATGTCCGATTGTATGCGATGTTGGGCGGGTGGGACAAAGCACTGATTAGTGAATGGTATGAAAAAGGACCGTTAATTGATTCTCACCATTTATTAACCGTTCGTGCCATAAAATTAAGCTGCGATGGGGCCTTAGGCTCTCGAGGGGCATGGCTTTTAGAACCCTATTCCGATAGACCCGGTCATTTTGGCCACGAAACCCTCCCTATGGAAGTCGTAAAAGAAACCGCCCTCAATGGATTAAGACACGGGTTTCAAGTTTGCTCGCATGCCATTGGTGATCGAGCCAACAGAGAGGTACTCGACAATTATGAATCTGCATTTGCCGAATTGCCCGGGCTGACCAGCGACCATCGGTTTC
This sequence comes from uncultured Kriegella sp., assembly GCF_963975415.1. Lineage (NCBI taxonomy): Bacteria > Pseudomonadati > Bacteroidota > Flavobacteriia > Flavobacteriales > Flavobacteriaceae > Kriegella > uncultured Kriegella sp. The sequence continues at coordinate 818,994 of NZ_CAXBGN010000001.1, forward strand.
GAATCGAACATGCCCAACATTTAAATGCCGCTGATATTACCCGTTTTGCAGCTCTAGGGGTGATTCCTGCCATGCAAGCGATACATTTATCTTCTGATCGACCTTGGGCCATCGACCGTTTAGGTGAAAATCGGATTAAGGAAGGAGCCTATATGTGGCAGGCATTATTGAAAAGCGGGATACCAGTGATCAATGGTACCGATGTACCCGTCGAACCCTTAAACCCGATTGCCAGCTTGTACGCCAGTATTAGTAGAAAAACTTTAAAAGGTACTCCTCAAGGAGGCTATGAACCTGATCAAAAAATGACGCGGGAACAGGCCTTGAAATCTTACACCTTAGATGCGGCCTATGGCGCTTTTGAAGAAGATATTAAAGGTTCCATTACCCCTGGAAAGCTTGCCGATTTTACCATTTATAGCCAAGATATAATGACCATACCGGAAGTGGACTTTCTAAAAACCGAAATCGAGATGACTATTTTTGATGGACAAGTGGTGTATACAAAGAAAGAGTAGGTTTCGGTAAAAAACAGAAGGTATCACAAGTTTTTGGTAATATTAAATGGAACCCGAAGTTGTGAAAAGCTATATATTGAGCATTGCGCCAGGTTCAACAGATTGTATCGGCATCCGTCTCTGGAGGAATCACCATAATGCCATTAGTTAAAAACCCTATTTATTGCCGCATACTGCAATAACATAATCGTCTTGGCATCCTTTATTTCGCCTTCGGCAATTAACTTCAGGGCTTTTTCAAAGGAGTATTCCAAGACTTCTATATTTTCGGTCTCATCGTCGGCTCCGCCACCCTCTCCTACTTTCATTCTGTCTTCATAAACACCTATGAAAAGATGTAAAATTTCGGTGACAGAACCTGGCGACATATAGGATTCATAAACTTTTTTCACATCATTAATTTGATATCCAGTCTCTTCTTCCACCTCTTTTCTAATACAATCTTCAGGGTTGTCTCCGTCTAAGAGTCCCGCACATACTTCGATCATCATTCCATCTTCATTACCATTGACATAGGTGGGCATACGAAATTGTCGGGTCAAAACCACTGTACCTTTCTTCTTGTTGTACAAAAGAATAGCTGCCCCATTGCCCCTGTCGTAGGCTTCACGCTGTTGCGTTTCCCAACTGCCATCTTCCTTTTGATAATCAAAAGTAAACTTGTTGAGGGTATACCAATTATCGGATAATAATTGCTTTTTGATATTTTTAATCTTACCGTTTTTCAAATTTTCAATATTTTGAAATTCAAAAGTAAACATTTCCACTGGGGGAAAAATGGTAGGGGGCTGTGATAATAAATTAAGTTTATGAAATAAAACAGCTATAAGCTCAAGGTGAAGAGCGTCTTCGATTGGTTGGTATTGCAACATTACCATTTTTAACCACTCTTTTTTACAAGAATAGTATTCAGGCAGCAGTTTTTATCTCAAACTGCCTTTTCAGATTTTAAAACCTTGAATTAGTTCTTGAATTACCTAATTTTAGGCCATAAGCGTACAAAACGTGTTTTTTTCAAACACCTAATATTTCCTATATGAAGAGATTGTTTTATAGTTTTTTGGTAATACTTCTTTTTTTAAGTTGTAAACAAAATAGCAAGAATGTTGAAACTCAAAAAACACTTCCTCGAATCGCCATAGCAGGCCTGGGTATAGAATCGAGTACCTTTTCTCCTGCCCAAACGCATGAAGAAGCCTTTCATGCCCGGATCGGGGATTCGATTTTTGGGCGCTATCCCTTTTTTGCCGATGATTCCGATGTTCGAAAAAGAGCAGAATGGATACCAACCCTGCTGGGCAAATCATTACCAGGTGGTATCGTTACCAGGGAGGCCTATGAGTCAATGGTCGAAAAAACCCTAAAAATGCTAAAGGCAGACGGACCCTATGACGGCCTTTTTTTCGACATCCATGGTGCAATGAGTGTTGTCGGACTTGAAGATGCCGAAGGCGACTTGATCAAACGTATTCGGGAAGTGGTGGGCCCGGAAGTACTGATCTCTACCTCTATGGATCTACACGGCAACGTATCGGAACGTTTAGCACAACATACCGATTTGATTACTTGTTACCGTATGGCACCACATGAAGATGCTTTAGAATCGAAAGAACGGGCTATCACCAACTTATTGGATCGTTTGGAAAACAACATGGGGAAACCAAAATACAAAGCCTGGATACCAGTTCCTATCCTATTGCCTGGTGAAAAAACAAGTACCCGAATTGAACCTGGAAAAAGTTTGTACGCAAAGGTTCCATCGGTCGCCAACCAAAAAGGTGTTATCGATGCGGCAATATGGATCGGTTACGCTTGGGCCGATGAACCCAGAAACCATGCAGTTGTAATGGTTACTGGTGACGATAAGGAAAAAGTGGTTTCTGGTGCCGAAAAATTGGCTGAGGCATTTTGGGAGGTACGCCGAGAGTTCGAATTCGTTGCCCCGGTCGCCACGCTGGACAAGAGTATAAAAATGGCGCTAAACAGCAAAAAACAACCTTTTATAATCAGTGACATGGGGGATAACCCTACAGCTGGAGGTGCTGGTGATGTAACTTGGACATTAAAAGAAATACTTGCTCGGCCAGAATTTAAATCGGAAGATGGCCCAACATTGATTTACGCCTCGATTCCAGGTCCTGAGTTAGTGGCTGCAGCTCAAAAAGTCGGCGTCGGCGGAAAAGTTTCTGCTATGGCAGGGGCCAAGGTCGATGACCGCTTTGCTCCCCCATTACAATTAAACGGAACTGTTACCGCTATTAAGGAAGGCGACCGAGATGCCGAAGTAGAAGTGGTCGTAAAGATTGGAAGTGTCAACGTAATCGTGACCGAAAAACGTAAGCCTTACCACCACTTAAAAGATTTTACCGACCTTAACCTAAACCCAAGGCAAGCCGATGTCGTGGTCGTTAAAATTGGTTATCTCGTTCCTGAACTTTACGACATAAGGGGAGATTGGGTAATGGCCTTAACCCCGGGCGGGGTTGATCAAGACCTCGAACGCTTGAATCATAAACAAATAAAAAGACCGATGTACCCCTTGGATGAAGCCATGGAAAAACCTGATTTAAGTGCTCAATTGATTCAGGCATCGGATAATTTAGAATAAAACCGGGGATACGGCACTCCATATAATCTCTGACCAACAACGATATAACTCGTAGCAGCCGTCGGGACTTACCTACTTCTCAATTTAAGGTAAGAAACAAAAAGGTTACTACATTAAAAATTGTCAAGTCAAAGTCTATCATTTTGCCAACAACAAAATCTTGGATAACATCTTCTTTTTTAAAACCCTGTACTTCTTAAGGTGCTCTCTATAAAGTTCTCTATGCTTCTCGTGATTGTGAAGGTAGTAGGAATCACAGGCCATATTATCACATTCGGCCGCATTTCGCATCGAGGTTTCATACCGGTATACCCTTCCCGTTATCAAGGTATTCTCCCGACGTATTTCCTGTAACAGCAAATATAAATTCGAATCGTTCAAAATACGGTCTTCGATTTCGGAGAAATACTCAAGTTCTTCACTTATGTATTCAAGATTCTCGGCCCAATCGTTAAGTTCCGCATTATCTTTTTTAAGCATGATTCGACTGTCGGACTCGTGGTGGTAAAAAAGTTTTGAATTACTCATAAGACCATATTTACGTTTATATGTTTGTTCTGCTGTTCTACACTTTGAATCGTCAGTTTTTGTTCTCCTAATGGAAACTCCCATATAACAGTATCGCCCTCGGCATAGCCCATAACAGCAGCTCCCATAGGTGTCAATATTGAAATTTTATTATTTCGCACATCACTTTCCGTAGGCATTACCAACTGGAAACTTTTTTCCCAGCCCTTATCTGAAATAATTCTTATAATCGAATTAAACCGAATTACGTCGTCAGGCATTTCGTTTTCATCCAATATTTGGGCAGCGTCAAGCTCTCCGACCAACTTTCTAACTGATTTTGCCAGCGTGGCATCTTTATAGTACCCTGAAAGGTTCATTAGTTTTTTTAGTACTACATATTCCCTTTTTTCTATGACTAAACTACCGTACTTCATATTTTTTATTTTCATTGTTCAACCCCTGATTATTTGATTTCCCTTGTAGGGCCCTATCCACTTCAAAATATTCTATGATTATCAGAAACCCATCACAATACATCTTGAAATATTCGTTCTTCTTTTTTAAGTCGCTTTTACAGTTGAAAGCATTTTTTCTCCCTTAAAATCCTATGGAAAAATGCCGCGTTGCTTGTAAGCTTGCTCTAGTCGCTCAATTGCGATCATAAAAGCAGCCGTTCGCATGTCTACCTTTCGCTCATCTGAAATTTCCCTGACCTTGTCGAATGATGTTCGAAGTTTTTTTTCGAGTTTCTCCATCACTTCCTCCAGCTGCCAAATTTCCCCGTTTCGGTTTTGCAACCATTCAAAATAACTACCAATAACACCCCCTGAATTGCAAAGAATATCCGGAATGATTTCAACACCATTCTCCAAAAGTATTTTCTCAGCTTCTACATCTGTCGGTCCGTTGGCACCTTCTGCTATTAAATATGCTTTCACTTTTGGTGCGTTCTCGGCAGTAATCTGGTTGCCGAGAGCAGCAGGAATACAGATATCACAATCCAATGCAAAGAATTCAGAATTATCGATAGGCCTGGTATTTGAAAAACCGACAATGCCATTTTTATTGCCGTGGGCATAAGCAAAGAGTGCTTCTACCCCAATTCCATTGTCATTGACGATACTACCATAAGCATCTTGTACGGCTACCAGGGATGCCCCTGCTTTTTCTAAAAAATGAGCGGCCCAATAGCCTACGTTGCCAAAACCTTGAACGACAAACTTCTTATCTTTCAAATCAACTCTCTTATGTTCGGCCCAAAATTTTATACTAAGGAACACCCCATACCCAGTGGCCCTGTCCCTTCCATAAGAACCGCCCGCCCCTATGGGTTTCCCTGTGACCACATGCATATTTTTAGAGCGCTCCGCAGGAGCTTTCGTAGACATGAACGTATCTAAGATCCACGCCATAGTCTGCGCATTGGTATTTACATCAGGAGCCGGAATATCGAGTTCAGGACCAATATTGTCGCCCAAGGCATACGTAAACCTTCGAGTAATACGCTCAAGTTCAGCTTGGGAATATTTGAAAGGATCCAGTTGAATGCCTCCTTTGGCACCACCATAGGGCAAACCTGCCAATGATGTTTTCCATGTCATCCACATGGCCAAAGCCTTAGCTGCGTCGATATCAACGGTCGGGTGATAGCGTAAGCCCCCTTTATAAGGGCCAAGCGCATTATTATGTTGCACTCTGTACCCCTTAAAAACTTCGACCTCACCATCATCCATACGAACGGGAAAGTGTACCACGAGTTCATTGTTCGTCACTTCCAGAATCTTACGAATATTGGGATTCAAGTCTATAATGTCAGCAGCATTGTCAAACTGGCGCATCACATTATCCAACATCCCCTGCTTGCGTTTAAGCCGCTTTTTCAGTGTTTTTGTTATCATAGCTTTGTATTAAGCAAATTGTTTCCAAGTCATGTGCGAATTTCGTGTTCCGACTTTTTTTAGTTTGTCAAATCGTTTCTTCGGCTCAAAATTGAATTCGACGGTATTTTCATATTCACTACAAGATGTGATGTCACTCTTATCGGTCGTAAGCACACAGAACGATTGATTATAGCACGTGACACATATGCTTCTATTTTGTTCTTCCATCACTTTTTCTTTTTAAATCTTAACCTAGTTTCTAAAAAATAGCTCGTATTTGTTAACGCCCAAGATCAAAGCGATATCGCCCTATGAATTGATGATGCGCAAGAAATTTTCGTTTCAACATTTGTCTTAGTGGGAATCCGATTTTTTATTTGGAATGTTTATTAAAATCCACTCGACGTTTCATAGCTACGGAAAGCCATTGGACCGAAAGGCCGAGCGGATCAAACAACCAAACTAACTAAACTTCTTTTTCAGGTTACGGGTTATTTGAAAGAATGGGCTGCTCGACATCTAGAATCTCAAGAGATTCTACTCCCAATGGAAAGCCATGGGGTACTTCATCGCCTTTGGCAAGTCCTACAATAGAAGAGCCCAGAGCAGAAAAAACAGAGATTTGGCCGCCCTCCATTCCATATTCCGAAGGGGTCACCAATTCAACATTTCTGTGCCACCCGGTTTTAGAAGCTAAGGTCACCTTTGAATGTAGGCGCACCACATCATCGGGCATTTCAGCCTCATTGCAAACCAGCGCCGTGTCTAGGTTTTCCTTTAATTTATCAAGAGAATGCTTATGGGCATAATCTTCATAGTATTTCCCGAAGTAAAGCAACCGCTTCGTTTCCACATAGTCTTTTTTTTCAAATATCAAACTGCCGTATTTCATATCACAATCCCCTTAAGTACAAGCTAAAAGAATAATAATTTTACTCATAATCTTTCTATGGCAAGTAGCGTGCCTAAAAACTGCAATTAAGAACAGAAATTCACAATTAACTTACTATCAAATCATTATTGCTTATCAAGCAAAAACATCGATAAATAAAGTGAGGAGATTTTACCCGGTCGGAGATTTTCACCCCGGTAGATTATTTTAATTTTTCACGAAGTGTCTTACGGTCTATCTGTAAAATTTCGGCGGCCTTTGTCTTATTATTATCCGTGGCGGAGAGCACACGCTGAATATATTCTTTTTCCATTTCCTTTAAGGAGGCAAATGAGTTTTCGGGAAACTCAATTTTAAATTTCAGGCCCTCGGGAAGGTCCTTTACATCAATTTTACCATCACTCATAATAACCGCACGTTGTATCACGTTTTCCAGCTCCCTAATATTTCCGGGCCAGTCATACCGTTGCAACACTTTTATAGTCTCGGGAGTAACCTGCAAAATACGATCTTTGTACTCCACGCCGTATTTTTTTATAAACCGGTCGACCAATAATGGAATATCGGACTTTCTTTCCCTAAGGGGCGGCACATTGATTTGAACAACGGTCAATCGATAATACAGATCTTCGCGAAACGATTTATCGCTGATACTTTCCAACAAATCATTGTTTGTTGCAGCTATAATTCGAAGGTCTAATTTTTCGGTTTTTTGTGACCCCACTTTGGTTATATTCTTTTCCTGAAGCGCCCGCAGCAATTTGGTCTGCACCGCCAGTGAAGCGCTGCCTATCTCATCTAAAAAAAGAGTGCCATTGTTTGCTGCCTGAAAAAAACCGTTCCTATTTTCATGTGCTCCGGTAAAAGCTCCTTTCATATAACCGAAAAGTTCGGCCTCGAGCAACCCTTCGGGTATTGCGCCACAATTTACAGCAACAAAAGGTGCTCGGGAAAACTTGCCCGAATAGTGAATGGCCCTCGCGACCAACTCTTTTCCTGTGCCGCTCTCACCCTGTATCAGTACCGTTGCCCTATTGTCTTTTACCCGCGCTATGATGTCAGTAACTTTACCGAATGCCTTCGATTGTCCGATCATATCGGCATAAATTGGGCTCTGAGGCGCTCCTTTGCTTTTCGTCTCAGGCTTTCTTTTCGTACGGGTTTCAAAAGATTTTGATACCGCTTGTCTTAATTCTTCCTTGGTAAAAGGTTTGGTCAAATAATCAATAGCACCCGATTTTATCACATTCAAGGCCCCATCAATTGAGGGGTAGCCGGTTATGACCAATTTTGGAATATGAGGATAATGTTCCGCAGTATATTTTAATAATTGTAGACCATCTATTTCGGGCATTTGAATATCAGTAATCAATAGATCAATTTCGGTATCCTTTAAAATATATAAGGCCTGCTTGACCGAAATGGCCTTGTACGTGTGATATTCGAGCGACTTTAAATGGCGCTGTAACAATTCTAAAATATGAACATCATCATCTACAATTAAAATATTTTCTTTGTTCAAGGCCATAAGTGCTACAGTTTTCGAAATGTAAGGGTAAATATAGTGCCTTGGGGATTATTAGGTCGATGGCTTATGTTTCCTTGATGGCTTTTTACGATACCATGTACAACACTTAACCCAAGTCCCGACCCTTCCCCAAAGGGTTTTGTGGTAAAAAATGGCTCAAAAATTTTATCTTGAATAGGCTCAGGTATTCCTGATCCCTCATCCGTGATTTCAATAAGTACTTGGTTGGGCTTGTCGATTATTTCAATCGTAATCGTGCTTCCTTCAGGAGAAAAATATATGGCATTAATGATCAGATTAAACAGCACTTGGGTCAGCTGAATTTTGTCAATTTTGAGCTGTACGTCTTCTTGATCCGATGTAAACCAACACTCAACTTTATTGGTTTTCAGTAGGGCATTGAGCAAGGCAATGGCATCTTGGGTCACCGGAATTATATTGACCAGATTTTTTTGCTGCGGCATTTCGCAGGCAAAGAACATCAATTTTTTGACTACCTCCCGTGAATAAATAGCACTATTAATTATTTTCTCAAGGTCTTTTGAAGCCTGACTTCCCGAGGGGATACTCTCTTTCAAAAGTTCTGTAAAACCCAATATATTGGCCAATGGCGTATTGATTTCATGAGCTATACCAGCAGTAATTTCCCCCAAGATTCTTAAGCGATCGGACTGCTCGACCTGTCTTTTGATCAATACTTCGTTTTCCTTAATTTCCTTTCTTTCCAGAAGGTTACCTATTTCAAGGGCCACATTGTCAAGCAACTGTTGTTCTTCTTCCAAAAAATCTTCGACCCGATACTTATGCGAAGGGTACCCAACTTTCAATTGTCCGTTTTCCTTATTAAAAACAGTTATTTTCGACTCGAGGAACACCCGGTCAAGGTTTTTTTTATCCGTAGTAATGGTATAGATTCCCGTATCTATAGAGACATAGGTGTCTTTACTGTACTGCCAAGCTTTTTGCAAACTTGCGGCAATGGCCTCCAGAGCCACCCGAATTTCGGTATAATCACAATTAACAATAATTGAAGTCACCTCGTAAAGACAGGTAAGTTCCTTGATCCGTTCCTTTAATTTTGCTTCCGCTGCTATCATTGGTTTATCTTGTCGTAATCAAATTATGTTAATCACATTTTTTCCATTTATGAATTACCGTGAAAAATTACTACTTATTTTGCTCAAGAACAAAGCACGTTCTCCTTTCATTTCATAGACTATCGAAAATAAGATACCGCACCTGCTTTGATTCCAATTGGAAGTATCACAGCTAAAAATTAGCTGCTGCCTTGTCATATTTTTGAAATGCGCGTAACTAAATAAATAGTAACAAGCCAGACCAATGAGCAACGAACTTGAAAAAACCTTTTTAAATGCCTTAGAGCAAAACCAACAGAAGCTATTGCGAATCTGTTCGGTTTATTCCAAAGATACCGATGACACCAAGGATCTTTTTCAAGAGGTATTGGTACAAATATGGAGGTCAATGCCAACTTTTGAGGCAAAATCATCAATAGCTACCTGGATGTTCAGAATAACATTGAACGTTTGCCTTCGTTTTCGTTCCAAGGAAATCAAAAAACAAAAAAGGTTCATTCAAATGGACAGTATTACCATAGCCAAATTTACACCTACAAAGGAAAATAATGTACAACAAGAGAAATTGGCGCATCTCAAAAGCTGTATCAAAAAATTGAATGAGGCCGATAAGGCGGTCATCACACTCTATTTGGAAGAAGTTCGGTATAAAGAGATTTCAGAAATTTTAGGCCTAACGGAAAATAACGTGGCAGTAAAGGTAAAGCGCATCAAGAAAAAATTATTGAACTGTATAAATCAAACAACATGATGGAAGATGAACTGATCAAAATATGGCAATCTTCCCCAATGGAGGAACAAATTAAATTTGACAAGTCACGATTGATGTTAGATATGCAATCAAGTTTGAATCGTTTTGACAAATTAGTAAAATGCGGTATACTCATAGAGCAAGGGGCAATGATAATCGCCATACCCGTATTTATTTTTTATATCTATTTCGTTCCTTTTGTACTTTCAAAGATTGCATCTATTCTAATTGTCACGTGGGGTATTTGGTATTTTTTTAAACTCAAGGAGTGGAAGAAAAAGAAACCCAATAACTTGAAAAAAAGTTATTTGGATTACTTATATGAATCTAGAAACTATTTAGTATTACTTAAAAAGTGGGGAGACAATGCAATTTACTGGTATATTCTACCCACTATACTCAGTGTAATACTCTTTCTTTTTGGCCCTTTACTAGAAGGAAAACTTAACAACAAATTGATTGCAATACTATTTATTGTTACAATTGCTACTGGGGTAGTCACTTATTTCTGGGGAAAATGGAGAGTTAAAACCCAATTTGTTCCCCGATTAAAAAAAGTTGAGGAGCTTATAGCAGTTATGGAGGAATAGTCTACTAAAAAAGCTAAACTGAAGAAGCAGACTAGTTGGAAACCTCCACTACTCCTTCATGAACTTTCTTTTGCCAATTTTTTAATTTTTGCTGTAGCACATTTACCAAATCAGGTCTTAATACGGCCATATTATTTTCTTCCCCGACGTCTTCCGACAAGTCGTATAATTCAATCTTTTTGGTGCCCGCTTCTGCTATGGATACGAGTTTCCAATTTTCACTGCGAATCGCATTTCCATTCTTAAAACTCCAGAATAAATCACGCTTCGGAGGCGATTTCCCCATCAATAGCAGGCTTTTAATACTTATTCCGTCAATTACTTCGCTTTCTGGTTTTTCTCCTATAAAATCAAGAAATGTAGGTAAAAAGTCCATAGTCATTACAGGTTCATCGATTATAGTACCCCCTTTAAATTCAGAAGGATACCAAGCAATCGCCGGCACACGATGACCACCTTCATAAACTTCGGTCTTAAACCCTTTTAAATGACCATTGTTTCCATTTTTCGAAGCTCCGTTATCGGAACAAAATATGACGATGGTATTTTGATCAAGTCCCGTTTCCTTAAGTGTTTGCATTATTCTCCCAATGCCTTCATCCATCACCTCGACCATTTCTTTATACACATGGGGAATGCTGTCTTGAGGAATTGGCTTCGTTCCCCTCACACCAACATTACGAACGGCTTCATCGTTCCTTTTTTGATATGGATAATGTGGCGCTTCATGGGGCAAGTACAAAAAGAAAGGTTTTCCTGTTTCCGATGGATTGTTCTCTTTGATAAAGTCTATTCCGTATTGGGTTATTAGATCTGTGGTATACCCTTCTTCATCCCTTAAATCGGTACCCTCCCACCAGTCAGAATATCCCTCTTGATCGATATGGGCATGAAAATCTACGTTGCCGCTCACAAACCCCTTAAAATTATCAAACCCTTGCAAGGTTGGGTTAAATTCCGGGGCATACCCCAGGTGCCATTTCCCATATATCGCAGAGGTATACCCGTATTTCTTTAATTCATCGGCCAAGGTAAGCTCATCAATTGCCAAACCTACGTCACGATGATTGGCAGCCGTGATAACTCCCGAAACGCCCGTACGCTGCTGGTATTTCCCCGTCATCAGAGCAGCGCGTGTGGGGCTACAAACCGTTCCATTGGAGTGAAAATCGGTAAACCGTATTCCTTCAGAAGCCAACTTATCAATATTCGGGGTGTTAATAGAAGTATTGCCGTAACACGAAATATCACCATACCCCAAATCATCTGCCATGATAAGAATAAAATTCGCCCTGCCTGAATCTTCGGCCCCCACTTCTTCTATATGCCCCTGGGCCGCAACATCATACGACATAAAAATGGAAACAAGAAAAAAGAAGACCGTTATATTCATTATGTTTTTTGTCATCGATTCTTTACTCTTTACAAATAGTCGGTTAGCGTTTCAAAGCTTACCGTTTATTATATAACTTATTTTGCAGCTATTCTGGAATTCTTTGAAGAATAACCCTGTTCACGATATTTTTGTAGCAAATGGGCCATGTCTTCTATTTTATCAGGATGACTGGAATATAGATTTATACGCTGTTCAGGATCATTTTCCATATTAAATAATAAACCCGCGGTTTCAAAATCTTTATAACCCCTTAGCTTTTTGAATGAATCGGGCATTTTGCTGTGTTCACCTGAAGCGGCGCTGATATAAAGCCATTTTCCTTGACGTAAACCCCAAATATTTTCATAGGTGTTATGTACCGTAGCTTCCCGAAGTGGTGAAGTATACTTCTCTCCATTAAAAACAGGTAATAAATTGTAGCTATCGGGAGCAGCTTCGTTTGGCAACTCACTTTTTGTTGCTGCGGCCAATGTTGCCATGATATCGACTTGGGAAATCAGTTCTTCGGAAACCGACCCTGCCTTAATCTTCCCTGGCCATTTTACAATAAACGGTACGTGGTGCCCTCCTTCCCAAACATCACGTTTCAAACCCCGAAAATCACCCATACTATAATGATCATATTTCTCTGCCCGAGCGAAAGCATATTTTTCAGGACCATTATCGGCGCTAAAGATGACGAGCGTGTTTTCGTCCAGCCCTTTTTCTTTTAGGGCATTCAACACCTGTCCGGCCACCCAATCGGTCTGTACCATAAAATCACCATAGCCTCCAGCCTCTGATTTTCCGATAAATTCGTCATTCGGAATAATTGGTGCATGTGGAGAAGGCAGTGCAAAGTATAGAAAAAATGGGGTGTCTTCCGATTGATTATTTACATATTCAACAGCTTTTTCTGTAAGTGTAGGCAGAACGTCGTAGGGGTTCCAACCTTCAACCATGGGGCCGGGTCGGAATTCCCAGTTCCCCTCTTTGGTTGCGTAGCTGCTATTTTCAATATTTTGATTCACGGTCGGGAATTCAATCACCCTATCGTTTTCTACCCATGCATAGGGCGGAAAATTTATGGTACCATCACCGAAATAATAGTCAAACCCCCGGTCTAAGGGCCCACCCGCGATAGGTTTGCTCCAATCGATGTCTTGTGACTGATAAAACTTGACTGGTCTATCCCTTCGAATCATCTCTCCCGAAGGTTCATTCTTAAATTCCCAGTTCCACCCCAGGTGCCACTTTCCAATACATGCCGTAGTATAGCCAGACTTTTGTAGAACCTGCGGAAGGGTCACGTCAGTGTCATTAAAAAACGGCTCTCCGAATGCTTGTACTATACCATGCTGCTTTCGCCAATGATACTTACCTGTCAACAAAGCATAACGGCTTGGAGAGCAAATACCTGAAGAACTATGGGCATCGGTAAATCGCATGCCTTCCGAAGCCAGCTTATCAAGGTTTGGCGTTGGTATTTTCGAATCTGGATTCTGACAATTGAGATCACCATAACCCATATCATCGGCATAAATAATCACGATATTGGGGGGGGCCACTTTATGTACAACTGCTTCTTTCTTCGTTGCCTGCTTGCCTCCGCAAGCGTTTAAAAAAATCATTACAAAGCAAAAAGTAGAAATTTCCAGTATTTTTTTCATGCTTATGTTCTATTTAGCGTATCCTGCAAATCAAATTACCTGATATAATACCATGACACTTTAAAATCCATTACTTTTTGGCATCGTTCAAAAGCGCCAGAAGTTCTTCCACTACCTCAGGATGTTCCTCATAGCGGTTGTTGGTTTCTTGCGGGTCTTCCTCCAAATTGTACAAGGTTGCGTTCGGTTGCCCTTCTTCCTGTGCTATCAAATCAGGTTTACTAAAGCCTCCCGACCCCAACGAAGTGGTAAGTTTCCACGGTCCTTTCCGGATTGCAAAAAAACCATTAAGAGAATGATGCACCGTGTAATCACGGATCTGTTTTTGTGCCTTTTCGGTAAGTGCAGGCAACATATTATAGCTATCCTCACCAGCACCTGTGGGTAAATCTTTCTCGACAATACTTGATACAGTCGCCAGTAAATCGGTCGTACATGTCACTTGATCGGAAACGCTCCCTGCCTTTATTTTTCCTGGCCAGCGAACAATAAAGGGGATGCGATGACCACCCTCGTAGATATCGGCTTTCTGGCCTCGATAAATATAATTAGCCCGGTGTGCATACTGTTCTTTGTCTTCCTTGGTCCAATTCGACCCATTATCGGAAGTGACAATAATCAAGGTGTTTTCGGCCTGACCCGATTGTTCTAAAGCTGTGAGAACCTTGCCCACGGTATTATCTACCAAGGTGACAAAATCGCCATAACGTCCTGCCTGCGATTTTCCATTTACCTCAGCATTAGGTAACCACGGGGTATGCGGTGCGGTTAAAGGAAAATAAAGAAAAAACGGTTCTTTTGCTGTTTTTTGCTTCTCTATAAAATCAGTGGCCTTATCTGTCAAATGTTCGAGCACATTATAAAAATCAAAACTTGGCGCAACTTCTCCCGCGCGCCAAAAAACGCCTCTTCCATCCTTAGCCTGACTTTTACCTGTAGTATAGGCGGTTGGCAATTCGGTCGCCATTTCATTCTCAAGATAAAGGTATGGTGTCATATCCAATGAAGAAGGAATGATATACGAATAATCAAAACCTACGGTATTCGGACCGCTCACCGGCTTGCTAAAGTCGACATTACTGTCAGCATATTTTTCAAAAACCCTATCCCATTCATATTTCTCAATGGGCATTTCCGGATTTTTAGAGTGCCATCCCAAGCCCAAATGCCACTTTCCGATACAGGCAGTTTGATAGCCGTTATCGCTGAGAAATGAAGCGACCGTTGTGCGATCTTCTTCAATAAGTGGTGGATCATAGCCCCATAACACGCCTTCTTTCAAACGACTGCGCCACGCATAGCGCCCTGTTAAAATACCATATCGCGTCGGGGTGCAAACCGCTGAATTGGAATGTGCATCGGTAAAGTACATACCTTCTTCAATAATCTTATCCATATTAGGAGTTTGAATACCCGATTTTGGATTGAGCGCCGATAAATCGCCGTACCCCATATCATCAGCTAAAATATAGACGATGTTAGGTTTGTCGACCTCCTGAATAGTTTCATTTGCTTGCTTTGAAGTTTTCGAGCCACAGGAAGCCATCACGAGCGACGCCCAAACGGCTATTGGTATTCTTTTAAGTCCGCCACGGACCAAGCTACAGTTCATACCTAAAGTGTTTCAGTTTTTATAATTCAAGTTTGACCGAAGAGAACTAGTACCCCGGATTTTGTTCCTGAATATTGGCATTATTCGAAAACTCGACCAATGGAATCGGATATAAGAAATACGGTTTTCCTGTGATAGGGTGTGATATTAACCGATTTGAGGGAAATGTGAGTTCACCCTTAATATCCATCTGAAATTGGATACGTTCCTCTAGAATGCCCCATCTGTTCAAATCAAAGTAGCGCTTGGTCTCGAATGCCATCTCTACCCTTCTTTCTTTTCTTATGGCCATTCTAAATGCTTCTTGTGAAGTAAGGGTGGTAGCATCATGTGCGGGAAGCCCTGCATTCAGTCGAATTTCATTTAATAGACCGAAGGCCTCTCCGCCAGAAATATACCCAACTTCATTCAACGCTTCGGCCCGCATCAACAGCACATCGGCATATCGGATAATCGGATAGTTCCAGGTGCTTTGGCCTGGTGGTTGATCAACCTCGTTCAAATATTTATTTACAAACAGAAGGCTTCCTTTGGGTTGGTCGGGAAACAGAAAATTATCAATACCATAATCTGCGAGGGTTACCTCAAACCTGTTATCCCCGTCTTCATATTCTTGAACAATTCCATTACCGGAAGATAAGCTACCCCCTTCACCATTCAAACGATCATCGGTAGGCAAGGTCGCCGCTCCTCCTTGCATTGCTTCTGGAGCAAACGTATTTCTTAAATTGGTCGTGGTCGCACCGGTTTCGCCACCGTACTGCACCTCAAAAATTGAACCCGGACCATTTTCATTAGATCCATTAAAGTTATCTGCATAGTTTTCTAGCAACCTACCTTTTCCTATGATGTCTTCGGTGTTGGTTACCGCCGCGCTCCACTCTTCCAACTCTAGGTTTACGGTCGCCAACAATGCCATGGCCGCATATTTTGTTGCCCTACCTTCTTCTTTTCCACTACCACCTGTATAAGCTGTCGGCAACAGGGTTATGGCTTCATTCAAATCCAATTTTATTTGGGCATAGACTTCTTCAATTGAAGACCTTGGCAATTCTGCATCAGAGGGTATTTTAATTTCTTCGATTATTAAGGGAACCCCACCATAGAATCTTACCAAATGAAAATAATAAAAAGCCCTCATGAACTTGCACTGACCCTCAATTAATGATTTCATCTCTGCACTTGAGAACTCGTCTATGGTAGACATACGCTCTAAAACCGTATTTGCCCTGGTAATACCCTGATAATGATTCTGCCAAGTTGTCTGTATAAGCCCGAATGATTCATCAATATTGAAAATATCCGATTCGGTTTCTTTACGCCAGGTCCATCCATCGTCACTTGAACGACCTGCCAATTGTACCATCGTATTTTGAAAAATAGGCTGTAATGGCTCATAAACACCGTTAACGCCAGTAATAAGACCCTCTTCAGTCGATAAAAGTTGCTCTAAAGCTACCTGACCTTCCGGCTCCGGGTCTAAAATATTGCTACAGCTGATTGAATAGACGCCTATTAAAAGTAGTCCTATATATTTTATATAATTTTTCATTTTATCCGTATTTAATTTAAAAACTTACTTTAACCCCTAAATTATATTGCCTTGTATTCGGATAAGGCGTATAATCTATTCCTGCCGATAGTAGGCTTTCCCTACTGGAAGCTTCTGGATCTAAACCGGTATATTTGGTAAAGGTCAAAAGATTGGTTCCCGAAAAAGTAAATTGTGCACTTTCTATAAAAGAGTTGTCAAAAATTTTGCTGGGCAGATCATAGGTCAGCGCCACGTTTTTCAATCTTAAAAAACTGGCATCTTCAAGAAATCGTGTAGATACCAAAGTAGCCAAAGTTGTGGTAGTACCCCCTTGTGAGGGCCGTGGCACTTCAGATGGATTATCAGGAGTCCAAAAATCAGAGGCTTCGGCAAAATTCTGTACAAAAGGAACTCCTCTCGAAAACAAGTTTCTAGCAGTATTATACAACTCGTTTCCTGTTGCAAAATTCATAAAGACCGATAGCGACAAATTTTTATAGGAAAAGGTATTGTCAAGACCTCCAATAAGTTTCGGATGCGGATTACCTACAAAAGTTCGGTCACCTGCATCTAGCACACCATTCTCATTAATATCTTTATACCTCGGATCTCCAGGTACGGCGTTGAACCAAGTGGCAGCTTCGGCTTCTTCGCCCAACTGCCAAACTCCGTCATAAATATACATATTGAAAGCCCCAACAGGATTTCCAGCAACCGTTAAGTTGGAAGGAAGATTCGATAATGGAATATTTTGTCCTGGTATTTCTAAAGGCTCCCCTGCCGAATTCGTTCCAATATCCAACACTTCATTTTTATTGTAGGCAATGTTAAAATCCGTAGTCCAAGTAAAATTTCCGACCAAATTTCTAGAAGAAATTGCAAACTCGATGCCCGAATTCTGTACCGATCCAATATTGACAATAGGGGCATTGGGCACTCCTGCAGTCAAGGGTATCGGGTTTTGTATCAACAAGTCTTCCGATTTTTTATCATAGTAGTCAATGGTACCACTGACCCTACTTTTAAATAATGCGAAATCAATACCAATATCTAGTTGTTTATTCGCTTCCCATTGCAACGAAGGGTTGCCGATATTAGACGCCGAGTTACCAACGACCACAGTATTGCCGTATACGTAAGGAGTAGGCGCTGCCTTGGTGATAAATTCGAAGTTTCCAATATTTTGATTTCCAGTAAGACCGTAACTAACCCTGAGTTTTAAGTCGTTCAAAATAGTACTATTCTTTAAAAAGTTTTCTTGTGAAACTCTCCAAGCGACCGATGCGGAAGGAAAAGTACCATAGCGTTTATCGGGTCCGAAACGGGAAGAACCATCCCTTCGAACGGTGGCCGTCAACAAGTATTTATTGTCATATCCATAATTTAGACGAGCAAATGAAGAAGCCAAACCTCCTTTTACATTACTACCAGTGCTATTAAAACTGGTTTGATTCGATAGCTGGTTTAAGGAATTGTCGATGGTTCCCGTACCTGATGCCGCTGTTCTGCGCAATAAAAATTGCTGGGCAGAAACACCGACCAACAACTTTAGGCTTTGTTTGTTGAAATCCTTTGAATAGTCTAAAGTGGCATCGGCCACCCAATTGGTATCGTTATTATTAGTTACCGTTACCGAACCTTGATTATTGATCATTCGCCCTATTTGGTAAATAGGGTTATAACTATACCCTTCTATACGTACCAAATCACCACCCACATTGGTATTTAGAAATAGGCCATCAATAAGTTTTATGTTTGCCTGAAAGTTACCGAGCAACCTGGTGGTATTCCGCTCTTGGGTAGGCAAAAGCAAAGGAACCAATGGGTTTTGATTGGCGCCAAAATAAGGGGCCGATGCCGTATTGATATTGGTTAGCTCTCCATTTTCATCGTACGCCGGAGTATAACTGTGCTGATAGGCAAACCCCCGAAAACCTGTTGACCCCCAATTATCACCATCTGAATAATTCTCAGGTTGATAACTGCCCGTAATATTCGTACTTATTTTAAGCCAATCGTTTACCTGGGTGCTCAAATTGGTGCGTAACGAATAGGTTTTAAGATCTGTATTCAACAAGGTTCCCGTTCTGTTCTGATAAGATGCAGATGCCGAGTACTGGGTATTCTCTGTACCACCAGAGTAGTTGATATTGTGAATTTGACGAATTCCCGTTCGCGTACCCAAATCTTGCCAATCGGTATCAAGCTGCCAGACAGGGTTGGTCGGATCATCATAAACGGCCGTACTTCTATTGGAATTCTTAAACGCTTCCACAAAAAGCAGCCGTTGTTGTTCCGTACTCATCACATCATAGCGTTCCGATATATGCTCAACACTTAAGTCTGAGCTGTATGTCAATTGAGGTTTGCCGACTTTGCCCTTTTTCGTTGTAATAATGACTACTCCATTGGCCGCACGAGCTCCGTAAATAGCAGTTGCCGAGGCATCTTTTAAAATGTCGATAGAGGCTATATCTTTGGGGTTTATCGTAGAAAAACTTGCACTTATCAAAGGAACCCCATCGACAACGATCAAGGGATCATTGCTTCCGGTTACTGAACCGACCCCGCGAATGGCTATTTGAAATTTGCCATCTAAATCACCGCCGGACTGTCGTATTTGAACTCCACTACTTCGTCCTTGTAGTGCATCGGAAAAGTTAGCGGTCGGCCTGCTCTGTAATTTTTCTTCTGAAATGTTGGAAACCGCTCCAGTAATATCAGACTTTTTCTGAACACCATAACCTACTACTACTACTTCATCAAGACCTGCTGCACTTTCCAGCAGTTGTACATTTACATTAGTTTGTCCGTTTAGCGGGACTTCTTTGGTAGAAAATCCGATATAGGAAACTACCAAGGTAACATTATCACCTAAAAGTTCTATCGAAAAATTCCCATCGAAATCTGCGGTAACCCCATTGGTGGTTCCTTTTTCTACTATGTTGGCACCAGGTAACGGAGTACCTTTATCGTCGGTTACTTGACCCGTTACCATAGTTTGTAGGTCAATTAAAACAGGTGCAATCTTATCATTATTTGGAGGTGGAGGGGCAATACGTTCTTTTAAAAATATTTGGTTGTCTACCACCTTATGAACCGTCTTCGTATCTGTAAAAATGCGATCTAAAATAGCTGTAACCAGTTCTTGGTTTGCCTTAACGCTTACTTTGCGTTTTAAGTCTACTTGTTTTATCTGATACACAAAGTGAAAATCAGTCTTGCTTTCAATTTCATCGATGAGCCTTTCTACCGATATATCGTTCAAATTCAACGTTACTTTGGTACGTTGGGCATTTGAGGTGTTCGCCTGCATAGTCAGCAGTACCGTGAACATGAACAACATACTAAGTTTCATCTTTAAGCTTGGTTTAAATATCCCATGGAAGCTCCTTTCTTGGTGAAGAAGTTTTTTCATATTTTTATAGTGTTTAAGTGTGGTTACTCAATTAGTTTAATCACTAGTGGAAATCGGGAAATGGTGACGCATTTTCCGATTTTTTGTATATCAAAGTTAGAAAGTGATCATCGGTCTATCGACCTCTTTATTTGACGCTTATTTCATAGGCATTATTTTAATTTACTATTATTTTTTTATCATTAATTATGGTGAAATCAATATCATAGGCCCCTTTGAAATATTCCAGTATTTTGCCAATGGGCATATCATCAAAACTGGCATTGAATTCAACAGAAGACAACTTCGAATTCTCATTGATGATGGTTACATCATATTGTCGTTCCAATTTTTTTAGAATATTTTCAAATGTCATATTTCTAAACACCAATTCACCCTGCACCCAAGAAGTGTAAATACTTGTGATTACAGGCTCGGTGGTTATATCTTTTTCTGTGTTGTCATAGCTTCCCCTAGTACCCGGAGTCAACACTGTTGGTCCCGAAGAATCAGCTGTTTCACCACCAATATAAAGACCTACCGAACCTTCGACCAAAACAACTTCTTTCACTTTGTCCTCTGGATAGGCATTTACATTGAATTTCGTTCCGAAGACTTTTATATGTAAATCATCGGCATTTATTATAAAAGGATGTTCGGCATCTTCTGCTACTTCCAAGAAAGCTTCTCCCGTCAAAAAAACCGTACGATCTTTTCCCTTTAAAAATTTAACCGGGTATTTTAATGACGAGCCAGCATTCAAATAAGCTATCGTACTATCGGAAAGTTGCAGTTTAAAGTGCTTTCCATAAGGTACTTTGAGGGTATTATATGCCAATTTTTCGGGAAGATTATTATCTTTAGTACCGTATACCAACTGACTTCCCTTTTGGTTACCTACCACATTTCCTAAGGCATCACGAACCTCAGAGGTGCCATCTTCAGAAATCACCTTAATATTCCCATCCTCAAGCTCTAACGTTATAAAGTTTGATGCGGGCATCGATGGCTCGACAGTGACTTCTTTCTCCGTTTGTTGATGAACAATATATCCTAGTCCCACAGAGAAAACAATTATGGCCGCGTATTTAAGAACGTTTGCTAACTTATATCTACCTAAAAGACGTTTGTCTTGTCTGATCTTATGCAATAAAAGCTCTTTTGATTTTTTAGTATCGTATGCTTTCATAGTGTGGTCGATGACATAATTGATCTCTACAAAATCGTTAAAAACCTTCTCATTATCGGGCTCCGCCAACCATAACTGCAGTTCATCCCACTCGGCTGCGGAAATAGAAGCGGTCACATATTTAACGATTAATTTCTGAATTTTTTTCGCCCTCATTCGTCACTCGGTTCACCTTTATACGAAGCCATTCTATGAAACCCTTATTTTTTTCACGATTTTTTTTCATATTTACCAAAAATTTTCACTAAATACTATGTAATAAACAATATGGAGAAGGATTTTTCAAATCACAAGACACTGATCAATGGCTTAAAAAAGGGAGATGAAAATGCTTATGCCTATTTGGTTGAAAAGTACCATCATAACTTATGCGTATATGCAAACAGTTTGATTAGAGACGATTTAATTGCCGAAGATATTGTACAAAATGTATTGGTGCGCACCTGGGAAAAGAGAGGTAAATTAAAATCTGATTTTTCAATAAAAAACTATCTGTACAAATCGGTTCATAATGAGTTTGTAGACCAATACCGAAAGAACAAAGCCGTAATGGCCTTAGAAAAAAAATACATTGCCGCCCTTGATCTTGTCATAGACGAAAAGAATGAAAACCAGCTACAAAAAATGATGGTGCTCGTTACCGAAGCCATCGAGGACTTGCCTCCAAAATGTCGTCAAATTTTTCTTCTCAGCAAAAAAGACGGTTTAACCAATATCGAAATAGCGAAACATCTTGATATTTCAAAAAAAACGATTGAGGCACAATTAACCAAAGCGTTTCGGTTTCTTCGAAAAAGATTAGGTCCCAAATTTGCAACTATAGTATTCTTTATAGGCCAACATGAATTTAGAAAAGACTGTATTGCTAGAAATTAAAAAAGTTACTTCGCTTTATATTATACCGTTACCGCCTTGTTTAAATACCTTCGAAACGGAAGAATTTCTAGATAGGCTTTAATCACTTTTTTATTAAAATCAGGTTTCAACACCTCTTTCGTTGAAAATTCGGTGGCCACGGCAAACGTTTTATTTCGTAGTAAACCAATATGCGGATGATCACTGTGGTATCCCTTCGGAGCATTGGTCAGTTTCGCATCTTCATATAGTGCTCCAAACATATTCGTAAATGACTTTTTAGCCAAAATTCCTTTTAGTTTTTCTCCATCGTAATCTATGGCATCTCGAACACTTCGCAATCGTTTGGAATCTGGCCGCCATAGCCCTCCGGCAAATATCGACCGTTCGATACCAATTTCAATATAAAAGTCTCCAGTATTGGGGCGCTTGTCCAATCCCGCACCGAAATGATTTTTATAAATGGGTTTATTCGGGTGAAACATTAGATTATTATTGATGCGATTGATACCCTTTTTCCCTGGCGTATCATAATATTCATCGTCAAGGGCCGCCAATTCTGTATTTAATACATCGAGCCAAGCGATAAAATCATTCCGGACCTCGGTGTACCATTTTCGGTTGGCATCCATCCACTCTTTATTGTTATTGTTTTCGAGTTCTTTAAGAAAAGTAACAAGGTTTTTGAAATTCATTCCGTAAAAAAGTTTATGATTGAAGTCTTCGTGAACAAAGTGAAGCAATCAGTTTATTGTAGTCACTTTAGAAGTAATGCATGCTCTAGATTGAACGAAATTCAACAGATCGCTTCGTACCTCGCGAATACAGAAATTAAAACCGATTGTCTCCCCCAATAATATCGCCGAGTCCTCCTAAAATACTGCCTTCACCCTTGTCTTTTCCGCCTCTGGGTATCGAAGCTAAAACGCGACCCGCCAAGCGGCTAAACGGCAGCGATTGTATATAAACCGTTCCTGGACCGCGTAAGGTTGCAAAAAACAAGCCTTCACCCCCAAAAACCGTATTTTTTATACCACCGACGAACTCGATATCATAATCGACATCTTTAGTAAACCCGACAATACAGCCGGTATCGACCTTTAAGATCTCACCGACACCCAAAACCTTTTTTGCCATAGTACCCCCGGCATGAACAAATGCCATACCATCACCTTCAAGCTTTTGCATGATAAACCCTTCACCTCCAAATAGTCCGCGCCCCAATCGTTTCGAAAATTCTATACCTACCGAAACCCCTTTGGCGGCACATAAAAAAGCATCTTTTTGACAGATAAACTTACCCTCTTTTTCAGAAAGATCTATGGGTAAAATTTTTCCCGGATAGGGCGATGCAAAACTTACTTGTTTTTTTCCTTGACCAATATTCAAAAATGCGGTCATGAACAGGCTCTCGCCTGTCAACAATCGTTTTCCCGCCGAAAACAGTTTGCCTAGAACACCCGTATCTTGATTGGATCCGTCACCGAAAATAGTATCCATCTTGATATCGGCATCCATCATCATAAAGCTACCTGCTTCGGCCACCACCGCCTCTTGAGGGTCGAGTTCGATTTCGACATATTGCATTTCTTCCCCGTAAATCTCATAGTCTATTTCGTGTGCATTCATATTCATTACTTTTTTCAATTATATTTTTTCTACAATTCTTCTATATGTAGACTATTCCTGTTATTCGTTACAAATTAAAGAATTGTTTTAACATGTCCATAGCCTAATAAAACCATGAATACATAGAACCAAAAAATAACACGGAAGAACGTTAACATTTAGCCAGGCAATAATTTTATACATAAACAAACCTGACCAAACTTCAATACGTTTCGTAGATTTTCGGAAACCCGGGGTGGCCCATCGAAACTCTCGTCACAGCCTCTTGCGGAACATACCGCATTTAATTTGTGCGGCCTTTAGTATGGGCTCTTGATTTTTGTTTTGCTGCCAAACGCATATTTTAACCCAAAATTGAGATAGAAGCTATTCGACATATCAAAATCATAAATCTCATCATTACTATAATCTTGTACTTGCATACGATTGTATACCGTATGGCCTCCTTTTAATGTCGCTTTAAAATTCTTCCAAAAGGCAATATTATACGCTAAACCAATTAAAAAACTCGTTTGTCTTAATGTTCCCATATAATCTTCTTTATAAATATCGATATCATCATTGATATTACCAGTAAACCCCGTTAAGGTAGCAAAGCCCTCGAAATCATGATGTTCTGTCAACGTCCATTTGACGCGACTATCTGGTATACCTATTTTATAAGCCCATGCCTCGCTGATTCTTTTTGTATAGGCCACTACCGGGACTGGATGGTACAAACCGTATTTAATATCATATTCCGCACCAAAAGTCCATAAACTATTATTTTCCTCACTATACTTGTCTAAAGTAACCAGGGCATTGAAGAATATATCGTTTGAGTTAATTTCCGTTTGATCAAAATTCGATGATATCTGGGATTCCCCCATCAAGTTTATTGCCCAATTACTGCTTAAATTTCTTTGGTATGCAAATTTTAAACTAAAGGAATTAAACCCTTCTATCTCGTCTGTTTCGAAGGGTACGTTCTTATCGACAAAATTAAAGCTTACATTTTGAACCTTCCCCCCGACGGTTAATTTTTCCTTGTTTGTATTTAATAAGGGAATAGCAATCCCAGCCGCTACTTTATCCACACTTCCGACATCAGAACTTGGAAATCTTTCGTAGTCAACATAAATACCATCTGTTTCTTGGGCATAAGACAAATTTGCCCTTACTAATACTAAAAGAATCAAGATTTTCTTCATAAAACAACACTACTTTATTAATGATTTTAAGAACGGTCGAATCCATTCCATACATCATAAAAGTGTTTAAAATATAAAGCAAAATCAATCTTAATAGATATCGGGGAAAAGTATATAGAGCAAAAGCGCAATTTTGTCTACCAACCCCAATTCTTTTAGTAAATCTTGGGAAGTACCGGAAATCGGCCTAAATCAAGACTGCCATTGTATTAAAATAGGAGCTCATAATTTATTCGAACAGATCAAAATCACTTTTTCAAGCGCACTGTCCATTCAAAATTAAAAGTTGAAACCACTACCCCATCTTCATTTACGCCGACCGACCTCATCCAAAAGGTTTGCCCTTCTCCGGTATCAATGGTTTTAGCCAAGGCCTCACTGATCAAATGACCATCTTCACATGTAAAAGTGATTCTTCCCGTAGCTTTTTTTGAGAAATTGGCATTATTATTGGCCACTAGCATTGATATCTTTTTGCCACTTTCCCTGATTCGGGCAATAACCATAGTACCCGTACTGAATTCTGCAGCCATACCTTGTACGGCCCAAAACATCGATTTAAAAGGGTTTTGGTTGAACCATCGATGCTTTACGGTAACAATCGCCTTTTGTTCGTCAATATATTTCAAGCGAACCCCACACCACCAAGCTACGGGTAGATTAAAAAAAGTAAACGCATTGAATTTCCCTGTATTTGTTGCCATAATCTCGTTTCTATGACCTAAAAGTATTGAAATTTTCCGAAGTTATAATTGTTAATTATATGTTAATTTATAGTACTTTGCTTTGCATAGTACCTTCTTTTAGACATATATTTGCATAAGAAATTACTAAGCCATGACAGATACATTGACAAAACACGAACGAAATTTGTCTGCAATAATTCACGCATCGACATTTTCAAAATACTTTATTCCCTTCGGAAATTTTATTCTTCCGCTGATTTTATGGACGGCAAATAAGGCGGAATATCGATTTATCGATTATAATGGAAAGCAGGCTCTAAATTTTCAAATCAGTCTTTTACTCTATTCGATAGTATTAGGAATTATAAGCATTCCCTTTTTAATAGGTTTCTTTCCGAATATTTTTGATTTTGGCCATTTCGGTTTTGATAGCCTAAACAATTTCAATACCATGAACATCAGTTTCAAGAGCCATGATTTCGGTTTTGGCAAATGGTTATTGCCTTTGGGCGTTTCAGGTCTCTTACAAATCGGGCTCTCTATCATCAATCTCGTTTACACTATTTTGGCAACCATTCGTACCAACGAAGGTCTAACCTTTAAATATCCTATTACCATCGATTTTATAAAGTAAAACACGATAAATCAAAAGCATATGGTACTCATCACACCATTTGGAGTTTAGTCATCAATCAAACTGTGCCGAACTTATTTCTCGATTCAACCAATCATTGAAACAATACGGAAACAAGTTCAGCACAGAAAAACGAACAGTTAATCAATTAGTAAAATGAAACTATGAACGTAGAAAACACAAAAGCACAGATGCGCAAAGGGGTGCTGGAATATTGCATATTGTCTATTCTCAACGGAAAGGACAAATATGCTTCAGAAATTCTGGAAACCTTAAAAGATGCGCGTATGCTCGTAGTGGAAGGAACAATCTACCCTCTGCTCACTAGGCTCAAAAACGCCGGGCTACTCAACTATCGTTGGGAAGAATCGACTTCAGGCCCGCCACGAAAATACTACACCTTGACAGAAACCGGAAAATTGTTCCTCAAAGAATTAGACAAGACCTGGGACGAATTAAGAAGTGCCACCAATCTGGTTACCAACACTAAAAACGACTAAGAATGAACAAGACAGTTAATATAAATCTCGCAAATATCTTCTTTCACATCGATGAAGAGGCATATCGAAAGTTGCGAAATTATCTCGAAGCGATCAAACGTTCGTTTGCCGGAACCCCGGGAAGCGATGAAATCATTGCAGACATCGAAGCGCGTCTGGCAGAGCTGTTTCATGAAAAAATGCAACACGAACGACAGGTCATTACCGAAAAAGAAGTCGATGAAGTTATTGCCATCATGGGGCAACCAGAAGATTACATGATCGATGAAGATATTTTCGAAGATGAACCATTATCTCAAAAAGAACCCAAACGAATCAAGAAATTATACCGTGATATCGACCATAAATACATTGCGGGGGTATCTTCAGGTTTGGGTCATTATTTCAAAATTGACGCCCTTTGGATGCGACTGTTGTGGATTCTCTTGACTATCGGTTCTAGTGGAGGTTTTATCTTAGTCTACGGCCTGCTATGGATTTTAATTCCTGAGGCGGTAACCACCTCCCAAAAATTGGACATGCGAGGTGAAGAAATCAACATTAGCAATATTGAGCGAAAAGTAAAGGAAGGATTTGACGGCGTAGCCGATAAAGTTAAAAATGCCGACTATGACGCCATGGGCAACAAGATAAAAAGTAGTGGTCAAACCTTTTTTGATACCATTGGAAAAATCATCATGTTCTTTTTCAAAATCATCGCAAAATTCATCGGCATCATCTTGATCATTACTGGTACTGCCGGAATCATTGCCCTTTTAGTAGCCCTTTTTACAGTGGGCGTCTTTAAAGGAGTACATTTCCCCGGAATGGATTTTTACCAAATGGCCGATGCCACAAATACTCCTATTTGGCTGGCCTCACTCTTTATTTTCTTTGTCTCTGCCATACCACTGTTCTTTTTACTTTACCTAGGATTAAAAATTTTAGTCAACAATCTAAAATCGATCGGGAACATCGCCAAGTTTTCTTTATTGGGCCTTTGGCTGATCAGTCTTATTGCATTGATTGTTTTAGGCATACAACAAGGTACTGCGAGAGCTTTCGAGGGAAGTGCGACAACCAAAGAGGAACTCTTCAGTTTAAATGAGCCCGACACATTAAAAGTGGCACTCGTTTCACCTGAAAACAGCGGTATTCTCAATACCATGAACATCGACGATATTATGCTATATAAAGATGATGATGGCAACGACATTCTTTTATCTAACGATGTACAAGTCAAAATTGAAAAATCAAATGGTTCCTCGTCGCATATTAGGGTCAGAAAAGATGCTCGTGGCAGCTCTTTCAATGATGCCCGGGAAACTGCGGAAAAAATAGCGTACGATTATAGAACTGAGAAGAATACCATTTATCTCGACAATTTTTTGACCACCCATAGATCCAACAAGTTCAAAGACCAAGAAGTTCAGGTCAATCTCGCGATTCCAGAAGGCACTGTTATTTCTTATGAAAACAACAATAATCGTTGTTGGACGATGAGAGCCCCTTTAGACCGAAATATGAATGGATGTGAAATGACCAAATATTTGTGGCAAATGGACGCAAATGGTGAGCTCATATGCCTTAATTGTCCAGAAGAAAATGATGATGATGATGATGATGAAAATTCTAAGGGGAATAACAGAATTATCATCAACGAAGAAGGGGTGGACATCGATATTCAGGACAACCAAGATTCCTTCAAAATGAAAATTGATGGGGATGGTGTTAAAATAAAGGCAAACGACAATAGTGATAATGTTGACATCAATATTGACCAAAAAGGCGTGAAGGTGAATACCGATGAGAACTAAACACCCTATAAAGTTTTACGATAGCGCAATTATTGCTTATGCCTCCCTTTGTTTTAACACAGGCGCCAAACAAACGATTCATCTATCGAATTCTACGATTCGGTACTATAAACTATAAAACTGTAAGCTTAATCAGCATTTTTACATTAATAAACAACAATCATTCATCAACAGTTGAACTTAATCAACAAATACCGAAACAAGTTCATTCTAAAAACATCGATCATGACAACATTAGCACGACTGACAATCGCATTTTTACTTGCCCTATTTTTCACTTCATGCGGATTTGATATAAACATGGGTGATCTTAGCAGTGGAATAAAAGGAAACGGAATAGTAACGAAAGATTCACGCACCATCACCAACAATTTTTCTAAAATATCAGCTTCAGAGGGCTTGGAGGTTTATGTGACGCAAGCAAAAGACTTTGAAATCATGGTCGAAGCCGATGAGAATATTATCGACCTTATCGGAACAGATATTAAAGAGGGAAAACTTAGAGTTCATGCCGTTAAGAATATTGGAAGGGCTACCAAAAAAGTATATGTTTCGTTACCCGAAATAACGGCTTTGCGAAGTTCTAGTGGCAGTCATTTAATAGTACAGCATACCATTACTTGTAATGATATCGAAATCGATGCGAGCAGTGGATCTCTTTTGAAGGTCGACGTTCTGGCCGAAAAAGTGGAAATTGATGCAAGTAGTGGGGCAAATTTAACCGTTTCCGGAGATGTAGCAAATGCCGATATAGATGTGAGTAGCGGAGGCAATATAAATGCCAAGAATTTGGAAACCAAAATTTGCCATGCCGATGCCAGTAGCGGAGGAAATCTAATGATAACGGTTACCGAATCTTTAGTTGCCGACGCCAGTAGTGGTGGCAACATTTCCTATTCGGGTGACGCCTCATTAAAAGGCAAAAAGAATATATCCGGAAGCATTACTTACCGTGATTAATATGTATCGATCGCTACAATAGAAAATCCCCCAAGCGCTACGATTTATAGGAGAACACCTGTCAAGTTATTAATAGTTTGACGGGTGTTTGTTCTTTACGAATTTTATAAATTACCTTCATTCGGTTTTGGAAAGCTTGCAAGTCTTTTGCTATCTTCGTTAATACCTACCCATACATGATGCAACTACATTTAAAAAAGTACATACTTCCTCTAAAACATACCTTTAGTATTTCTCGCGAGTCTCATGATTTTCAAGATACTTTGATTGTATCTCTTTCGCTAGAAGGCCAAACGGGATATGGTGAGGCCACTTCAAACCCTTATTATCAAATTACGGTTGAAAGCATGATGGCCGAAATAGAAGCCATTCAAAATGAGATAACCAACTTCGAGTTCACTAGTCCGGAAATTTTTCACCACTTTCTGGTCGAAAAAGGATTGACAAATTTTGCCATTTGTGCTTTAGATTTAGCCGCACATGATCTTTTCGGCAAAATTTTGAAAAAACCGCTGTATGAAATCTGGCAAACAAATACCGACAGCTACCCCACCTCGAACTATACTATTGGTATAGACACTATCGAAAACATGGTGGCAAAAATGCAAGAAATGCCATGGCCCATCTATAAGGTTAAATTGGGTACGAAAAATGATATTGCAATTATTAAGAAACTTAGAAAGCATACAGACGCCATATTCCGTATTGACGCAAATTGTGCCTGGACCCCACAAGAAACTATTCTAAATGCACCACTATTAAAAGATTTAGGCGTCGAATTTATAGAACAACCATTACCGGCAGGTGATTGGGAAGGTATGGAAAAGGTGATGCATAATAGTGTTCTCCCCGTCATAGCCGATGAAAGTTGTATTATAGAAACCGACGTAGAAAAATGCGGACTTCACTTTAGCGGTATCAATATAAAACTCACTAAATGTGGGGGCCTAACCCCTGCCCTACGTATGATAAAAAAAGGTAAGGAGATAGGCCTTAAAGTTATGGTCGGATGTATGACCGAATCAACGGTCGGAATATCGGCCATTGCGCAACTCTTGCCTCAATTGGATTATGTTGATATGGATGGTGCCATGTTGCTTTCCAGCGACATTGCCGATGGAGTAAAAATCGAATCTGACGGCAACGTAATCTTTCCCGAACTACCAGGAAGCGGTATAACACTTCGGTAATGACACATCACATTGACGGTTTTTCAAGTCGTGAACTTCTTATCAACGGAGAAAAGCACCTCTATTTTGGAGGAACCGCTTATTTGGGGCTCCAAAAGGACAAAGCGTTTCAAGGTATTTTTATCGAAAACGTCATAAAATACGGCACCAATTACGGAGCTTCACGAAAATCGAATATTAGGCTATCGATCTATAACGAAGTTGAACAACACTTGAAACATTGGGTAGGTAGCCAAGCCTGTATAACCGTCTCTTCAGGTTATCTAGCTGGTCAATTAGTGGCGCAAACACTACAAGTAGAAAAGCATAAACTTCTTTATGCACCGAACACTCATTCGGCATTGATGACCGATGATTCAGGTTCTTTTGAATCATATTCAACACTACATGCTTTCTTAACTGATCATCTAAAGCAAAACCCAAGTAAAACTCCCGTGGTTTTATTGGATTCCATAGATTTTTCAGGAAATAATTACCCTGCTTTTGAAGCACTTCGAACACTTCCTTTGGATAAAGTAATTTTGGTTGTCGATGATTCTCATGGAATCGGAGTGATAGGTGAGCACGGGAACGGAATTTACCAAAAATTAAAGCATTTGGGAAGCCAAGAACTATTGGTTTGCTGTTCATTAGGAAAAGGTTTAGGGGTACAGGCGGGAGCAATATTTGGCACTGAAAATCGCATCAATCAATTAAAGAACACCGCTTTTTTTGGCGGGGCGAGTCCTGCAATGCCAGCCGCCCTTGCGACCATACTGGGAGCTCAGGAAATCTACGCAGAAAAAAGAAGACGACTACAGCAGAACATAAACCTGTTTTTAGACCGCTTGAAATATCCCAAAAAATTCAAATTCATGAAAAACCACCCAGCTATTAGTTTTTCCGATAGCGGATTGACACAATTTTTAACGCACAATAAAATCATAGTTACCGACTTCAATTACCCCGATGAGTATTCCCCGACCCTGAGTCGAATTGTGTTAAGTGCAGCACATACAAAAACGGACATAGTATCTCTCGCTAAATGTATTGAGATGTACTATTGCTAATTTTAAACCATTGATTGCTTATTCGGCATCCCAAAAAATACGATCAAGCAAGGTTACCGATGGTACATTATTTCCATTTCTACTTACCTCACTATCCGGATAGGAAAGTCTTCTGATAAACTGACCGCTAAGATCTGGATTTAAATTAGCGGGCAAAGTCATATCCTTATATTGATAATCAAATCTTCGCGCATCGTTCCAGGCCTCCGGATGTAAAAATAAAGCAATCCATTTTTCCTTAAATATATCGTTTATGGAGAAAACAGACTCCCCCATATCTACACTTGAACTTTCCAAATACGCATCTATCTCTAGCTGGGGTACCTCAAGCATTTCCATATGGGCTTCAATCCCATCCAAATAGGCTTGATACGACCGTGTTTTGTCGGTATCAAAAGTTGCCTCTGCCTCAATAAACTTTTGCTCACTATACGTACCTATTAATATAGGTGAGGTTATCGAAGTGTAATATTGATCTTCGACCAAGGTAGACCTCGCTCCTTGCTCTGGGGCATTTCCTCTCCCTAAACCATTTACCGTACCCACAAATTCATCAGCATCAGTCGTACCTACCATTAATTTAAGTCTTGGATCAATCGCTTCATATGAGGTTCCATCCAACGCTTGGATAAATTGCTCGGAAATCCACCCACCAAGCAATAAATCAGCATTATCCCTGGCTACATCGGCCCATGGATTAATCGATTGTTCGAAAAAAGAAACTTGTGCATTATCTTCATTCGATTGAAATGCTTTATCCAGTGCCGCTAAAACTGCAGTATCATTGTAACCTGTTAATCCTTTCTGGTGTATCATCGTACGAGCCTTAAGCATATTGCCAAAAGCAATCCACTTGGCAACATCTCCTGAATAGATAAAATCATCATCGCCTAATGATGCCGTTGTTTCACCCTGAAGATTTGTGATGCCCGCATCCAAATAATCCATGACCACGCTATAAAGTTCCTCATCAGTATCGTATTTCGGGGTAACTGTTTCAAAATTAAAGCTTTCAGAAAACGGCATATTTCCAAAGATATCAACACCCATGCTAAGGTTGAGCCCCATTAAGACCTGAGCGGCACCCTGATAGTGAGAGGCACCTTGCTCTTCTGCTTTATCAATAAGCACTACCAAATCTGTCATGACATTATATAAACTGAACCATGTGTTATTGTTACTCACGGGTTCCATGGTATCTGAAGCACTTGCAGGGTTTGGTGACGCCAAATATTGAACATAGTTTGATGTAATATCTCCGACGCGATATACATTATTGGCCGACTCATAGGTGCTATTAATCATTAAACCAGAGATTGGTGCATCTTCAGGATTATTTGGATTTTCATTGACATCTAAATAAGAGTCACATGAAAAGGTCATCAGCACCAATATGGTGCTCCCTATTTTTGTTAAAATATTGCTTGGTTTCATCCGATTTTTTTTATTTGTTGTAAAGACAATTGTGTTTTGATATTGCATGTTTATATCCATTCAAATTTGTGCAGGTAGTCACAGTACTACTGACAATTACTATAACCCGAAATTCAAGGTCAAGTAGTAGCTCTGTGTGCCGGGAAAGCCGAGACCCGTAAATCCGATGGCGTTGCCTCCTGCTCCTGCTGAAAATGACTCTGGATCAAAACCATCCCATGGGGAATATAAAATGATATTGTTCGCGGCCAGAGAAACCCTAAGGGACGTAAACGGCGTTCTATCCAGTATTCTGTCGTCGAGGTTATAGGCCAGTGATATACTTCTCAACTTAATGTAACTCGCATCTTTCACAAAATTTTCGGTGATACCCCTATAATCGTTCCGCCAAAATCCCGCACCATAATCATTGCCATCGGGCCCTACCCCTTGTCCAAGCCAGACTTCTTGTGTATTGGTCGTCCCATCTTCCAAAACACCATCAAACACCCTAAAATCATTTCTGGCCAATGTATATTCATTTTTACCAAAGGCGGCCAGAAAATTGTCGAATTGGTTGTATTGTTCTACATCTGCCCTGAAATCAACTAAAATGCTTAATTCGAAATTCTTGTACCGTAGTTCATTTCTCAGACCTCCTATCCATTTTGGAACCGCATTGCCCAAAATAAGCTGATCGGCATTACGGTCGGGGAAGCCTTCATCATCAATAATCACTGGGAGACCGCTTTGGAGAAACAAGTTGTTTTCATCGGCACCAAAACGTGAATAACTAGTTCCATAAAGGTTACCATAGGCCTCGCCTTCTATCAACTTCATGGTCACTGTACTTCCGGCATATCCGAATTGGCTACCTACCACAATTTCATCGATACCTTCGCGAATAGCCTTTACTTCATTGTTATTCATCGATAGGTTGGCAGTAGCGGTCCATTCAAAATCCTCATTTTGAACAATATCACCACCAAGAATAATCTCAACACCACTATTCTCAATTTCACCCGCATTGGTGATATAGGACGAAAAACCTGTTCCATCTGAGATGGGAACCGGTATAATTTGGTCCTCGGCATTCGATTTATAATAGGTCAAGTCTAAATCTAACCGCCCATCGAAAAATGCCAATTGTGCCCCAAATTCCAAAGAAGTAGTCAACTCTGGTTTTAATGCTGGATCTCCGAAAGTACTATTTCTACTAAAACCGACCTGTCCGTCAAGTGGAAAAACATCTGGCGAAACGAAGGTAGCCCCGAGAACATGTGGATTCGTATCTTTTCCAACCTGCGCCCAAGATGCCCTAAGCTTACCGAAGGTTAACCAAGAATTGGTATTTAAATGTTCACTAAATACATAACCTAAATTCACCGAAGGATAGAAGAAAGAATTGTTATCTTTAGGCAACGTTGACGAAATGTCATTTCTTCCGGTTACATTCAAAAACAGATATTCTTTATAGTTTACCATCAAATCTCCATAGAAGCCGACCAGTCTTCTGATACTTTTTCCCTGATCCGCAAAAATTTGTCTCGTATTATTAAGGTTATAGAACTCTGGAATTACAAAATCGGAGCCGGTTGCCGTAACCCGGTCATATTTTCGCTCAAAAATGTCATTACCCAATCGCAAAGATGTATTCCAGTCATCATTGAACTGCTTCTTTAAAGTAATGTAAAAGTTTGAGGTAATATCCCTACTGTTAATTCTGGTTTCCTCCAACTCACCTGTAGAGCTTAATGGCAGCTCGCCGTCAATGCCTTTGGGTCCGGGCGTAATCTCCGTTCTGACATCACTATAAAAATCAGTACCTACACGATAAGAAAGGGTCAACCATTCCGTGGGATTATAATTTAAATTTAAATTACCGATTATTCGATTTACGTTGTCTACATAGGTACTAAAACGGGCATCATATATCGGATTTGTATTCCCATAGGTTTTCATTGTGCCATCCGGGTTAATGTAGTCACGTACATCTTGGGTTTCTGCCCAATACATCATTCTTTCCATAAACCGATCGTGCGGCACCCTATTCCCCCCTGAGTTGGTATAATTTATAGATCCACTAAAATCAAATTTTTCGCTTACCTGAACCGTTCCCGAAAGTTTAGCTGTAGTTCTTGCCCAATCGCTAAAGGGAATTATGCCTTTTTGATCGAAGCGCCCGAACGATCCATAAAAAGTCGCTCTATCTCCTCCTCCTGAAATACTTAAACTATGATCGGTTTGAACACCCGTATTAAATGCCCTGTTCCAATTGTCTTGATATTTATGTCCAGGAACATTTAGCGCAACCTCCGATATTGGAGCGCCCCAAGAAGGCCAAAAACTAGTGGGATCGTATTCCCCACTAAAACCTTGTCCATATTGATCTTGTAACTTGGGCAGACGGTTTAACTCTTCAAAACCAACTGAAGTATTCAGGTTAACCCTTACCTGACCTTTTTGCCCTTTTTTAGTTGTAATAATTATGGCTCCGTTGGCAGCCCTTACTCCATAAAGTGCAGTTGCGGCCGCACCTTTTAACACTGACATAGATTCAACATCTGCCGGATTTATATCCGCTGCCCTGTTTGATAATCCACGAGGGGTGTTTGTTGACTCTACAGTGGAGTTATCAATAGGTACTCCATCGACTACAAAAAGGGGTTGGTTGTCTGCCTGCGGGTCTAATGAGTTTATACCCCTTATAATAATTCTTGCACTCTGCCCAGGAGCACCACCAGAATTGGTAATCTGTACCCCGGCAACTTGTCCTTGCAGCGCATTCACTAAATTTGTTTGCTTAGTTTTTACAATTGCTTCGGCATCTATACTTTGGGCGGCATACCCTAAGGCCTTTTTTTCCTGCGATATTCCAAAAGCTGTCACAATAACTTCGCTCAACTGTTCTGAATCTTCTTCGAGTTGAACATCTAAAATTTGATTACTTCCTACAGTAATTTCTTTGGTTTTCATTCCTAGATAAGAAAATTGTAGTATGTCACCTTCCCTTGCAACTATCGAATAGTTACCATCGAAATCAGTGGTGGTTCCCGTATTGGTTCCAGTAATAACTATTGACACCCCTGGTAAAGGAACATCCATGTTGTCAGTCACTTTGCCACTAATAGTTTGGCCGACGAGCGTATAAGTCAATAA
Source organism: uncultured Kriegella sp. (assembly GCF_963975415.1). NCBI lineage: Bacteria > Pseudomonadati > Bacteroidota > Flavobacteriia > Flavobacteriales > Flavobacteriaceae > Kriegella > uncultured Kriegella sp. Next base: position 855,206 of record NZ_CAXBGN010000001.1, read on the forward strand.
CAGGGCAAACAATGAAAAAAGTGTATTCTTCATAGTAAATTGGAGTTAGTAGTTCATAACTAAAGTCTGCAAAAAAAATTGAAAATCAAACATTTTACGTAGGAAATGTTTGATTTTAAGCATTCTATATAAATCCCTTTCCTAGTTTTTAAAAACACATTTTTTATTACTTAAAATTGATTTTTTAACAAAAAAATTCGTAACTTTTGATATATAATCCAATCATTAACCATAAAGATTACTATTATGAGAAAGTTATCTGTTTTAGTTCTTTTGTTTTTGATTTTAGTCTTGACGACCAATTTTACCGTGCCTACAAAGAAATCTTACCACCCGTCAATCGAAGGTACTTGGGAATTGATAAACCGGTACAACTATGATGGTGTCAACATCACCGATACCCTCACACCAGCTACCGGATTCAATCAAATTAAAATGTTTTACAATGGTAAAGTAATGTGGACACGATATACCCCTAACCAATCAGTTGAATGGTTCGGGTACGGAACCTATGAAACGACAGATAGTACTTTGACCGAAAGATTGGAATACATGTCGGCATCGATGCGAAGAATTGCCAACGAGAACATGGAATGGCACATGGAACTACAATTAGAAAACAACACTTACACCCAAATTAATCTCGATGAAGAAGGAGGCCGTATCGCCTCTGAAAATTATAGAAGGATCAATTAATGATGATACCATTTTGAGGTATTTTAAATTATAACTTAAAAACAAAGACTATGAAAAAATTACTCGGATTGATTTTCTTATTGCTTTTTCTAGTCTCCGCTACGGAAGCTGATTCTGAAAAGCTAGCTTATCATCCATCAATTGAAGGTACTTGGGAGCTTGTCAGTTTCTACAATTATCTCGATGGTGTTACCGTTTCAGATACCCTACCCACTACAGAGGGATATCGACAAATAAAAATGTATTATGACGGAAAGGTCATGTGGACGAGGTATGTGCCAACGGATTCTGTCGAATGGTTCGGATATGGCTCTTACGAAACTACGGACAATACTTTAACCGAAAGACTGGAATATATGTCGGCCTCGATGCGTAAGATTGCCAATGAAAATATGGAATGGAAAATGGAACTTCAATTGGACAACCATCGGTTTAGCCAGATTTTTCTCGACGAAGATGGAAACCGCATAAATTCTGAAAATTATAAAAGAATTGATTAAGATTTTATTGCTTGAAACAAAAAGCGCCGCTTACGCGGCGCTTTTTTATTTATATTATCGATTTAATTATGAGGTCGCGACCTCCTCGTGGGTTTCAACTGTCGCAAGATACCGTTCAGCATCTAAAGCGGCCATACAACCTGTACCTGCCGCTGTTACTGCTTGACGGTACTCTTTGTCCTGAGCATCGCCACTAGCAAAAACACCTGGTTTGTTGGTTTTTGTCGATTTTCCTTGAGTAAGAATATAACCGACCTCATCCATATCCAATTGGCCTTTGAAAATATCAGTATTCGGCTTATGACCTATGGCAACAAAAAGCCCAGTGATAGCGATATCTTCTTTTTTACCGGTTTGATTATTGACCATACGAAGTCCTTCCACGACCTGATCTCCCAACACTTCATCAACTTCAGTGTTGTAACGAACCTCTATGTTCTTGAGGCTATTTACCCTGTGTTGCATCGCTTTAGAAGCTCGCATATAATCTTTTCTTACCAACATGGTAACTTTATTACAAATATTGGCCAAATAAGATGCCTCCTCGGCTGCCGTATCACCGGCACCAACAATGGCAACATCTTGACCCTTATAGAAAAAACCGTCGCACACCGCACAAGCCGAAACACCCCCACCGCGCAAACGTTGTTCACTAGGAATGTTTAAATACTTTGCCGTAGCTCCTGTAGAGATAATTATGGTTTCTGCCTCGATTTGTGTACTTCCATCAATGGTCACTTTATGAATACCGCCAACTTCATCGCTCAATTCAACTGCTGTAGCCATACCGATTCTAACCTCGGTACCAAATCGTTCGGCCTGTTGTTGTAGCTGAACCATCATAGAAGGGCCATCGATTCCTTCAGGGTAACCGGGAAAATTATCGACCTCTGTAGTCGTGGTCAACTGCCCACCTGGCTCCATACCAGTATAAACCACCGGCTTGAGGTCTGCTCTAGCGGCATATATGGCTGCGGTATATCCTGCGGGTCCAGACCCAATAATCAATGTTTTTAATCGTTCGATTTTATCCGACATAATTCAAATTTTCAAAAAATTTATACTACAAAAGTAGGTTTTTTAGCAAAAACCTTACATTAAAAGTTATCAAAAGTTATCTATTCGAAAGACCGTTTGAATTCGCAGTTGTCTTTCATTTTTACATCAATTCCCCGAAAAGGAAACACACCTCATCATTCCCCCAGTCGAATTACAAGCAAAGTTCAAGCTAAAAAAAGAAAAGTTAAAAAAAATTCAGAAAACCAAACCCTATGAACTCATTCTTCGTAGATAGGTATAGAAACACGAATCTTTGACCATGAAAACTAGAAAACTAAACTGTATCGTCGTAGATAATTCGGAAATGCAACGAGAGCAACTCAAAAAATTGATTTCATTGCACCCGCTTTTGAACCTTGCAGCCAGCTACAAAAATGGGTTGGAAGCACTTGATAATATCAACGACATCGATCAAATAGATCTTCTTTTTCTCGATATCGACATACCGCATATTGACGGATTTGAGCTACTAGAAACTTTAGTACAAAGCCCGCAAGTTATAATCATCAGCAACAACGCCGACCATGCTCTGAAGGCTTTTGATTACGATGTTGCCGATTACCTCTTAAAACCAACTGTGCCATATCGCTTTGAAAGTGCTGTTGACAAGGCATTCTTCAAGTCTGGTATAGGTGTTCCAAAGCAAAAAGAAAAGCACATCTTTGTCAAATGCGAGTCAAGAAGTGTCAGGGTCAGACTATCAGATATCAAGTGGGTAGAAGCCTTAGGCGATTACGTTAAACTCGTTATGGAAAACAAAAACATGATGATTCTCTCCTCCATGACCGCCTTTGCCAAACAATTACCAAACAAAACATTTGTCAGAATTCACAAATCATATATTATAAACCTACAAAAAGTCGAGAATTTTAATAGTTCAACAGTGGCGATTTGCGGAAGAAAGATACCTTTAAGTAGAAAAAGAAAAATGGAGTTTAGGGAGGCTGTCGGCTTTTATGAATAAAAAGCACCCTATCGTTACAAGAATCAAAAAATTACGGCAAATCAAGTTTGAATCTATTTAATAAATTTCTATCGAGCCATTGTACCGGCACTGGGGCTTACCGTAAAAGCTTCCAATGCTATATTGAAACTTTTTTTATAGGCGATACTTGCCTTTTCTATAAATTCATCAACGCTATCCCGATGAACAATGTTCAGCGTACAACCGCCAAACCCTCCCCCAGTCTGGCGAGCACCTAAAACAGCGGAAAAACCCTTTGAAAAGTTAACCAAGAAATCGGATTCCGGACAACTTACTTCATACAGCTTACTGATTCCCTCATGAGCCTCATACAGCAGTGCACCAACCTGGTTCAAATCATTATTCTTTAGTGCATCTGCCATTAACAAAACTCTTTCGTTTTCAGCAATTATAAATAAACAACGGTTAAAGACCACTTCACGCATGTCTTGCTTTACCTCCTCGAGCATTTGTAAAGTGGCGTCTCTGAGGGAGCCAACTTCAGGATACTTCTTTTTTATTACCGAAACCCCTTCTTCACACTCCTGCTTTCGCACATTGTATTCACTTGTTGCCAAATTATGCGATACCTTCGTATTAAGCATTACGATTTGATAAGGCTCAAACGCTATTGGAATTTGGCTATGCTCCAACGATTTACAATCGAGCAAAATAACATGCCCGGCTTGGCTCATCACCGAGGCAAATTGATCCATAATACCGCACTGCGTACCTACATAGGTATGTTCTGCAGTTTGTGACAATTGCACAATATCTTTTTTAGTAAGACCAAGGTCGAACAATTCATTCAGACCAAAAGCCAGTCCGCATTCCAATGCGGCCGAGGAACTTAAACCTGACCCTTGTGGAAGATTACTTTGCAATGTACAATCAAAGCCTTTAACACCATCGGTTCGTTCTGAAATTTCGTTGAGAACGCCTAGAATATAGTTTTCCCATTCTACCGAACTTCTAGCAATTTTTTTTAGGTTGATTTTAAAACCTATATCAAAGTCCGTACTGTAAATGTTACATTCGGTATCCGAACCATTCCTTTGTAATTTGAAAATAATCTTCTTTTCGATTGCGGTGGGCAGTACATACCCTAGGTTATAATCGGTGTGTTCCCCAATAAGATTTATTCTTCCTGGGGACTCAACAACGAGTTGGGGACTGAATTTCTCTAAAAACTTCATTAGGTCGGTTTGGTTTAATCCTTCTCTTTTTTTGCCATTTCTACGGAAGCCACAGTCCTAAAACCCAAATGCTCCAATGAGGAGTCGAGACTTGTCGCCATTCTTGCAGATATTCTATAACTGGCGCAATAGGAAGCGTTGCAGAGAAACGACCCTCCTTTCATTATTTTTTCTTTGGCATATGGATCCCGCTCATTAAACGGAGCGGTTGCCCCTTGCGGATTTTTAGTAACCGCATTGGTCGAAAGCATTTCATTGTAGAAGTTCGTGTTGTACCAATCGCCAGTCCATTCCCAAACATTTCCTGCCATATCGTAAAGTCCCTTATTATTGGGAGGATATGATTTCACCGGGGCACGATCCTCATAGCCATCGGTTTTTGTATTGGTAACAGGAAATTCGCCTTCCCATGTATTCGCTTTCTTTTCAAGGCCCGAAGCATCGTTCCCCCAGAAATATATAGCATTTTCTTCCTCACCTCGAGCAGCGAGTTCCCATTCCGCTTCGGTGGGCAATCTTCGACCGGCCCATTCACAATAAGCCAAGGCATCTTCATAGGCAATATGGACCACAGGGTAGTCGTCTTTACCTTTTATAGAACTTTTAGGACCATTGGGGTGTCGCCAGTTGGCACCAATAGTCCAACTCCACCACTGAGAGAAATCATATAAATTTGGAACACTGCTTTTTGCTTTTTTGAAAGTCAAAGAGCCAGGCTGCATAATAGAATCATGAGGTTTAGGGGTTCCTTCGGGAAGCTGTTTTTTCATCTCTTCCCAATCAATGGCACGCTCGGCAACCGTTACATAACCCGTCTCATCGACAAACTTCTTGAATTGGCTATTGGTAACCTCAGTGACATCCATAAAAAAGCCATCGACGGCTACATTATGTGCAGGTTTTTCATGGTCCATCGCCATTTTGTCTTGATCCACCGCCCCTTGCATAAAAGTCGCTCCATCAATCCATACCATACCTTCAGGAACCTTTACATCTTCAGGCTTCGACTTTACAACTTCGATATTTTGAGGTACGGCAACCTTGGCAACTTCGGTCTTCACCTCCTTTTGTACAGCTTGATTATCTTTTTTTTCTTTGTTTTTACAACTAGTAAATCCGATTAAAAGAATCAACATAACTAGAATTGCACTACTATTTCGCATCATAGGGTAAAAAATTTGAGGGGTAAAGATACGGTCTATTTGTTAGTTAGTAGACCGTTTTCAATCAAAGGAATCTTAAAACTTTCCAATTCGGGAGTCTCACGTTCCTTGCTGAAAATTTCCGCAGCCTTTTCTATTATCTCCGGATGGGCATCCGCCACATTGGTCGTTTCAGTTGGATCATCCTTTAAATTATAGAGCTCCAAAGTTGGCTCATCCTTACTTTTTAAATTTCTACGCAACACTTTCCAATCACCCATTCGAATGGCAACTTGTCCGCCACTACTAGGAAATTCCCAATACATAAAGTCATGTTTTTGCTGATCACTTTGTGAAAGTAGTGTAGGAAGAAAACTGAGACCATCTCCATTTTCAGGAGCTTTGTAGCCCGCAACATCCGCAAATGTAGCCATCATGTCATAATGTGCGGAAACATGGTCGCTCTTGCTACCCGGCTCTATTTTCCCTGGCCATGAAGCAATCAAAGGCACGCGAATACCCCCTTCATACAAGAACCCTTTTCCTCGACCCCTTGTTCCTTGAAAGGGCTTTGCACTATCGAAAAATTCAGAATCAGAGCCCCCATTGTACGTCGGCCCGTTATCAGAAGTAAACACAATCAACGTATTATCGTAAATACCGAGGTCTTTCAATTGTTTTACCAGTTTTCCTACATTTTCATCTAAATAAGAAACCATAGCGGCATAGGCAGCATGGGGGTTCTTATGCGGAAAATAACCCCTATCACCCAAATAGGGCTCCTCATCGCCAAACTTTTCAATATAATAATCTACCCATCTTTTCGGCGCTTGAAGTGCGACATGCGGAATGGGACTGGCCCAATACATAAAGAAAGGTCGGTTCTTGTTCTCTTCGACAAAGCCGGTCATTCCCTCGAACATAATATCCGGTGCATATTGATTCAGGGTAAAATCGGAGTAACTTTCTGAAGCTTTTGGATCTGCGCCCTTTGGCAATTTGGTATTTGGTGCAACAGTATCATTGGCCAAATGTAAGCGGTTTCTATTCTTGTATAAAAAGAGCGGATAATACGTATGCGCCTGACGCTGACAATTGTATCCAAGGAAAAAGTCAAAGCCCATTTCATTGGGTATTGATTGGGTGTTCGGGGCTCCCAATCCCCATTTGCCAATCATACCGGTGGCATAGCCTACCTCCTTAAGTTTAGCCGCAAAGGTTACCGTACCTTCGGGCATCGGTCGTTGTCCTTCTAATACGGAGTCTTTCGCCATTGCCCTGTAATTCCAGACGTCACCACGTTCGCCCCACTCAGAATTACTACGTACATAGGCATGCCCTGCGTGTTTTCCAGTCATCAACATATATCTTGCCGGGGCACAAACGGGAGCACTGCTGTAATGCTGTGTAAACAACATACCGTTTTTTGCCAAGGCGTCAATATTAGGAGTTTCGATCTTTTCTTGGCCATAGGCCCCCAATTCGGCATAACCCAAGTCATCGGCCAAAATATAGATGATGTTCGGTTTTGTCGATTTTTCAGTTGTTATTTTGTTTTCTGGGTTGTCTTTACAGGAAAAAAATAATGTCCCTACGGCTAGTAGGGACATTAAATGCTTGATATTAAACATATACAAATGTGGATTCAAATAAATATTCTATTTATAATGGCAGGTGTTATACTACCACTGTTTTTCCGGGTGTAGGTATTGCATAGGTACCATCTGCCAAAGGCTGAACCGGTGCAGGAGAATTCCATGTCATATTATCGGGCACCAAAACCAAATCAGAGTTCAAAGCTTCGTCCCAATTGATTACTTTACCAGAATAAGTGGCCATTCTACCCATTATCGCAGTAAGGGTACTTTTCGCCCCGTTTTCAGCATTTGAGATAACGCCACCATTTCGAATCGATTCGAATAATTTAACATGTTCTACTTCATACGGATTCGGATCATCTTTTCCTCTATGTTCGAATAATGTTTTGCCACTCCAATCTTTTAATTCGGCCGTATCTCCTTTGGTTGAAACCGTTCCTTTGGTTCCCTGAAAAAATTCGGACACCCTGCTCATTGTTTCCGGCTGATGTCGACACTGACTTGCGATTACAGCACCACTCGGATATGTGTATTCTACAAAATGGTGGTCAAAAATTTCACCATGGTCTTTGCCTGTACGAACTTGTCTACCTCCCATACCTTGAGCAGAGATTGGGTACTCTCCAATAAACCAGTTTGCGACATCGATGTTATGAATATGTTGTTCAAGAATATGATCCCCGCATAACCAATTGAAGTAATACCAATTACGCATTTGGTACTCAAGTTCAGTCTGTTGAGGCTGTCTTTCCCGTACCCAAACACCTCTACTGTTCCAATATACCTGACCTGATACAATCTTACCAATCTTGTCTTGCTTCAATTGCTCTAATGCGGCAAGGTAACTATCTTGATAGTGACGTTGGAGTCCGACAACAACATTTAATTTATTTTCTTTCGCTTTTTTACCGGCAGCCAGTACCCTACGTACCCCGGGAACATCGGTGGCAACGGGCTTTTCCATAAAAACGTGTTTCCCATTATTTATGGCATACTCAAAATGTTGCGGTCTAAACCCTGGGGGAGTGGCTAAAATGACCACATCTGCCAAATCTATAGCCTTTTCGGCCGCATCGAAGCCTACAAACTGATGTGCTTCTTTTACATTTATTTTCTTGGTCTCGCCCATTGCTTTGGCAATATTGGTCAAACTTGATTTCAACCGGTCTTCGAAAGCATCGGCCATGGCAACCAGTTCTACATTATCATCGGCCTTTAAGGCTTGAACAACCGCACCTGTTCCCCGGCCTCCACAACCTACTACGGCAAGTTTAAGCTTCTTATCGTTAAGTACATTTACCATAGCACCCATCTGAAATGTCGGAAGTACCATAGCGCCTGAAAGCAACGCTGTACTCTTGACAAAATTCCTTCTTGAATTTTCAGACAGTCCTTTGCCCTTCTTGTTATTCTCCATTTTTTCCATTGTTATTGAATTTATATCTGTTCGGTTCTAAACCATTTTGTGTAGCGCCCGTGAATATAAAAATAATATTCCTTTTTTCTTGCCAGCACTTCACTTTTTTGACCTTTTAACAATCATATCACAGATTAAAAATCAAATGCGATGCGAATATCGCATAGCACCTCATGTGACCTATTTAATTGTCAAAATTATATTTCTCCCCTTTTTTTAAAGCTAAAAGTGTCTCTTTTCCTTTATAGGCCAAAGTAATATTTTGGGTCTTTGAAGAATATATCTTAGCGAACAAGAGGCTGCCATCTTTCCACTCCATATCAATGGTGAGCCCGCCCTTAGCTTTTAATCCAGACAACTTGCCATCAGGCCATTCTTTGGGAAGCGCAGGAAGTAAATGTACAATTCCGTCCCTGCTTTGCAGCAGCATTTCGGCCATACCGGCAGTTGCGCCGAAATTGGCATCCATCTGAAAAGGAGGGTGCAAACCGAATAAATTGGGCGAAGTACTTTTCGATAATACCGTCTCAAGACTTTCTTTGGCTTTTTCCCCATCTTGCAAGCGTGCGTACTGATTGATTAACCAAGCTGCACTCCAGCCCGTATGTCCGCCCCCATTATCGATACGATAATCCAATGACTTTTTTGCCGCAATTGCTAGTTTGGGAGTTTCCCTTAAATCAATCTGACTGCCAGGGTGCAATGCAAAAAGATGTGAAATATGGCGGTGTCCGTGTTCTACTTCCGGAAATTCTTCGGCCCATTCCATCAACCTACCATCGGAACCAATTTGCGGTCCGGCCAATTGATTTAATGATTCTTGCACTTTAACCGTGAAATCGTTTTTAACCCCCAACTCCTTTGAAGCCAGTAAAAAATCGGTGAAGAGCTGCCAAATGACCTGCTGGTCATGGGCGGGCCCCATACTGATTTGGCTCTTACTTCCATCTGGGGCTATAAAAGTATTTTCTGGAGATACCGCCGGACCAGAAACCAATTTCCCGGTTTTTGGGTCTTTCACTAACCAGTCTATATAGAATTCGACAGACCCCCCGAGAACGGGATACATCCGTTTCAGAAATATTTTATCACCGGTAAAAGCATAATGTTCTAGAATATGAGTACTGATCCAAGCCCCAGCACCGGTATGCATTCCCCAACTGGCCGCTTCCCCAGGAGAAGTATAGCCCCAAGTATTGGTGATAGGATGCACGACCCAACCCTCATGATGGTATTGCACCTGGGCCGTTTTTTCGCCAGGCTCGACCAAAGATTCGATAAGATCAAAGAGGGGCAAATGCATTTCGGACAAATTGGTTACCTCGGCAGGCCAATAATTCATTTCGACATTAACGTCGGTGTGGTAGTCCCCATTCCAAGGGGTCTGAATCTTATTGGCCCAAATGCCCTGCAAATTGGCAGGTAATGTACCCGGTCGCGATGACGAGATAAGCAAATACCGTCCGTATTGAAAGAATAGCTCTTCCAAGTGGGAATCGCTTTTGGTTTGTTTGTAATTTTTTACCCGTTCATCGGTAGGTATCGGGTCGACACTTTCCGGGGTGATATCAAATCGAACACGTTGGTAATACGATCGATATTCGTTAATATGATCATCCAGTAGCTGCTGAAACGCTTTTTCGGTGGCATTTTCCAAATTATTGGCGGTTATGTTTTTATAATCCCGCCCCTTGTAATCTGGATATTTCAACATATAATCTGTTGAAGCCGAAAGAAGAAGCGTTACCTCATCGGCGTCTTCAATCTCAATTTGACCGTTGTTATAAGATACCCTTCCATTTGTAGGTATTGCTTTCAGACGCGCCATGTACTCCAACCCGTCTCCCCCTTTACCATTAGATAATGTACCTGACATTACCAATTGGTCGTCTTCAACATTAACTTTATAGCGTTCCGGGCGGTTCATCGAAACTGTAAAAGAAATTGCACCTGGTCGATCTGCCGTAAAATGGGCAACCATAACCTGATCAGGATAGCTTGTAAACATTTCTCTCTTATAGTTAATACCCTTTTGTGTATAGCTAACACGAACGACTGCGTCATCGAGATCTAATTCTCTGTGGTAATTCTCATAGGGCTCTTGCTTTCCATTATCGATCCATAAATCCCCCAAAGTCTGAAAACATCCAAAGGGTACTTCTGCCCCGTTTCCATGACCAGACCCTTCGCCTTTGCAAACCTGTGTACTATTTGTAAGGTCGGTCGCTTCTTTATACTTTCCTTCAAACAATAAATTTCGAATTTTGTCTTGAGCGGCATAGGCCTCTGGGTTGTCATTGTCATCAGGACTACCCGACCACATACTTTCTTCGTTCAATTGAATGCGTTCGCGGTTCACATCACCAAAAACCATGACCCCCAAAGAACCATTGCCCAACGGAAGAGATTTAAGCCATTCGGGGTCATCTTTCCAACCGTTTGGTGAATCGTGCACGGATCCATCAGCAGGAGTTTCGTACCATAATTTAAGATGCTCCTCGCCCACTTGTCCTGTTAGGATAAAGCAGGAAAACAAAATATGGGCGGCAATAAAAAATTTCTGTTGTCGGTTTATGCGCATTTTAGTGAATTTAATCATTGGTGTTCCTTTATCTTTTCTGCAAATCGGTTGCCCAGCTCTAAAATACCATAGGTATTGAAGTGTATCTTGTCGTTGGGATAGGGTGAGTGGGGCTCGTCAGCACGTATTGGTAAATCGTCAGTTGAAACAACAAACGCATTCTTCAGTGCCAAGGGCCTGCCTGAATCTTGATCAACATATCGTTGTCCCGAGCGAACTTCTTCCCTGCCTGCATACACTTTTTGGGGGACAGGAATTACATAACCATAAATAAACAACATCGCTTTCGCCCCAAACTGTTTTCGCACCCGTTTTATGAAGTGTCTCAAGTTCTTACCATAGTTTTTGGAATTCTCGATTCCGGAATCTTCCCTCGCATCTCCTTCTCCCTGTTGCCAAACCATCCCTTTTATTTTGGGGACAAACCCCTGTGACCTCAAATCATCAAGTCCTTTATTTACAGTTTTCACAAAATGTTTAAACTGAATACCATATGCTATCGTATCTTTTATGTTTTCACCCGGGTTCCAGTCCTCAAACAAATTGGACCCCGAATAAGCATGTTTTATTAGCGCCATTTTTTTGTCTGGAAAAAACTCCTTGAGTTTTGTACCCAGCGAAAGCTCTACCCCGAAACGATCGGTAGATTCCGAGGCCTGATGCAAGGGCCGCCAAACGTAGGGCATTTCTCCTTTCATCAAATGCGAGTGAAATAAAAGCACTTCTGAATTTACGCTGAAATCGGAAGGTATGTTCACCATGTATCCCTGCCCCGTAGCATTTGATTGTCCACCAATGAGATACACATCGATTTCATTGGTCTGCGGAAAAACCAGTGAATAGCAACCAACAAAAAAACATAACAAGAATTGACATTTGTCCATAATTGAAAAATTATGCGATAATATACTGACTTAAAGCCATTCGGCTTTAGAACCTTACCAATCTATACCTTATTTACTTTGGTGATTTTCGCTTGGGTTGGCATAACTCAGTTCACATTAAAAACTTGTATGGCTTTAATCAATGGCTCCATACGGAAATCGATGGCATTTAAGCGTACTGCGGTTACCCGTTGTGACTGTATTTGTATGATATGCTTTTGGCCAATATTGGAGCCCTTATACAATACCTTCCATTTCCGATTTACTTTACCCTCTATAGTAAAAGCCCGTACCCTTTCTCCGTGAACAATATCTTCCTGTAAAACAATATGATTGATTTCTTGCGCTTTATCTAGCGATAGCGTGATTCTTTTTCCTTTTCCTGAAGTTTCGGCAATAGGCTTCCCGAACCTTCGGTTGATTTCATCGCCCCATTTCTTCAATCGGTTTACATCGGGTTCTGGTAACAGTCCGTCAGGATTCGGAGTAAGCCCCATAATCAAGGTAGAATTTCTGCCTACGGATTTATAGTACATATTCATCAAATCTTCCAATGGAAAGATATGTTCTTCATCTCCCGGTTCCCAAAACCATTCGTGTCGCCCATTAAAGCCTCGCAATGGTGCATCGGACATGGCGGGCATCCAATAGTTCCCTTCAGGGTCTCCGGTTTTCAACAATTCAAAATTATTATTTGATATCGCTTCACTTGCCGACTCTCCAGCACCAGTAGAGTGGTACGGGAAAGTAGCCCAGGAAGGGTATGGTATTGTTCCCGATTCAGAGCCGCCCCAACGCGCTTCTGCAAGCTGTTTATTATGATAAAAGAGACAATTGGGCTGATACTGCTGAACGATGGGCAATACATCCGGCGCACCTCGATGCGGACTATCGGCTCCGCCATCGAACCATATTTCGAAAAGTTCACCATAATTGGTACAGATTTCCTTGACCATACCTTCCACCATTCGATTGTAATACTTTTGTCGTTCCTCCCGAAATTCCCCTTCACCGTTTACCTTAAAATCGTGTACTCCGAAAAAGGAGTTCCAACGAATTCCCAAATAGATACCCGGCTTGATACCATATTTTCTACAAGATTCCACAAAATCCCTAACAATATCGCCCTTACCGTCTTGAAATCGCAGGGCTTTCATACTGTAAGGGTTGACTTCCGATTGGTATAAGGCAAAACCAGTTTCATGGGTGGCCGTTAAAATGGCAAAGGTAAAACCGGCATCTTTGGCCGCCTTGATCCATTGGTCTGTGTCCAGTTTATCCGGATGGAATATTTGATAATCCCTGACCGGGGAAATTCGATTGTTGCCCTGACCATATTTCACTTGATCAAAAACATGCAAATCATAATGAAATACTGCTCCCATTTCAGCCTGTTGCCAAGCTAGCTGCCGTTTGTTTGGCAATGGTATTCTTTGCTGTTCGACAGGCCTTGTAACAATATAGGATTCGTCTTCTTTCTTTACGGCCATTGCCAATACTTGGGGTTCGTCATTTTCAACATACACAAAAGGGCGCTCCATTCTATCGGGCTTAATGCTTCCTCCATCACTCAAAGGTATATCTTTGGGCGCAAGTACATACTCAGTAGCTTTTGACCAATGAACCCCATCAGGTGAACTTACCATGCCGAAAAAGGTATGTGCATGAAAAATTCCATAAAAATAATCCCGCTTTTTATCGTACCATATCGACATATCTTCGGTATCAAGGTAATCAATTACGGGGTTTTCTTGAATAACAAAGGGGCCTGTCGGTGTATCGGAAATAGCGATCGCCTGATTTCTGATAAAGCCCGTCACATTGGGCTTGTCGCCTTTTACAACAAGGTAGAACTTTCCATCCTTTCCCTGAGCGACCGCAGGATTGACCGTTAACGTGGTAATAGGCCCTGATGGTTCAATCAAGGGATTATCCAACCGTTTCCAGGGGCCATTGATAGTGTTGGAGACGGCAACACCGGTACGTTGGTTCGGGCGTAAAATGCTCCAATTGGGATGTTTGTAGCCCGTATGTGCCGTATTTACTAGATCATCTTCCGAATACTTTTTCTCCCCTAAATTAGTGGAGATGTAATAAAGATAATACTTGCCTCCAAAATATTTTATTTTAGGATTATGGGCGGTAATCGCATCCCATTTCCCATTTCTTCTTCCTCTCAAGACAACTTCTTTAAATTTCCACGGACCCGAGGGAGTTTTCGCTACTGCATGGGCAATTTCGGAATGTGTAAGCCAACCGGTAAACTTATATTTTTTGTTCCATCGGGAATAGAACATATGATATTTTCCATCTTTTCCTTTTATAATGGATGGCCCCCAATTGTAATAGCCTTCGGTTTTAAAAATATTTTCCGCCTGAACGGCTTGAAGTCTATCTTTAAAAAACAATACGTCAGGATGTTCTTGTGCCTGTGTGCAGGCAAAAACAAAAAGGGAAATGAGAATTAATAGTATTTTGGTCATTGGATTACTCTTCAAAATTTGTGTTACCTGTTACTTGTGCATTTAGAACGGGTAAGATAAAAAATCAATCGATAGTTGTGGGCAAATCGATTTTAAGTACATGGGAAACCGTTCTTTCCCCTCCGGACATATTCCATCCACTGGGGCCATACAGATAGGCCGGACGCCCATCGATCATCAGCACTTTGGGGCGCTCCAATTTTGGGTCGGGGCTATAAATTTTTGTCGCCTTTTTTTCGTCAAAATCCTTATAGTAAACCGGGAGCCTATCGTATGCCACAGTGGCATCCTCCAGTTTAAAGGTAAGTCCATCTTTTGATTTCCATAGCGTTCCCCCACCGACAATCCCTGTATTTTGACCGTGATTGTCGGTGGTCAACAAATACACATGATCTTTATAATAGAAGACGGCACCGTCTTCGAGCGTACCATTATTCGAGGTCACCGGATTGTCTAAAATGGTGTATGGCCCTAGCAGCTTATCAGCGGTTGCCAGGCCATATTTCAGGTCATCGCCGGCACGTGTTTTAAAGTACAGAAAAAACTTCCCGTCTTTGACTAAAAAAGCGGGATTGGCCACCCCGTTTCTTGATTGATAGTTCCATTTGGTGGAATCGCCAGCATCGAGTATTTTCCCGTTTCGGCCGACCTTTTCCCATGGTCCGTAAGGAGAATCCGCCAGAGCCATACCGATGCATTGGTTTGCCGGATGCGGAGGTTGACGGTAATCTGAATTGCCGATGTACAATAACACATATTTATCACCCACTCGCTTTACTTCGGGGTTATGCGCACCATATTTATCCCAGGTATTGGTGCCGGTACCTTTGATGGCAACATCGGAAAATATAAAAGGGCCCTCGGGAGAGTCGGACACATAATGTGCAATTTCAGACGATTTTCTCCAAGCAGGATCCACATTCTTCTCGGGCCATCTGGCAACAAAAAGATGAACCTTGCCCGCATCATCGATTACCGGGGAAGTACCCCAAATGGTAAAGTCGGGGTCTTCGACCGCTATGCCCACATATTTCAAGTGGTCGGCGAAGTCTCGCTTTTGGGAATAACTTTTAAAAACAATCAGTAAGAAAAAAAATAATAGTGCTCGTCGCATGTGGTTTTAAATTTTTAATATAATAAAATATAAAAGCCAATTAGGTATTGGCAACACCAAAGGATATATGTCTTTTCACTTCATTTCTTGATATATTAATTAATTTCAAGACCTACCAAAACACCTTCCGTAGCTGGCAATTGCACGTTCCAGCCGCCTTTTACCTTTTCCGTTTTCAACTTCATTGGTGTTTTATGTATGGTGACCATGACTTCGAAATCTCTATTTCTTTTTACATATTCCTTTGGAATAAATACTTGCATAGCCTGGTAGGATGCAAAAAATAATCCCTTATTCTTTACCATTAGATTGGCAGCTCCATGTTTATTTTCGACAGTTGTCCTTAGCGAAAAACCGTCTGCAGAAATCGTACTACCATGTCCCAAATAGAGGTAAGAAAGTTTGTCATTCTCATATCCGATTATACCAAAATGCCCTTTAAAAAATTCATTGTCCTTACGAAAGGTTGAGGTACTATCAATATTTTGAATAATCGTCTGCTTTGAGGCAATACCCCTAGCAAGCATACTCGAGGCATTCACAACCGAAATTCCATTTTCAGATGTTCCTGTCACCGTTTTCAAACTACTATTCCCTTCGCCGGTGAAAGATTCATACAGTACCATAAATGGTTTTCCCCATGCCGAACCATTTTGACGAATAACTACGGCAGGCACCGGTAATTCTCTATATTCCTGTGGAGCAGTATATGCTTTTGGCGTCATTACCGAAAAATATTCCCGATTTTCAGCTCCGGGAATATGCATATCCATAAAAATCTTTTTACCCTGTACCGCGTTTAATTTAAATTGTGCTTTGACACTTTGATCTAAAACCCCCGTAGTCATTTTATCCATAAAATGAACGTATCCGGGACCAAAGCCTTTTTTGTGCTCCGATAGTTCTTCAGAGGAATTTAATTTGAGCAACGAATTGTCTCGATTTAAATATGTAACAGAATGCCCTAAGTTATGGTAAACGTATTCGTTTTTATTAGCATTGTCGGAATGGAAAATATCTACATAATAGCCCGTTTTATCCGAAGTTCTAATCAACGCCATGGTCCGTTTCTGTTGTGTTTCGGTGGATGGCTCTATATAATCAACCGATGTAAAGGAACAAAACGGACTTATCGCCTGAAACTCTGCCATCGGTTCCATAGCCCGCAGGGTTAATGCTCCCATAGGCTTTTCTCCACCTCCGCCATTAAAAGACCTCAGCGGTGCTGATTTTCCATCGGCGATAACGGTGTTATGTGCCGCATATAAAGCATAGTAATTTTTATGAATATCCGTATCATAATGCCCGCCGATACCAGGATCCGGGCCCAATACCATGCCTTGCCCATAAAGTTCCATCGCAACCCCGTTTGCATGGTTATGGTTATAACTAGCCCCTTGTAAATAACACATGAGACCGGTATAACTATCGGTTCCGTTTCTTTGATAATAGCATTGTGAAAACTCCAATTTGCCAGATCGCGGCAATGTTAATACCTCATCAGCCTGCTCTGGAATATTCGAAACATTGTTCAACAACCCGAACCAACCTGAAGTATTTCTATTATACCCGTTCTCAAGCATCCTATTCATTACACCATATAATTGTTTTTGAACTGGGTCATCATACTTACCCGCCATTTTAATGGCAATTTCAAGATGTTCGGGCGAAGCGGTTCCTCTTCCGGTATCACCATAACCCATCGTTTTCCCATTTGGAAAAAGATACTTTAGCAGCACATAAGAGGAAGTATAAAGCGGTGGGTTCTCTTTAAAGGCCAAATAATCGTTGTTCTCTGCCGCTACACCAGCTTGTAAAATTGCGCCAACAGGGTAGTTATGATACCCCCCGGGCTCTTTCCAATGACCGTCATACGTAAGGTGTTTTTCAGCGGTACTCGTTAAAGACAGTCGCCCACATCCTTTATTAACATGATCTTCTTTCATAAAGTAATTCATGTATTTATCCCTTTTTGCCTTATCGGAAAGGGCTAAGGCACTGTATACGAATGTGATGCTCTGGGCAGCGTACCAATTGTTGCTCCAAAAACCCCGCTCTAACTGAGTTTGCGCCATACGATCGAAAACACTGTCAAATCGATAAATCTGATCATAATTCGATTTCAGATAGTCGTATATAAAATCATAGGCCAAAGGAAGGGTTGCATAACTCCGATCTCCTAATGACTGTACACTAAAAAATCCATCACGACAAGCGCCCTCGAGAGGCTTTTGATAGTAGGCACCTTGAACCCACTGTACTAAAATATCCATGGCGAATTCTGCATATTTCTCCTCTTTAGTCAACCAATATAATATAGCCGACTCCAAACAAAGGCTATTGATCATGCTGTTTATATAGCCAATATGGCTTTGAGGATCCGTCCAATACCATTTACCCGAAGGGGCGGAGGATTGCAAATACATGTTCGGCAATGAATCGTACACCGGAAACTCTTCCAGTTTTAAGGTTCTAAACCGATACCCTTCAGGATCAAGTGGCGGTCGTTTGTGTGTTGTCGGTCGTATCGTAGAAAAAGGGGCATCTCCCCATTTGGCAATAAGCTTCGTGCCTTTGGGGTCGGTCATGAAATCGGTGTATCTTTTTCCTTTGAGCCTATTCATCTGGTATCGGGAAAGTATCCATTCGGGATCTGTACGATGCCTGTCGGCTAAAGGTGTGATTTTATTCCACAGTGCAGAATAAATGTCGGCAGCCCATTTTTCGGTTTCAATTTTTTTAAGGATGGAAGCTTTGTCTTCTACTTTTACCAGAATTGAGGGGCGGTTTTGCGCCATCCCACTCGCTAATGAAAAGAATATTAAAAGGCCGAACACAACTCTTAACTTTTTCAATTTACCACATATCGCATTCATTTTCTTTTATTGTTTTATTTCTAAACAAAAGCCCACATATCGCATACCTTCACCCTATCTAATCACCCACCAAAGGTATCTGCACATTAAATGAGCTCCCATCGTTTTTGGGGTTGACATTGCCTACAGCACAGGCCGCATACATGACCGTTGGAATACCGCGCTTATTTAACAACAACTGAGATCGTTCTAACCTATTGACCGCTAATACCGACCCATTGGGCAAAAGCAATTCCCGCTTCATAAACAATGGATTTTTCGCAAGCTGCCAACGAATTCCGTCAAACGATAACAAGGGCGCCAAGGTTTTCTTTTGACCGGTCAAGCGCCCTGTAAAGTCTTTTACCACCGCCATAAATTGGTCTTGCTCTTTGACATACCAAACGTAGGGGTCTTCGGTACTTGCCAAACTGCCATCGGGCATACGAACATCAAAAATAAAATTATCTTTTGGAGCAAAGGGTCCGAGAGGGGTATCACCGATGGCTACTCCGTGCGCACCCTTCCAATGGGGATCGTATAAATTCCCTTTAAAGAATAGTAAGTACCTTTTAGTCTTCGGGTTGTAAACTACCGAAGGGTTGACTACTATTATATTATCTGGTTTGGCTATGGTTCCCTTTGATGATCCATTAAGTACCGAACCGGGCTTTACCCTTGTTCGTGGCTCTAAAAGCGGTTGTTTTGGTCGTGAAAAATTTCCGGAAAGCAAGTCGTTGAAACTATTAAACGCAATCACCCCAATACATAACGTTTGTTGTACGCTCGCCCTTTGATCCAGGTTTTCCCCTGCGGACCCCTTGGGCTGTTCCCCAGGATCTTTGCCGCCAATATAATAGAGGTAGTAGGTGTCATTGAATTTTTTGATATGTGGATTATGTACCATTTGGGCATCCCAGACTTCGGTATTCCCATCGTAACGCCTACCCTGAAGTACAATTTTCCGAAACCTGAAATTGCGATCGGGATAATCGGAAACGGCATAACCTATTTTAGACTGCAGCACCCAATTCTTGGAAAAGCTTCCTCCAGGAATACCACTCTCCCAAAGGGAAAAAAGCATATGATATTTATCATCATCGCCTTTTACAACGCTCCCTCCCCAAACAAAATAATCTGGAATTTGAAAAACAGATGGCCCAACCAATTGAGTAGGTGATTCGATCGCTTCCACTTTATGGGCAATGATCCTATCAGGCAGCACCTTAAATTCCTGAATTTTACAGGAAAGAAACAACAACGACCCAATAAGAAGTAAAATCGTGCTACTTCGCTTTGTAATCAAATCCCAAATCATTCGTTCGCACTTCTTTTAGTTTTGATTGCAAGCGTTCTTGCATTTGCTCCAAAATAGCACTGTATTTGGGGTTATGCGCTAAATTATTGTACTGTTTCGGGTCCAAATCCATATCGAACAGTTCCATACCTGAACCTGCATCTTCATCGTATTGAATATACGCCCATTTATCGGTACGCACCAAAAACGACTTTCCTCCTTGGGTTACCGAAAAGGCCATATCACGAACTGAATGTTCCGGATCGTCCAACGTTGCGGTCAAACTTTTTCCTTGTAGGTGTTCCGAAGTTTTTAATCCGGCCAATTCCGACAAGGTCGGATAAAGATCTAAGAGCTCGGTAAAGGAATCGCACACCGCGGGTGATTTTCCCGGTACTTTAATAATAAAAGGCACACGTACCGATTCTTCGTGCAGACTAACCTTCATCCAAAAACGATGTTCTCCGAGATGGAAACCATGATCAGAGGTAAATACTACGATGGTATTGTCTTCCAATCCTTCCTCTTTTAAGGTTTTTAGAATTTTACCCACTTGCGCATCCATATAGGCCACCGAAGCATAGTAGCCGGCAACCGCCTTTTTCTCCTGCTCTTCCGACATCTCACCATTTAGACTGGTCACGTAATTGATGCCTCGTGCCGGAATATCATCCCAATCGTTTTCAACTTTGGGCGGCAATACCATTTGTTGGTGCGGATAAGGTTCGAAATATTTTTTCGGAGCTACAAAGGGCACATGGGGCCGTACCAGACCCACCGCCAAAAAGAAAGGTTCATCTTTATGCTCACGAAGTAATTCGGACGCCTTTTGAGCTGTTTTTCCATCGGAATGCGCCAAATCATCCCCTTCGCCCTTTACAATGGTCATGACATTACCTCCCTTTCGGGGTTTGTCACCATACGGATTGTTTTGTACCAATTCAGCTTCGCCTTCGGCTTGCCATTCCGGACCTTGGCTGTTGAACCGCTCCGTCCAAGAAGCCTCATCATCGGTACCGTTCGAACCCTTTTCAATATCGATAGGCACCCCCATATGGTAAATTTTGCTTACCCGAGCGGTATAATACCCATTGTCTTTAAACAATTGCGCCAATGATTGTCGATTGGGGCCGACATTGGCTCGACCGCTGACATAACCGTAGGTTTTCGTAGCATTCGGGTAATAGCCGAACATTAAGGAGGCCCGCGATGGTCCACATACAGGGTATTGGGTATAGGCACGGGTATAACGTGTGCCCTGGGCCGCTAAATTATCGATATTGGGCGTATGAATGGCCTGATTCTCATAAGATGAAATCGCCGTAGCCGTAAGGTCATCGGAAATAATAAAAAGTACATTCGGTTTTTTGCCCAATTTTCCTTTTTTCTTGGAGTTTTGAGCGCTTAAGACCAGGCTGAAAATTAGACAGGCTAGGCATAGGAAATTTTTGTTGGTCATTTGATCGGACTTAATAATTTATTCAGAAATCGGATTCGTTCACTAACTTTCTTAAACAGAATAAAACCAGGGGAACAACGACCTGAATGCCGTGCATCTTTCTTTTATACCCATCCTTGTTTTAGTCTATAGTGCATCTATAATATGGTATTCGTGAACTAACATTGCAATTGTACAAAAAAAGAATGTTTTTTAGGCCATGCCTCTTGTAGTTACCCGTATTTTTGCGGAGATTCATTATTTTAAACTAAAGACATGAATTTAACGATCGAAAACATCATGCTGGTTGGCTCATTACTCCTTTTTGTGAGCATCATCGTGGGGAAAACCTCCTATAAATTCGGCGTACCCACCCTATTGCTATTTTTGGCCATCGGTATGTTGGCCGGCTCTGAAGGCCTAGGTGGTATTCAATTCAACGACCCAAAAATCGCCCAATTTATCGGAATCGTGTCGCTTAACTTTATTCTTTTTTCCGGGGGACTCGACACCAACTGGAATACGGTAAAACCTATTCTGCGTGAGGGGCTGGCCTTGTCGACCCTTGGCGTTTTATTAACCGCGCTTTCCTTGGGTACGTTCGTTTGGCTGATCACCGACTTCACCATTTATGAGAGTATGCTCTTGGGCTCTATCGTTTCTTCGACCGATGCCGCAGCCGTATTCTCGATTTTACGGTCTAAAAATTTGGCTCTACGCACCAATCTAAGGCCTACACTCGAGCTTGAAAGCGGTAGTAATGACCCCATGGCCTATGTGTTGACCCTTGCCTTTTTGACACTGGTCATCAACCAAGATCAAGATTTGGCTTCTATTATTCCGCTATTTCTACAACAGATGATTTTCGGGGGTGTTGCCGGTTTTCTATTTGGTAAGCTCAGTAAATTGATCATCAACCGTATTCGTCTCGATTTCGAAGGCCTCTACCCCGTATTGGTAATTGCCCTGATGTTTATCACTTTTTCGGCTACCGACTTTGTCGGGGGCAACGGGTTTCTGGCCATCTATATTTGTTCGGTGTATTTAGGCAATCAAGACCTGATACATAAAAAAACCATCTTGAAGATGTACGACGGGCTGGCCTGGCTGATGCAGATCATTCTGTTTTTGACCTTGGGCCTACTGGTTTTCCCCACGCACGTTTTCCCGGTGTTCGGGGTGGGGTTGATTATTTCACTGTTTCTGATTTTGGTCGCCCGGCCTTTAAGCGTGCTCTTAAGCCTGAGTTTCTTTAAAATGAAATTCAGACGGCGTCTTTATATTTCTTGGGTCGGGCTGCGAGGTGCCGTACCCATCGTTTTTGCCACTTACCCCCTACTAGCGGGTATTGACAAAGCCGATATGATGTTTAACATCGTTTTCTTTATTTCGGTGACTTCGGTATTGATTCAGGGCACCACACTTTCGGTAGTCGCCAAATGGCTGAATGTAGCACTGCCGAAAGAAGAAAAAAAGCTAAACCCTACCGATATGCTGTTTATGGATAGCCCAAAAACAGTAATGAAAGATATTCGTATCGGCCCAGACTGTTTTGCCCTCGACAAGAAAATCGTGGAGCTCGGTTTCCCCAAACATGCGATAATTGCCATGATCCGGCGTAATGATGCCTATATCACCCCGAACGGTTCTACGGTAATCGAAGATGGCGATACGCTGATGGTTTTTGCCGATAAGCAAGAGGTTATCGACGAAGTCTATGAGACCCTACAAATCAACCATGTTACCGAAAGAATGTAACCAAGGGTATCCACGCCCACTAGAACAAATTATACACAAAAGTGGGACTGTCAATAAAAAATTACATTTTAAAACTATTCTATCAAGTGGTTCTAAGTTTTCCACACGTATTTCTAAATAATATAGATGTGAACCAAATATTCCATGCCATTACAAATAAAATACTTACCTTTGACGTTAGTAACGTAAGAAGTTATGATTTTATCGTTTGGCTCCAAAGAAACCGAGCAAATTTGGAACGGCACAAGAGTAAAGAAGATGCCGCTTGAAATTCAAAATATTGGCCGTCGGAAATTGAGAATGTTAAACAACTCTCAAGATATTGCCGATTTAAGAATTCCGCCTTCGAACCGACTTGAAAAACTAGCTGGAGATTTAAACGGGTTCTATAGTATTCGAATTAATAGGCAATGGCGAATAATTTTTCTTTGGGAAAAAGGCAATGTCAGTAAAGTGGAAATAATTGATTATCACTAAAAAAAGAAACAACATGGAAAAGCTACCGAATATACATCCTGGAGAAATTTTACGCTATGAATTTCTTGAACCGCTCGAAATAAGTGCATATAGACTTTCCAAAGACCTAAACATACCTCAGACAAGAATTTCGGAAATTCTAAAAAGCAACCGTAGAATTACCGCCGACACGGCACTGCGGCTAAGTAAGTATTTTGGCAATTCCGCGAAATTCTGGCTGGGGCTTCAAGATGATTATGATATCGAAGAAGAAAAGGAAGCTAAAGAAAAAGAGCTAATCGAAATAAAAGCGTACCGTAATACAAACGTGGCCTAAGAAAAGTCACAATTTCAAAAGATTACTCAAATTAAACCGCTTTATGAAGCGGTTTTCTTTTTTCCCTATTTAGATCAAACCCAAAAATTCATAAAAAAGTTTGATATTTGGGTTCCTATAAATAACAACCCCTATTGGCTTCCCGCAACCACCCAAAATATTGGATACAAAAAATACACCTTTGGTTGGGCCTCCCCCTGGGCGTCTTGTTTTTTACTATCGCCTTTAGTGGTGCTCTTTACTGTTGGGCACCAGAAATCGCTGCCATTATTTATAAAGAAAAAATAGGTGCGCAAGATGCCCCTTTTGTCGCCGTAGAAAAATTGGCGGAAACCGCAAAACAAGCTTTACCTAAGGGTGATTTTAGAACGGTATATTATCGGGGGCCGTCGCGTACCGCTGAAATATTACTCTACGCTCCTGGAACTTATTATATTGCCCAAATCAATCCTTACACGGGTGAGCTCATCCACCTTCAAGATATGAACCTAGGGTGGCTGAACCAGCTCAAGAAATTACATCGCAATTTATTATTGGGCGATATCGGTCGCGAAATAGTGCATTGGGGCACCTTGTCATTTCTTATTATGGCCGTAACGGGTATTGTTTTGTGGTGGCCTTCCAAGCGTTCGAAGCTTAAAAAAAGTCTAAAAATCAATTGGAAAGCACGACCAACAGCCCTGAATTATGCCTTTCATAATGTGACGGGGTTTTACGCGAGTTGGGTGTTACTATTTATTATCGGTACCGGACTTTTTTGGGGATTTAAAGCCGTAAAAAATGCATTCGAATCCATCGGTCAAGAAAAGTCGATAGCCTACGACCTTCCGAAGTCAAAAAAAGATAGTATTGCACACCTTACCAACCCCTATGCTGTAATGGAGCGATTAGGCGTACGGTTTCGAAAAGAATTCCCACACCATTCGATCAGAATCAGTAATCCGCATAAACCGGAAGATCCCATTCATATATCGGTAATCGACAAGAACCAATTGGTAAGCAGCATAGATCATTTCCATTTTGACCGATATACGGGAGAACGTTTGAAAGGTCAATTTAAAAACGGAATGAGCGAAGAGGCCAGTTTCTTTACCAAAATAAATGCCTTGGCCTATGATGTGCATTTGGGTTCTATTTTGGGTTTTCCCGGGAGGTTATTGGCTTTTTTGGCTTCGCTGATTGGGGCTTCACTGCCCATCACCGGGTTTTATATTTGGTGGGGAAAAAGGAAGTGATTTATTCGTAGTTTTCAGAGGTCAAATGAAATAACCAACACAATTTAGTATGGAAGCTCATATTTCAAATGCCGGTGTGATAATATTCTGGCCGTTTCTCAACACATTTTTTGAACGTGTGAATCTAGTACATGAAGGCACTTTTATCGATGTAGCTGCCCAACAACGTGGAGCATATCTTTTACAGTATCTAGTTTACGGCGCGATTGACTTTCCGGAGCATCAATTACTTCTGAACAAACTTATGGTCGGGTTGTCACCAACACATGCATTAGTACCTTTAAATCAAATCACTGCCGAAGAAAAAGAAGTCGCTGATAGCCTAATGGACGGGCTGCGAAGCAATTGGGAAAAAGTACAAAATTCATCCGATGCCGCTATTCGAGAATCCTTTTTACAACGGGATGGAATTCTCAGTTTCAACCCCGAAAGACTTAAATTAACTGTAGAACAAAAGGGTATCGATGTACTATTAGATTTTATCCCTTGGGATATTCGTCGTATTGATTTACCCTGGATCAATAATTCGATCGAGGTATTCTGGCGCTAAAGGAAATAGCAAATCAAGATTTAGGGATATTGAAAAACAAAAAGGTGGCCCGTTACCAGACCACCTTTTACCTTTTTATTGCTTACGGTTCAACCGTTTTGCAAACCTAAAATTAGGCCAGATCGAAACGATCTAAGTTCATCACCTTGTTCCAAGCTGTTATAAAATCAGTTACGAACTTGGTATCGGCATCACCACAGGCATAAACTTCCGCCATGGCACGAAGTTCTGAATTCGAACCAAAGATAAGATCTGCACGGGTACCCGTCCATTTAAATTCATCGGTTTTGCGATCACGGCCTTCAAAGATATCATCAGAGTCCCCAACAGCTTTCCAGGTCGTGCCCATATCGAGCAAGTTGGTAAAGAAGTCGTTGGTCAACGTCTCTGGCCGTTCAGTGAACACGCCGTGTTTCGAACCGTCAAAATTTGTGTTCAACACGCGCATACCTCCTATCAAAACGGTCATCTCAGGTACGGTCAATGTCAACAACTGTGCCTTGTCGACCAAAAGTTCTTCGGAACTGACCGAATATTTGTCCTTTACGTAATTTCGGAAACCATCTGCTACCGGTTCCAATGCTTCAAAAGCTTCCGCATCGGTCTGCTCTTCGGTGGCATCGGTACGGCCTGCAGTAAATGGTACGGTCACTTCATGACCTGCGTTATTAGCGGCTTTTTCGACAGCGGCGCATCCTCCTAAAACAATCAGATCGGCCAAGGATACCTTTTTATTTCCCGATTGCGCCCCGTTAAACTCATTTTGAATTCGACCCAAGGTGTCTAGAACTTTTTTTAATTGTTCCGGATTATTGACCTTCCAATCTTTCTGAGGGGCCAATCGCACCCTGGCGCCATTGGCGCCACCCCGCATATCGGAACCTCTAAAAGTCGAAGCCGATGCCCAAGCTGTACCAACCAATTCGGCAACAGATAGCCCCGAAGCCAAAATATTTGCTTTTAAATTGGCAATGTCATTGTCATTGACCAGTTCATGATCTACTGCAGGAACGGGATCTTGCCAAATCAACTCCTCTTGAGGCACTTCTGGTCCCAAATACCGATCGATAGGCCCCATATCTCGATGTGTCAATTTAAACCAAGCACGTGAATAGGCATCGGCAAACTCCTCGGGGTTCTCATAAAAATGTCTGGAAATTTTCTCATAGGCCGGATCCATGCGCAAAGAAAGGTCGGTCGTCAACATAAAGGGATCATTTTTCTTTTCGGGGTTGTGCGCATCGGGTACGGTACCTGCACCGGCATTATCTTTTGGTTTCCATTGGTGTGCACCTCCCGGACTTTTGGTCAATTCCCATTCGTAACCGAAAAGGGTTTCAAAAAAATTATTGTCCCATTTGGTAGGTGTATTGGTCCAGGCACCTTCCAAACCACTAGTAATGGTATGTTCCCCACTTCCGCTGCCAAAGTTGTTTTTCCAACCAAGACCTTGCATTTCAAGGCCTGCAGCAGCTGGTTCTGCATCTACATAGTCCGTAGGATCTGCGGCACCATGTGTTTTACCAAAAGTGTGACCGCCGGCAATAAGTGCAACGGTCTCGTAATCGTTCATCGCCATACGACCAAAAGTCTCCCTGATATAATGTGCAGATTCAACGGGGTCAGGGTTTGCATTATGCCCTTCGGGATTCACATAAATCAGCCCCATGTGAGCTGCACCCAAAGGATTTTCCAATTTTTCTTCCTCGGCATATCGGTCTTTATTTCCCAGCCATTCCGTTTCCGAGCCCCAATAAATATCTTCTTCAGGCTGCCAAATATCTTCGCGACCCCCGGCAAAACCGAACATTTTCAATCCCATTGATTCATGGGCACAATTACCGGCCAAAATCAAAAGATCGGCCCAAGAAAGTTTCTTTCCATACTTTTGTTTTATCGGCCAAAGCAATAGTCTCGCCTTATCTAAATTGGCATTATCGGGCCAGCTGTTCAAAGGGGCAAAACGCTGTGATCCCGAGCCTGCTCCTCCCCGCCCATCGGCAATACGGTATGTTCCTGCACTATGCCAAGCCATACGGATAAAGAAAGGCCCGTAGTGGCCATAATCTGCAGGCCACCAATCTTGGCTATCGGTCATCAATTTATAAAGATCTTCTTTTACGGCGGCCAGATCCAACGTTTTAAATTCTTCCGCATAGTTGAAGTTTTCGCCCATCGGATTCGACGGGGAAGCATGTTGGCGCAGAATATTCAGATTCAACTGGTTCGGCCACCAATCACGATTTGATGTTCCTCCACCAGCCGCCTGGTGTAATTCTCCATTTAAAAACGGGCATTTTGCACTTGATTCATTTACATCCCAAACGTTGCTTTGTTGTTTATCATCCATTTTGATTGTTTTTTATGATTAATAAGTTAGTGGAATGAAATTACCAAATATTTTAGTATTACAAATCAGTTTTTCATAGATAAAAACTATGGAGACATCAAAAACTTTGGTGTATTAGCGCAGCGACTCATCATTGATATATTACCATACCTTTAGATTAAAAGATAACCGTGAAATGCTATTATATTTGTACTCGAACAAATGAAAAGTTAGTATCTTTTACCTGAATTGGAGGACAACTAAAATTACTGCAATACAATTAAGTTTATGAAACACCTGTACATCATTCCGATATTGGCCCTATTACTAGGTTCCTGTATGGAGGAACCAGAAAATAAAAGCACAATAGACCCTATCAATTTGGCAAATAGAAAGATTTTGTTGAATGTAACCGACTCCTTAAATAATGGCACTTCTTATTTATCGGTTTACTCTAAAATCTATAGCCTATCGGAACATAAAACGCACGACCTTACCTCGACCGTCAGCTTGAGAAATACAGATTTGAAAGATTCTGTCTTTATCAAAAAAGCGACTTATTACAATACACAAGGCAAATTGATTCGCACCTATATAACGGAACCTATTTTTCTGAAACCTATGGAAACTATCGAAATAGTTATAAACGAAAGGGATGAAGATGGAGGCACAGGTGCCAATTTTATATTTGAATGGGCAACAAAAGAAAACAACCACGAGCCGCTTTTCGAGGGGGTTATGATTTCAACTTCAGGGCAACAGGGCCTCTCGTTTACCACTCAAGGTGTAAAAACGAATTAAGAAGTAATAAAAATTTACAAAAGCCTCGAAGTTTTATGGCGATTACGTAGTACAGGGCTGTGTTCAAATTATAGTAACGAATTCATCACAGAACGCTTGCCGTTTTCAGGAATACTCTCTATTGATGAATTTTAATACCTAAAATACGATGTTCTTTCGCACTATCGTTCTTTTACCCCTCTTCTTGTTGCACTTGATTTCGTTAAATGTGCCCCGACATTGGAATGACGATTTAACGCAGACCACAACAAAAGATAAGGCGTTTACAGTACTACAGGCCAAATGTAATTTTTGCCATGCCGTCAAAAAGCGAACGGATGTTTTTACATTTGAGAATATGGACTCTTTGGCCGTGGAAATAAATAAGCAAGTGTTTATAAAAAGAAAAATGCCGAAAGGCAGAAAAATGACACTTACCCACGAAGAAGAAGAAAATCTTAAAGATTGGATTGCATTGACCTTAATCGGCAATCGCTAAAAAGAGGGTACAAAAACTATAAAAAGCATTTATTACGAACGCGGTGAAGTAAGCTGTTTGTATTGTTTGCCAATGATTCAAAGTTTGCTTCGTACCGCGCAAAGTCGTAAATCGGAGCTTTTGGTATACCCTATTTAAATAATCTTGAAGCGTAAATGCCTTCTATTTCGCTACATTGACGGCCCTTGTTTCTCGAATAACAGTAACTTTTACCTGCCCCGGATAAGTCATATCCGTCTGAATTTTCTGGGAAATTTCAAAAGATAGTTCCGCAGCTTTGTCATCGCTGACTTTTTCACTTTCAACGATTACCCGAAGTTCCCTTCCGGCCTGAATGGCATAAGCTTTTTGAACTCCGCCAAAACCGAAGGCGATATCTTCCAAATCTTTAAGCCGTTGAATATATGAATCCAATACTTGCCGTCTTGCTCCAGGACGTGCACCACTTATGGCATCGCAAACCTGAACAATCGGAGAAATCAATGTTTTCATCTCTATTTCATCATGGTGAGCTCCGATAGCGTTGCATATATCTGGTTTTTCTCCAAATTTCTCTGCCCATTGCATTCCTAAAATAGCATGGGGCGTTTCTACCTCTGCCTCCGTATTCGGTACTTTTCCAATATCATGCAGTAAGCCCGCGCGTTTGGCCAGTTTAGGGTTCAAACCTAATTCGGCAGCCATCACGCCGCAAAGTTTGGCAACTTCCCGCGAGTGTTGCAGTAAATTTTGCCCGTAAGACGACCGGTACTTCATACGCCCAACTGCTTTAATCAGCTCAGGATGTAATCCGTGAATACCCAAATCGATAACCGTACGTTTTCCGATTTCGACAATTTCTTGCTCTATCTGTTTTTCGGTCTTTTTAACAATTTCTTCAATCCGAGCTGGATGAATCCTTCCATCTGTAACCAATTTATGCAACGACAAACGCGCCACCTCACGGCGTACGGAATCAAAACAAGAGAGTATAATGGCCTCTGGGGTGTCATCAACGATAATTTCAACACCTGTAGCCGCTTCCAAAGCTCTAATATTCCGACCTTCACGACCAATGATACGACCTTTAACATCATCAGATTCAATATTAAAAACTGATACACAATTCTCGACGGCCTCTTCGGTACCAATTCTTTGAATGGTATTGATAACTATCTTTTTGGCCTCTTGTTGTGCCGTAAGTTTGGCGTCTTCTAAAGTTGCCTGTATGAAAGACATCGCATCGGTCTTTGCCGTTTCCTTTAAAGATTCGAGCAACTCGGCCTTAGCGTCATCTGCAGATAATCCTGAAATCACCTCCAGTTGTTGCACCTGGTTTTTGTGCAACTTATCAAGCTCAGCCTGTTTCTTTTCGTAAAATTCTTCCTTATGGGCTACATCCCTTATTTTACCATCTAGCTCGGCATTCAACTTTTTATTTCTTGCCAATTCACTGCTTACCTGAGACTCCTTATCCCTAGTGCGTTTTTCGGCCTCACTTATTTTTTTATCCTTATGTACAATTACCTTTTCATGTTCTGCCTTTAACTCTAAAAATTTCTCTTTGGCCTGAAATATTTTATCCTTTTTAATGCTCTCCCCTTCGACCTTAGCTCCTTTCAGAATCGTATCTGCTTCTTTTTTTGCATTTGCTATGGTTTTCGAAGCTTTTCCCTTTTCCATTGATTTAGCGATTAAAAACCCAATCGCGAGGCCGGCTATCGCCGCAATTATCACTAATATAGTACTGTCCATAATTTGTTAAGAATTAAATTAATCTCAGGATTACAACCTGAAAGCCACCCTTGGCATCAAAACCCTTTTCATTCTGAAAAAAGCAAAAAAAAGCCCACATCGGAGAAGTTTTGTACAAACTCCTAAAAACAGGTTTAGGGCTAACAGACTGATCAAGGATCCTTATACAAGTAAGGCTTGCTTTTACAATCTAAACTCACCCTTTTTAAACAAATTAGTGTTGAGTTCGTCAAAAGATATTACCAATGTGGGCAGTAACTTTAGTTATTTAAAAGAACGTATTTTATTTAATACCAAGCTTCGAATCTACCAATCTATCCAATGCTACCAGCCTTTCTATGGCCTCTTTAGCACCTTCTGACTGGTCTATACCTTTCTGTTCAATTTTAGAGGCAAACTGCAAGGCGCACATCGCCAATACATCTTGCTTATCTCTTACCGCATAGTTTTGTTCAAACTTTTTGGCCAACTGCTCAATGTTTTTCGCTGCTTTCCGCAATCCTTCCTCTTGCGAAGGGTCGATCGTTAATGGATATATTCTATCCGCAATAGAAAGCTTGATTTTGAGCTTTTCCGGCATAGTATTCTATTACATTATTCCGCAAGTTGGGCAATACATTGATCCAACTCCCTTATTAACGTATTTATTTTAAGCTTAGCTTCTGTTTTATTCGTATTACTGCCCAACATTGAATTTGCAAGTTTGAGTGAATTGTATTTCTCTTCCCATTCTACAACCGAATTTCTAACACTGTTCTGATCATTTCTAATGGCAATCAGTTCATGTTCCAACTTTCGATTCGTTTGGTTAAGCAACTCCAACTTATGCAATAGCTTACTGATTTTGTTTTCCAGGGAATCAACTATTTCAACCAATTCGCTCATAAAGAAAATTCAATGCATATTACACAAAGTTAACATACATCGTTCGACTTAGCAATAGTTTTTTCAATTATTCTTCAAGTAATACTTTAATTGAACCATCTTTAGTTTTTGCTAGTAGCCGCCCAATCGCTATTCGAAGGCTTTTGCAGTTTGTGGAAGCCATTATTTAACATTGTTCATTGTCCGGAAGGAAAAAGCGAAAATAATCTTTGAAATTTTAAAATCTCAGGAAAGGGAAAGGCCGGACAAAGACTCCTAATATATTTTGTTGACGATAAACATACCTCATTTAATCGATAAGTTTTTTAGCGATTCAACACTATTGATTACTTTCGTACCATCTTATTTTAAATTATGGGAAAGGTTATTTTTGGTTTGTTGTTATTTTTTTCAATTAGCATTCAAGCACAGGAAAATTATCCGAAAGACGCTTTTCGATCGCCTATGGATATTCCTTTGATCTTAGCGGGAACCTTTGGGGAATTACGATCAAATCACTTTCATTCTGGGGTAGACATCAAGACGCAACAGCGACAAGGCCTCCCCATTTATGCCATTGGCGACGGCACGGTAACCCGTATAAAAATATCACATTGGGGTTATGGCAAAGTTTTGTATCTGGCACATCCGAACGGTTTTACATCGGTATACGGCCACCTTCAAAAATTCTCCCCGAAAATCGAAGAGTATATCAAAAAAATACAATATAAAAAGAAATCGTACGAGGTAGAAGTGTTTCCCGATTACGGGGAAGTATCCGTAGAAAAAGGTGATATCATCGCCTATGGGGGCAATACAGGAAGTTCTTCGGGTCCGCATTTGCATTTCGAAATACGAAGCAGTATTTCCGAAAAACCCACGAACCCACTTTTATATGGCTACGAAGTTCGTGACGCCACTGACCCCACGCTTGTTAAGCTATATGGTTACCCTCTTTCCGACGATGCCCAGGTCAACCAAAGTCAAAAGAAAATTGCAATAAATTTTACACGTCAAGAAGATGGGTCTTTTTTGGCCGACAAAGTGATGGCCGCGGGCACTATTGGCTTAGGGTTCATAGGTTTTGACCGTCAAGATATGGCAGCGAACCGCAATGGAGTCTATTCAGTGCAACAATTGGTCAATGGAAAGGTGTATACCGATTACGATTTTGAAACTTTTTCTTTCGCCGAGACACGCTATCTCAACACCCTTATCGATTATGAGCATTATGGGAAGTACCGGCAAAAAATACAACAATGTTTCAAAGCTCCTGGAAATCGATTGAGCATTTACAACAAGCTACATAACGACGGAAAAATTGTCGTACGGGAAGGGCTGAGTTACAACGTTGAAATATTGATACGCGATTATAAAGGGAATCTTACCAAATTGCAAGTACCCATTGAGGGTAAAAGGGAACCCCTTAAAGTAGAAAAGGAGGAACTAAAAACAGAGCATTATGTCGTGGCGAAAAAACCTAACAATTATGACTTGGGTATCGCCAAAGTATATTTTCCCTCAAACACCTTTTATACAGATTTTTATATCGATCTTAAAAAAGGAAAAGATACCGTCACCATACATAACAACACGGTTCCGGCCCACCGTAATTTCACCATTACTTTCGATGCTTCAAAATATTCGGAAGAAGAGCGAAAACAACTTTTTATCGCAAGGCTGGACAAGAATCTCAGACCAAGTTATGCTTCGACCTATAAGCGCGGAACAACTTTTACGACCCGTACACGTAATTTAGGAACCTATGCATTGGCCAAAGACACTATTCCTCCCAAAATATATTCGAAAAATTTTAAGGATAATCAGTGGTTGACAAATTATAGGTATTTAAGCCTTCGCATCTCCGACGACTTGAGTGGCATCGATTCGTATTCTGCGACCCTAAACGGGGAATGGATATTGATGGAATATGAACCCAAGACCAATACGATTACCTATAATTTCGACGATAAGATCCTAGACAAAAACCAGTGCAAGCTCAAAGTAGTGGTTACCGATAATGTTGGTAACAGCACTACCCTAGAATCCAATTTCCATAGAAAATAAATGGTTTGAAAAACCTTTCGGCCTTTCTTTTAAGTGTCACGCTTTGTGGAATATCCCTTTTGAGCGGACAAACCGCTACCATCACTGGCGTAATTCTTAATGAATCGAATCAACCGCTATCGAATGTCAACATTTCCTCGTTTTCAAGCGGCACCTATTCCGATGCCAACGGTTTCTATGTCTTGCAAATCATTGCCGAACAAGAAACGACCATTACCTTTTCACACTTAGGAAATAAAGCGATCATTCTTGAAAATTTAATACTCAATACCAATGAGACCTATGAATTCAACCCGGTAATGAAAACCGATGTTGTTCAGGTCGATGGCGTAACCGTGACTCCTTCCGGTGATAAAAACGTTGAGGGAGTAACCGATATTTCCCCTAAGGATATAAGACATATTCCAGGGGCCAATGCAGGTGTGGAGAATGTTCTAAAGCTCTTACCCGGCGTTTCTTCCAACAATGAGCTGAGTACGCAATATTCGGTACGTGGCGGAAACTATGACGAGAATCTGGTGTACGTGAATGAAATTCAAATCTACCGCCCCTTTCTTATTCGTTCTGCACAGCAAGAAGGTTTGAGTTTTGTAAATAGCGATATGGTACAGGGCGTAAAATTTTCGGCAGGAGGCTTTCAAGCTAAATATGGCGACAAGTTATCATCGGTTTTAGACATCACTTATAAAAGCCCCACGACCTTCGGAATAACATCGGATATCAGTTTTTTAGGTGCCAGTGCTACCGTAGAAACCATCTCTAAAGACAAAGCCTTCACAAGTGTATCCGGTGTTCGGTATCGCGATAACAGCCTATTGGTCAACAGCCAACAAACGAACACCAATTTTAACCCCAAGTTTGCCGATATTCAAAGCTATTTGACGTATCGGTTTTCAAAAAAATTCCAATTGGCCTTTTTAGGGAACATTGCCTTGAACGACTACCAAAACGAACCTTTGAACAGAGAAACAAGTTTTGGTACGCTAAATCGGCCGAGAACACTGTTTATAGCTTATGAAGGCAATGAAAATAATCGGTTCAACACCGAATTGGGAGCATTAAAAGCCAGTTATTTCCTTAACGATAATACTACCTTAAAGCTTGTTTCCTCGCTTTACCATACCACTGAAGAAGAACATTCAGATGTCATTGCACAATACACTTTAGAGGGTACAGACACCGGTTTTGGTAGTCCGTCGGCAGGAATCGGCACGCAATTCGTACGCGCTAGAAACGATTTAGACGCCTTGATATTCAACCTTTCACATACGGGGAAATACATCAAAAAGGAAAAAGCGCTTGAATGGGGTGCCAAATACACCCATGAAGACATTCGTGATCAATTGAGGGAATCTGAGTTTATAGATTCCGTAGGCTTTTCCATACGTCCTACCCTACCAGAATTTAGCAACAACCAACCAAATACGGCCTTTGAGGCTCCACTAGTGCCTTATACAGGTGTCAGCGCAAAGAACTTTATAAAGACGAATCGTTTTTCAGGTTTTTTGCAGTACAGTGAACAGTTGCAATGGAAAGAACATGACTTATATTATAATGTTGGTGTTCGAGCCCATTATTGGACTGTAAGCGGTACAGCTGTGGCAAAAGCGTCACACCTAATTTTTAGTCCAAGGGTGCAACTGGCCCTTAAACCGGCTTGGGATAGTGATATGCTCTTTCGGGTATCAGGTGGTGTTTATCAGCAACCACCTTTTTATCGTGAACTTCGAGATTATACCGGAATGGTTCATTCCGAAGTAAAGGCCCAAAGATCAGTTCATTTTGTACTTGGAAACGAATATAGCTTCAGGTTATGGAACAGACCCTTTACTTTGGTCGGTGAAGCCTATTATAAAAAGCTGGACCACGTAAATCCGTACACCCTAAACGATGTTCGCATTCGCTATGCGGCCATGAACAATACCAGTGCCTATGTATATGGTGCCGAAATGCGCTTGAACGGTGCCTTTGTACCCGGCACGGAATCTTGGGTCAGTCTAGGTGTTTTAAAGACCGAGGAGAATATTGATGACAGGGGGTATATTGCAAGGCCGACAGATCAACGATTAAAAGTCGGAATCCTTTTTCAAGATTATGTGCCTACCATCCCCAATTTACGTATGTATTTGAACTTAGTTTATAATACCGGGGTACCGGGCGGCTCCCCGAGTTATGCCGATCCCTATATTTTTCAGAATAGATTAAGAGACTATAAGCGGGCAGATTTAGGAATTTCCCATATTTTTGCCGATGCCGACAACACCCATGATAAAAACCATTGGTTGCATAAATTCAAAGAGCTTAGCGTGGGTGTAGAAATTTTTAATCTGTTCAACAATCAAAATTCAATTACCAATACCTGGGTCAGGGATGCCGAAAGTAAGCAACAGTTTGCGGTTCCTAATTTTATGACTTCCCGTATTTTAAATTTAAAACTGAGTATGCGTTTTTAGTTATACAACCATGAAAAAAATACTATTCCCCTTAGTGATACTCTCCTTTCTTTTTGCAAATGGCCAGAAGAACATATACGAGAGCCAAAAGTTCGATGACCTCAGCGAAAAGCACGAAATACTTGCTATTCTCCCTTTTCTAACCAATCTAGACCTTGAAAACAGTATATCAAAAACAGAATTGCGCGTTTTAGAGGAAAAGGAAGGATACGCCGTTCAAAATGCCTTGGAAACCTATTTTTCCCAGCGGAAGAAAAAGAAGAAATTTTCAGTCGATTTTCAGAACACACAGAATACCAAAGCCATATTGGCTCAAAACGAAATCACTTATAAAAACATTGATGTGTATACCATCAAACAACTCAGTGAAATTTTGGGCGTTGACGGAATCATTAGTGGCAATATGAACCTTAACGTACTACTATCGAAAGGTATACCGACCGAATTCAGTTTTATGGATTATTTTTCCGGAAACGCCAATTATGGGCGTATCGGCATCAAGATAAGTGATGGGGAAACAGGCAAGCTACTCTGGAAATACGAAAAAGAAATCAATAAGAAATCAGGCAAAAACACTACCGACCTTATTGATAGAATGATGAAGCTTGCCACTAGAAAATTTCCTTACGACCGGGAAAAGAAAAGAGATCGAAAGAAAAGCTAGTGTTTCTTAAATCAGATTTCCAGCCTATAGGTTTATGACTAGGGTGCCACAAATTCTTTCAGAACGGCTACCGTATAATCGAGTTCTTCTTTTGTATTGAATACCGAAAAAGAAAAGCGAAGTGATGGTCGTTTCAAATCTTCTTCCGAAAGAATTTCTGAAAGCACATGTGACTCTTGGGTACTTCCTGATTGGCAAGCACTGCCTTTAGAGCAAGCAATTCCCTTGATATCTAAATGAAACAATAACATCATTGCTTTTTCAGGTGCAATGGGCAGGCACAAATTGACCAAAGTATAGGTGCCTTTCTCCAAATCACCTGAAAAGCCATTAAATTTGGCACCAGGAATTTCCTTTTTAACTTGCGCAATGAAATGCTTTTTCAGATTGAGTATATAGGCCCTTTCGCTTTCTAAATTATCGAGTGCAGTGATAAGCGCCTCCTCCAAGCCCACAATATTATGCATAGATTCTGTACCCGCCCTATGACCGCGTTCTTGGGTACCACCAGAAATAAAGGGCTTTAATCCCGAGTTTTTCTTGACATAGGCAAAACCTATGCCTTTTGGCCCATGAAATTTATGCGCCGCAGCTGTCAGAAAATCTACTGGAGTCTGCTTTACATCCCAAAGATAATGCCCGACCGACTGCACCGTATCTGAATGAAACAAGGCTCCGTTTTCGTGACACAGCCTACAGACGGCATCAATGTCAAGAATATTTCCAATTTCATTGTTCACATGCATAAGACTGACCAACTTTTTAGTAGTATCGGCTTGTAACAATTCTTTCAAATGGGCAAGATTTGGGTTACCAAACTCATCCAGGTCCACATATTTCAGATCGCAATTTTTTTCTTCCTTCAAATCTTCAACGGTATGAAGAACCGCATGGTGCTCAATTTTAGACGTAATTATGGTTTCAATACCTAAATCTCTTACCGCACATCTTAAAATCATGTTATCGGCTTCGGTTCCTCCAGAGGTAAATATAATTTCGGAAGGATGGGCATTCATATATCGCGCAACAGTCTTTCTCGCACTTTCAACCGCTGTTTTAGCCGATCGCCCGAAGCTATGCGAAGAGGATGGATTGCCATAAAAACCGGAAAGGGAATCGTGCATTTTAGCTATCACACTTTTTCTGATCTGCGTAGTTGCCGCATTATCTAGATAAACCTTGTCCATTTGGAATACATGAAATTAAACGGTTCAAAATTAACCGAATTAAAGTTAATTTCTACCCAAATCAGAATAAACTTGTGGTATATTCTACTTAAATTTGGGGCATGGCGAGATTTGTTTTTTTTAGTTTTTTAGTGCTCCTAACTTCATGTAATGATGGAGATTTACAGATAGAAACCTTAGATTTTGATAGTATAACCACCATAGGCACTTGTGAAACGGTGGATGTGTCAACAGCAAATGTACTTTTTAAGATCAATGACGACGAAGCCCTTATTTTAGAACTGCCCGCGGACTTTCTGACAAATGAGGTTGTAACGGAGGAGAAAGTAAGCCTTGTCACCTCCTCAGGACCTTCGCAAATCATTTACAGAATTTTTTCAAGTACCGTTACTTCCGATTATTTCTGTGATGATATACCGTTGACCGAGCCAACGGTTATTGAAGAAATTGTTGCAGAACAAGGGGAGGTTTTAGTTACGACCACAACTACTGATGAAACTACCTATGTGCACACCCTGAAGCTCAGCAATGTTTCTTTTGTTACCGGAAATAATACCCGTATTACAGATTTAAGCATTAATAGTTTTGGCTCTGTAAGCACGACCAAAAGCGAATAAAACGCTAGCCGTTCTGGTAAATGTACACTTCAGTTGCTCCCAAACCATATTTTTGATAGTCGGCATCATAAAACTTTACATTGTCGTAGCGACGAAAAAGGTATCGTAATTCCTCCTTTAGTACCCCTTCGCCAACTCCGTGAATAAAAACTACTTTTTGAATCCGTTTGCGGATGGCAAATTCCAATTGTCCTTTTGCGGTTTCCATTTGCAGGTTCAACATATCGTAATGTGACATGCCCCGCGTCGATTTCGTCAGCTGATGAATATGCAGATCGACCTCCATTTTGGGCATATTGCGCTCCTTTGGTTTTACGGTCTTAACATTTCGCTTTTTAGGGCCTTCCTTTTCGGCTTTAATTTGATCCACTTCACGACCACTTACCCGAATGGTATTTGAACTAGAGGTTTTTATAAGTTCCGACGGTGCATATTTTAGCAAAAAACCATCTGTAGTCTCCACCGTAATTTCATTCTCGGCCACCTCCAGCACAACACCTGAAATCGTATCGTCTATGGTCTCAATCTTATCACCTATTTCAAAAACACGCATTAATTTGTTTTTATTCCCCAAAAATAATGGTAATTTTCACCTACCAAACGAATTTAAACAAAAATGCAATTGGCAACTTTCATATTGGCTATCGAGGACTATATGCTTCCCTGTATAACCAAAAAACTTTTTGATTTTGATTGCCCCGGTTGCGGATTGCAACGTTCGGTCGTTCTGTTGTTAAAAGGTGATTTTTCCGGTGCTTTTGAAATGTACCCCGCCATTTATTCGATTGCTCTTTTGTTCGGATTTTTACTGATAAATAACTTTTTCACCATAAAATACGCCAATAAAGTCACCATTATTTTAATGATATCAAGTGTCGCGCTTATACTTGGCAACTTCATATTAAAAATCATTTAACCAAACGCTAAAATTTATGGAACAGCAAAAACTCCCTAACGTAACAATAGCCCTAGTATTGGGCATCCTATCTTTTCTATGCTGTATTTGCAGTTCTGGAATCGGTGGAATTATAATGGGTGCAATAGCATTTTACCTTACTACCAAAGACGAAAAGGCATATCGGGTGAGCCCTGATAATTACTCCAACTACAGCCAATTAAAAACCGCCAAAATTGTTGCTATTATTGGTCTTGTTCTAGGAGTTCTGACCTTGTTATATACTATTTATGTAATTCAACAAATGGGCGGTATTGACGGTTATATGGAAAAAGTTCAAGAAATGATGGGGCAATACGGCATTGAAGAATAAGACGGGCGCGAACTTTTTATATTTACGGTGTAAAAGTTCGCGCTTCATTTAGCTGAACGTTTATCTAACAAAAAGAATACCGAATGCAAGAAGAATTACCCGGCGCCACCACGGCATTGATAATGGGCATTGTTTCGATTATTACCTCAATATTTTGTTGTGGTCCTTTTGCGGCTATCTTTAGTATTATTGGGCTTAGCAATGCTAAAAAGGCCGAAAAAATACATATCGAGCAGCCCGGAATATTCCGTGGTTACGAAAATGCCAGAACTGGAAAAGTACTCTCTTATATCGGTCTGGCCATTTCCCTTATCATGCTCATTTTGGCTATCATCTACTTCGGGGTTATTATTGCATTGATTTCTGCAGGAGGGGGATTCGATAGCATTTTTTAAATAAAAATTTTCTTCCGGGACATTATTGTTCGAATTGCCGTAGTGTGGTCGTAATTATTGAAATACACTCCATCAATTGAGATTTGGTCATCACTAAAGGTGGTGCAAATCGGATGATATTTCCATGGGTGGGTTTAGCCAATAGTCCGTTTTCTTTTAAGGCCATGCAAATATCCCAGGCCGTCGAACTATCTTCCGTATCATTGATTAGAATCGCATTTAGCAATCCTTTTCCGCGAACCTTGGAAACCAAACTGCATGTAGGAATAAAATTGTTCAATTCTTTCCTAAAAAGCGCTCCCAGCTCCATAGCATTTTCTGCCAAGCCTTCATCTTTGATTACCTCCAAAGCAGCCATTGCAACCGCGGCAGCTATTGGGTTCCCACCAAAGGTGCTCCCATGATTTCCTGGTCGAATCACTCCCATTATGGCATCATCGGCCAATACTGCGGATACCGGGTAGACTCCCCCAGACAATGCCTTTCCCAAAATTAGAATATCAGGTTTTACATCTTCATAATCCACTGCCAATAGACGACCGGTACGCGCGATACCCGTTTGCACCTCATCGGCAATAAAAAGCACGTTATGTTTTTCACAAAGCGCTTTTGCTTTTCTCAGATAGCCTTCCGAAGGCACATAAACCCCTGCCTCACCCTGAATGGGTTCGACCAAAAACCCTGCTATGTCAGGGTTGTGCTCTAGAACTTCCTGTAAAGCCTGTAGATCATCATATGCTATTTTTATAAAACCATTAGTATACGGACCAAAATTCTCTCGAGCCACCGGATCATTCGAAAAAGATATAATTGTGGTAGTACGCCCATGAAAGTTATTTTCACAAACAACGATTTGGGCCTTATTTTCAGCAATTCCCTTTTCCTCGTAGGCCCACTTTCGGCAAACCTTTAATGCAGTCTCTACAGCTTCAGCACCCGTATTCATAGGCAAAAGCTTGTCGAAACCAAAAGTTTCGCAAGCATACTTTTCGAACTTTCCCAATACATCATTGTGAAAAGCCCTTGAAGTCAAGGTCAAGGTTTGAGCTTGCTTTATCATCGCATTTATAATCTTCGGGTGACAATGCCCTTGGTTTACTGCAGAATAGGCCGATAAAAAATCGAAATACTTTTTACCCTCGACATCCCAAACATACACGCCCTCTCCCTCATGCAACACCGCGGGCAAAGGGTGGTAGTTGTGTGCTCCATATTTATCTTCCAATGCAATGGCATCTTTTGAAGTTATGCTACTTACAGCTGTCATAATGATTGATACTTTAAATAAAACTTTAGCAATTCCTTCTTTGGGAGAGAAATCATCCTATGCAGAGCGGCAAAATTACAAAAAAGTTGGCGGTAGTCGATTTCGTTCGGCATTTAAAATAGAATGTACCCCGATTTATGAATGTGAATTCCTTAAACAAAAAAGAGTAATCCCCAAAACGTTCAAAAACCTTTGCTTTTTAGTGTCAATTAACTCTTAAACCCGTGTTGCAATCCAAAGAAACCCTTTATTTTTGCCCCATGCGAAAAAAGAATAGGCGACAACATTTTGAAAATGTCGAGGTAGTAGATGCAGGGGCCAAAGGAAAAACTATTGGCAAGGCCCCCGATGGAAGAGTCATATTTCTTACGAATACAGTGCCAGGGGATGTCGTTGACGTACGTACCACGAAAAAAAGAAAAGCATATTTTGAAGGAATAGCCACTGCTTTTCATTCGTTGTCGGAGAAGCGTGTCGAACCTGAATGTCAACATTTTGGAGTTTGCGGGGGATGCAAATGGCAAAATATGGGATATGAGCACCAATTGTTTTATAAGCAAAAGGAAGTTGAAAATAACTTAAAACGAATCGGGCATATAGAGCTTCCGCAAATCAGTAGCATCATTGGTTCAAAAAAACAATACTTCTACAGAAATAAAATGGAGTTTTCTTTTAGCGACAGTCGTTGGTTGACACTTGATGAAATTAACTCTGACGACACCATTACCGAAAAAAATGCCTTGGGATTCCATATTCCCGGTATGTGGGATAAAATTCTTGACATTGAAAAGTGTCATTTGCAAAAAGACCCATCTAACGCCATTCGTTTGGAAACCAGAAAGTTTGCCATCGAGAATGATATTTCTTTTTTCAATACAAGAAACCAATATGGTATGTTGCGTACCCTAATGATACGCACAACTTCAACCGGAGAAATTATGGTTTTGGTACAGTTTTTTGAAAATAATGAAGAAAAGCGGAACCTATTGCTCGACCACTTATCAAAGACTTTTTCCGAGATTACCTCCCTACTATATGTTATCAATTCGAAACAGAACGATACCATGTACGATCAAGAGGTCATTTGTTATTCAGGGCGCGACCATATTTTTGAAGAAATGGAGGGGCTAAAGTTCAAAATCAATGCAAAATCATTCTACCAGACAAATTCGGAACAAGCCTATGAACTGTATAAG
This sequence comes from uncultured Kriegella sp., assembly GCF_963975415.1. Classification (NCBI taxonomy): domain Bacteria; kingdom Pseudomonadati; phylum Bacteroidota; class Flavobacteriia; order Flavobacteriales; family Flavobacteriaceae; genus Kriegella; species uncultured Kriegella sp. The sequence goes on from NZ_CAXBGN010000001.1 coordinate 898,086, forward strand.
GTAACTCGAAATTTTGCCGACTTATCTGGTGATGAATTGGTATATGATCTTTATACGGGCACGGGCACCATAGCCCAGTTTATAGCCAAAAAAGCAAAGAAAGTGATAGGCATAGAAGCCATACCGGAAGCCATTGCCGATGCCAAAGAAAATGCCAAAAGCAACCATATAGATAATGCGGAATTCTTTACTGGGGACATGAAAAATGTCTTTAATAAAGATTTTATTGCAGCGCACGGAATACCCGACGTCATTATCACTGACCCTCCGCGTGATGGCATGCACAAAGATGTGGTGGCCCAAATTTTAAAAATAGCCCCACAGAAAGTGGTCTATGTAAGCTGTAATAGTGCGACTCAAGCCCGTGACCTCGAACTAATGAAAGAGATGTATCATGTAACCAAAGTACAACCGGTAGACATGTTTCCTCAAACCCATCATGTTGAAAATGTCGTACTTTTGGAAAAATTGTAGCTTCTTGAAATCCGAAATAGGTTAATTACACACAAAAATTAGCGCCAATACCTTTGAATAGTGGGAAGCGGCAAAGGCTGATTAAGTTTTAGATTGATGAAAAAAGTAAATATTGTCTTGAGTATCTTGTTGGGTATCATCTTTATCTCTTCGTGTGAAAAAGATGATATTTGTGTTGATGGTGCTACCCCGCTCTTATCTATAGAATTTTATGACGTTACGGATACTACCGAATTAAAAGATGTAACAACCTTAGTGGTTCAGGGCATTTTAGAAGATTCTGTATACCCTATTATAACCAATGTCTCCTTGAGCGCAATCGAACTACCCTTGCGCGTCGATGCAACGAGCACGACGTTCATCATATCAGAAAATTTAACGCCGACCGACAGCACCACAGTCAATAAAGATACCATTACCTTCAATTATGAAACGAAAGAACTATTTGTTTCCCGTGCCTGCGGATTTACTGCAAATTATGACAACCTACAAGGGAGCATAAACGATACCGATGCGGACCAATGGATGGAAGAAATTAAAATCATGACCACTTTGGTCGAAAATGATACCTTAGTCAATGTCAAAATACTTCATTAAACTTTGTTTGCTATTATTGTGCCTGCCGGCCATGGCGCAAAAAGATTCTTTAAATGTTAAGAACAAAGATTCGGTTGTTTACAAACAGGCCTACGGCATTCGCTTAGGAATTGATTTGAGCCGACCGGCCACCTCTTTTCTTGATGACAACTATACCGGATTGGAAATAGTAGGAGATTACAGGTTGACTCAAAAAATGTACGCAGCGGCCGAAATTGGGAATGAAAAAAAAACAATCGAAGAAGACCTCTATGATTTCACGGCTTCCGGCAGTTATATTAAACTGGGTATCGACTACAATACCTATGCCAATTGGTACGGTGAGAACAATGCAATTTTCGTTGGTGGGCGCTATGCTTTTGGTTCTTTTAGCCAAACCTTGAACAATTCCCAAATATTCGATACGAATCGCTATTGGCATCCCGAAGATTTTGTTGTCGGAAACTCTGCACCAATGGAATATAAGTCATTGAACGCCTCATGGATTGAAGCCGTATTAGGTATAAAAGCCGAGCTTTTTGCCAATATTTTCTTAGGAGCAAGTGTACGGTTAGGTGCTTTGATCACCAATAAAGACCCTGAGGGTTTTCGCAATTTATTCATCCCCGGTTTTAACAGGGTAACCGACAGTAGTATATTCGGGGTGGGCTATAATTATTCGCTCACCTATTTTATCCCCCTTTATAAAAAGGATAAAAAACCCAGCAAGAAAAAGGAGCTGACTACGGAGTAGTCAAACCACTATTCCGGTTTATTGTACTTGGCCTTTTTGCTTCCTTCATACATCACATATTTCACTAATCGAGACTCTAAATGACTATTAAAAACCTTTATTTTTCGGGAAGGTCGCAGTCCCACGTATTTTAAAGCTTCGAGATTAGAAGTTATAAACCAAGCTTCCGTTCCTGGATAACTGCGTTTTAGAGTGTCTCCTATTGAACCATAGAATTCTTCCATATCTAAATTCAACCGTTCACCATAAGGAGGGTTAAAGACCATTTTCAACGGTCCATCGTTAAACTTTTCGGTATTGAAGAAATTTTTCCGTTCTACTGTAATGTATTCCGAAAGATTTGCATTTTCTATATTCTCTTTTGCTTTTCGAACAGCTGAAGGGGCTTTATCATAACCAATAATTTTATGGGAAAATTCCCGGGCTTTCTTTAAACTGCTTTCAACGATCTTTTCGAAAAGTGCCTCATCAAAATCTTCCCACTTTTCAAAGGCAAATTCTTTTCTATTAATATTTGCAGGTATATTACAGGCAATCATTGCAGCTTCGGTAAGCATGGTACCACTACCACACATCGGATCTAGAAAATCAGACCTTCCATCCCATCCACTTAGTAATAATAGACCGGCGGCCAGCACTTCATTGATGGGAGCAATATTCGTTGAAATTCGGTACCCCCGATGATGCAACGATCTACCTGAACTGTCTAACGAAACATTACAATGATCCTTGTGAATGTGGATGTTTATGCGCACATCAGGAAACTTAACATCTACATTGGGACGAAATCCATCGGTATCACGAAACTTATCGACTATTGCATCCTTTACCTTTTGCGAAACATATAGCGAATGTGAAAAGTTGTCTGAGTTTACCGTAGTATCTATGGCAAAAGTGGTATCTACCGAAAGATATTCGGACCATTCCATATCATAGATTTTTTTATAGAGTTCGTTTTCACCCTGTACGGAAAAGGAATGAATCGGTTTTATGATTTTAATGGCTGTTCGCAGACACAAGTTTGCCTTGTACATAAAACCGGTATCGCCTTCAAAAGAAACATTTCGTACTCCCTCCTTTACATTACCGGCTCCTAAATTTCGGAGCTCTTTGGCTAAAATTTCTTCAAAACCAAACAAGGTCTTGGCGACCATTTTAAAATTATTGTTCATAGACCATTCTCAAATTCAGGCAAAAATACAGTATTTTTAATCCCTAGGACAAATTAGATTTCCATTGCCCTATCAAACTGTTTTTAGGTTTGCTATCTTGCGTTCTTTTTGTAAAAAATACAACACTTAACACCGAAGTCGTTTAATGAACTATTTATTACCCATTCTAGGGGTTTTATTAAGCTTTATATTTGTTTACCTAGTCAAGCCAAAAAACAAAGAGAACTTTAAATTGTTATTGGCTTTTAGTGGAGCTTTTCTTTTGGCGTTGACTTTATTTGAACTCTTTCCTGATGTATATCACCATTCAGATTCAAAGACAATCGGGCTGCTTGTAATGCTAGGCATTCTTTTACAAATTTTTTTGGAATTCTTTTCTAAAGGGGCCGAACATGGTCATATTCACGCCGATAGCAAGAATACCGAATTCCCTTGGCTATTATTTACCAGCCTTTCCATACATTCCTTTTTAGAAGGATTTCCCATTGAAGGCCACGATACCATTATTTATGGTATTCTGATACATAAGATTCCTATTGCCATTATTTTAAGTATATTTTTACTAGGGTCTGCAATGAAGTTGACCAAGGCTATATTCTTTATTGTCCTGTTTTCTTTAATGACACCCTTAGGAACCTTTATAACCGCAAATTTTGCATTTACCACACCATATTATGTTCCGATTACAGCCTTGGTCATAGGCATGTTTCTTCACATTTCAACCGTTATTTTGTTTGAAAGCTCAGAAGGGCATAAATTTAATCTACGCAAGATTGTAGCAATAATAGCGGGCATTATAATTGCCTATTATTTGGCCTGACCCTTCAGATACTTTTATAATTAGCTTATGGTAAGCCTTCCAACACCGCTTCGAGCTCTTCGATAGTGTATTCTGAACCACTTTCAGGTTTGTTTTGGCGAAGTTCCTTAACCTTGTTTGGCCTCAGACCTTTCGGATAATCTGTAAATGCATTGCCTACATATGAAATTATAGCCGATATATCGGCATCTGAAAGCGTTTCATTACTAGAAAGACCGGGCATCACATGGTTTAATTCATATAATGAACCATTCACATGAATTGGTCCTTTCAATCCATGTAAAATAATAAGGGCAAGTTTTTCAGGCTTGGTTACATGCTCTGAGTTCACCAATGGAGGTGCCAAGCCCTCAATTCCACTACCACTGTCTTGATGACAGGCAGCACAAATTTGACGATATAATTTTGCCCCTTTTGTTCGGGAATCTTGTGAACGACTTTTAGTTACATAAATAGGGTTCTTTTTGACTTCTTTTTTACGTTGCAAATTCTTTGTCACTAAGTCTTCAAAAGAGCTTTTTTCTCCTTCGCCCTTTGAAACAACACGTAAAAGTTCATCTCCTACCCCTTGTGTTCCACTAACTATGGCTTCTTGGAAAACCGCATTACCCTCATATTTACTTTCCAATTCATTTAACAATGGAATAAACTTGTCACCTGAAATATTGGCCCACATGCCGAGTGTGGTAGCAAGGTATAAATCAATTGATTTATCATTTTTCGAGGCCAACTTTTCAAAAAGTACTTGGGCCTCGGTTACGTTTTCATCGGAAATATAATCTTCCAGCAATACTATAGCGTGCGAAACGACTGCAGCATCGCTAGTTTCAGCGACATCTTTCAACATATCAAACGACAGGCTATCCAACCCTTTCAAAGTATACATTGCATGCATTTGCGTCAACGGAGCACTGGCATTTTTGGCCATTTTCTGCAATTGGGGAACCGCATCGACCTTACGTTTATAAATCAATTTATGTTGGGCGCGATCCCGCAACCATCCGTTTTTGCTTTTTAACAATTCGAGTAATTCCGGTGTAGACAAAGCACTCAAATCTGTACTATTCTCAACCTTGCCGTCGGTCGGTCGTATTCTAAAAATACGGCCAAAATTGACCAAAGTATCCAACTTTTCAACTTTGGCTTTCTCCTTTAAATACGGACTCAAAAAGGCGTGGTGCTGTATCACGCCACGATGCATATCGACTACATACAAATTACCTTCAGGACCATGGTTCATGCTTACGGGTCGAAAACCCTCGTCTGTAGAAGCCAGAAACTCTTTTCCTTCCCAGGCTTGCTTTGCCGTTACCTTATCACCCTGATATGATAAAATATTACGCTTAATCAAATTTGCCTCCGGTATGCAGACAAAAACATTTTCATCATAATCGCTTGGAAAATTGCCCCCGCGATAGACCAAAGGCCCGCAAGCAGCAGTAACATCTATAAGTATACTGTCTTTATTCAAAACTCCTTTGACATAACCACGATTTACGGCGGCGGCATGAAGCGGATAAACCCGCTGATCTTTGGTCAATATCTGATTAACGCCTTTCTCTGGCACCATAAATTCATTTCTAATCAATCTGTTCGGCAATATATAATCGCCCAACAGTTGTGTAGAGTTGTTGTTATAAAATAGTCTTCCAAAGTTATCTTTCGTAATTCCCCATTGTCCTCGAAAAGTGGTCGGTTCTTTAATCCAGACCCCATTTTTTCTTTGATATCGAAAGTGTGACCCTGCATTATAGATCCAGTTATCGATATTCATTTTAAGTCCATTTGGCTGATATTCAGGATTGCCATCTGCCGCATAGATTGAATCGACCAAAACCCTATTTGTAGGTTTATCGTTCTCGATGTCAACAAAATATAAGTTTGGGGGTTCGGCATAAAGCAATCCTCCATAAGCTATCGCCAATGCACGGGGCATCACCAAGCTATCGAGAAATATTTTTGCATGGTCCATTACCCCGTCTTCGTCTCTATCTTCAAGTATTTTAATGGATCCATTGGGTAAATTCTCACCCGTACCATCGATATTACCCATAAAGCCGGGCATTTCGGCGACCCAAATACGACCCTTGTTGTCAAAATCTATCGCAACAGGAGTATTTAACAGAGGTTCAGATGCTATAACATCTAAGTCAAAACCTGGTTCGACCTTATAATTGTCGATGGTTATTTTAGTCTCTTTAAAGTCTGTCTTACAGGAAAATACAATCAGGGAAAGGACAATGCAAATAGTTACTCTCATAAAATTTAATCGATTACATACTAAAACGGCGATTATCCGAAAATATTCTTGTTTGCTGGGTAAAGATGCGGATGATATGGCATCCAAAGCCAGAATTTGTTGCAATAATACCACTTCAATTCTAAAGATGCCATTCAATTAACTAAAAAATAACTGGTGCTTTTCGGCCGATAACAATATCCCTAAAAAAAGTGTAGTGTCAACGCAACAAGCCGAGCTTGAAATCAAAACATTTTTAGCAAACTTCCCACAACAGCCAACAATTTAAAAAAGCGTTAAAAACGTTATTTACTTCTGGCCATTTTATATGCCTCGATCGTTGTATAATACTTGGTGATCATATTAGGAACTTCCCAAGCGGGCAATTCACCTTTGTCCAAATATTTTAAATAATTCTGGGTAACCTGACCGAAATGGGCTTCGTGCCCTACTTTAAAAGAATCCGGAATATTAACTTTCCACATTTTTTTGGATATTCTCTCGACCGTAGTACCAGGATAATGTTGCGCTACTTGTTGTTCCAATGCATTGTTCAGCTCCGCTTCAAAACCAGTATCATCATTTGCCTCAACATACAATATCGGCTTATAACCTTCTTCCTCTCCCTGCTTAATAATCAGATTACTCTTCGTACCGCGCATGATACTATAATGCGTATCGGCTGCACCGGCCGGGGCCTCGTAATTCCATATAACGGAAACTTTTGCGTGTTTTCCATTTATCTTATAGATCATTTCACCATTGCAATAGACGTTCAGCTTGTCACCATCCAAATCTTTTTTCAAATAATCAGGATACTCTTCTTGCTTGGTTACTTTTGTAAATTCCGCTTTTGTCAATGTCGTTGGCCATCTTCTCGCCTTTAGCATCTCAACATCGGAAGAATCGATAATCTGATCGGGAAAAGCTTCCCACTGTACCAAATCAACCAAATGGGTCGTAACATCAACAATGCCCTCCCCTTCTTCCACAATATCAAAAAACCAAGAAGGACGTACCAAAGGCTTTCCAGAGACAATTTTAGAAAAATGATGCACACTTTCTTTACTGATTGCCGGCTCATCGACGGATCCATCTACCAACTCACCAAAAACGGATGGTAAAGTGGAAAATAGCTTTTGCATGCCCGTAGTAGATTCAAAACGTTCGGTCATAATATCATATATCATAAGACCTTTCTCGTCGGCGATTTTAAAAGCTTCCTTCAACTTTTCAAAGCCTTCTTCATTGATAACCAAAGGCTTATCAGCATACACATTCAAACCCGATTTTACCGCCTCTAAAATATAGTCGACCTTTTTCGAATTTTTACCAGCAACAATCATTACGTTACCCGGCTTTTCAGCTAACATCGCATTCAAGTAATCATCACCGAGCTGCTTTTTTACCGTCCAGCTGGTAGGACTATCAGGCCTTGTATTATACCCATCGATTTTACTCAAAAAGTCTTGAACTTCAGGACCATCAGGTGCATAGACATAACTGGTAGAATCTACCTGTGGATACATCGTTTTTTGAACTAGGGCCGCATGGAAGTGACCTGGATCCAAAGTCATAAAAGTTACTTTTTCCTTGGGCACTTCCGATGTGGTTTGGTTCTCTTCTTTTTTTGCTTTTTCCGCACAACTAATACAGATACAAATCAGCAAAGCCGATATACTCTTTCGCATAAAATACTATTTTAAAACTTTGCGACTAATATAACTATACTTTTACATAATCTGTTCCATAAGGCTTTCTTTGTGTTCTATGCAACATGGCGTTAGCCTCATTGTCATTGATGAACATTTCTTTCTCGTTGTCCCATTCTAGTTTTCTATCGAATTGCATGGCAATATCACTGATCAAACATATGGCACAGGCCTTATGCCCTTTTTCAATCGGAGAAATAGGTGCTTTACGGGTTTTGATACATTCGAGCCAGTTACCGTGCTGATCGTCAATTTTATAGAGATGGGTCTCATTGGCCCCAATTACAGAGTCTAAAATTTTAGGATCTGAGGCATTTAAAGCTTTACTACTCTTTTCTTTATCTACCGGATCGGAAGCTGATGCGGTATATGAACCACGAGAAACAAATATCCATCCATCTTCACCAATATATTTAATACCATTTGGATAACCACCGCTGGTATAAACCGTTATTCCATTTTCATATTCGTGCTTTACAAAGAAATCTCCATGAACGTTCCATAAACCTGATTTTGGAAATTCAGCCAATGCTTCAACTGAAATTGGCCCCGTTAGTTCCGTATTCATTCCCCAAGCAGCGGAATCATAGTGGTGCTGACCCCAACCCGTAATCATTCCGGCGCCGTAATTACGTATGCGCAACCAGCCTGGTCTACTATACCCTTTCTGCGGATGCACCCCTATTTCAGTATAAGGAACTTCAGGGGTAGACCCCAACCACATATCGAAATTCAAATTACTGGGTACGGGCATAGCTGGAGCTTCCGGGCCACCAGGATCACCCGGAAGTCCGATTTTAACCGTATGTATTTTACCTATGCGACCGTTTCTAACCAATTCGGCCGCGACCCTAAATTGCGGCATCGCCCGTTGTTGGGTGCCGACCTGAAGTATAGCTCCAGTTTTCTGAACTGCCTCCCGCAATTGCTGCCCTTCCTTAATTGTTAGCGAAGTTGGTTTCTGCACGTAAATATCTTTACCTGCCAATGCAGCTTCCATGGCAGGTTGCGAATGCCAGTGATCGGGCGTACTGATTACCACGGCATCTATATCTTTATTAAGTAACATTTCACGATAATCCTCGTAAATTTTAGTATCCATGTACTTCTCCTTTCCAGTCTTTTCCTTGTAGAATTTATCTACCAAGACCTTAGCATCGGCAGCCCGGTTCGAATCAAGGTCACAAACAGCCACATAACGTGCATCATCAAAACGGATGGTATCGTGAATATCGTGATCACGGGCTATACGGCCACAGCCTATCTGCCCTATATTTATTTTATTGCTTGGTGCGTTTTTCCCAAAAACACTTGAGGGCACAATTGAAGGGAAAGCTACCATTGCCGCGGTTCCCATAGTTGTTCTATTGATAAACTTTCTTCTTTGCATTATATCTATTTTAAAATTTCTATCTCTTTTTTGGTAGCAAAAGCTTGCCAATAGGCCTCAGCTTCGTCAGCAGAAAGTTTGCCGTCGAATACGACCATTCTATATTTTAATTGATAATCTTTATTCGGTTCAATTTTCCATTCCTTGTGTCTAATGGGGCAAAATTCGAAAAACATATCGCCCCTACCCCCATTTCCATCGATCGGCCAGATACGCATAGGCTCAGGATGGGACCGATTATCGGGGTAGCTCATAAACAAAATACCACTGGTTCCTTTTCCATCAGCCGATGCCCCACTAACAATACACCATCGGGCATTGGTGCCATCTGCCGTAAGTCGATCATTGCCTTCAGAAGTAAGCACTGCACAATTATCTTTATGCCACCGTTCGGTAAAACGCATGCCAATTCCACCGCCATAGCGATAGGCTTCAAATAATATACCAGACTCTAATGGAGAACTAAAGGTAGTCGTATAATCGAATATATAACGGTCTGGGCGGTCCAAATTCCAAACCTTAATCTCTAAATTTTCGTTCAACGCAACCTGTGGCTCCTCATTAGTAAGAAAATCAATATGTTCTTGGGATGCACTAAAAGCTCCGAAAATAGGCCCTGAAGCCATTTGATTGAATTCTTTGAAAAGTACGGTACCTTTCTTATCTCCAAGATTCCAAAAATCAACCTGCTGTCCTTCTATCTGTGTATGCGTCCAAGGCCCCCAAATACCGTAATGATGATAATGATCCGGGGGTTGAATTCGGCTCAATATATCTCCCGAAGGAGTTCGAACGGGATGAATATAACCCGATTTTTTAAAAATGGAATCCACACCTTTTGGTGGATAGGTCATCCCGTAACGATAAGTTAGCACAGGTTTTCCATCTGTCGATATATCTAGATTTCCGTCATTTTTGGTGATGGCAACCCTAGTTTCACCTTCAACATCAGTTTCTTCAATCTTTTCGAAATTGTAGGATGCACTACTATCGGCATTATGTAAAAACCAAAGTTTTTTTTGCGCTTTATCTATTTGAAAGGGAATCTCCTTCTGATTCTTTAGTAGCACTAAATCGTCATCCATAGTCCACCCTAAACCGCTCAATTCCTGTGCATTTAAGGCTACTGGAACCGTTTGGGTCTTACCTTCACCGCCATGAACCTTAAAGCGAAAGGTTTCTTTTTCCGCACAAGAAACTAAGGCTAGTGCAAGGCCAAAAAAAATAAAATGCTTCTTTCCCATAAATTTAGACGGTGGAATTTACAAAATACCGATCAATTTAGTTTATTCGGTTTCAGGAATTGTGGTTAAAGGCGCTATATTGTTCTCTGCCCCCGGATATCCTTCGTTCTGATTAATCTGCCCCTGCGTATTTGCATTGATTGCCGGTGCTGGTACCGGCCATAGCACATGATACGGACTCATAGTGTACTCATCACCGTGGATGGTTTTGAGACCGATGTTATAAAAATCGGTGACTTCCATGATTCTATCGTACCAGAAGTTCTTTTGCGAAAAATTATCCAAACTATAGGTTTCACCATTATAGGCCGTTTTTCCAGTTTGGGCAAAAATAAAGGCGATACGTGTCAATTCAGTTTTTCTATTTTCCTCATAATATAGTTCTCTCGCGCGTTCGTCTAAAATATAATCAATATCTATATCGGCTGCGGTAATCTCATCGGCCTCTACCCTTCTACGTACGACATTGATATCTTCTGCCGCCAAAGCTAATTGTCCTTTCCAGAAATAAGCTTCGGCCCTTAATAGATAGGTTTCGGCTAATCGGTAGACATACCAATCACCATGACCGCCCGATGGCTTAACAGCTAGTGGGTCTTCTACATACAGTTTATATTGCGGAAAATCGTACCAATTTCGAATCGTATCTGAACACAAAGGTGTTCCATCAGGAAGATAAAGCTCAAGGTTTTTACCGTAAAAAGAATTGCCGGCCTCTTTTAAACTTGGTGCATTATAGACCAAATCTTCCATTTCTACCCAGTTCCCATCTTTAAAACGTTGGTCATTGTTCGCATTTTCCCAGATTTGTTCAGTACTATAGGCCGTACCCCTGTTTCTTCCAATACCTCTACCATATTTTAAAACTTGATCTATTTCAATGCCGGGGTTATCCGACATTCCGTTTTGCCCATCAGGCGTATTTATAAATCGCCACCATAATGGGGTGGCTTGTCTCATAATGCTGGTACCGCCTGAAAAATCACCATTATTTTCGAAACCTAGACGATCAATAACCAATAGAATCCCCTCAGTATTGCCCGGCACACTCTTATTTTCCACTTGGTGCAAATCCCAGGTAACGTCCTTGGTTGGATCGTCGGCATCAACACCGAAGCGACTAGTCATTAGGGCATGTGTTCCGTCATTTATGATTTGGGAAGCCGATGCTATGGCCGCATCAAAATCGGTCAAAGCCAAATTTACCTTGGTCAATAAATGCAGTACAGCAGCCCTATTTATGTCACCATTATTTGAGACTTCATTGACCATGGGCACTGCCATATTCAAATCTTCCTGCATTTTTCTGAGAATAGTCTCCCTAGTGGTAGAAACAAAGTCAAGTCTCGGTGTTGTAATCTCCTCCAAGATCAGAGGAATATCACCAAATTGTTGGGTCAATCGATAGTAACGATATGCCCTATGAAACAAGGCCCTTCCTAAAATATCATTTTTCTGGGCATCACTATCAAACTCGGCATCATCCAGCCTCCCTATTACGGTATTGGCATACTTAATTCCCTTATAAAATTCTTGCCAAAACCACCCTATCCGATTAAAATTGGCACTGTTAAGATTCGCATCCGGTAGGATCAAAAGATTCAAATCTTGGGCGGGTCCTGATTTATCGGTAGTACCTTCTACCGAAACTTCAGAAAAGATGTTTTCGGTAATCATAGGCGCCCCATCACCGTAATATTCCGCACGTAAATTCCGCATAGCTTGTGACAAGAGACTATTAAATCCGTCAGGGGTATTTAAGGCATTGCTAGGTGTAAAAAACGATTGAGGATCTGCATCTAAAAATTCCTCCTCACACGCGGTGAGTAGCAAAGCCACAACACAGACAGCTTTCAAAACACTTTTGTGATATTTATTTATATTTTTTTTCATGGCTATATATTTTATTAAAGACTTAAATCTATTCCAACTGTAAAAAAGCGCGGTGTAGGTAAACTCGGATTCGTAGTACCATTGGAGTTTCTGCCGTCGATATCGGTAGGCTCGGGATCATAAAAATCCCAATGAGGTGCCCAAACAGCAACATTTCGTACATTACCATAGATACGTAAGCTTTGAATTGATAATTTCTCTAGAAGATTTTTGGGAAACCTATAGGCCAAAGTGATATTGCTCAATCGAATAAAGGATGCCTCTCTCCAAATGGCAAAGTTTGAACTACCATCACTGGAAAACAAGCGAGCATAATCGTTAATAGGATTATCAGGTGTCCAATACGGTGTTTGAATAGAATTCGTACGATCGATAAAACCATTTCTGTTTTTAGCTTCGTTGAAAACCCTTTTCTGACCCCAGTTGGAATAAACTTCAAAAGAGAAGTCAAAATTTTTCAACATCGTAAACCTATTCGACATTGCCCAACTAAAGCGCGGAGACCGATAGCCTTGAAAGACATTGTCGTCTACCGTAAAATCTCCACTGTTGTCAACATCCCTAATTTTCCAGTCTCCAGGGAAAACCCCGTATTCCGCAGCAGCAACCGCCTCATCTTCTTGCCAAATGCCAATAGCCTCTTGCCCCCATATCACATCGGTGGCTTCACCAATAAAACGCTGATTGGTTATATCATCAAGTTCATTACCATTTTCGTCCAGGTCGCCATACAGTTTATTTATTTTATTCCTGTTCAGGGAGAAATTAAAATTGGTATTCCACGAAAAATTCTCTTTGTTATAATTCTGGGTGGAAAGTGTGAATTCCAATCCTTTATTTTCAATTTCACCTAGATTTGTGGTTACATTATCAAAACCAATAATATTGGGCAATTGACGCGTTACAATCAAATCACTTGTGATATTTCGGTATGCCTCGACCGACCCTTCGACTATACCATCGGCAAAACTAAAATCGAGTCCGAGGTTGGTCGCTTTCGTACGTTCCCATCGAAGTTCCGTATTTTCTTGGGTGCCGTTATCAAAAGTGGGCACCGTAATCACATTCCCCCCAGCGTCAACATTAAGATATTTGTTTGCGTTAAGTTGTGATAGCGCAGTAAATCGCCCGATATCCCTATTGCCATTTTCACCATAAGACAGCCTTAATTTAAGAAAATTTACAAATTCTGAATTAAAAAACTTCTCATTTGATATGGTCCAAGCCCCAGCAATTGATGGAAAGTATGCTCTTTTGTTATTTTCCCCGAATGCAGAATAGCCGTCCCTTCTCATGGTCCAGGTAATCAGGTAACGTGAATCATAATTATAGTTCAATCGGGTCATGATCGCGTCACCCGTGCTAGTGACATCTTCACTATCAACTGTTTGCACAGTACCCAATTCCAAGGCACTATACCCCAAGGCGTCACTTGGTTCAAATGTGTTGGCCCGTGATCTTGTAAAATAACTATTGTATTTTTCACCATAGACTAAAAACATAAGGTTGAAGGTATGCTTGTCTATTGTTTTGTCCCAACGTAAAATATTATCCAATTGCCACTCATTAATCTTAGTAACAGATCTTTCGGCAGACCCTATGACATTTTCAGGACTAGCAGCACTGGCATGATTATAATACTCCCTAAACTCCAAACGATTCGTATACCCCAATTCATAGGAAAAACCCAGGGGTAACTTTATTTTAGCATACACCCTAGCGTTAAAGGTATGATCTAGATCTATACGGTCATTGAATAGCTGGTCTAAAAAGGCATTGGTCGCCCCGGCACCACTGTCATCTTGCGGACTCAAACGAATATTTCCTTCATCATCATAAAAGGAACCCCAAGGAGATGATCTTTCTATTTGCCCTCTATCCGCAGCAATAAAGCCCTCATCACGCTTGGCAAACTGAGTGTTCATACCCACTGTCAACCAATCGTTTATATCGGCATCTAAGTTTAAACGAGAACGTAATGCCTCGAATTTTTCACCGTCATAGATACCTTCGTTGGAAGTTCTGCCAATCGACCAATAGTAATTCAGACCTCCGTTTCTTCCCGAAACACTCGTATTGATATCGTTTCGAAAGCCGGTCTGAATAATTCGGTCATACCAATCTATACTTCTACCTTCCAAATAGTTTCCAATCTCCACATCCTGAAAACCAATTCTATTTAACCATGCCCTTGTTGGATCACCTGCCGAACCGTCATAGGCCAACCACTGCTCCAAAGAAACCCCAGCAGGCAAGTTGTTCGGGTCATCATACCTACCAGGGTTATCAATGGTGTTCTGCGGATTGATGCTTTTAAAAACATCGGACCGCCAGTTGACATACCCTTGAGCACCGTAAGGCCTTTCTTTATAAGCGTCGGCAGCAAAACCAACACTGGTGTTAACATTAATGGTCGGTTTATCACTTGTCCCTCTTTTTGTAGTAACCAGTATTACGCCGCTAGCGCCACGTGCACCATAGACAGCAGCCGAACTGGCATCTTTCATGACATCTAGTTTATCAATGTCAGAGGGAGCAATATCAGATAGATCGCCGTTATAAATCATACCATCGACAACGATTAATGGACTAGAGCCAGCGGTCAAACTATTGTTTCCCCTAATTCTAATTTGGCTGGTTCCTTTTGGTGAAGCTGAAAGGCCGATACTCAAACCCGCAACATTGCCCCGCAAAACGTCGGTTACCGAGTTCGTAGATTGATCGGAAAGGCCGTCGGCATCAATTTGGGAAATAGCACCGGTCAAATCTTTTTTCTTTACCGCCCCATACCCCACCAATACTACCTCATCTAAAGTAGAGGCACTTGGCTCCATGGTGGTGTTAATTTGCGAGTTAGCATTGACAGGAATTTCTTGTTCTCCATAACCTATATAACTAATGACAAGTACGGCGTTTTGATTAGAGACCTCAATTGAGTAATTGCCATCAAAGTCCGTAGACACTCCATTAGTCGTGCCCTTTTCTACAATGGAAGCACCTGGCAGTGGTGTTTCCAATTCATCAAAAACAGTTCCAGTAACCGTAAAACCGTTCTGCCCATAGGTTAAGGATGAAAAGGCGAACATACATAACAAAGCCGCAAGGACAGGTTTGCCTAACTTGAGTGGTGGTGTTGGGTATTTCATAAATCAGTTGTTAAAAGTGAGTTATTCTAGTTTGAACCAAGTCTTGAAAGCAACATTTCAGAAATGGATCCCGACAAAGCTAAAAAAAATTACATTTTATGCAACCGATTACGTTAAATATTTACTAAAAATTTATCAAAGTACCCATTTTGCAGATACTATCACATTATAAATAGCCATATAAAGCCTTAAATATCGATTTTTTTAAATTTTATATTTTTTACTAACAATTAGTTGCGTAATATTGTTGCATTATATTTCACTGAGTTCATGCAAAAAAAGGTTACCATATATGATTTGGCCAAGCTGCTAAATGTTTCTCCCGCAACGGTGAGTCGTAGCTTAAACGACCATCACTCCATCAGTAAAAAAACAAAGGAAAGGATTTTGTTGGCCGCCAAAGAATCTGGATATCGTACGAATAAATTTGCTGCGAACCTGAGCAAGCAAAAATCGAACACCATAGGTGTGGTCGTACCCAAATTGAATTCCTATTTTATGTCTACCGTGCTCTCCGGAATAGAAAAAGCGGCGAATGATGAAGGATACAATTTAATTATCAGTCAATCTTTGGAATCTGAAAAGAAAGAAAAACTGAACACAAAAACGTTATATGATAGCGGAGTTGATGCCTTAATGGTCTCTTTAGCCTATGAAACGACCGATTACGAACATTTTAATATCTTTACCCAAAGGGAGATTCCACTTTTGTTCTTTGACAGGGTCTTTACCTTACCAAATTGCCCGACCATACTAATCGACAATAAAGCGGCAGGGTTTGAAGCCACCGAACACCTTATTTCACAAGGTTGCAAAAATCTGTTGCACATCAGTGGCAATTTAAAGCGTAATGTGTATGCAGAACGCCTGCAGGGATTCAAAGATGCCATGGTTAAAAACGGACTTTCGTTCAGGTCTTACAACCTTTTAGAAACCGACTTGGACCCCCAAAAAATAGATGTTGTCCTGAAACGAATTAAAAAAGCAAAAAACCAAATCGATGGCCTATTTATTGCGAATGACACCATGGCGGTCGAATGTATTAAGGAGCTTAAAAAGATTGGATATAAAATTCCCGAAGAAATTAAAATCGTCGGTTTTAATAACGACCCCATATCAGAAATAATAAGTCCAGCTTTGACGACTATCGACTATCCCGGTTATAAATTGGGTGTTTTGGCCGGCCAGAGCATTATAAGCCATTTGAATGGCACCATAAATTTACAATCTGCAGGGTCTATTATCCTAAAGCATAGATTGATTACAAGAGAATCCACAGAAAATAAATAAAACTAAACACTATGAAAAAACTAATTTTCACCGCCTTTACCTTTTTTTTCTTGAACGCCACTATTGCCCAAAGTCTCGAATCGTTTGAAGTTTCCGATGAGTGGATTTCAAAAATTGAAAAATTAGCCCCTTCAAAGGCTACGGTCAAAGCTGATGTAAAAAAAGTCTTGGTCTTTTCCCAGCATACAGGATTTTATCATTGGACCGCCCCGTTGAATGTTGAAATGCTAAAAGTTTTGGGAACAAAGTCCGGTGCTTTTGAAATCACCAATTCTTATGACATTGATAGTTTTGATACCGATAATCTAAAAGCATATGATGCAGTGGTACTCAATAACTGCAACCCTGCAGGACCGAAAAGGGATTTATTTTGGGATTTGTTACAGAAGAATTCAAACCTTTCCGATGAAAAGATAGCAGCACTTTCGAAAAAATACGAAAACAACCTTTTGGATTATGTAGCAAAAGGAGGCGGATTATTGATACTGCACGGGGCCATTACCGTTCAAAATAACTCCATGGAATTCAGCAAAATGACTGGTGGTAGTTTCGACTACCATCCCAAACAACAAGAAATGCACCTAAAGGAATATGATAAAAAACATCCTTTGGTAAAAGCCTTTAAAGGTAAAGGTCTAACACATGTTGATGAACCCTATTTTTTCAAAAATGCGTATTTCGATTATAACTTTAGACCCTTACTTTATATCGAAATAGATAAATTAAAAGGTATGAAAAAGGAAGTTGACCAAAAGGTCAACTATGTCGCCTGGATCAAAAGACACGGTCAAGGAAGGGTTTTCTATACCTCCCCTTCCCACAATGCCCAAAGTTTAGACAACCCTGAACTGCTACAGTTCTTGTTAGACGGAATGCAATATGTCGTAGGTGATTTAAAATGCGATGATAGCCCCATAGAAAAACAAAAAGGCGGAACTCGATAAAACGCCGATAAATCAGAATAAAAAATGAGCGGATTTACCGCTCATTTTTATTTTATAGCAACAAACCCCGTGGTAAGCCCTTAATTTATACTCTATGTAGTTTATAAGGATAAACCCCGCCCGCATTCCATTGACAGACATATAAGTTCTTATCACCATCAACACAAACATCATGGCAGTGTTTAAACACCGGACGGTCTTGAAGCATTAACTGCAACTTTCCCTCTTTGTAAACCGGCGCTGTACCCCCGGGATTGGATACCACCTTATTTTCCCTATTGAGAATAGTCACAAAACCTTTATTCAATTGCATATTGTAATTGCCCTCCTCCATACCAAAACATACTCCGGAATAAATATTCTCCCCATCGATTACAGGCCGACTGACGAACAGACCTGGCATATAGATATTTTCCAGATATTCCCCATCCAAAGAAAAACGTTTGAATGAATTTTTAATTCGCGCCGAACATAATAAGGTGGGATTGTTCGCATCCCTTGTATCTAAAGTTACCCCGTGTGCCTGTTTGAATTTTTCCGGAGACAAAAAGCTATCGCCCCCAAACTTTCGTATAAATGTTCCGTTAGCATCATATTGTAAAATAAACTGGGAACCGTAACCATCGGCCACGTAAATATCTCCATTTGGGCCTATGGTCGTTTCTGTGGGCTTATAAGCCATATTCTCGTCATAGGCACCCAGTTTTGAAGGGGAACTAAGTTCCATGATTATGCGTCCATCCAACGAACTTTTAATCACCCTCCCCAAACCGGGATCGGTAATGTATAAATATTCAGAACCTCCTTCATCATGCAAGGTCAGCCCATGAGCACCGGGCAAATTTAATGTCCAAGAATTCAGCAGTTTGCCCGCGGTGCTATACATAAGGATATTGTTCTTCGGATGGTCGGTCAGAAGTAATAGCCTTCCTTTTTTATCCATAACCATCTCATGACAGTTGTTTACCGGGGTATTTTTGGGGTCTAAATTGCCCCATTCCTTTTCCAGCCGATAACGAAAATCGCCGTGCCCCAAAATAGTCTCTTCCAGCTTCGCTCGCGAGGGCATAATCTGAAATGGCAAGATGGAAGATGCCAGTATAGCACTACCGGATTGCACCGTTCTTTCAACAAACTTTCTTCTTGTTATCATTTATCTATGCTAGAATATCCTTTACAACATGACCGTGTACATCGGTCAACCTATACCTTCTACCTTGGTGTTTAAAAGTAAGCCTTTCGTGGTCGATACCCAATAAATGAAGTAGGGTCGCTTGAAAATCATGAACGTGAACTTCGTTCTGAATTACATTATAACTAAACTCATCGGTTTCGCCGTAGACCATACCCGGCTTTACGCCAGCACCCGCCATCCACATCGTAAAACAACCTGGGTGATGGTCTCTACCGTAGTTGGTAGCCGTCAACCGTCCTTGAGAAAAACTCGTGCGTCCGAACTCTCCTCCCCAAACCACTAAAGTATCTTCTAGAAGTCCTCTTTGCTTTAAATCTTGAATAAGGCCTGCCGTAGCCTGATCCGTACCTAGGGCCTGCCGTTTAATTCCACCGGGCAGCCCTCCATGTTGGTCCCACCCCATATGATATAGCTGAATAAATTTGACATCCTTCTCGGCCAAACGCCGTGCCTGCAAACAATTATAGGCATACGTACCTAGCGTTCTCGCATCTTCCCCATACAACTCATAAATATGGTCGGGCTCGTTTGAGACATCCACGGCATCAGGTACGGAGCTCTGCATCTTATAGGCCATTTCGTACTGATTTATTTTGGACTGTATTTCTGGATCCTTCCAAATATCATATTGGTGATTGTTTAGTTCAGCTATATAATCTAAAGCTCTTCTTCGGTCATGGTCATGAACCCCATGCGGATTGTTCAAGTATAACACGGGGTCTTTACCCGAACGAAACTGTACACCTTGATGGTGCGATGGAAGAAATCCGTTGGCCCAGGCCGAAGAACTTAAAGGCTGTGCTCCTCCTCCCATCGACAACATCACCACAAAATTGGGTAAATCTTTATTATCGCTACCCAGCCCATAACTCAGCCACGAACCAATCGACGGTCTTCCGCTTTGCTGAGACCCTGTTTGTACGAACATCACGGCGGGCTCATGGTTTATGGCCTCTGTACGCATTGATTTAATGATACAAAGGTCATCGACAACTTTGGCCGTGTGCGGAAAAATTTCACTGACCCATGCCCCTGATTGTCCGTATTGCTTAAAATCATAAATTGATTTCACCAAAGGAAAAGTAGATTGATCGGCCACCATACCCGAATTTCGTTGGGTACCCTGTACCGAGGGAGGGATCTCTTTTCCATGCCATTTTGCAAGTTGTGGTTTGTAATCAAAGGTTTCCAGTTGTGAAGGACCACCGCTCTGAAAAAGATAAATGACCCTTTTGGCCTTGGCCGGAAAATGTGTGCCATTTAAAACGCCTCCCATACCATCACCAGAATTTCCCAATAACAGATCTTTGGCGTAACCTGTGGTCGGCGCCAACATACTTGAGAGTGCAATAGACCCAAAGCCCAATGAGGCTTTCTTTAAAAACCCTCGTCGCGTATCTGTAAATTTCAATTCCCTTGTTAAATCGTCCATAATTGATTATCGTATTGTATAACCGTCTGCCGTATTCATCACTCCGTTCAAAACTGTTGACAACGCCGCAACTTCGATGACATTCAGATTATTTTGTGGTTTTGAGCTTCCTGTGGAAACATAGGCCACCGCATCTTCTTGCTCTTTTTGAAACCGATTGCGCTCTGAATTATAAAATTTTTGCACGGTGGCCATTTCAGATGCATTAGGATTACGCCCTGTCGCTAACTTATATCCTATTTTAAGCCGCTCGTCGACATTCCTATAATCTTGAATCAAATTTTCGGCCAATACACGAGACGCTTCAATAAACTGAGGGTCATTTAAAAGTACCAAGGCCTGCAACGGTGTACTGGTTTCCCTACGTTTTACGGTACAGACACCTCTCTCTCCCACATCGAAAATCAGCATAGAAGGAGGAGCCGATGTTCTTTTCCAAATAGTGTACAAGCTACGTCGGTAGAGCCCTTCCCCAGGTTTCTGTAGGTATCTGTAGCGCCAAGATTTATTAGTGATTTCATCCCAAAGCCCTTCAGGTTGGTACGGGTAAGCACTAGGACCTCCAATTTTATGGGATAACAAACCACTTATGGCCAAGGCATTGTCACGTACCATTTCGGCGGTCATTCGAAAACTCGGACCACGGGCCAATAATTTATTATCACCATCCATTTCCTGTAGTTCTTCTCTTATTTCTGAACTTTGCTGATAGGTCGCCGACATTACCATCAGCTTGTGCATTTTTTTGATATTCCAACCCGATTCACGAAAACTAACCGCGAGCCAATCCAATAAACCCGGATGCGAAGGCAAGTCTCCTTGGTTTCCAAAATCATCCGAAGAAACTACCAGCCCCTTTCCAAAGTGCATTTGCCACAAGCGATTTACATACACTCTAGCCGTCAAAGGATGATCTTCTTCGAACAACCATTTGGTAAGGCCCAAACGGTTTCGCGGAAGCTCTTCATCAAACGGAAGCACCGCCGTAATAATATTCGGAAAAACTTCTTCGGTCGGTGAATCGTACATGCCTCTATCTAATATATAGGTCGGTCTTGGTCGCGGCATTTCACCCAACACCATAATCTCGGGAATTGTATCAACAACAGTTAAGCGTTCCCTTTTAAGGTTGCGAAGTCGTTCATTTTTCGCAACAAAATTCGGCTCATTTTTTAATCGATGTGCTGAAACTAAAGCAATACCCTTAGTATCTTGAGCATTTTGAAATAATGAAACAGCTTTTTTTCTATCTTCAGCGTAAAGCACTTCCAAAGCTGTTAGTTCTCGATTATAAATCTTAAGCTCATCGAGTCCACCATTGATAAAAGTCTTTATTTTATCCCTTACTCCCAATGTAAACCCTTTAAAACCATAGGTATGAATATTGGGTTCGAACGTAATCGATTTGTAAAGGTTATCGATTTCGACCGCTACTTCCATTTCCTCTCCATTTAGATAGAAATGTACCCCTTCACCCTTGCCGAGACCATCGTACGAAACAACGAAATTGGACCATTCTTTTTCAGGAAGTGGCTCTTTTGCTATAATTTGAATAGCATTTGTAGGCCAAGATTGGGCAATGACAAATTTCGGCTTGTTATCCTCTAAATAAAACGAATACCCATTCAACCCCAATCTCAGGTCTTCGCAATGGTAAAATATTCCGGCCTCCTCATAGACTTTATCCGGAAACAAGGACAATGAAACCGTAAAGGGGTCTACAAAATCATACCACCCAACTTTTTCGGGCAATTGAATCGTCGTATAGTCATTGATAAAAATACCATTACCCTTAGCTCCCCCTTTGATATCAGGCTCGTTTACTACGGCGGGTCTGCCGTCACCGAAGACATTCTGACAATTGAACCGTTTCTTGTCCGCTCGTATCAATTTATCAAAACTATAATCTACCACCAACCCTTCATTATAGTTTTTTTGGAGAGATTGCATTACCCCCTTCATATCGTTTTCAGCTATCACCTCTTCAGAAGGTAACTTTTGAATTTCGACCAGCTGCTTTTCGACTTTATCAATATTAGAATCAATATATTCCAAGATTTTATCTTGCTCGGCATTCGTTAAAAGTAATGATGGGCCGGGCACCTGACCTGGCCCATACACCGCCGTTCCTATTTCGTTGGTACTATTAAAAAAAGCCGCCATCTCATAATGTTCTTTTTGACTGATAGCGTCGTACTTATGGTCATGACATCGGGCGCATTCCACGCTTAGTCCTAAAAATGCCTTACCCAATGTAAGTGTACGATCGGCCACATATTCTTGACGGAACTCTTCAAAAACAATTCCTGCTTCCGAGTTTTTTTTATGCAATCTGTTAAACGCTGTTGCAAGAATACTTTCTTGTGATGGCTCTTTAATGAGATCGCCGGCCAATTGCCAGGTCGTGAATTTCTCATAACTCATGTTTTCATTAAATGCTTTGATCACCCAATCACGATAGGGACTAAAATCACGGTGTTTGTCATCAAGATAACCATCACTCTCAGCATATCTTGCAACATCCATCCACTCGGCCGCCATACGCTCACCATAACTCGGCGATGCCAATAGACGATCAACTAGCTTTTCATAAGCGTTCAGTGAGGTATCTTGAACGAAATCTTTAATTTGTTCCAATGATGGTGGCAAACCGGTAAGATCAAAACTTAACCTTCGAATAAGGGTTTCTTTCGAAGCCTTTTCGGAAGGCGATAAATTTTGTTGTTCCAGTTTATGCGCTATAAAAAAATCGATTTCATTTTCGGCCCAATCGGTCTCCCTAATTTTAGGAAGTGTTTCTTTTTTGGGCTTTATAAAAGACCAGTGTGGTTTGTACTCAGCGCCTTGCTCAACCCATTTTGTTAAAATAGCCATCTCCCTTTCGTTCAAAGCCAAATTTGACTCTGGAGGGGGCATTAATAAACTCTCATCTTTGCTAAGAATTCGACCTATGACTTCGCTTTTTCCCGGTTTGCCGGGTACGATTGCATGTGCGTTGACATTATTTTCGAGAGCACCAAAGGCATTTTCTTGGATATCTAATCGCAGTCCCGCTTTTTGGTTTGTGGCATCGGGCCCATGACAAGCAAAACATTTATCGGAAAGTATGGGCTTAACGTGGTAGTTAAAATCAATTTTTTCAGGCACCTCTTCATAAACCAATTCGATTTCTGCAGGTACGTTCCATCCACACCCAACCAATAAAAAACAACTGGAATACAGCCACACGTAAAACTTAAATCCCTCCATATGAAATTCTTAATCAATCAAATATAAACAATTCATAAATGGCAAAATCGAGGGAAAAACAGTTTTGTTAACTGTTAATGATTAATGGTTATATTTAAATCATTGAAGCGAAACTCCCATGAAAGACAAAGAGTACGATGCTATTGTCGAAAAAATTATTAAAACCAAATCGTTTGGTAGGTCAAACACCTATGCCAACCTCTTAAGGTATTTAGTAGCCTCTTCTATTAAAAATGATGTTCCTAAAGAGACTACAATTGCCGCGGATATTTTTGGCAAAACGACTTTCGACCCTTCTCAGAGTACCTTGATACGGGTTTATGTTTATAATCTACGAAAAAAACTAAAAGCGTATTATCAAAATGAAGGCAGAACCGACGCATACATTCTGCGCATTCCAAAGGGAAGCTATCGAATTGAAATTAGCAAAAAACATAATAATAAAACGTCTCCTTTCACAAAACTATATAGCAAACCTTGGTTGGCAACTATGTTAATTTTACTATTAGCTTCCGTTTTGACCAATTTCTATTTAACCGGACAAAAAAAGCAAATAGGTTTGGTCAGCGAACAAGGTCTGTGGAAAGACCTTTTACACAGTAAAAAAACCACCATGGTCGTACTGGGAGACCTTTTTATTTACACGGAACGTGATTCAACCATAAATTTAGACCGGAATATCAGAGATCCCCAAATCAACTCAAAAGCAGATTTTGAGAAATCTAAATCCAACCTTGCGCGCCCTGGTGTAGACATTAACATACCAACCTATTCATTGCTTATTCAAAGTAGCAGTATCTGGATCAAGAATTTGACCGAAATCTTTTTTTCCGAAGATAAGGATTATACGATACGTAGTATATCAAGGTTTAACCCTAAAGAACTTCAAGACCACGATTTTATCGTAGTTGGCATGATAAAGACTTTAGGAATTTTCAAAGCCTACTTTAAGAATTCAGATTTTGATTTTAATCCAGAAGAAGATGAGTTGATTTATAACGATTCAACCAACAAAAAGAAAATACGCTATAAACCTTCAGGAAATCCTGATTCTTATCATACCGATTATGGATTTATGGCGAAATTTCCTGGACCAAATAACAACACGGTCTATCTGCTCGGTGGAATATGGGATACCGGTGCCACTCAAAGTTTAAAGAACTTCACAAATCACCAACTGCTTGAAAGCCTAACAAAAACAATGAAAGACAAGTTTGGAGAACTACCGCAATACTATGAAGTTCTATTCGAAGTCAACGGTGTTGACCGAATGGAGCTAAGTAGTAAAATAGTGCACTTAAATAAAATTGAAAAAACGCGTGATGTTTGGGAGGTAGGAAGTTAAACAACAATTGATATTTAAAAAAAGTCCTTATTCAGTTACCTTCACCAAATTTTATGGCTTACAGGGGAAGTACTGCTCAAAAGGTATTGCTTTCAATGTCAATCTACTTTCCCATATCAGGTATTACATTCTCCATTACTATCTTTCCACCGTTGATAGGCAAAGTAATGAGTTTACCTCCTGGGGGCCAAGCATACTTTGTGGCCACGCCACTAATATAGCCATATGCCAAAATAATGCCTCCTTTATAAGTTCCCCAATAATTATTGTAATGATCATGTCCACAAAATACGGCTTCCACATTTCCTACATCAAGAAAAGTTTTATAGACTGACCCGTCATCCTCTTCGTAATAAACTTTTTCCTCATTGAAACCCTGCTTTTTTATGGATTCATCGTCTTGCAAATATTGAAATTCAATAAGTGGAATATGAAACATTGAAATTGCCCTGATTTGTTCTTTATGTGTACTGGCAGTATTATTTGAAATATCACGATACCATTTCAACTGCTCTTCCTTTATAGATTTATTACCCTTTTCCGCACCAGAATCAAAACCAAAAATTTGCCAGACTGGTTTCCTTTCGCCATTCACCAAAATATCTACAACATAATCATACTTCTCGCTCCATTCGTTATTTACGGAATGCTTCCCCAAAACCCCCCATTTTGATTCAGCAAAGACTTCGGCAATAGCCGCCCTTCCAAATCCTCCTTCAGGATCATGGTTTCCGAACATAAACAACCAAGGGCGATCTAGACTATCAAAAAAATTAACTGCATAAGAAGCCAATAAAGTTCCATGGGGTTTGTTGCCATCAAACAAATCCCCGGTAATGGCAATCATATCGGGGTCATGGGTTTCAACCAACTTTTTTATCCTACGGCAAGTTTCCAAATCTCTTTTCCACTTCCCTTCATCGGTGCTACCTAGATGAAGGTCGGTAACTTGTAGTATGGTAACAGGTGAGCCATCTTCTTTACTGATATCGATACGATATTGATCACTATCAACTTTATGAATAGTGCGCTGACCGTTAACAATTGAATGGCAAAATACCACTAGCATTAAAACACCTGTTATCTTCAGTTCCCTGGTAGTCATATAATGAATTTAAATACGTCTTTATGAGAAATTAGTCCATCCCCAAACACGACTAACTTTTTAAGAAGCAAGATAGTGTTTCGTGTTTTTGATGATTTGGTATTTCTTAGCCTTCTCTCCGTATTTTTTGACCTCATTACGAATATAAAACCTTAAAACGTATCAATTCAACTGTACGAGCAATTCAGTGCACCACAACTTATAACTCTTGAAATGAATTAATCAAGCGTAAAGGTAAATTTGTTAAAAGGTACATTGTGATAGGACATTTTTTGCGTACTCGGTGAGATGGCGAAATAAGGGGAAAATGTGGTCACATTAACCGTATTTCCATCTGGGAGAAACTCTAAGATACGTAACCAACCATCTCCACCGTTCCCATGCCACCCACCACCCATGGCTTGGGCATTAAAGGTCATTTGGTTTATTTTCTTATTAGCCGCATTTTTATCGACTTTGAAGGCCGTATGTCCCCTGAAATCATCACTGCTTCCGATATGGCCAGAAAATACCATTTGAATATTCTCTGAAGGCGCTACTAATTTCTCCCAAATAGCCTTACCATAATTACCATCTTGAATAGGGTAATTCTCCTTCTCAATATGCTCATTCTTGGAATTTAAATAGGAATGTGTTAAAACAGCTACCGTGTGATTGAGATACCTTTGACTTGAAATTTCTTGCTGTGCCCAACGGAGCACTGTGTCTCTAGGGGCAAACTCAATATTTACAAATAAAAATTTTCGTTGATGTGGGGAAACAAACTCATAGATTGCATTCTCGGGTGATGGGAACCCTTGAATATTTTTACCGGCCGAACGAAGCGCCTTGTCGTTTAAAATATTTCTATCCGCCGGAAAGTATGTATTGTAGTATGTATTTCTATTTTCTACACTCTTATAGCCAAAATCATGATTACCGGCGGCTAAAACATAAGGCACTTTACCATCTAATCGCTCAAAAGCATGGGAAACCGCTTGCCATTGTTTGCGACTCGGAAGGTTTCCGTTAATATGATCGGGCACCAATAAGTCGTTCTGTTCCACTAAATCCCCGGTACATAGCACCATTCTTATATTCAATGAATCTATATTTTCACTGATCCAACTGGTCATTAGTTCCAAAATACCGTGGTTACGTTCAAATTTCACATACGACTGCGTATCCGGTATTAAAATCATTGACCATGAATCGGGGTTTGACAGTGTCGGCGGGTTATATTTCTCTTGTGCCTTAAGCGGAGAAAAAACACCTATACATAAAATTAGAAGTAAAGAAAATCGGAAAAATCCCATATTCCAGATTTATTGTTTTGCAATTCGTTTTTCAGATAAAAGCGCTTTGATCATTTTATCAAGCTTTTTAGGTTTGTCGACATACTTTTCCAAATCAACAATTTCAACCTTTCTAAAATCCACAGGATGACTTTCGCTTTGTAACGAAATGGTTCCTCCATTTAATAGTTGTCCCATTTCCTCACCTTTTTTCGAATCTAATTGCGGCTTTTCATAACGCATTACTTCTTGACCATTTACATAATGGACTATCAAAGAATCTCCCAAAGCCAAAACTTCAGCGCGCACCCACTGATTACCGTGATAAGTATTTGATTTAGAGTTTGTACAATGTCGCTTTATTACTTCCCCGTTCTTTACGTATTGGGTACCTGGAGTGCAAAGATTAGAAGTACTTCGGTCATCTTTTCCGTTTCCACCCAAAAGCTGTACCTCTATCGAATTCGGAAAATCTTGATCAACCGCCATATCTGCAGGGTCTTGACCATGAATCATCACCCCACTATTGCGATAGGCCCAACCGGGTCCGCCTTTGGCCTGCTCCCCGACAAAACGATATTCAACAGCAAATAGATAAGAAGAAAAAGGCTTGTCATAAAAGAGATGTCCGAATTGTTCATCAAATGTGTCGTATTCATCGTATCTCACCTGAATATTTCCATCTTTAACCGTGAAGGTATCCCCAAAATTATCATTCAATTCATGATACCTTATTTTAATTGTCCAATTTTTTAAGTCCTTACCATTAAACAATTGTACCCAAGGTGTGTGTTTCTTAAATGAACTGGTGGTACCAAAAACAAGTAAAGCTAATACCAAAGAAGCTATAAGAAGCCTAAATTTCGATTTTTTTTTCATTTGTGAACTGTAATTTTAAGTTTCAATATGTATGATAGTTCTCCCTAGGTTTTCATCTGGGAGACATCAATTTTGAATTCACAAGGTATGTAATAAAATAAGGAAATAAAATCTTTTCTAAGCCGTCTCTTATTCAAGTTTCGTCCCAATTTGCAGATTATGGGCGTCCTTTGATTATCGGGCATAAAAAAAGGGCCCTCCACGTATGTGAAGGGCCCTTCGAGGAAGGCGGCGG